>NZ_JBIBVC010000009.1:162487-339640 GCF_043080005.1 Streptomyces sp. NPDC015130 | reverse complement strand
CCGAAGATGGACGGGGTATCAACTAATCTGGCGTTGATTTTTGGCACGCTGTTGAGTTCTCAAGGTGCGGACGCTTCCTTTGTACTCACCCTCGCGGGCTTTCCTCCGGGCTTTTCCTGCGGTATTTCGTGTTTCCAGCCTAGCAGATCCGATTTCCCGTTTCTGCCACCCGCTGGAGCGGGTTGTCGAGACGAAATTCGCTTTCGCGTTTCCCGTTCCCGGCGGGGTCAAACATTACCAGGCTTTCTCGGTCCCCCTGACCACTCCCCCGGCGAGCTGATGCACGCAGAGGTGTAGACCACTGGGGTTAGGATCTGGCTTGATAGGTGCTGCCGACCCGCGACTCAAGGCCGCGTTGGGGTCAGGCAGGAGTACGACAGTACATCCCACCGTCAGTAGAGGCAAATCGTTTCGGGGTAGTCCTAGGTCCGCCAAGTGGTACGTCTCGTGCGGAACTGGGACTTCCTATGACATACGCTTCTGAACAGTACGCCGTCCAGGACAGGTAGTGACGGCGCCACACAATCTCCGCCCCTGGGAGGCTTCCCATGACAACCGTGACGTCGCCGCTTGTTGGACGCGCCATCGGTCTCGCCGCAGTTCCCGACCCGGTCTTCTCCGGTGCGATGGTCGGTCCCGGTACCGCCATCGATCCCGTGCGTGAGCCCTCCGAGGCGGTGTCCCCCATCGACGGGGTCATCGTCTCCATGCACCCGCACGCCTTCGTCGTCGTCGACAGTGAGGGGCACGGCGTGCTCACCCACCTCGGCATCGACACCGTCCAGCTGAACGGGCAGGGCTTCGAGCTGCTCGTCAACAAGGGTGACACCGTGACGCGCGGACAGGCCGTCGTGCGCTGGAACCCCGCCGAGGTCGAGGCCGCCGGCAAGTCCCCCATCTGTCCCGTCGTGGCCCTGGAGGCCACTGCGGACTCGCTCTCCGACGTCGTCGAGGACGGCGACGTGAAGGCCGGCGACCAGCTCTTCGGCTGGAGCTGAGCCGGTTCGTCCTCGTGACGACCGCGAGTTCGACATTCAACGCGGCGGCCGAGGCCGCCGCTCAATCGGAGACGGTGAGATGGAGACAACGCTGCGAGGCGTCGGCGTCAGCCACGGTGTGGCGATCGGCGAGGTCCGGCACATGGGCACGGCGGTTCTCGAGCCGCCGGCCAAGCAGATTCCGGCCGACGAGGCGGAGCGCGAACAGGGGCGCGCCCGCCAGGCGGTGGAAGCTGTGGCCGCGGACCTGATCGCACGAGGCAATCTGGCCGGTGGCGAGGCCCAGGCGGTGCTGGAGGCCCAGGCGATGATCGCGCAGGACCCGGAGCTCATCGCCGACGTCGATCGCCGTATCGCGGTCGGCAGCACGGCCGAGCGCGGGATCTACGACGCTTTCTCGCACTATCGGGAGCTGCTCGCGGGCGCCGGTGAGTACATGGCAGGGCGGGTCGCCGACCTGGACGACGTGCGGAACCGGATCGTCGCCCGGCTGCTCGGTGTCCCGATGCCGGGTGTGCCGGACAGCGACGAGCCGTATGTGCTCATCGCGCGGGACCTCGCGCCCGCCGACACGGCGCTGCTCGACCCGACGCTGGTGCTCGGTTTCGTGACGGAGGAGGGCGGGCCGACCAGCCACAGCGCCATCCTCGCGCGGGCGCTCGGTGTGCCCGCCATCGTGGCGCTGCCCGGCGCCGGTGAGCTCGCCGAGGGCACGCTCATCGCCGTCGACGGTTCGACGGGTGAGCTCTTCGTCGACCCGAGCGAGGAGAAGAAGGCGGAGCTGACGAAGGCCGCCGCCGCGCGGAAGGCCGCGCTGGCCTCGTCCAGTGGTCCCGGTGCGACCTCGGACGGGCACAAGGTGCCGCTGCTCGCCAACGTCGGTGGTCCGGCGGACGTGCCGGCCGCGGTGGAGGCGGGCGCCGAGGGTGTAGGTCTGTTCCGTACGGAGTTCCTCTTCCTGGACGACAGCCAGAAGGCTCCGTCCGAGGAGAAGCAGATCGAGTCCTACCGTCAGGTGCTGGAGGCGTTTCCCGAGGGCCGTGTCGTCGTGCGTGTGCTCGACGCGGGTGCGGACAAGCCGCTGGACTTCCTGACGCCGGCGGACGAGCCGAACCCCGCGCTCGGTGTCCGCGGGCTGCGGTCGCTGCTCGACCACCCGGACGTGCTGCGGACGCAGCTGACCGCGCTGGCGAAGGCGGCCGAGGGGCTGCCCGTCTACCTCGAGGTCATGGCTCCGATGGTGGCCGACCGTACGGACGCGAAGGCCTTCGCCGACGCGTGCCGTGAGGCGGGGCTGCGGGCGAAGTTCGGTGCGATGGTCGAGATTCCCTCGGCCGCGCTGCGGGCGCGCTCGATCCTGCAGGAGGTCGAGTTCCTGTCGCTGGGTACCAACGACCTCGCGCAGTACACCTTCGCCGCCGACCGTCAGGTCGGTGCGGTGTCGCGGCTCCAGGACCCGTGGCAGCCCGCGCTGCTCGACCTCGTCGCGCTGTCCGCCGAGGCGGCCAAGGCCGAGGGCAAGAGCTGCGGTGTCTGTGGTGAGGCCGCTTCGGACCCGCTGCTCGCGTGTGTGCTGACGGGTCTCGGTGTCACCTCCCTGTCGATGGGCGCGGCGTCGATTCCGTATGTACGGGCGACGCTGGCCAAGTACACGCTGGCGCAGTGCGAGCGGGCCGCTGCGGCGGCTCGTGCCGCGGACACCGCGCACGAGGCGCGGATCGCCGCGCAGGCGGTGCTGTCCGGGGAGTGATCCCGGGCATTCGCTGACGTAGGGATCGGAGGGGCTTCCCGTCACCTTGGTGGCGGGGAGCCCCTTCGGCGTACCCGGTCAGTGGTGGGTGGGCCACTCGTCGTCGGGGTCGGGGGCGAGGGGGAACCCGGCGTTGTAGTCGACGCCGGGCTCCGGGGAGAGGGGTTCTCCTGTGCGGGCGTCGGTGCAGTAGGCGGCGAAGACCTCTGCTTCCGTGAGGGGTGTCAGGGTGCCGTCGGTGAGGCGCCAGCCGTGGAGGCGGTCGCGGGCGTCGGGGTCCGTGGTGCGCAGGACGAGGCCGCCCGGTGCCGCGAGGGCGATGCCTGCCGCCAGGACCGCGGTGAACTCCGTGGCCTCCGTGCCTTCGAGGTCTGCCGCGCCCGCGGCGTGGAGGACCGCGAGGAGGTGGTCGTCGCCCATGGGGACGCTGCAGACGAGGTGGTGGGGGCCGGGGCCCGCTGCTTCGAGGAGGCGGTTCAACAGTCGGGTGGCCCGGTCGAAGGCTGTCCTGCCGATGTCCTTGCCGCAGGTCGCGCAGTCGCCGGCGGTCGCAAGGACCGTGGTGGCGTACTCCCAGGTCGCGTGGCGGACCGCTGTGTCGACGAGCTCCGGCAGGAGGGTGCTGAGGGGCTGGCCGGTGTAGGTGACGCGGGCGCCGGTGGTGGCGAGGTGGGCGGTGAAGCGGCTGCGGCTCGTCGGGGTGTCGGGGTCGATCGCCGTGTCCGCGCAGTAGGCCTCGTACTCCTCGGGGTCGAAGAGGGTGACCGTCGTGTGTCCGCCCTGGGTGGCGAGGGACTTGAGGAGCGCTTCGATCTGCTGGAGGTAGGTCGTGTGGTCGTCGAAGGCGAAGGTGCTGTAGCGGCGCATCGCCGCGAAGTCCTGTGCGTCCGCGAGCAGGCCGACCGTGCTCGGGACCTCGCGGCGCAGGGCGCGGCGGAGGTGGGTCGTGGTGGTGGCTGTCCGGTTCATGCATCCCCCTGGTGACCGTCCGATCAGTGCTCACTCACCGTAACCTTCAGCACTGACAGTGACGATTCCGGGAGGCGTCGGCCGACCAGTCGGTGCTGGGCCGCACAGGTCGCGACGAGGGCGGCGCCGAGGAAGGGCCAGCCGAGCGGGCCCGTCGCGACGAGGCCCGTCATGAGGAGGGGACCGGCGAAGCGCTGGGTGGACTGGGCGAGGCCGTGGACGCCGAGGTAGGCGCCCTGGGCGTCGCCGGGGGCGAGGGCGACGGAGATCTCCCAGGAGGCGATGGTGTGGATCATCTCGGCGAAGGTGAGGACGACGGTAGCCGTGACGAGGGCCGCGACGGCGAGGGGCGGGCCGCCCAGGGCGGAGGCCGCGACGGCGAGGGTGCCGATCGCGAAGAGCGCGGCGAGCGGGGTGTACAGGCCGCGGGCTGCTCGGGTGGTGGCGCCGAAGCGGGAGAGCGGGACCTGGAAGACGACGACGAGGACGCTGTTGAGGACCAGGAGCAGGGGTGCGAGGCCCACGGGGGCGTCGGTCGCGTGGACGATCCAGAGGGGCAGGGCGACCTGGAGGATCGAGTCGTGGAGGAAGAAGACGCCGTCGCCCGCGGTGAAGGCGAGGAATCCGCGGTCGCGCCAGGGGCTCGCGGGTTTGGTCGTCGGGCTCGCGTCGGTGGAGGCGGCGACGACGCGTGAGGGCGTGGGGGCCGGTGGTTCGGCGCAGCGGAGGGTGAGTACCGCCATGACGAGGTAGGAGAGCGCGTCGCCGACGAGGAGGAGCTGGTAGGCGGTGGTGGAGCCGACGGCGAGGGCGGCTGCCGCCCCGAGGCCGCCGAGGGTCCAGCCGATGTTGGAGGTCGTGCGGTTGATGGCCTGGTAGCGGACGCGGTCGGGGCCTGCCACGCGGGCCGCGTAGAGCTTCGTGAGGACGTTGGTCGCGCGGTCGGGGAGGGCGCCGACCGCCGATATGAGGACGAGCAGGGGGTAGTCGTCGGTCGTGAGGAGGGCCAGGAGGGCCGCCGCGCGCAGGAGCTGGGTGCCGATGATCACGCGGACGAGGGGGAAGCGGTCCGCGAGGAGGCCTCCGAGGGGTGCGCCGGCGATGCCGGCCGCGCCCGAGACCGCGATGAGGAGGCCCACCTGTCCGAGGCCGAGCCCTGTGACGTAGGTGAAGTAGAGGGCCATCGCGGTGGACCAGAGGCCCGTCCCGCACTTGTCGATGAAGCCGATGACGAGCATCCTGCGCCCGTCCTCGCCACCCGGGATGCGGTCCTTGAGGGGTGGGCGGGTCGTGTCGTTCATGGGTCCCCCTTGCGCATTCTTTTGTATTGATACATAATGTGTTACGTGGCAGCACAATATGTGATCGAAGGGGCTACGGCCAAGGGGATTGCCGCGTCCGTGGAGCGGGGGGTCGCCGAGGGCGGACTCGCCCCGGGCGATGCCCTGCCTCCCGTACGGCGGCTCGCCGACGAACTCGGGGTGAGTCCGGGGACGGTCGCGACCGCCTACAAGGAGCTGCGGCAGCGGGGGCTGATCGTCACCCGCGGCCGGGGCGGCACGGTGGTCGCGGACGTTCCGTCGGTGGCCTCCCGGCGGCCTCCGCGCGTGCCCGCCGGGCTCGTCGATCTCGCCGGCGGTCATCCCGACCCCGCGTTCCTGCCGGTGCTGCGGCCGCCGTCGGCCGTCGCGCCCGTGTACGGCTCCCATCGCGCCGCGCCGCGTCTGCCGGCGCTCGAAGCGCTGACCCGGGAGTGGTTCGAGCGGGACGGGGTGCCCGCGGAGCACGTGACGTTCGCCCACGGCGCGCTCGACTGCATCGCGCGGGTCCTCTCGACCGAGCTGCGGCCCGGCGACGCGGTGGCCGTCGAGGACCCCGGCTTCCACCACCTGCTCGACCTGGTGCCCGCGCTCGGGCTGCGGACGGTGCCGGTCGCGGTGGACCGCGAGGGGCTCGTACCGGAATCGCTGCGGACGGCGCTGCGGAGCGGGGTGCGCGCGGTGGTGTGCAGTCCGCGCGGGCAGTGTCCGACCGGTGCGTTCTTCACGCGCTCGCGACGGGACGAACTGGTTTCCGTCCTGCGGGATTTCCCCGAGGTCCTCGTCGTCGAGGACGACCACAACGCCGAGGTCGGCGGAGCCGCCGCGTACACGCTCGCCGCGGCGGGGCTCGACCGGTGGGCGCAGGTGCGGACCGTGTCCAAGCACCTCGGGATCGACCTGCGGTGGGCCGGGGTCGCGTGCGACGCGGTGACGCTCGCGCGGCACGACGGGCGGATGCTGATGACCTCGGGCTGGGTCAGTCACGTGCTCCAGGAGACGGTGACCGGGCTGCTCGCCGACGGGACCGTGCGCGAGCTGGTCGCGGCAGGGGAGACGGCGTACGCGGAACGGCGGGCCGCGCTGATCGGGGCGCTCGGCACGTACGGGATCCGCGCCGTCGGAGCGAGCGGGCTGAACGTGTGGGTGCCCGTGCGGGACGAGTCCGCCGTGGTCAACGGGCTGCGGACGCAGGGCTGGTGGGTCGCCGCCGGCGCGCGGTTCCGGATCTCCGCCCCGCCTGCCGTGCGCATCACGACGGCGGCGCTCGCGCCTGCGGACGCGGTGCGGCTCGCCGCGGACTTCGCCGGGGTCCTCGGGGACTCGCAGGCCACGTACGGGGGGTGAGGCGGGACGTGCGGGAGCGCCGGGGCCGGTTCGTTCCTCCCCGGCGCTCCTTCGGTGTCCTGTCTCCCGCGCCGGTGACCCCGGTGGTCTTCGTGGGGGTGGTGTGGTCCACGTCACGGGAACCGCGGCGGACCGGCGACCAGTGCGTTGTGTGGAATCACCTATGAGAGATCGTTTCCGCGCCGGAGACCCGGCGGCGCTGGGCGAGGCGTACGACGAGCACGCGCGGGTCCTGTACCACTACGCGTACCGGGTGTGCGGGGACCGCGCCGCGGCCGAGGACGTCGTCTCGGCCACGTTCCTCGAAGCCTGGCGCTGCCGCGGGAAGGTGCACGCCGACGGCGGGACCCTGCGGCCGTGGCTGCTGGGCATCGCGACCAACGTCATGCGCGGCGCCGCGCGGGAGGCGCGGCGGCGGGACGCGGCGCTCGCCCGACTCCCCGAGCGCGGTGTGCTGCCCGACTTCGCCGACGACGTCCTCGCACGGATGACGGACGGCGAGCAGGTGCGGGCGGCCCGTGCCGCGCTCGGCCGGCTCCGACGCCGTGAGCGGGAGGTCTTCACGCTCGTCGTGTGGGCCGGACTCGACTACGCGGCGGCCGGGGAGGCGCTGGGGATACCCGTCGGGACCGTGCGGTCCCGGCTGTCCCGGGCCCGCGAGCGGCTTCGCAAGCTCGCCGAGGCCGAGCTGCGCGCGCTGCGGCGGCGCGAGCGGTCCTCCGGTCCGGGAAGGGCCGGGCCGGGAGGCACCGGGGCGGGGGCAGCGGGGCCGGGGGCCGCAGGGCCGCGAGTGGCCGCGCCCGGGACAGCCGGGTCCGGAGCCACCGGGCAGCGAGCGGCCGCGCCCGGGACAGCCGGGTCCGGAGCCGTCGAGTCCGGAGCCGTCCGGTCTTCCGTCGTGCGTCCTGCCGTTGCCGATCGGTCCGTCATCAGGTCCGGTGGCCGCCCCGTCGTCCCTTCCTCTGTCCGCTCCGCCCTCGTGCCCCGAACGACCCCGGAGAACCAGGCATGAACACCACCCGAAAGACGCACCCGACGCACTCCCCCTCGGACGAGCGCCTGCGCGGCGAGCTCACGGAGCTTCTCCCGCCGCCTCCCGTGCCCGAGATCGAACCCGAGCGGGAGCAGGCCCTCCGGTACGCCGTCCTGCGGGACGCCCTCGCCGCCGGGCCCGCCGCGCGACGTCCCCGGTCCTCCCGCGCCGTCCCGCGCTTCACCTGGATCGCCGCGCCCGCCGCCGCCTGCGCGCTCGTTGCCGGGGTCGTCGTCCTCGCCCCCGCGGAGGCTCCGGCCGGGCCCTCGGGCCGGAGCTCGGCAGGGCAGCCGACCGCGTCCGACGCCGGGCGGCTGCTGTCCCGTGCCGCGCTCGCCGCCGCCTCCGCCCCGGCGCCGGACGCCCGGCCGCAGGACTTCGTCTACATCAGGAGCCTGGCCGCGCACGCCGGGCGCAGCGCCGCCGGGGGCGTCGCCACGCTGCCGCCCGTCCGGCAGCGTGAGGTGTGGCTCTCCGCCGACGGCAGCCGCGCGGGGCTCCTGCGCGAGGCCGGTTCGGCCGACTCCGTGCTCTCGCCGCCGAGCCTGCCCGTGTACGAGCTGGACCACCCGGGCGCGTCGCCGCGGCCGTCGACCCTGGAGGCGGGTGCGGCGTCCGTCACGAACCCGACCCATGCGTACGTGGCCACCCTGCCGACCGATCCCGAGGTCCTGCTGAAGCTGATCCGGGAGGAGACCCGTGGGGACGGGGCCGATGCCGATCAGCGGGCCTTCCGGGCGATCGGGACGCTGCTCGCCGAGACCTGGGCCCCGCCGAAGGTGACGTCGGCTCTGTACGAGGCCGCGGCGCGGATCCCCGGCGTGTCCGTCCTGCCGTCCGCGAAGGACGCCGCCGGGCGTGAGGGCGTCGCCGTCGCCCGTACCGCCGACGGCGAGCAGACCCAGTGGATCTTCGACCGGGCGACGTCGGTGTTCCTCGGCGAGCGCACGGTGCTCGTCGAGACCACGGCGGCGGGGAAGAAGGGGACGGTGCTCGGTCTGTCGGCCGTCCTCGCCAAGGGCGCGGCCGAGCGGGCCGGTGAGCGGCCGGGCGGCTCCGGCGCCTGAGTCCCATGGGCGCGTGCGCGTGTGAAGAGGCCGGTTCCCGTTCGGGGGAGCCGGCCTCTTCACGTGTGCCGTGTCAGGACCTGCGGGTGGCCGCCAGGGTCTCGTAGAAGTGGAGGAGGGAGAGGTTGTCGACCGAGCCGGCGTTGACGGCCTTGGCCAGGGGGGTGCCCTGGAGGAGGCGCTTCACCGGGACCTCGATGCGCTTGCCGGTGAGGGTGTGGGGCACGCCCGGGACCTCGATGATGTCGTCGGGGACGTGCCGCGGGGAGAGCTCGGTGCGGATCGTCCGCTTGATGCGGCCGATCAGCTCGTCGTCCAGGGTGGCTCCGTCCACGAGGTGCACGAAGAGCGGCATCCAGTACCCGCCGTCCGGCTCCTCCAGACCGATCACGAGGGACTCGCGGATCTCCGGGAGACGTTCGACGGCCTCATAGATATCGGCGCTCCCCATCCGCACGCCCTGACGGTTCAGGGTGGAGTCGGAGCGGCCGTGGATGACGACCGAGCCGTGGTCGGTGATCGTGATCCAGTCGCCGTGGCGCCAGACGCCGGGGAACATCTCGAAGTAGCTGTCGTGGTAGCGGCTGCCGTCGGGGTCGTTCCAGAAGTGGATCGGCATGGACGGCATGGGGTTGGTGACGACGAGCTCGCCGACCTCGCCGATCACCGGCTTCCCGGAGGGGTCCCAGGCCTGGAGGTCGGTGCCGAGACCGGCCGCCTGGAGCTCGCCGATGTGGACGGGCAGCGTGGGGACCGCGCCGGCGAAGCAGGAGCACACGTCCGTGCCGCCGCTGACGGAGGCGATCCACAGGTCCTCGCGGACCTCGTCGTGGAGCCAGCGGAAGCCGTCGGGAGGCAGCGGGGAGCCCGTGGTGGCCACGCACTTCACGGCCGAGAGGTCGAAGTCCCTGCCGGGGTGCACGTCGGCCTTCGCGCAGGCCATCACGTACGCGGCGGAGGTGCCGTACAGCGTCGCCCGGGTGCGCTCGGCGACGCGCCACTGGGCGCCCGTGTCGGGGTAGCCGGGGCTGCCGTCGTACAGGACGACCGTCGTGCCGGTGAGCAGGCCGGAGACGAGGAAGTTCCACATCATCCAGCCGGTGGAGGTGTACCAGAAGAACACGTCCTCGGGGCCGAGGTCGCAGTGGAGGCCCAGCTGCTTCACGTGCTCGACGAGGATGCCGCCCTGGGACTGGACGATCGCCTTCGGCAGGCCCGTCGTACCGGACGAGTACAGGATCCACAGCGGGTGCGAGAACGGGACCTGCTCGTAGACGGGCTCGGCGTCGCCGGAGACGAGGTCGGCCCAGTCGAGGGTCCCTTCCGGGGCGGGGGTGCCGAGGAGCGGGATGTGGACGACGGCGCGGAGGGTGGGCAGCTCGGCGCGGAGTTCGGCGACGGTCTCGCGGCGGTCGTGCTCCTTGCCGCCGTAGCGGTAGCCGTCCACGGTGAAGAGGACGACCGGCTCGACCTGCTGGAAGCGGTCGAGGACGCTGCGGGCGCCGAAGTCCGGGGCGCAGGAGGTCCACACGCCGCCGACGGCCGCGGTGGCGAGGAGGGCGACGACGGACTGCGGGACGTTCGGCAGGTAGCCACTGACGCGGTCGCCGGGGCGTACGCCGACGGCGCGCAGTTCGGCGGCGAGGGAGCCGACCTGGCGGCGGAGCTCGGCCCAGGTCGTCGGCGTGGGCTCATGTGTCTCGTCCACATGGAGCAGGGCCGTGTCGTGGGGGCGCTCGTCGGCCGCGCGCAGGGCGTGCTCGGCGTAGTTGAGGGTGGCGCCGGGGAACCATTCGGCGCCGGGCATAGAGCGGTCGCCGAGGACCCGCTCGTACGGGGTGGAGAAGCGGACGTCGAACCATTCGGCGACGGCCTGCCAGAAGGCTTCGAGCTCCTCGACCGACCAGCGGTGGAGCGCCGGGTAGCCGCCTTCGGCCGGGGCACCGTGGTGCTCGGCGGCCCAGGCCTGGAAGCGGGTGACGGCCGCGTCGGCGACGCGTTCGTCGTCCGGCTGCCAGAGCGGCTCGGTCTGCGCTGATGTCATGGTGCTGCTCCCTGGCTGTACGCGGGGTCGGCGTGTGTCCCGCGCACGTGCTGGGGGTGTGCGCGTGACGCGGCTGACAGGACGATGCCATGTGATCGTCTTTCGCACCAGGTCTGCCTGCCCATGGTCGGCCAGTTGAACATGTGCTCCCACCACGGGTGAACGGTAGTTGAACGGAGCTCGTATCGCCCCTGGTGGGTGGCAGGGTGATCATCATGGACGGTCGGGAACTGGTGCGTTCGATCAAGGTGTTCGGCTCGGTGCGGGGCTTGCGGACGGTACGGGCGGCGTGGCGGCAGCGCAGGGCGGACGCGTGGGGGCTGCCGCCGAAGGGGGTGGAGCGGGCGCGGGTGCCGGGGCTCGCGACGGGCGCGGAGGCGCTGCCGGGCGGCGGGATCGTCCGGTTCGCGCGCTCCTCGCTGCGGATCGGCGTGTCGGCGGGCGGCGCGGTGTTCTGGGGGTGGGACGGGGCCGAGCCCCTGCCGTCGTACGCGCTGTCCGGCGCGGCTCCGGATCCGGATCCGCGGGCTTCTCTGGAGCCGGACACGGGCGGCGGGTGGCGGATCGTCTCGGAGCGGGTGACGGTGGCGGTCTCCCGGCACGGGGCGGTGGAGATCCGGACGCCGGGCGGGGTGATGCTGCGCCGGGACCTGCCGCCGCGCTGGTGGGAGCCGGCGGCGGCCGCGGGCGCGGGCGCGCCGGCGCGGTGGGTGCAGCGCAGCGAGGTGCCGGCGGACGCGCGTTTCTTCGGGCTCGGCGGGCGGGCGGCCGGGCCGCGGCTGCGGGACGGCTCGTACCGGCTGTGGAACACGGACCCCAAGGGCGGCTTCGTCCCCGGGGACGATCCGCTGTACCTCACCATGCCCGTGCAGTTCGTCGTGTCGGACGCCGGGACGCACCTCGCCTTCCACGACAACTCCTGGGACGGGCGGGTCACGCTCGCCGAGGGCGAGGAGGGCGCGGGGTCGGGGCACGACCGGCCGGGGACCAGCGAGGTCCGGATGTCGGGCGGGCCGCTGCGCTGCTGGGTGGTGGTCGGGACCCCCGCGCGGGTGATGCACGGCTGGGCGGCGCTGACGGGCCCGCCCGCGCTGCCGCCGTCCTGGGCGCTCGGGCCGCAGCACGCGCGCTGGGGTTTCGGCAGCGCCGCGGAGGTGCGGCGGGTGGTGGCCGGGTACCGGGAGCGGGGGCTGCCGCTGTCCGTCGTCCACCTGGACATCGACCACTACGACGGGCACCGGGTCTTCACCGTGGACGCGGAGCGGTTCCCCGATCTGCCGGGGCTCGCGGCGGAGCTGCGGGAGCAGGGCGTGCGGCTCGTGTCGATCGTGGACCCGGCGGTGAAGGCCGAGCCGGGCAACGCCGTGTACGAGGCCGGGCGGGCGGCAGGGGCGTTCGTGCGGGACGCGCGGGGCGGGGAGGTCCGCGGGGAGGTGTGGCCGGGCGAGTGCGCGTATCCGGACTTCACCGATCCGGCGGTACGGGAGTGGTGGGGCGGGCTGTACGAGGAGCGCCTCGGGCAGGGCTTCGCCGGGGTGTGGCACGACATGAACGAGCCGGTGTCGTTCGCGCCGTTCGGCGACCCGACGCTGCCGCGGTCGGCGCGGCACGCGCTGGACGGCCGGGGCGGTGACCACCGGGAGGCGCACAACGTGTACGGGCTGACGATGGCCCGGGCCGGGTACGAGGGGCTGCGCCGGCTGCGGCCCGACGAGCGGCCGTTCCTGTTCTCCCGGTCCGGCTGGGCGGGGATGCAGCGGTACGGCGGCACCTGGTCGGGGGACGTGTCGACGGGGTGGCCAGGGCTGCGTGCCTCGCTCTCCCTGGTCCTGGGACTCGGGCTGTGCGGGGTGCCGTACTCGGGGCCCGACGTGGGCGGGTTCGACGGGACTCCTTCGCCGGAGCTGTACCTGCGCTGGTTCCAGCTCGGGGCGTGGCTCCCGTTCTTCCGTACCCACTCGGCGATCGACGCCGGGCGGCGCGAACCCTGGGAGTTCGGGCCCGAGGTCCTGGAGCACGCGCGCGTGGCGCTGGCCGAACGGGAGCGGCTGCGCCCGTACTTCGAGACGCTGGCCCGGCTCGCCCGGATGACGGGCGCGCCGTACGTCCGCCCGGTGTGGTGGGGGACGCCGGAGGACCGGGCGCTGCGCGACTGCGAGGACGCGTTCCTGCTGGGGGACGCGCTGCTGGTGGCGCCGGTCCTGACGCGGGGCGCCGACCGGCGGGCGGTGCGGCTGCCGCGCGGCCGCTGGTACGACACCGCGACGGGGCGGGCGTACGAGGGTCCGGGGCAGGTCCTGCTCGACGCGCCGCTCTCGCGGGTCCCGGTGCTCGCCCGGGCGGGGGCGGTGCTGCCGGTCCGGGGCGACGGGGACGGCCCGGCCCTCGAGGTGTGGGCGCCCGCCGCCGGGCGGACGGGCGGCGGGCTCGTCGTCCGGGACACGGGCGACGGCTGGGAGCCGGCCGAGATCGAGCGGTACCAGTCGCGGCTCGTGGACGGCCGGGTGGTGGTGGAGCGGGTCACGGACGACGGGGTGGAGGCGGCGGGGCTGCCGGTGCGGGTGCGGGGGGGGTGAGGGGGTGAGGGGGTGAGGGGGTGAGGGGTGTCCCCCGGCTCGGCCCTCGCCTGGTCGGCCTTCCTCCGAGTCCGCCGGCGGAAGACTCGGTGCCGTACGTCCTCCGCTCAGTCGTACGCCCCCGCGAACCACTTGCGTGCCGCCTCCGTGTGGAGGGGGAAGGCCAGTTGCCCCGGGGTGCGGATCAGATGGTGGCCGCTCGTCTCGTTCGTGGGGGTCGAGGGCGGGAGGGCGGTGGCGGGACGGGGCGGGAGGAGGCCGAAGAGGAGGAGGTGGCCGCCGGGGGAGCTCATCGCGTCGGCGAGACGGACGTCCTCGGCCGAGGCCTGGATGCCGGTCTCCTCGCGGAGTTCGCGGGCGACCGCGGCGCGCCAGTCCTCGGCATGGTCGATGAAGCCGCCGGGCAGGGCGATGCCTCCCTTCTGGGGCTCGATGGTGCGGGTGATGACGACGAGCCCCCTCCCCCGGTCCCCGTCCGTGACGGGGAGGAGGGCGACGGCGACGGGCAGGGGGTTGCGGTAGGCGGTGTGGCCGCAGGCCGGGCAGGTGCGGGGCCAGCCGGCGTCGGGCGCGTGCGCGGCGCCGCAGGCGGAGCAGTGGGAGTCCATCACGGGCCGACGGTATGCGATCTCCCTTTCCCGGCGCCGGTGGAACTGATAGACGGTGCGCATGACAGGACTCGTTTCCGCTTTCCGTACCCTCGCCGTCGGCGCCGCGGCCGGGCTGCTCGCCGTGACGGGCGCCGTCGCCGCCCCCGCTCCCCCGGCCTCCGCGGCGCCGGAGCCCCAGGCGCCACGGGAGTTCGTGGCGCTGAGCTCGGTGGACCGGACGATCGTCCAGGAGATGCGCTACACGACGGCGCACAACTTCGTGGGCGAGCCGATCGACGGCTACCGGCAGCCGCTGTGCATCCTGACGCGGCCTGCCGCGGAGGCGCTGCACCGCGCGCAGGTGCGGCTGCTCGCGCGGGGCTACACCCTGAAGGTCTACGACTGCTACCGGCCGCAGCGGGCCGTCGACCACTTCGTGCGCTGGGCGGAGGACCTGGAGGACGAGCGCATGAAGGAGGAGTTCTATCCGCTCGTCGACAAGTCGAGGCTGTTCGCGGACGGTTACATCGCGGAGAAGTCCGGGCACAGCCGGGGCTCGACGGTGGACCTGACGATCGTGCGGCTGCCCGCCGTGCGCACGCGCGCGTACGTGCCGGGCGAGGCGCTGTCCGCGTGCTACGGGCCGCGGGAGGAGCGGTTCCCGGACAACTCCGTGGACATGGGAACCGGGTACGACTGCTTCGACACCCGCTCACACACGGACGACCCGCGGATCCAGGGTGAGCAGCGGGCCAACCGGCAGCTCCTGAAGAGCGTGCTCGTGGAGCAGGGGTTCGTGAACCTGCCGGAGGAGTGGTGGCACTTCACCTTCAAGCCGGAGCCGTTCCCGGGGACGTTCTTCGACTTCCCGGTGGCGCGGAGGTCGGTGGCCGGACACTGACGTCTTCCCCGTCCGGGTCGCCCGTGCCACACTTCTGACGCTTCGTCAGGTCAGTGGTGAGCGGTGGCACGGGAGGCCTTGATGGCACGGACGCGCAGACCGGTGGTGGCCGGGTGGTTCACCGACGACACGGTGCCGGAGGAGGAGTTCCGGCTGCTCGGGACCCGCTGCACGGCCTGCGCCTCGGTCTTCTTCCCGCGCGAGGACGAGCTGTGCCGCAATCCGGGGTGCCCCGGCGACGGCGAGCTCGCCGAGGTGCCGCTCTCGCCGCGCGGCCGGGTCTGGTCGTACACCGACGGCCGGTACCGGCCGCCCGCCCCGTACGTCTCCGACCCGGACGCCCCCTGGGAGCCCTACACGCTCGTGGCCGTGGAACTGGCGGCCGAGGCGATGGTGGTCCTCGGGCAGGCGGCCCCCGGGGTGCGGCCGGCCGATCTCGCGGTGGGCACGGAGGTCGAGGTGGTGCCGGGTGTCCTGAACGAGGACGACCTGCACACCTGGACCACCTGGAACTGGCGGCCCGTCGCCCGGGACGAGCGGGAGGAGACCTCGTGAACGACATCGCCGTCCTCGGGGCGGGAATGCACCCCTGGGGCAAGTGGGGCCGGAGCTTCGTCGGTTACGGGACGGCCGCCGCCCGCGCCGCGCTCGCCGACGCCGGTCTGGAGTGGACGGACGTCGGCTCGATCGTCGGCGCGGACACCGTGCGCTGCGGCTACCCCGGTTACGTGGCGGGGGCGACCTTCGCCCAGGCCCTCGGCTGGCAGGGTGCGCGGGTCACCAGCGTCTACGCGGCCTGCGCCTCGGGCGCGCAGGCCGTGGCGACCGCCCGCGCCCAGATCCTGGCCGGGCTCGCGGACGTGGTCCTGGTGGTCGGCGCGGACGCGACGCCCAAGGGGTTCCTGGCCCCGTCCGGCGGCGAGCGGCCGGACGATCCGGACTGGCTGCGGTTCCGGGTGCTCGGCGCGACCAATCCCGCGTACTTCGCGCTCTACGCCCGCCGCAGGATGGCCCTGTACGGCGACACGGCCGAGGACTTCGCCCAGGTGAAGGTGAAGAACGCGGCGGCCGGCGCGCTCAATCCGCTCGCCCGCTACCGCGCGCGCGTGACCGCCGAGGAGGTCGCCGCCTCCGCCGTCGTCGCCGATCCGCTGCGGCTCCTCGACATCTGCGCGACCTCGGACGGGGGCGCCGCGCTCGTCCTGTCCAGCATGGAGTTCGCGCGCCGGCACGGGCGGCCCGATCCGGTGCGGGTGCGGGCGGTGTCGACGGTCTCCCCCACATACCCCAAGGCGGTGCTCGACCTGCCCGACATCGCGACGGACTCGGCCGCCTCGGTCTCCCCCGCGCCGCACGGCTTCCGCGCCTCGATCGCGCGGGCCGCGTACGAGGAGGCGGGCATCGGGCCCGAGGACCTGTCCCTCGCGGAGGTGTACGACCTGTCCACCGCGCTGGAGCTGGACTGGTACGAGGACCTCGGGCTGTGCGGGACGGGCGAGGGCGCCAAGCTGCTGCGCGAGGGCGTCACCTCGCTGGGCGGACGGCTGCCGGTGAACACCAGCGGCGGACTCGCCTCCTTCGGGGAGGCCGTGCCCGCGCAGGCGATCGCCCAGGTCTGCGAGCTGACCTGGCAGCTGAGGGGCGCGGCGGGCGACCGGCAGGTGCCCGGGGCCCGCGTCGGCATCACCGCGAACCAGGGCCTGTTCGGGCACGGGTCCGCGGTCGTGGCGGTGCGCTGACGGTGTGCTGAGCGGTGTGTCGACAGTGCGTCGAACGGTGTGCCGCGCGGTGCACCGAACAGTGTGCCGACCCGGCGCCGAACGGTGTGCCGCCCCCTCCGCGAGGAGGGGGACCGTTCGGGCCGGGTTCCTCAGGTGGCGGCCGGCGCGTGCGTCCTGTCCGCGAGGACGAGGGCGTGCTGGACGACCGCCACGAGGACGTTCTTCACCGACTCCCGGTCCCGGGCGTCGCACATCAGGAGCTCGACCTCGGGGTCCAGGTCGAGCGCCCCGCGCACGCTCTCGGCGGGGAACCGCCGGGCGCCCTCGAAGCAGTTGACGGCGACCGTGAAGGGGATGCCGCGCCGCTCGAAGTAGTCGATGGCCGCGAAGCTGTCCTCCAGGCGGCGGGTGTCCGCGAGGACGACCGCGCCGAGCGCGCCCTGCGCGAGCTCGTCCCACAGGAACCAGAAGCGGTCCTGGCCGGGGGTCCCGAACAGGTACAGGACGAGGTCCTCGCGGAGGGTGATCCGGCCGAAGTCCATGGCGACCGTGGTGGTGGTCTTGTTCTCGACGCCGTGGAGGTCGTCGACGGGCCGCCCCGCCTCGCTGAGGATCTCCTCGGTGCGCAGGGGCCTGATCTCGCTGACCGCGCCCACCAGCGTCGTCTTGCCCACCCCGAACCCGCCCGCGACGAGGATCTTCAGGGTCACCGGCTCGACGAGCGGCTTCTTGCGGCTAGAGCGCCCGAAGGCCATTGATCACCTCGCGAAGGATGCTCACGTCCGGCAGCTCGGCCGGCGGAACGGGGCGGGTCACATGGACGAGTTCGTCCTCGACGAGGTCGCCGACGAGGACCCGGACCACCCCGACGGGGAGGTCGAGTCCTGCGGCGAGCTCGGCGATCGACTGGGGCTGCTCGGAGCAGCGTTCGACGATCTCCACGTGTTCCGGGGAGAGCGTCTGGTCACGGCCGGGGTCGTCGGCGGCGGGCTCGGGGACCACCAGCGCGATCAGGTCGAGCCGGTGCCGGGTGGCGGCACTGGTCCGGCCGCGGGTCATCGCGTACGGACGGACCACCGGCCCGGCATCGGCGTCGAACCAGTGGTGGTGACCGGGGGCGCGACCCTCGGTCACCTGGCTCGGCTCGGCTGCGTCACTCATGCCGTCCCACTCACCCTCCGGCGGGCAGGCCGGTCCGGGGGGCCGTCGTGAGGTGGGCCCCGACCCGCTTCACCATCAGCGTCATCTCGTAGGCGACCTGGCCCACGTCGGAGTCGGCGTCGGCGAGGACGGCCAGGCAGCTGCCGTCACCGGCGGCCGTGACGAACAGGAAGGCGTCCTCCAGCTCGACGACCGTCTGCCGGACCTTGCCCGCCTCGAAGTGGCGTCCGACACCCTTGGCGAGGCTGTGGAAGCCCGAGGCCACGGCGGCCAGGTGCTCGCCGTCCTCGCGGGTGAGCTGCTGCGAGGCGCCGGTGGGCAGCCCGTCGCTGGAGAGCACCAGGGCCTTGCGGATGGACCCGACCCGCTGGACGAGTTCGTCGAGGAGCCAGTTCAGCTCGCCGTTTCCGTGGCCGAATGCGGAGTTGGTGCCGGGTGCTGCGGCGTTCGGTGCGGTCATCGACCGTCCCCCTCGGGTGTCGTTCCTGGTGCTGACGTGTCGTCCGGGTCCGCTGTGTGCCGTCGGCCGCGCTGCCAGCCGCGCTGCATGGCGGCCATGCGGGCGCGTACCTCTTCGGCGTCGCGCTCGAAGGATTCGGGCCCGTCCGCGCCGACGGCCGTACGGTCGGCGGCGCCCGTGCCCCGGTCGGCCGGGGCCTCGGTCTCGCGCAGCTGGGGCGCGAGGTTGGCCTGGCGGACGCGGCGGGGCAGCCCGCCGAACGGCTCGGGTGCCTCCGCCGCCACGGGACCCTCCGGGGGTACGGGAACGAGTGTGGGCCCCTGGGCCGGTGCCGGGACGGGGAGCGGGACCGGTGCCGGGGGCAGCGGTGCTCCGGCGTCGGGGACGGCGGGGTGCGCGCGGCCCGGCTCGTCGACGCGGCGGCCGCGGTCCACGATCAGCGTGGGGGTGGAGCGGCGCGGCAGCGGTACGGGGCCGCGTACGGCTCCGTCGGCGCGCGCGTCGTCCTCGCCCCGGCCGGTCGTCTGGTCGGGGGCCTGCTGGTGCTGCTCGCCGGCCGGGGCGAGGCCCGGGCGGCGGTTGCGGGGCCGGAAGAGGCCGCCGCGCTCGCTCTCGGTGTCGAGGATGTCGGCGGACCGGTCGAACAGCACGTCGAACTCGTCGGCGTCGAGCGGCGCCTCCAGCTCGACGGGTCCGTCCAGGACTCCCGGGGCCTCGGTGACGTCGGGGACCCGGGCGAGCACGGGGCGGCGCGTGGGCAGCGGGGTGGGACCCGTGACGTCCCCGTCGCGGCGGCCGGGTCCGTCGGAGTGACCGGCGCGCTCCAGCGTCCTGCCGTCCGGGCTCCTGCCGTCCACGGCCTCGCGCTCCGCGGACTTGCGGTCCAGGCGGAACCCGGCGCCCTGGGTCTCGGGCGCGTCGGTGAGCAGCGCGGCCGGGATGAAGACGACCGCGGTGGTCCCGCCGTACGGGGAGGTCTGGAGCGAGACGCGGACGTTCTGGCGCTGGGCGAGCCGGCTGACCACGAAGAGGCCGAGGCGGTCGGTGTCCGAGAGCTCGAACTCGGGGGTCTCGGCGAGCCGGAGGTTGGCGTCGAGCAGCGCGTCGGCGTTCATGCCGAGGCCGCGGTCGTGGATCTCCAGGGTGAAGCCGTTGGCGACGCGCTCGCCGAGCACCTGCACGGCGGTGTGCGGGGGCGAGAACACCGTGGCGTTCTCCAGGAGTTCCGCGATGAGGTGGGTGAGGTCGGCGACGGCGGGGCCGCCCACGCCGAGGCGGGGGAGCCTGCGCACCTCGATCCGCTCGTAGTCCTCGACCTCGGCGACGGCGGCGCGGACCACGTCCATGAGCTGGACGGGCTTGCGCCACTGACGGGAGGGGGCGGCGCCGGACAGGATCACGAGGCCTTCGGCGTGCCGGCGCATACGGGTGGTGAGGTGGTCGAGGCGGAAGAGGTCGGCGAGCTCCTCGGTGTCCTCCGTGCGCCGCTCCATGGTGTCGAGGAGCGTGAGCTGACGGTGGAGCAGGACCTGGTTGCGGCGGGCGAGGTTGACGAACACCTCGGAGACCCCGCGGCGCAGCTCCGACTGCTTGACGGCGGCCTCGACGGCGGCGCGCTGGAGGGTGTTGAGGGCCTGGCCGACCTGGCCGACCTCGTCCTCCCCGTACCGGAGGTGGGGCACCTCGGTGCCGACGTCGACGTGTTCGCCCGCGGCGAGGCGCCGCATGACGCTGGGCAGCCGGACGCCCGAGACCTCCTGGGCCTCCTTCTGGAGGCGGCGCAGGTCGTGGACGAGGGAGCGGCCGATGCGGACGGAGATGACGATCGAGGCGAGCAGGGCGAGGAAGCCGAGGACGCCGGCGACGCCGACCTTGAGGAGCACGCTGTAGGCGGCGGGCTGGACGCGGTCCTGGTAGCGGTCGCCCGCCGCGGTGTTCTCGCGGGCGAGGTCGTCCAGGACGGGGCTCGCCTCCTCCTGCCAGTAGGCGGCGGTGACGGCGCGCGGCTCGTCGGTCGGGCCCTCCTCGATGATCGCCTTCTCGGCGGCCCGCAGCGCGGCCGTCTCCGGGCCGGCCCAGTACTTCTCGAAGCGCTCGCGCTCGCTGGTCGGCAGGAGTTCGAGGTTGACCTCGTAGAACTGCTCGCGGTTGGCGACGAGGTTCGAGATCGCCCGGAGCTCCGGGGCGGTGACCCGGTCCGCGACGAGCGCGGAGAGGACGAGCGCGTCCTCGCGGGAGAGGACCTCGCGGGCGCGGGTGATGCCGACGAGGGCGCGGCCCTGCTTGTCCATCTCCACGTTCTCGAGGGCGTGGAGGGTGATGAGGAAGCTGTAGCAGGGGTCGACGAGCCGGTTGTAGAACTCGAGGGCCTGGATGCGGCCGATGCCGCGCTTCTCGACGGAGCGGCGCAGCGAGTCGAGGTCGTCGAGCGCGGCGAGGAGCGAGTTGAGCCGCTGGGTGGTGACGGGCCGCATCTCCTCGCGTACGCCCGGGTCGGCGGCGTTCGCGCGGATCCGGGCTATCTGCCGGTCGGTGGCCCGGCGGGTCTCGCGCAGGGAGGCGAGGGCCGTGGAGCCCCGGGGGTCGGCGAGGTAGACAAGGGACTGGCGGCGTTCGAGCTGGATGACACGGGCGGTGTCCTCCAGCGGGTAGCCGACCTTCTCGACGATGTAGGCCACGTCGAGGAGCTGGTCGGCCTCACGGCCCGTCAGGACCGTCGCGAAGGCCCAGAGGCCGGTCAGGGAGACGAGCGGTACGAGGAGCAACGCCACGATCTTCCGGCGGATGGACTTCCCGCGAAAGCGCATGGCCTCCCCCAGCTCGGCCCCCGCGCGCGCCACGGAGGTCCTGCACGTTCGTGTCGGCGCGCGTCAACACGCGGCGTCAACCTTCGGTTTCAAACAAATGGCGGCGTGAGCCTACTACTGCATCACGGCCATCTCGAAGGCATGTCCGGACGATTTTCAGCCTGTCGAGTGAGTGTTGATCATGAGATGTCCCAGTATTCGGGGAGTTGGGATCGGCCACTGTGGCACAGGACACCTGATGGTGTGCCATTTCTCCGGCCTGCGGAGATGGCTGGAACTGTGCGTTCCGGTCAGATTCAGGCGAAACCTTTTCCCGCTCTCGTGCGTCATTACGTACGGGGAGGGTCCTGTCCGCGTAAAGGCGCTCACAACGGGCAGCCACCCCAGAGGCGTTCAGTGGTGGGGAGTGACAGGACGATGGAACACGAGTCGCGGTCGGCGCGGCAGTTGTGGGTGGACGACGAGAAGGGCCGGCAGCGGATGCCGGATCCGGTGCGCACGGCCGCCGTGCGCGCCGTGATGATCACGTCGGTGACGCTGATCCAGGCGGTGGTGGCCTTCTTCTGCTCGGTCTCGGGCTCTTGGCTGGCCTTCCCGATGACGGTCAGTTCGGTGGTGTCGACGGTCGTGGCGACCTGGAGCGTCCTCGACGTCTGGATCACCCGTCAGGTGTGGCGTCAGCGCAACGGGGTCGTGTCCGAGCCGAGCAGTACGGCACGTCAGCTGCGGCGCGAGCGTCGCGCGGAGGAACGGTCGTCGGAACGGGCCGAACGGACCGAGCGTGGTGCGGAGGGCCGGAAGGACGGCCTGGCGGAGGCGGCCCGGCTGTCCGAGGCGGCCTGAGCCGAGCCCGGTCGCGGGCCTGGATGCCGGAGCGGCCCGGTCCCCCTCGTGGGGGCCGGGCCGCTCCGTCGTGGGTGCCGCTCCGTCGTCGGTGCCGCTCTGTCGTCGGTGCCGCCCTGTCGTGGGTGCCTCCCTGTCGTGGGTCAGGCGGTGGGCTGCGGTGCGGCGGTGTCGTCGGACGCGTGCCGGCGGAACATCCGCGTCGCCGTGATCTCGCCGTGGATCGACTCGCCCTCCCCGGCCGGCTGCGGCAGGCCCGGCCGCAGGTGCTCCTCGACGCTGATGTACTTGAGCCCGGCCCGCAGGTCGGCGTCGTTCCGCAGGCGGATCACCAGCGGGAACTCGGCCAGCGCCGTCGTGTCGAACAGGCCCGTCGTGTAGAGGAGCTGGACACCGAGCGCGTCCGACACGGCCCGCTGGAGCTCCAGCAGGTACGTGGCGTTGGCGCGGCCGATCGGATTGTCCAGGAACAGCGTGCCCGCGTGGCGGTGCTTGTCCCGGCCCCGGTCGTTGGAGCGGAGCGCCGCCATCGTGCAGTACAGGGCGATCGCCGCGGTGAGCAGCTGGCCGCCGGAGAAGACGTCGCCCATCTGGCCGACGGGCACCCGCTCGGCGCGCAGCACCGCGTCCGGCTTGAGGATCTCGACGGAGACGCCCTTGGGTTCGAGGGCCGCCTGCACACCTCGCAGCAGCAGGGACATGCCGTCGCGGCGCAGGTCGGAGTTCTTCTTCACGGCGGCGCGGGTCGCCTCGTCGACGACCTCGCCGAGCCGCTCCGCCAGGGTCGCCTGGTCGGGCTCCTCGAACCGGATCCGCAGGAACTCCTGGCCCGACCACTCGCCGAGCCCCTCGGGGAGCCGGGAGAGCCGCTGCGCGGAGCGGAGGGTCGTGAGCGAGGACTCCACGAGACCGCGGAGCCGGTCCACGATCGAGTCGCGGTTGCGCTCCAGCTGCGCCAGTTCGTCCGTGAGGACCCGGAGCCGGGGCGCGAAGGCCTCGGCCCACTTGGCGGCGTGCTCGGGCAGCGCGGAGGCGGGGAGTTCGCGGATCTGCTGGCGCGCCGGGGTGCGGACCTGCTCGTAGCGGGTGGAGTTGGCGTGCCGGACGAGGATGTCGCTGGCCTCGCGGACGGCGGCGTCGGCACCGGACAGGTCGGCGGTGCAGGCACGCAGGGCGCGGCGCGCCTCGCCCGCCGCCGTGCGGGCCTCCTCCAGGGAGCCGGTGTACGTCTCGGACTCCTCGCGCTCCTCGTCGGCGTGGTCGCGGAGCAGGTCGCGCAGGAGGGCCGACGTCTCGTCGAAGCCGCCCGCCGCGTCCTCGGCCGCCCGGTGGTCCCGGAGCAGTCCGGCGTGCGCGGCGCGCGCCGACTCCAGGGCGTCGGTGCGGGAGGCGAGTTCGCCGGTCGCGGTACGCAGCAGGGCCTGCGCCTGCTCGGCGTCGGCGGGCACCCGGTCCTCGGGCAGCTCGGTGTGGGCCTCGCCGTCCTCGGGGGCCAGGCGCTCGGCCTCGCCGCGGAGGCGGCCGAGCTTCTCGCTCGCCTCCGTGGCGCGCGACTCCAGCATCTGGACGAGGGACTCGGCGCGGGCGGCGGCCGCCTGCCGGGACGGGCCGTCGGCGCCGTCGGTGGACTCCAGGAGCTGTTCGGCGCGGGTGCGGACCTTGTTGGTGAGGCGGTCGAGCTCGGCGAGGGCGGCGGACTCGTCGCTCTCGGCGCGGGCCTGCTCGGCGCGCAGGTCGGCGCCGACGCCGACCTTCTCGTACAGCTGGGAAGCGGCCCGGTAGGCCTCGCGGAGGGTGGGGAGCGCGGTGCGGGGCGCTGCCGGGTCCTCCTCGGGGAGGGTGTCGGGCGCGCCGGCGATCTCGGCGCGCTCGGCCCGCAGGGCGCGGGCCGTGCGGTGGGCGTCGTCGGCGGCGCGCTGGGCCGCGCGGCGGTCCTCGTCGGCGGCGCGGGCGCGCTCCAGGCAGGTCTGGGAGCGGGCCTCGGACTCGGCTGCGTCGTCGGCGAGTTCGCGGAGCTTGGCCTGCCAGGCGGGGCGCTCGCGCAGGCGGAACGCGAGGCCCGCGAGGGCGTCGGCGGCGCGGCGGGCGCGCTGGGCGGTCTCCTGGCGCTCGTCGCGGAGGTGTGTCGCCTCGGCGGCGGTCTCGTCGGCCTCGCCGCGTGCCGTACGGGCCTCCGCGAGGGTCGCCGCGGCGGCCTCCGCGGTCTCGCGGGCGGTGGAGGCGACGGCCGCGAGCTCGGCGAGCATGCCGGGCGGGCAGTCGGCGCGCCAGGCTCCGATCCGGGAGGCGAGGGCGCGGTCGCCGGCGAGGCGGGCCGCGAGGGTGCGGATCTCCTCGTCGCGGGCGGTGGCGCGGGCGCGCAGCGCGTGCCGCTCCTGGTCGGCGGCCTGCTCGTCGTGCATGGCCGGGTTCGGCGTGACGAAGAAAACGCTGGAGGCGCCGCTGTCCTCGCGCTCGCCGGTGTCCTGCGCCGGTACGGGGGCGAGCAGGGCTGCGGCGGTGCCGACGGCGACGGTGGAGCGGGGCAGCAGGGCCGCGGTGCCGAGGACCTCGCGGGCGCGGTCGTACGAGACGGAGTCGGTGATCACGACGCCGTCGACGAGCTCGGGGCGGGCGGCGAGGACGCGGGCGTGGTCGGCGGGGGCCACGGCCTGGGCGAGGTAGCGCCAGCCGGGAAGAGCGGGGATGCCCTGCTCACCGAGGTACTCGACGGTGGCGAGGACGTCGGGGCCGGGGGGCAGCAGGCCGCCGTCGCCGAGGGCGCCGAGGATGCGGGAGTCGTCGGCCGCGGCGGTACGCAGGTCGAAGAGCTGCCGCTCGGCCGAGGTGACGGCCTGGTCGAGCATGCCGCGCAGCTCGTCGGCGTACCGGTCGAACTCGGTGACGGTCAGCGGCCCTTGGTGGGCGCTCCGGGACCCGGCGGACAGCCCGAAGGCGGCGCCGGGGACGGCGTCGGGGGCGCTGTCGCCGTCGGCCGTCGCGTCCGCGGTGCCGGCCTGCGGCGCGGGGCCGTCCGGGCCGCCGGCGGCCGCGCGCTGGCCCGGGAGCGGCGAGCCGCCGGCCGGGAGGCTCAGCAGCTCGGCGAGGCGCTCCTCGGAGGCGAGGGACTCGGCGGCACGGCGCTCCGCGTCGTAGGCGTTGCCCGCGGCCTCGGCGGCGTCCGCGGCGCGGGCGGCGGCGAGTTCGGCACGGGCCTCGGCGGCGGCGGCCTCGCGGGCGCGGTCGGCCGCGCCGCGGGCCGCGTCCCGGGCGGTGTCCCAGGCGGCGACCGCGGTCTTCTCCGCGTCGCTCGCGGCGAGGGCGGCCCGGGCCGGGTCGGCGTCGGGCGCGGAGTCGTCGAGCCAGCCGGCCCGGACCGCCTCCGCGGTCTCCTGCTCGACCTCGGCGAGCCGCTGGCGCAGGTGGCCGGCCTCGCTGCGGGCCCGCTGGGCCTCGGTGGCGGCGGCGGTGGCGTCACGGTGCGCGGTCTCGCCCGCCTCCTGGAGGGCCGTGGAGCGCTCCTCCTCCTCGGCCGCGTGCCGCTCGCCCTCCTCGGCGGCGGCGGCGAGGGCCCGTACGAGATCGGCTGCGGCCTTCGCGCGGGCCGCGAGGGCGGGGGCGGCGTCCCGCTCGGCCTCGCGGATGGCGGCGGCCACGCGCGCGGAGCGGTCGCCCGCGGCGCGGTGGCGGAGCACGGCCTCCGCCGCCTGCCAGGCGGAGTGCAGGGTGCGGGCGTCGGTGAGCTCGCGGCGCTGGGAGGCGGCGCCCTTCTCGGCGGCGGTCAGGGCCAGGGAGGCGTGCCGGTAGGCGAGTTCGGCGGAGATCAGGGCGCTGCGGCCGCGGGCGGTCTCGGCCTCGGCGACGGCGTGGGCCGCCGAGGTGACCTGCTGGGCGAGCTCGGCGGCCCGGCCGCGCTCCTCGTCGGCGCGGCCGGCGAGGCGGCGGGCGAGGAGACGGGTGCGCCGCTCGGCGGCCGTGTGGACGTCCCGGGCGTGGGCCCGGGTCCCGGCGGCCTCGACGATGCGGCCGAGGAGGTCGACGGAGCCCGCCGTGAACTCGCGCTCGGCGGTGAGCTCGGCCCGGCGGCCGAGCTTGTTGCCGAAGCCGCCGACGAGGTCGGCGAGGCCGTCGGTGTCCCGGGTGTCGGTGACGGCGCGCAGCAGGAGGTCGGTGAAGTCGGAGTCCTTCTTGACCGCGAAGAGGCCGGCGGCCTCGCCCTCGTCGGCGTTCATCTCGCGCTGGTAGCGGAAGAGTTCGGGGTCGAGGCCGAGCTCGCCGAGGTGCTCGTTCCAGCGGTCGTGGATCTCCTCCCAGACGACCTCCAGGTGCGGGTAGGCCTTGCCGGCCTCGGTGAGCGCGTCGCGGAAGCCCTTCATCGTGCGGCGGCGGCCGGTCGCGCCGGAGGCGCCCTCGACGGGCCGGCGGACGGAGGTCGCCTCGGCGACGGGGAGGTTGTCCAGGCTGAGCCCGGGGCCGGGCCGGAAGGAGTACCAGGCCTCGGCGAACTTCCGCGGGTCGTTGGAGACCTGGCGGCCGCGCCACTCGCTGGCCTTGCCGACGACGACGAGTTCGCCCGTGAGGGTGTGCTGCCATTCCAGGGCGACGTGGCCGCAGTCGTCGGCGAGGAGGAACTTGCGGAGCACGCCGGAGCTGGCGCCGCCGAGGGTGTTGCGGTGGCCGGGGAGCATGACCGAGAAGATCAGCTTGAGGAGGACGGACTTGCCGCCGCCGTTCTCCAGGAAGAGCACGCCCGCGGGGGCGGGGCGGCGCGGCGGGCCGACCGGCTCCTCCTCGAAGAACTCCGCCTGGGCGGGGGCGGGGTGGGGCACGGGTGCGCCGACCCCGCGCAGGTCCAGGACGGTGTCGGCGTAGCGCGCGCCGGCGGGTCCGATGGAGTAGAGGCGGACCCGGGACAGCTCGTACATGGCGGGGGACTCTCGTGCTCGTCGTGCTCAGGAAGGTCGGTTGCGCGGAGCGGGTCGGGGCGGGGCGACGGCGCTACGCGTGGAAGGGGAGGCCGGCGTCGGCGGCGAGTTCCAGGTCGTCGCCCTCGGGCGGCGGGACGAGGGTCGCCGTGCCGTCGCTGACCGGCACGACGCCGAGTTCGAGGAGCTCGGCCATGGCGGCGGAGCCGGCCATGTCGCGGACCTGGAGCTGGTAGCGGGCGGTCGTGCGGTAGGAGCCGCCGCCCTCGTCGCCGGTGCGCTGGAGGAAGCCGGAGTCGGTGAGGAAGGCGGCGGCCTTGCCGACGATGCCGGTGGTGGAGCCGGCGAGGCGGCGGGCGTCCTTGGTGGCACCGGTGGCGCTGCGGCGGGAGTAGATCCGCCAGCCGGCCTCCAGGCCGGGGGCGTCGGAAGCGGGGTCGGTGTTCTCGCCCTGCTCGTCGGCGCGCTGCTCCAGCCGCAGACAGGCCTGGCGTACGAAGGCGTCGACGCCGTTGACGGTGAGGCGGCCGATGTACGCGTCGTCGGCGAGGTCCTCGGGGCGGGGGAAGGCCATCGCGGCGACGGCGAGGTGGGCCAGGCCGTGCAGGAAGCGGTCGGCGGAGTCCGTCGAGGCGCGGCGGGCGTAGTCGCCCATGCGGACGGCGAAGACGGAGTCCTCACCGGCGGTGACGGCCATCCCGGCGCGCGGGGAGACCTCCAGGACGACGAGGCCGAGGCCGGTGGCGACGGCGTCGGCGAGGCGCGCGAAGGCGGGGTCCTCGCGGTAGCGGCGGAGCAGCTCCGTGTACTCGGCGTCCCGGGCCGGGAGCAGCTTGGGCTGGAGCCCGAAGGAGACGAGCCGGGCCGCGTCGGCGGCGTCGGCGGGGGTGACGGCGGACGTCGAGGCGGGGGCCGGGCCCGGCTGGGGGTGCGGGGGCTCCTGCTCGCTCCACCCGTCGGCGTACTCGGCGTGGGTCTCGCTCACGGCTGGGGCTCCTCGGTGCGGCTCTCGGGCGGTACGTCGTCGGTGACGGGTCGGGGCGGGGGCAGCGGCAGGGGTACGGGGGTGACGGCCGCGGGTGCGGGTGCGGGGCGGCGGGCGGGCGCGGGCTGTTCGGGCGTCAGCCGCACGGCGCGCACGACCGGGACGCTCCTGCGCCGCGAAGCGGCGTCGGCCCGGGTCGGCTCGGCCGCCGGTACGGCTCCGAGCCGGGGCGGCGTCCCGGGCTCCGGCCGCGACTCGGCCCCGGCCTGACCGCGGGCACCGGCCGGCGGATCCACGAGCACGGGCCGCACGCGAGGTCCGTCGCCGGCCCGGGCGGAGGCGGGACGGGGGTCCTCGGGCTCGGGTGTCGGGGCCGGGTACGGCCGAGCGTCCGGCTCCGCTTCGGGCCCTGTTTCCGGGGCCCGGTACGGCCGAGAGTCCCGCTCGGGTTCCGGAGCCCGGTACGACTGAGCGTCCGGCTCCGCTTCGGGCTCCGGCCCACGGTTCGGCTCGGGCTGCCGCCCGGATGCCGCCGGCGCCGGCCTGGGGCCGGGTACGGCGACGTCGTCGGTGTCACCGGCGGTGTCCGTCGCTTCGGCCGTGGTCGGCGGCTCCACGGGGAGGTCGGCGGGGTCCGTGGGGGTGGTCGGGGTGAGGGTCACGTGGACTCCGAGCGGTCCGCGGCCATGCCCACCGCGTCGAGCAGGGCCGTACCGACGATGAGATCGGCGCCGCCGAACTCCGGGTCGTCCAGCGGGGTGCCGTCGTCGACGGCGAAGAGGAGCCGCTCCTCGCCCTGGCGGTAGGCCGTGCCGACCGGCGGGCTGGCCGCGTGCACGGCGAGCAGGGCCACGAGGTAGGGCAGGTCCGCGTCGAGGAGGCGGGCCTCCGCCAGCAGGCCGGAGAGCCGGCGCGGGGCGTCGTGCTCCAGGTCCAGCAGACGCATGGCGCTCGCGAGCTGCTCCTCGCTGAAGCGGGAGTCGTCGGGCGTGGCGATGAGGTCGGGCTCGGGCATCTCCGCGCCGAGGTGCTCGCGCTCCACGGGCGGGGTGAGGAGCAGGTCGACGAGGTCGCCGAGGCGGACGGAGGCGGGGGTCCGCAGTCCCGTGCCATGGGCGAAGAAGGCGTCGGTGACCTTGCCCGCCCGCTCGACGGGGAGCGGCAGGATCGGGGCGACGAGCTGCCCGTACAGGTCGAGGCCGGTGTACGCGGTGGGGGCGGCGAAGGCCTGCCGGTCCTGCTCGGCGCGGAAGAGCGGCCCGGCCTCCAGGAGGCGGGACTGGAGCTGGGTGTGGCGCCGGATGCAGTCCTTGACGATGTCGACGAGCTCGGCGGCGCGGCGCTTGTGCTCGTGGTCCTCCGCCTCGTCGCGGGCCTTGCGGATGTTGGTGAGGATCGCGTTCTCGTGGCGGTAGCGGTCGGCCACGTGGTCGAGGGCCTCGTCGATCATGTCCGGCACCGCCTGGAGCCAGTCCACCGCACGCACGTTGCGGCGGGTGGCCTCCAGGGTCTTGCGGAGGGTCTCCGCGTACTGCACGGTCCGGTAGCGCGCCTGCTCGGCGGCGAGCTGCGCGTCCGCGAGGCGGCCCCGGCTGATGAGGACCTCCAGCTTCACCTCGGCGGCGATCTGGGCGCTCGTGACGTCGGTGTCGAGGGCGCCGACGAGCACGTTGACCGCTTCGTCGGTGGTGCGGAGGTAGACCCCGCCCCCGTAGCCCGGGACCTCTTCGATGAGCTTGAAGTCGTAGTCCCTGCGGACGTAGACCCCGTCGGTGCCGAAGGTGCCGTAGACGGCGCGGAAGCCCCGGTCGACGCTGCCGACGTTGATCAGGTTCTCCAGGACCCAGCGGGCCACCCGCTCGTGCTCCGCGGCGGGGCGGGAGGGGGCCTGGGCGGCGACGCGGGGCAGCAGCCTGGCCACTATCTGCTCGTGGTCGGCGCCGGTGTCGAAGTCCATGTTGAGGGTGACGAGGTCGATCGCGGAGAGGGCCACCTCGGCCATCGCGTAGACCGTGTACTCGCCGGCCAGGTTCGCCTTGCGCGCGTCGAGGTCGTGCAGCGGGGCGGTGCACGCGAGCGCGCGGAGGCGCCGCGCGAGCCCTTCGTCGGCGGCCGGGCCCTGCGCGGGCCGCGGCGCCGCGCTGAGCTGGGGCGGAGCGAGGTCCGTCGAGGCAGGCGAAGTCACGGTGGACAGATTAGGTCCTCGACCTGACAACGGTCGAAACGGCGCAGATGAGACCGGGCTCACGGAGACCGCCGGGCCGGCGGCCGGGGAGCCCGCGGCCGGTGGCCCGGAGCACCGCGGGCCCGTGACCAGAGGACTGCGGGCCCGTGACCGAGAGCACCGCGGGGTGGCGGTCGGGAAGCCCGGGTGCGGCGGTCGGCGCTCGTCCGGCCGCCCTGCGAGGACCCCGGGGCCCGCCCTCAGCGGTGACTCACGGGCCCGTTGGTTCGTCCACGGCCTGGGCGTAGGCCGCGGCGACGCGGGTGCGGGAGTCGTCGAGGTAGCGGGCGAGGAGCTGTTCCGCCGCGGCCCGCTCGCCCGCGCGCAGGGCGTCCAGGATCTCCCGGTTCCGCAGGAGGTAGGGCTCGTGGAGCGCGCGCGGGTCGTCGACGACGTGGAACGCGAGCCGGAGTTCGGCGAGGACGCCGCGCATCAGCTCGTCCGTGCGGGCGCTGCCCGCGAGGGCGACGAGTTCGCGGTGGAAGTGGATGTTGGCCGTGGAGACGCCCCGCCAGTCCTCGGCGCGGGCCGCGCCCTCGCCCTCCGCGACGGCGGCGACGAGGCCGTCGACGGCGTAGGGCGGCTGCCCGAGGCCCCGGACGACGGCGCATTCGACGAGCCGCCGGGTGCGGTAGATGTCGTCCACGTCACCCACGGCGAGGACCCGGACGAAGACCCCGCGGTTGAGCTCGTGGACGAGCAGGCGCTCGTGGGTGAGGAGCCGGAAGGCCTCGCGGAGTGTGTTGCGGGACACACCGAGGGCGCCGCCGATGCTCTCCTCGGAGAGCCGGACGCCGGGCGGGAAGTAGCCCTCCGCGATCCGGGTCCGCAGGATGTCCGCGACCCGCTCCGCCGTGCTCGTACGCCCGAGCAGCGCGCGGTCGTCCGCCAGTCCCCCGGTCCCACCACTCAGATCCACGGTGTGTGTCCCTTCCGTCGCCCGCGGCCGAGTCAACCGCAGATTGCGGATTTCAGGAAGGGACGACATGCCCCTTGTCGGATCGTTGAACAATCCCCTACCTTGACGGCACCGCACGGTTCCCCAGTACGTCTCTCAGGCACGCCTCCCCCTCCTGCGAGGTGCAGATGAGCACGGCACAGATCCGGCAGCAGTCCCGGGGCGAACAGCCCGACGACACGGGCGCGTTCGCCTGGCTGCGCGCCCTCGGGCCGCGCGGCCGGCGCGCCTTCGGCGGCGCGTTCGGCGGATACGCCCTGGACTCCTACGACTTCTTCACCCTGCCGCTGTCGATGGTGGCCATCGCCGCGTACTTCAACCTCGACAAGGGCCAGACCGGCCTCCTGACCACCGTCACCCTCGTCGTCTCGGCGGTCGGCGGCGCGCTCGCCGGCGTCCTCGCCGACCGGGTCGGCCGGGTGAAGGCCCTGATGATCACGGTCGTCACGTACGCGCTCTTCACGGTGCTCTGCGGCTTCGCACCGAACTACGAGACCCTGCTGGTCTTCCGGGCACTCCAGGGCCTCGGCTTCGGCGGCGAGTGGGCCGTCGGCGCGATCCTCGTCGCCGAGTACGCCTCCGCCGAGCACCGGGGCCGTACGCTCGGCGCCGTCCAGAGCGCCTGGGCGGCCGGCTGGGCCCTCGCGGTGCTTGCGTACACCCTGGTGTTCCAGTTCGCCGACGCGGACCTGGCCTGGCGGATCCTCTTCTGGACGGGCGCGCTGCCCGCGCTGCTCGTCGTGTACGTACGGCGGAACGTGGAGGACGCCCCGCAGGCGGCCGAACTCCGGCGCGCCGACTCGGACCGCGGCTCCTTCCGGGCGGTCTTCCGTCCGCCGCTGCTGCGCACGACGCTCTTCGCGATCCTGCTCTCGACCGGCGTCCAGGGCGGCTACTACACGCTCGCCACCTGGGTGCCGACCTTCCTGAAGACCGAGCGCGGGCTGACGGTGGTCGGCACGGGCGGCTATCTGGCCTTCCTCATCTCCGGGGCCTTCGCGGGCTATCTGACCGGGGGTTACCTCACGGACCGGCTCGGCCGGAAGAAGAACATCGCGCTCTTCGCCGTCCTCTCCGCGCTGTCGGTCCTCGCGTACACGAACATCCCGGTCGGCGCGAACTCCCTGCTGCTCGTGCTGGGTTTCCCCCTCGGCTTCTGCATGTCGGCCATCTTCAGCGGCTTCGGCTCGTTCCTGGCCGAGCTGTACCCGACGCCGGTCCGCGGGACCGGGCAGGGGCTCACGTACAACACCGGCCGCGCGATCGGCGCCGTCTTCCCCACCCTCGTCGGATTCCTCGCCGGGAGCTGGGGGGTGGGCGGGGCGCTGGTCTTCGGCGCCGTCGGCTACGGTCTGGCCGTCCTGGCCCTGTTCGGACTGCCCGAGACACGCGGGAGAGAACTCGTGTGAGCGGGACCCGCAGCACAGCACCACCGCACCACCGCACGACCAGGTGAGAAAGGAAGCACCACATGACCTGGGCCTCGATCGACCTCAACGCCGACCTCGGCGAAGGCTTCGGCCGCTGGACGCTGACCGACGACGAGCGGCTGCTCTCCGTCGTCACCAGCGCCAACGTGGCCTGCGGCTTCCACGCCGGGGACGCGGCCACCATGCGGCGCGTCTGCGAGCTCGCGGCCGAACGGGGGGTACGGATCGGGGCCCAGGTCTCCTACCGGGACCTGGCCGGCTTCGGGCGGCGCGCGATGGACGTCCCGGCGACGGAGCTGGCCGCCGAGGTGGCGTACCAGATCGGCGCCCTGGAGGTCTTCGCGCGGGCGGCCGGCTCGCGCGTCTCGTACGTGAAGCCGCACGGCGCGCTCTACAACCGCGTGGTCCTGGACGAGGAGCAGGCGGCGGCGGTCGTCGACGGCGTCCTGCTCGCCGACCGGACGCTGCCGGTGCTGGGGCTCCCGGGGTCCCGGCTGCACGAGGCCGCGGCGGAGGCCGGACTTCCGGTCGTCCCCGAGGCCTTCGGCGACCGGGCCTACCGGGCGGACGGCTCCCTGCTGCCACGGGGGCAGGAGGGGGCCGTCGTCAGCGATCCGGCCCAGGTGGTGGAGCGCTCGGTGGCCATGGCCCGGTCCGGGGTCGTGACGGCGCACTGCGGGACCTCCGTCGCCGTCCGGGCCCGGTCGCTGTGCCTGCACGGGGACACCCCCGGCGCGGTGGAGCTGGCCCGCCGGGTCCGGGAACGCCTGGAGGCCTCCGGGGTCCGTGTGGAGGCCTTCGCATGAGCGTGCGGACGCTGCGCGTGGGCGACCGGGCGCTCCTGGTGGAGCTGGCCGGCGGCGCGGAGACGGAGGCCTTCCACGCCGAGCTGCTGCGGCGCCGGGCAGCGGGGGCGCTCCCCGGCGTACGGGAGATCGTGCCGGCGGCGCGGACGGTGCTGCTCGACGGGGTGGACGATCCGGGTCGGCTCGCGGCCGAGCTGCCCCGCTGGGAGGTCGGGCCGCTCCACGCGCGCATGGGCGCGGCGGTGGAGGTGCCGGTCCGCTACGACGGGCCCGATCTGGCGGAGGTCGCGGCGCTGTGGGAGGTGTCCGTCGAGGAGGCGGTGCGCGTCCACACGGCGACCGAGTTCCGGGTGGCCTTCTGCGGGTTCGCGCCGGGCTTCGGCTATCTGACCGGGCTCGACGAGCGGTACGGGGTGCCGCGCCGGGCCACCCCGCGGACGGCCGTCCCCGCCGGGTCCGTCGCCCTGGCCGGGCCGTACACGGGTGTGTACCCGCGCTCCTCCCCCGGTGGCTGGCAGCTGATCGGCACGACGGACGTGGTCCTGTGGGACACGGGGCGGGAGCCCGCCGCGCTGCTCGCCCCCGGGACCCGGGTGCGGTTCACGGCGGTGGGCGGGCCGGGGACCGGGGCCGGGGGCTCGGCCGAGGCGGTGGGCGGGGCCGGGGATTCGGCCGCGGCGATGGGCGGGGCCGGGGGCTCCGCGGAGGGCGGGCGATGACCGACCGTGCCGTCGCCGTGGTGCGGGCCGGGGCGCTGACCACCGTGCAGGACCTGGGGCGCGTGGGGTACGCGCACCTCGGCGTGCCCCGCTCGGGCGCCCTCGACCCCGGTGCCGTACGGCTCCTGAACCGGCTCGTCGGGAACGTCGGCGCCCGTGAGGACGCGGCGGTCCTGGAGACGACCGTCGACGGGTGCGCGCTGCGCCCCCGGTGCGCCGTGACCGTCGCCGTGGGCGGGGCGCCCTGCCCGGTCCGGGTGGGCGGGCGCCCGGCCGCCTGGGGGACGGCGGTCCGCGTGCCGGCCGGGTCCCTCCTGGAGGTCGGCGCGGCCGTCCGCGGGCTGCGCTCGTACGTGGCCTTCGGCGGCGGTCTCGCCGTCGATCCGGTGCTCGGCAGCCGCTCCACCGACCTGCTGTCCGGGCTCGGCCCGGCGCCGCTGACGGAGGGGACGGTGCTGCCGCTGGGAGCGGACACGGCCGTACGGGGGTCGGTCGACGCTCCTCCGTGGCCCGGCCCGCCGGACGAACTGCTCCTGCGGGTCCGGCTCGGCCCCCGCGACGACTGGTTCACCGCCGCCGCCCTGCGCGCCTTCGCCACGCGCGCGTACCGGGTGTCGCCGGCGAGCAACCGGATCGGCCTGCGGCTGGACGGGCCGGCCCTCGACCGGGCCCGGCCGGGCGAGCTGGCGAGCGAGGGCATGGTCCTGGGCGCCGTCCAGGTGCCGCCGGACGGGCGCCCGGTGGTCTTCCTCGCGGACCACCCCACGACCGGGGGCTACCCGGTGGTGGCGGTGGTCCGGGAGGCCGATCTGGGCGCGGCGGCGCAGGCGGTGCCGGGAACGCCGGTGCGGTTCATCCCGGTGCGCTGACGTCTTCCGGGGGCGGGCCGTAGCCGCCACCGCCGGGGGTGCGCACGACCAGCACGTCGCCGGGGCCCAGCTCGGCGGTCGCGGCTCCGCCGAGGTGTTCGACGGTGCCGTCGGCGCGTTCCACGAGGTTCTCGCCGAGGGCGCCCGGCTCGCCGCCCGCCATGCCGTACGGCGGGACCCTGCGGTGCCCGGTGAGGAGGGCGACCGTCATCGGCTCCAGGAAGCGGATGCGGCGCTCGACCCCGTGGCCGCCGTGCCACCGGCCGCGCCCGCCGCCGTCCTCCCGTACGGCGAAGGAGTCGACCCGGACCGGGTGGCGCCATTCCAGGACCTCGGGGTCGGTGAGCCGGGAGTTGGTCATGTGGGTCTGGACGGCGTCGGCGCCGTCGAAGCCGTCTCCCGCGCCGGAGCCGCTGGCGACCGTCTCGTAGTACTGCACGCGCGCGTTGCCGAAGGTGACGTTGTTCATGGTGCCGGAGCCCTCGGCCTGGACGCCGAGGGCCGCGTAGAGGGCGCCGGTGACGGCCTGGGAGGTCTCGACGTTCCCGGCGACGGTGGCGGCGGGGTGCTCGGGCGCGAGCATGGAGCCGGGCGGGACGCGGACCTCCAGGGGTTCCAGGCAGCCGCTGTTGAGCGGGATGTCCTCGTCGACGAGGGTGCGGAAGACGTAGAGGACGGCGGCCAGGACGACGGACGTGGGGGCGTTGGTGTTCCCGGGCCGCTGGGATGAGGTGCCGGTGAAGTCGACGACGGCGGAGCGGCGTTCGCGGTCGACGCGGACGGCGACCCGGATGACCGCGCCGTCGTCGGTCTCGTAGCGGCAGGTGCCGTCGGGGAGGCGGGCGACGAGGCGGCGGACGGACTCCTCGGCGTTGGCGCGGACGTGCCGCATGTACGCCTGGACGACGTCGGCGCCGAACTCCTCGACCGTCCTGCGCAGTTCCTCGATTCCCTTCTCGTTGGCGGCGATCTGGGCGCGCAGGTCAGCGATGTTGGTGTCGGGGTCGCGGGAGGGGTGGCGGGCGCCGGTGAGGAGGGCGCGGGTCTCGGTCTCACGGAGCCGGCCGTCCCGGACGAGCAGCCAGTTGTCGAAGAGGACGCCCTCCTCCTCGACGGTGCGACTGAAGGCGGGCATGGAGCCGGGGGTGATCCCGCCGATCTCGGCGTGGTGGCCGCGCGAGGCGACCAGGAAGCGGAGCTCACGGCCGGTGTCGTCGAAGACGGGGGTCACGACGGTCACGTCGGGCAGGTGGGTGCCGCCGTGGTACGGGTCGTTGATCGCGTACACGTCGCCGGGCCGCAGGTCGTCGGCGCGGCGCCGCAGGACCTCCTTGATGGACTCGCCCATGGAGCCGAGGTGGACGGGGATGTGGGGCGCGTTGGCGATGAGGTTGCCCTCGGCGTCGAAGAGCGCGCAGGAGAAGTCGAGGCGCTCCTTGATGTTGACCGAGTGGGCGGTGTTCTCCAGGCGCACGCCCATCTGTTCGGCGATGGCCATGAAGAGGTTGTTGAAGACCTCCAGGAGGACCGGGTCGACGTCCGTCCCGGCGGCCACGCGCGCGGGGCGGGGGGTGACGCGGCGCAGGAGGAGGTGTCCGCCGTCGGTCGCGGTGGCCCGCCAGCCGGTGTCGACGACGGTCGTGGCGTCGGCCTCGGCGAGGAGGGCGGGGCCGTCGACGGTGTCGCCGGGGCGGAGGTCCTCGCGCCGGTGGAGCGGTGTGTCGTGGGGTGTGCCGCCGCTGTACGTGGTGACGGTGGTCCGGGGCGTGAGGGGGCCGGTCCGTGCGCCGGTGCCGACGAGGACGGGGCCGTGCGGTCCGGCACGCCCGACGGCCTCGACGGAGACCGCCTCGACGACGAGCGGCTTGTCCATGGTGAACGCGTACCGCGCCCGGTGGACGGCTGTGAACGCGGTTTTCATCGCATCGGCCGGAGCGAGGTCGACGGGGAGGCTCGCGTCCGTGCCCGCGTACCGCAGGAGCACGTGCGCGTGGGTGGTGATCGCCGCGTCCGGCAGGCCGTCGGCGCGGAGGTCCTCGCGGGTCCGCTCGGCGAGTTCGGCGCAGAGGGCGTTCACGCGCGCGTGCGTGCCGGGGGCGGCGAGTTCGGCCTCGACGGACCGCTCCCGCATGGCGGTGGCGTCGGCGAGCCCGATGCCGTACGCGGAGAGCACGCCGGCGAGTGGGGGTACGAGGACGGTGTCGACGCCCAGGGCGTCGGCGACGGCGCAGGCGTGCTGGCCGCCGGCCCCGCCGAAGCTGGTGAGGGCGTACCGGGTGACGTCGTGGCCGCGCTGGACGGAGATCTTCTTGACGGCGTTGGCCATGTTGAGGACGGCGATCTCCAGGAAGCCCGCGGCGACCTCCTCCGGGGTCCGGCCGCCTCCGATCTCCTCGGCGAGGGCCGTGAACCGCTCCCGTACGACCTCGGCGTCCAGGGGCAGGTCGCCGGTCTCGCCGAACACGGCGGGGAAGTGGGCGGGCTGGACGCGGCCGAGCATGACGTTGGCGTCGGTGACGGTGAGGGGTCCACCGCGGCGATAGCAGGCGGGGCCGGGGACGGCGCCCGCCGAGTCGGGGCCCACGCGGTAGCGGCGGCCGTCGTAGTGGAGGACGGAGCCGCCGCCCGCGGCGACGGTGTGGATGCTCATCATGGGGGCCCGCATCCGCACCCCGGCGACCTGTGTACCGAGTTCACGCTCGAAGGCGCCCGCGTAGTGCGACACGTCCGTGGACGTGCCGCCCATGTCGAAGCCGATGACCCGCTCGTGTCCGGCCTGGGCCGAGGTGCGGGCCATGCCGACGACTCCGCCGGCCGGTCCGGACAGGACGGCGTCCTTGCCACGGAAGTGGGCGGCCTCGCGCAGGCCGCCGTTCGACTGCATGAACATGAGGCGGATCCCGGCGAGTTCACGGGCGACCTCGTCGACGTACCGGCGCAGGATCGGCGACAGATAGGCGTCGACGACGGTCGTGTCGCCGCGCGGGATCAGCTTGATGAGGGGGCTGACCTCGTGCGAGCAGCTGACCTGGGTGAAGCCGGCGGCCCTGGCGGCCTCGGCGATCCGGGTCTCGTGGGCGGGGTGGCGGTAGCCGTGCAGCAGGACGACGGCGACGGAGCGGAGGCCGTCCCGGTGGGCGGCGGCGAGCGCCTCGGCGACGGCGGCCTCGTCCAGGGGACGCACGAGCCGGCCGTGGGCGTCGACGCGCTCCGGGACCTCGGCCACGCGCGCGTACACCGCCTCGGGCAGCACGATGTGCCGGTCGAAGAGCCGGGGCCGGTTCTGGTAGGCGATGCGCAGGGCGTCGCGGAAGCCCTCGGTGACGAGGAGGAGGGTCGGTTCCCCGCGCCGCTCCAGGAGGGCGTTGGTGGCGACGGTGGTGCCCATCTTGACGACGGCGATCCGGTCGGCGGGGACGGGTTCGCCGGGGTCCAGGCCGAGGAGCGCGCGGATCCCGGCGACGGCGGCGTCCTGGTGCCGTACGGGGTCGTGCGAGAGAAGTTTGCGGGTGACGAGCCGTCCGTCGGGCCGCCGTCCGACGACGTCGGTGAAGGTGCCGCCCCGGTCGATCCAGAACTCCCAGCGCCCGTTCATCTCCCCATTGTGGCCGTGAGCGCGGCGGCGAGGGCGGCGTCCGCGCGCGCGTCGAGGGGTTCGGTGCCGGTGCCGTCGGCCCAGTGGCGGAGCTCGGCGCCGGCGAGCAGGAGCAGCTGCGGGAGCAGGTCGCGGCTGCGGCGCAGCACCCATCCCGTACCGGCGGTGGCGAGCCAGAGGAGAGCCTCGGTGCGGGTCGGCGGCGGCTGCGCGGGCTCCCGCGCGGGCGGTGTGCCGTGGGCGAGTCCCCGGGCGGTGAGGAGCCGGTGGAAGTCCGCGGCGACGGCCCGGTGGCCGCGTTCGCCCGGGTGGAGCCGGTCGGCGCTCCACAGGGTGCGGTCCTCCGTCCAGGTGTCGTCGGCGAGGTGGAGGTGAACCGTGCCGTACCGGTCGGAGAGAGCGTGCACGACCGCGTTGACGGAGCGCTGGCGGCGGGCCAGCGGGAGGGCCAGGGGCGGCGGCAGGCCGAGCATCCGCCCGGGGTCGGGCAGGCAGGAGGTCAGGAGGACGGCGCCGGCGGCGGCGAGGTCCGCGAGGACGCGGTCGAGGCGGTGGGCGAGGGCTTCGATGTCGAAGGTGCGGCGGAGGGTGTCGTTGACCCCGACGACCACGGAGGCGAGGTGCGGTCGGAAGGCGACGGCCCTGGGCCGCTGGTGCTCGTCGACGTCCCGGCTGAGGGCGCCGGCGACGGCCAGGTTCAGGAGGACCGTCTGCCGGCCGTCGACCGGGAGCCCCTCGGCCAGCAGGGGCGCCCAGCCGCGCCAGACCCCGTTCACCCGGTCGCCGACGCCCTCGCTGAACGAGTCGCCGAGCACGGCGAAGCGGACGGGACCGTCCGGGGTTCCGGGCCGGGCAGGCGCCTCAGTCCGGCCGCCGAGGGACTCGACCGTCATCGGCGTGCCTCCTCGGCGTGCGAGGGGCCGGGGCCCGGGGGTACGGGGGTGGGTGCCGGTACGGGGACGGGGGCCGGGGCCTGTACGGGGGCCGGGGCCTGTACGGGGGCCGGGGTCTGTACGGATGCTGCGGCCCGTACAGGTGCGAGTGCCGGTGCCGGAAGAGATGCCGGCGCCGGTGCCGGAAGGGAGGCCGGCGCCGGTGCCGGAAGAGATGCCGGCGCCGGTGCCGGAAGGGAGGCCGGTGTCGGCGGTGCGTCGTGGGCCCGGAGGAACGCGGCGACCGACCGCTCCCAGGTGAAACCCTCCGCACGCGCGCGTGCGGCAGCCCGGCGGGCGGCCTCCGGGCGGGCGAGCACCTCCCGGACGGCGGCCGCGAAGGCCTCCGGCGTGTCGGCGGCCACGGCCCCGGCGGTCCCGACGACCTCCGGGAGGGCGGAGGAGGCGCTGACGACGACCGGCGTCCCGCAGGCGAGCGCCTCCAGGGCGGAGAGGCCGAAGGTCTCCGCGGGCCCCGGGGCCAGGCACACGTCCGCCGCGGCCTGGAGGCCGGCGAGGGTCTCCCGGTCGGCGACGTGCCCGAGGAACCGGACCGGGAGGCGCCGCTCCCGCGCCCGCCGTTCCAGGGCGCCCCGCAGGGGTCCGTCGCCCGCGACGACCAGCGCCGCCCGGACCCCGGCTGCCCGGAGCTCCGCGAGGCAGTCCAGGGCGGTGCCGGGCCGCTTCTCGACGGAGAGGCGCGAGCAGAGCGCCAGCAGGACCTGCTCCCCGTCCGCGTACCGGGCGCGCGGCACGGCGCCGCGGCGGCCGGGCCGGCAGCGTTCCAGGTCGACGCCGAGCGGAGCCCGTACGACGTTGCGCGCCCCGATCCGCAGGAACTCGCGCTCCGCCCACTCCGTGGTGCAGACGATCCGGGCGAAGGCCCAGGCCGTGCGGCGGTTGAGGCGGTCCGCGGCCCGGGCCGCGAGCGCGGGGGGAACGCCCCAGGTGCGCAGCACCCCGTCCGCCGTCTCGTGGGAGACCATCACCGAGGGCACGCGGGCGCGGCGCGCCCACTCCCCCGTCCACCGCAGGGTCGTGCGGTCCGAGACCTCGACGCGGTCGGGGGCGAGCCCGTCGAGGAGGCGCGCGAGGCGGCGCCGGTCGGCGAGGACGCGGTAGCCGCCGGTGCCGGGCAGGACGGGCCCCGGGAGGGTGATGACCCGGCCCTGCTCGGTGCGGTGGTCGCTCGCGGCCTCGCCGGGGACGACGAGGACGGGTTCGTGCCCGGCGGCGAGGTAGCCGCGGCCCAGCTGGTCGAGCGCGGTGCGCAGGCCGCCGGAGGTGGTGGTCACGAAGTTGGCGAGCCGCACGATACGGAGCCCGCCGCCCGGTCCGCCGCGGGCGGGGGCGGCGGCCCCTCCGTCGGCGGTGCGGCCGCCGTTCACGCCGCCACCGCCGTCCGCTCGCGCAGGACCTCCCGGTAGTGGCCGATCAGCTCGTCGCCGAGCGCCTCCCAGGTGCGGCCCTCCACGGCGGTCCGGCCGGCCCGGCCGTAGGCGGCGCGCACCTCCGGAGCCGCGGCGAGCGCGGTGACGGCCTCCCGCAGCGCGTCCGGGTCGCCGGGCGGTACGAGGAGCCCGGTGCGCCCGTGGTCGACCAGGTCCAGCGGCCCGCCGGCCGCCGGGGCGATCACCGGGAGGCCGCTCGCCATGGCCTCCTGGACGGTCTGGCAGAACGTCTCGTGCGGGCCGGTGTGGGCGAAGACGTCGAGCGAGGCGAAGATCCGGGCGAGGTCGTCGCCGGTGCGGCGGCCCAGGAACCGGGCGTCCGGCAGGGCGGCGCGCAGCCCCGGCCCGCTGGGCCCGTCGCCCACGACCACGGTCCGGACGCCCGGTGTCCCGCGGATCCCGGCGAGCAGGTCCACGCGCTTCTCGGGCGCGAGCCGGCCCACGTAGCCGACGAGGAGCTCACCCCCGGGTGCGAGTTCGCGGCGCAGGGCGGTGTCGCGCAGGCCGGGGCGGAAGCGGACGGTGTCCACGCCGCGCCCCCAGAGCCGGATGCGGCCGATGCCGTGGGCCTCCAGGTCGCGCACGGCGGCGGACGACGGGGCGAGGGTGCGGTCGGCGGCGCCGTGCACGGCGCGGAGCCTGCGCCAGGCGGCGCCCTCGCCGGTGCCCACGTACGTACGGGCGTATCCGGCGAGGTCGGTCTGGTAGACGGCGACGGCGGGGATGCCGAGCCGGGCGGCGGCCGTCATGCCGCGCACCCCGAGGACGAAGGGTCCGGCGAGGTGGACGAGGTCGGCGCGGTGCGCGGCGATGGCGGCGGCGACCCGGCGGCTGGGCAGGGCCACCCGGACCTGGGGGTAGCCGGGCAGGGGCAGGGAGGGCACCCGTACGACGGCGCAGGGGGCGTCGGTGTCCGCAGCCGGGTCGGCGACGGCGGGGGCGATCACGAGCGGGGTGTGGCCCCGGCGGACGAGGTGGCGCGCGGTCTGGAGGGCGCAGTGCGCCACACCGTTGACATCGGGAGGGAAGGATTCTGTGACGATGACGACACGCATACGGGTGTTGTCGTCCCGCTTGGCGTGTACCCGCCGACGTCGATCTGGACGGTGGGGGAACGTCCCATGAGCGTTTCGCCGTGGCGGCCGGAACGCCCGCCGGGCGTCCGGTCGGCGGACGCCCGGTCGCCCGGGGCGGGGCCACGATCGGCGGGATCTCCGCCGCAGGCCGCGCCGCCCCGGGGTCCGGGCGACGGGGTGGGTCGGTCCGGACCGGATCAGACCTGGGGAGGGGTCAGGCCTGGGGAGGGGTACGGGACCGGGTCACACCTGGAGGTCCGGCCCTATCCGGTTGCGCACCGCCGTCTGCACCTCGGCCTCCTCGGCCGGGTCGGCGGCGAGGCGGCGGAGCCGCTCGGCGACCCGTACGTCGCCGGTCTCGGCGTGCTGGGCGGCCACCTCACGGGTGGTCTCCTCGCAGTCCCAGAGGCATTCGACGGCGAAGCCGGTCGCGAAGGTGGGGTCGGTGGCGGCGAGGGCCCGGGCCACTCGGCCGCGCAGCTGGGAGGAGGACGTCTCGCGGTAGACGTGGCGCAGCGCCGGTGCGGCGACGGCGATGTCGAGGCGTCCCGCTCCGTCGACGAGGACGGCGAGCTCGGGCGCGTCGGGTCCGGCGGAGCGGATGGTGGCGCGCAGCGCCCCGAGGACGAGGCCGGCGTCCTGTGCGGTGCCACGGCAGGCGAGGACCTCGGCGGCCGCGGTGCCGAGCTCGTCGGTGCGCCGGACCCACGCGCGGGCGCGGGCGACCGCGTCCTCGCCGCACATGCGCCGGTAGGCGGCGACGGCGGCCTCGGCGACGGGGCCGGAGCCTTCGTCGACGGCGGCCTCGACGAGGTCGAGGACGGCGGGGTCCCGTGATTCGGCGAGGTGGTGGAGCGCGGCGCCGCGCGCTCCCGTGGAGCCGTCGCGGGCGGCGGCGAGGAGTTCGGGGCGGTCCTCGGGGCCGGCCACGGCGGTGAGGCAGCGGGCGGCGGGGCCGTACAGCACGGCACCTCGCTCGTACCCCTCCTGCGCCCAGTCGAGGACGGCGCGGACGCTCCAGCCGGGGCGGGGGCCCGCGGGGCGCATCTGGCGCTGCCAGCGGTCGAAGGATCCCTGTTCCTGGGCGGCCCTGACCCGGGCGCCCACGGCCTCGCGCGGGTCGTCGGCCCACAGCCGCCAGGGCCGGGGCTCGAAGGCGTCGCGCACGACGCCGGCCAGCTCGGCCTCGCCGGCCGGGTCGGCCGGGAAGCGGGCGAGCACGGGCAGGGCGAGCCCGCGGAGCCCGGCGTCGTCGTCGCGGAGGGCCAGCTCGTCCAGGGCCCAGGCCCAGTTCGTGCCGGTCGCCGCGTAGCGCCGGAGCAGGAGCAGGGCGTCCTGGCGGCCGTAGGAGGCGAGGTGCCCGAGGACGGAGAGCGCGAGCCCGGTCCTGGACTCCTCGGTGTCGAGGTGGTCCTCGACGCCGAAGAGGTGCGCCTCGATCTCGTCGAGACCTCCGTGGAGGTCCAGGTAGAGACGGGCGTAGTAGAGGGAGCGGTTCTCGACCTGCCAGTCGTGGCGGGGGTCGGTGAGAACGCAGTGGTTGAGGGCCGCGAGGGCTTCGGCCCGAGGCGCGGCGAGGGCGTGCAGGGTGCCGTCGCCGCGGCCCCTCTGCAGCAGGCCGAGCAGGGTGCCGCTCGGCGCTATGGATGGATCGAACATGGAAGACGCCTCACATCAAGCTGTCGACACGACCGGGGGAGACCGGGATGACCCGGGTCAGGCGATACATCGCTGTACGCCTAGGCCGTGCGGCAACATGTGGGGCCGCTCGTCGTCCTGCGCTTGCCAGTGACCATCTTCCTCTGCCTCTCGTCGGTGGCCCGGTTGGCCGGGCCCGACGTCATGATGACCCACCCATTTCGCCACCGCGACCACATTTACGACCCTGCTCTCACCTGGGGTTCAATGCCCGTTCACCGGGATCCGAAGAGCTCCAGCAGCTCAGCCTTGCCGAACATGCGAGCGGTGTCCACGGCGGACGGAGTCCCGGACTCCGGATTCGCTCCGCCGGCGAGCAGGGCGCGGATGACGGCGTCCTCGCCCTTGAAGACGGCACCCGCGAGCGGGGTCTGGCCGCGGTCGTTGGAGCGGTCGGCGTCGGCGCCGCGCTCCAGGAGGGCCGAGACCGCGGCGGCGTGGCCGTGGTAGGCGGCGAGCATGACGAGGGAGTCGCCCTTGTCGTTGGTGAGGTTCGCGGGGACGCCCGCGTCGACGTAGGCGGCCAGGGCCTCGGCGTCCCCCGTGCGTGCGAGGTCGAAGACCTTGGAAGCCAGCTCGATGACCTCGGGATCCGGAGTCTCGCTCATCGGGTGGAACCGCCTCTCTCCTGCAGTGTTGACCTGCGCACGGCAAGCGCGGCCGTACGAGTGAATCGACAGGGTACTGCCCGTCGGGCGACATGACCGCGCCCCGACGAGGCAAAGATCACCGCGATCCGGCCTTGCCCGTCTCTAGCGCACCACCGGCTTTTCGCCACCCGACGAGGCATCCGCCGTGCGCCGGTGCAGTGAAATCAGCCGAATTTCACCCTAATGCACCTTTAGTCACATAGATACTTGCCGTGAACCTGGAAGGACTCATGGTGACTGTCCCCTCAACCAGGAGAACACCAAATGATCCTGTCCATCTCAGGCGTGGTCCTGCTCGGCATCATCTGCTTCCTGTTCTTCAAGAAGGACGGGATGAAGGCCTCCCACGCCCTCGTCAGCGCGCTGTTCGGCTTCTACCTCGCGGGCACCGCCATCGCCCCGAGCATCACGGCGGGCGGGCAGAGCCTCGCCGGTCTCCTGGGCGGAATCAAGTTCTGACGCCCCGAGGGGGCGCCCGAACCCTGCCCCCTCCACCAGCCCCTTCCACGAGACCAGGAGTACGACGTGGCCCGGCGACCACTCCCCCGCATTCTGAGCAGCGGCAGCGCGCAGATCGCTCGTAGCCGAGAGATCGCGCGCACGGCCGCCGACAGCGCCACCGATGTGCTCCAGCCGCTGATCACGGTCTCCCGTGGTCTGCGGAAGCTGGCCGCGACCGCGCGCGCCAAGTGGGCCGCGACCCCCAAGGAGCGGCGCGGTCCCACGCTGCTCCTGGTCGCGGCCTGCGTCCTCGTCGTCGCCCTCGTGCCGTACGGGCCACTCCTCGCGCTCGTCACGCTCATGGGCGCCGCCGCGTGGAAGGGGCGCGAACGCCCGGTCGTGAAGACCGGGCCCGACGACGCGGAGATCGCCCGGCTCAAAGGCCTGTACGAGGCCCTCGTGCCGTACTTCTCCGTCCCCGACGACCCCGCACCGCTCTTCGCCCACGGCGGCGACTGGAGCGGCGCCTTCGGGGAGTTCGCCTTCGACGAGGACGGGCGCCCCACCCGGCTGAGGATCGCGTACCCCCCTTACTTCACCGACGGCGACCCGGCCGCGCGCGCCCGGGTCGAGCAGCTGCTGCACGCCAAGTCGGGCCGCGGCCGCGAGTACCACTTCGACTGGGACCAGGAGGGCAACCGGCTCGTCATGAGCGTGCTGCCCGCCCTGCCCACCACCATCGCCGCCCAGCGCTTCGTCACCGTCCCGGGCGAGACCGTCCTCGGCTTCACCGACGGGGACTCCGTGCAGCGGACCGTGCCCGTCGTCGCGGCGGACGGCACGGAGGACGCCCCGGCCGTGGTCTGGCGCACCGGCCCCCGCTCCGCCGAACCGCACCTGCTGGCCGTGGGCCAGCCCGGCAGCGGCACGACCTCCCTGCTGCGCTCGATCGCGCTCCAGGCCCTCCCCCACGGGGACGTCCTGATCGTCGAGGGCGGCGGCACCGGCGAGTACGCCTGCCTGACCGGCCGCGACGGGGTCCTCGCCGTCGAGTGCGGGCTCTCCGGCGCCCTGGCCGGTCTGGAGTGGGCGGCGCAGGAGACGGAGCGCCGCCTGATCGCCGCCAACCGCGCCCGGCAGGCGGGGCACCCCGCACCCGAGGACACCCGGCGGCCGCTGTGGATCCTCCTCGACCGGCCGGGCGTCCTCGGCCACCTGGCCGCCGCCGACGGCCGCCCCGACCCGCAGGAGCTGCTCCAGGTGCCCCTGCGGCACGGTCGCGCGGCGCAGGTCACGGTGGTGGTGGCGGAGCAGTTCGACAGCACGGACACCCTGAGCGAGACGGTGCTGAGCCACACCCGGGCGCGGATCGTGCTCGGTCCCGCCTCCTCCGAGCAGATCGAGTCCGTCCTCGGGGTCGCGCCGCACACGACGCCGACGCCCCAGGTCCCGCCGGGCCGTGGCTACGCCCGCCTCGGTACGGGCCCGGTCCTGCGGCTGCAGGTGCCGGCGACGCCCGACCCGTACGACGACGCGACGAGCGAGGCGCACCGCCAGGCGGTCCTCGCACTCCTGCCGGAACGCCGCGCGGCGGTGGACGCCGTGGTCGTCGGGGCGGCCGGCTTCGGGACGGCGGGCCGCGAGTCCGCCGACTTCGAGGAGTCCGGCTTCGGGTCCACCGACTTCGAGCGGGCCGGCCACGACGGCTCCGGATTCGAGACGACGACGCTCAAGACGGTGCCGGCCGCCGCGGTGACGGCGGTCGAGGCGGCACAGGCCCACGCCCCGGCGCCCGCCCAGGCCCACGCCCCGGCCCCGGCACCCGACCCGGCGCCCGCCCAGGCCCCGGCCCCGCCGCGCCACGAACCCGACGTCGCGGCCCCCGTCGCCCGCTACGAGGGGGAGCCGGCCCCCCGCCACGCGCCGGTCGCCGCCGAGGGCTGAGGCGCGCCGAGAACAGGCCGAGAGGCCGGTAGGGACCCCGGGTCCGTACCGGCCTCTCGGCCTTTCTCCGCTCGCCGTTCTCTCCGCTCACCGGACGGAGGACCGAAGCCCGGGGCCCGACACCCGACGTCACGAACGACGTGCCTGCGCCCCTACGCCCTACGCCACGAACGAGCGGGGCGGCTCCACTCCCCCGCCCGCGCCCGACTCCACCAGCCGCGCGGCGGCGGCGAGCCGGACGGCGGCCTCGTCGGCGACCGGGCCGCCGACCGTGAAGGGCAGCCGGACGAAGCCCTCGAAGGCCCCGTCCACGCCGAAGCGCGGACCCGAGGGGACCCGGACGCCGACCCGTTCGCCCGCCTCGGCGAGCCGGGAGCCGGAGAGCCCGCCGGTGCGGACCCAGAGCGTCAGCCCGCCGCGCGGCACCGAGAACTCCCACTCCGGCAGCTCCCTGCGGACCGCCGCGACGAGCGCGTCCCGGTTCTCGCGCGCCTGCGCGCGCCGGAGGCTCACGGCCTCCTCCCAGCCGCCGGTCCCCATCAGCCAGTTCACGCCGAGCTGCTCCAGCACGGGCGTGCCGAGGTCCGCGTAGGCGCGCGCGGCCACGAGGGAGCGGATGACGTCGGGCGCGGCCCTGACCCAGCCGATCCGCATGCCCGCCCAGAAGGCCTTGCTGGCCGAGCCGACCGTCAGGACCGTCGAGCCCGCCGGGTCGAAGGCGCAGACCGGCCGGGGCATCTCCACGTCGTCGTCGAGGTGCAGCTCGGTCATGGTCTCGTCGACGACGAGGACCGTGCCGGCCGAGCGGGCCGCGTCCACGAGCTGCCGCCGCTGGTCCTCGTCCGCCAGCGCGCCGGTGGGGTTGTGGAAGTCGGCGACGACGTACGCGAGGCGGGGCGCCGCGTCCCGCAGCACCTGGCGCCAGCGGCCCATGTCCCAGCTGCCGAGCCCCTCCGACATGGCGACGGGGACGAGCCGGGCCCCGGCCTCCCGCATGAGCTGGAGGATGTTGGCGTACGAGGGCGACTCGACGGCGATGCGCTCGCCGCGCCCCGCGAAGAGGTGGCAGATGGCGTCGATGGCGCCCATGGCCCCGGTCGTCACCATGATCTGCTCGGGCATCGTGGGGATGCCGCGCGCCGTGTAGCGGTCGGCGAGCATCTGGCGGAGCGCGGGCAGCCCGGCCGGGTAGTCGCCGTGCGTGTGGGCGTAGGGCGGCAGCTCCTCCAGGGCGCCCTGGACGCCCCGGGTGAGCCAGGGCTCGGGCGCGGGCAGCGCCGCGCAGCCGAGGTCGATCATCGAGCCCAGTGCCTCCGGGGGCAGCGGTTCGAGGCCACGCGCGGGCAGCGGGTTCCCGGCCGGTACGGCCGTCCAGCTGCCGGCCCCGCGGCGGGACTCCAGGAAGCCCTCGGCGCGCAGCGCCTCGTAGGCCGCGGCGACCGTCGTCCGGCTGACGGTCAGCGCGACGGCGAGCTCCCGCTCGGCGGGCAGCCGGGCCGCGACGGGGACGCGGCCCTCCAGCACGAGGAGGCGGATGCCGTCGGCGAGGGCGCGGTAGGCGGGCGGCTTCCGCGTGCCGGGTGCCGAGGGCCGCGGCTGCTGCGCCTGGAGCTGCCGGGCGAGCTGAGCGGGCCCCACCGCCGAAGTCCACTGAGCCATCGAAATCAGTCCACCTTCATCGAATTGGCCATGGTTGGCACCGGATACCCCGCCACAGAGTGTCATGAGTCAGTCCACTACCACCACTCTGGGGGGCAGTCCCTTGTCCATCGCCTCCGGCCTCCACGGCCGGCACCTCACCCGCCGGCTCGTCCAGCTGTACGTCGGCCTGACGCTGTACGGGGTGAGCTCGGCGCTCCTGGTGCGCAGCGGGCTCGGGCTGGAACCGTGGGGCGTCCTGCACCAGGGGCTTGCCGAGAAGACCGGGCTGACCATCGGTGTGGTGTCGATCGTGGTCGGGGCTGCGGTGCTGCTCCTGTGGATCCCGATCCGGCAGCGGCCGGGGCTCGGCACCGTCTCCAACGTCTTCGTGATCGGCGTGGCGATGGACGGCACCTTGGCGCTGGTCCCGGACGTCCACGGCCTGGCCGGGCAGGTGCCGCTGCTGGTGCTCGGCATCGTCCTGAACGGGGTCGCCACCGGCCTGTACATCGCGGCGCGGTTCGGTCCCGGTCCGCGCGACGGGCTGATGACCGGTCTGCACCGGCTGACCGGCCGGTCGATCCGGCTGGTGCGGACGGCGATCGAGGTGGCCGTGGTCGCGACCGGCTTCGTGCTCGGCGGTTCGGTCGGCGTCGGCACGGTCCTGTACGCGCTGGCGATCGGCCCGCTCGCCCAGTACTTCCTGCGCTGGTTCGCCGTCCCCGAGGCCGCGCCCCGCCCCGAAGCCACGGACCGCCCCGAGGCCGCGCCCCGCCTCGAAGCCACGGACCGCCCCGAGGCCGCGCCCCGCCTCGAATCCGGCGGCTCAGCGCCCGCCGTCCGGCCGGAATCCGACCGCTCCGTGGCCGCCGAGGCCGCCGCCCGGCCGACGGCCGTCCGCCCGGAGGTCGCCCCCGAGACACCGGGACAGGCCATACTGCGCCCGTGACTCGCGTACGCCACCCCTACCTCGACCACCCCTCCCCCCTCGCGTTCGCCCACCGCGGCGGCACGGCGAACGGCCTGGAGAACACCGCGGCAGCCTTCCGCCGGGCCGCCGCGGCGGGCTACCGCTACTTCGAGACCGATGTGCACACGACGGCGGACGGTGTGCTCGTCGCCTTCCACGACGCGACCCTCGACCGGGTGACGGACGCCTCCGGCCGGATCCGCGACCTGCCGTGGGCGGCGGTGAGCGAGGCCCGCGTGGCCGGCCAGGAGCCGCTGCCGCTCTTCGCCGACCTCCTGGAGGAGTTCCCGGAGGCCCGCTGGAACGTGGACCTCAAGACCGAGTCGGCCCTGGAGCCGCTCGTGGACCTGATCCGGCGGACCGGCGCCTGGGACCGGGTGTGCGTGGGGTCCTTCACGGAGTCCCGGGTGGCGCGGGCCCAGCGGCTCGCGGGCCCCCGGCTCGCCACCTCGTTCGGGGTGCGCGGGGTCGTCGGACTCCGGCTGCGCTCGCTGGGGATCCCGGCGGCGGTGCGGGCGGGCGCGGTGGCCGCGCAGGTCCCGGAGCGCCAGGCCGGCTTCCCGGTGGTCGACCGTCGCTTCGTCCGGGAGGCGCATGCGCGCGGGCTCCAGGTCCATGTCTGGACGGTGAACGATCCGGAGCGGATGAACTCTCTCCTCGACCTGGGCGTGGATGGCATCATGACCGATCATCTGGAGACGCTGCGCTCGGTGCTGACCGAGCGGGGGGCGTGGGTCTGAGCGCGCGTCGAGCCGACGCGGGGCGGATCACGGGGACGAGCGAGGGGGCGCGGCCTTGACCGCAGACACCACCGAACCGGAGGAGTACGCCGCCGGTCCCGCCGAACGGCTGCGCGAGCAGCGCGGCTGGTACTTCTACGACTTCGCGTGCTCGGTGTACTCGACGACCGTCGTCACCGTGTTCCTGGGGCCGTACCTGACCTCGGTGGCGCGGGCGGCGGCCGACGCCGAGGGCTTTGTGCACCCGCTCGGGATTCCCGTGCGGGCGGGCTCGCTCTTCGCCTACGCCGTCTCCGCCTCGATCGTGATCGCGGTGCTGGCGATGCCGATGGTGGGCGCGGTGGCGGACCGTACGGGCCGGAAGAAGCCGCTGCTCGCGGCGGCGGCGTACCTGGGGGCCGCGGCCACGGCGGGGATGTTCTTCCTCGAAGGCGACCGCTACCTCCTGGGCACCTTCCTGCTGATCGTGGCGAACGCCTCGCTCGCGGTGTCGATGGTGCTCTACAACGCCTACCTGCCGCAGATCGCGGAGCCGGACGAGCGGGACAAGGTCTCCTCGCGGGGCTGGGCCTTCGGCTACACGTCCGGCGCGCTGGTCCTCGTCCTGAACCTGGTCCTGTACTCGGGCCACGACTCGTTCGGCCTCACCGAGGGCGAGGCGGTCCGGATCTGCCTCGCCTCGGCCGGTGTGTGGTGGGGCGCCTTCACCCTCGTTCCGCTGCGGCGGCTGCGTGACCGGCACGTCCGCGCGGAGGGCGGCGAGGCCGCGCGGGCGGGCGGGGTCGGCGGTGGCTGGCGGCAGCTGCGGGCGACCCTCAAGGACATGCGCCGCCATCCGCTGACGCTCTCCTTCCTGCTGGCCTATCTGGTCTACAACGACGGCGTGCAGACGGTGATCTCACAGGCCTCGGTGTACGGCTCGGAGGAGCTGGGCCTCGACCAGACGACGCTGATCACGGCGGTGCTGCTGGTCCAGGTGCTGGCGGTGGCGGGTGCGCTGGGGATGGGGCGACTCGCCCGGACGCACGGCGCCAAGCGGACGATCCTCGCCTCGCTGGCGGTCTGGACGCTGATCCTCGTGGCGGGTTACTTCCTGCCGGCCGACGCGCCCGTGTTCTTCTACTGCCTGGCGGCCGCGATCGGTCTGGTCCTGGGCGGCAGCCAGGCCCTGTCGCGCTCGCTCTTCTCGCATCTGGTGCCGCGCGGCAAGGAGGCGGAGTACTTCTCGGCCTACGAGATGAGCGACCGGGGGCTGAGCTGGCTGGGGCCACTCGTGTTCGGTCTCGCGTATCAGCTGACCGGCAGCTATCGAGATGCCATCATCTCTCTCGTGATCTTCTTCGCTGTCGGCTTCGTCCTGCTCGCCCGGGTCCCGGTGCGGCGCGCGGTGGAGGAGGCGGGGAACCCGCTGCCGGAGCGAATTTAGACGCGGAAGTGAAAGGCCGGTAGTGTACGCCTTTGGCCTGCCAGGCGGACCGTTACTGCGTGCTGCTTTGGTGAAGACAGTGAGTCACATCTGATGTCAGATGTGACAAAACGGGCACTGGTGGGTACAACAAGGGGCGGCACGACGGGCGACGCATGACCCGGCACGGGAATCTTTACCGCCGACCGGACGTTGACCGGATAACGACGACAGCGACACCTGTCCTGTGGGCGACAAGCCCGGGAGGCACGATTCATGAGTGAGCGAGCTCTTCGCGGCACGCGCCTCGTGGTGACCAGCTACGAGACCGACCGCGGCATCGATCTGGCTCCGCGCCAGGCCGTGGAGTACGCATGCGAGAAGGGCCATCGTTTTGAGATGCCCTTCTCGGTGGAGGCGGAGATTCCGCCGGAGTGGGAATGCAAGGTCTGCGGAATCCAGGCACTCCTGGTGGACGGGGACGGACCTGAGGAGAAGAAGGGCAAGCCTGCGCGTACGCACTGGGACATGCTCATGGAGCGGCGAACCCGCGAGGAGCTGGAGGAGGTCCTCGCCGAGAGGCTGGCCGTCCTGCGCTCCGGCGCCATGAACATCGCCGTGCATCCGCGCGACAGCCGCAAGTCCGCCTAGCGGACCGCCGGACTGACAACCCGGACCGACAACGCCGCGGGGCCTGGTACACACCACGTGTACCAGGCCCCGCGGCGTTTCCGTGTGCCAGCTGGTCCACGGCCGGTCCTCGTACGGGGGCCCACGCCTGCCGGACCGGCGGCCGGAACCGGGTGCGCGGAGACGCGGATACGCGAGCTCCGCGCACCCGGGGAAGGATGCGCGGAGCTCGTACGGCGTCGATCAGGGCAGCAGGGGCGGGCGGGGCACCTCGGGGCCGCGGGGGCCCTGGCTCGCGTCCTCGCGGACGACCTCGCCCTGGACGACCTTTCCGTCCGGGCGGTGGATGCGCGCCTGCTGGAAGGCGTCCTGGAGGCTGCCGGGAGGCGCCGCGGCCATCCGGCGCTCGACGGCCTTCTCCGTGTACCGCCCGAGGAAGGAGCGGACCGGCGGGATGAGCAACAGGAGTCCGGCCGCGTCCGAGACGAAGCCGGGCAGCATCAGGAGCAGACCACCGAGCATCAGGAAGCCGTTGCGGTCCGCCGCGCCGGTCGTGGCGTCCTGCGTCGGCATCTGGCCCGTCCGGGCGGCCGTCTGGGCCTGCTGGAAGGTCGTGGTGAGGTTCCGGAAGGCGCGGCGGCCCGCCCGCTTCACCACGGTGGCGCCGAGCACGGCGCCACCGACGAGCAGGGCGAGCACGGTGAGCGCGCCCGTCGCGCTCGCCACCACCGTGAGCAGCCAGATCTCCAGGACCAGCCAGGCGGCGACGGCGAGGGGGGCGAAGGTGCGCGCGCGGGAGCGCTTGGGGGCGAGGGGAGGCGTTGCGCCGGTCGTCATGGCCCCCAGTGTGCCTGGCGCCCCGCCGGAACGTCGTAAAGAAGGAATCAGTACGAGCGACGGGGGCCGGGCTGACGGGGAGGCGTCAGGAGGACTTGCGGCCGAGCATCCTGCCGACCTTCTCCGCACGCGCGGTCAGGCCCCAGCCGGTGACCCGCCACAGCGCCTCGACGACGATGTTCCGGCTCATCTTGGAGTCGCCGACCTCGCGCTCCACGAAGGTGATCGGGACCTCGACGACGTGGAAGCCCGCGGCGACCGCGCGGCGGGCCAGGTCGACCTGGAAGCAGTAGCCCGCGGAGGCCACGTCCTCCAGGCCCAGGCCCTCCAGGGTCTCCTTGCGGAAGGCCCGGTAGCCGCCGGTGACGTCGCGGATCGGCACGTCGAGCATCACGCGGGAGTAGAGGCTGCCGCCGCGGGAGATGAACTCGCGGGACTTGGGCCAGTTCACGATCCGGCCGCCCGGCACCCAGCGCGAGCCGAGGACCAGGTCCGCGCCCTTGAGGGCGGTGAGCAGCCGCGGCAGCTCCTCCGGCTGGTGCGAGCCGTCCGCGTCCATCTCGACGAGGACGTCGTAGCCGTGCTCGATGCCCCAGCGGAAGCCGGCGAGGTAGGCGGCGCCGAGCCCCTCCTTGCCCTTCCGGTGCAGGACGTGGACGTGATCGTCCTCGGAGGAGATCTCGTCCGCGAACTTGCCCGTACCGTCGGGGCTGTTGTCGTCCGCGACGAGAACGTGCGCCTCGGGTACCGCCTCCCGCACCCGCGCGACGATCGGCTTGATGTTCTCCGCCTCGTTGTAGGTCGGAATGATCACCAAGGCCTTGCCGAGCGGGCCGTAACGCCTCTGGCCACCGTCGTTCACTACTGCCCCTTCGGATACATACGAGAACCCCACCATAGCGAGGTCCTCGGAGTGCTCCGGCGCGGCGGTCGCGCGGTTACCGGACATATGGGGGCGGTTGCCGTGCGGTGCGGGGCCCGACGTCCTTCGGTCCGACCTGGGATCCGCTGGCTGCGGGTCGACCGAGAGCCGTTGTCTACTGAACGTCCGGGCCCCACCCGGGTCGCACCTTCCGCCGGAGAAACCTTCCCTCGCGGCCGAGGCGCGGGCGGCGGTCGGCGGCTGCGGGGCGGTGTGAACCGGTCGGACGTCCTGTGGTGGACGCCGTGAACCTACCCGCCCGCGACCGTCGACTGTCAACACCCGCTTGACCTGCGGAGACTCCATGAAAGGCCAGGCAGGAGAGGAAGATCCGCAGGTCGGGGACAAGCGTACGGAGCGGTGTCGGGCGGTCGGAAATATCCCTACATCACTCGTTCGGCCGTACGAACACCGCCTGCCCGTACACCACCGTACGGAGGCAGACGGGGAGCTCCGCACCGGGAGACAGATCGGGCAGACCGGGCGTACCGGAGCGGGGGTCGGTGGACCAGCGGGCCACCCGGTCGTCGGGGGCCTGGACGAGGAGTTCGCCGGTGCTCCAGACCGCGTAGTCGGCGGGGGCGCCGGGGACGAGCGTCCCGGCGTCGTCACGGCCCACGGCCCGCCAGCCGCCCCGGGTGTGAGCGGTGAAGGCGGCGCGGACGGAGATCCGGTGCTCGGGGGTGCGGTGGAACGCGGCGGCGCGGACGGTGCCCCACGGGTCGAGCGGGGTGACCGGGCCGTCGGAGCCGAAGGCCAGCGGCACGCCGGCGCGCAGGAGCGCCGCGTACGGGTTGAGGGTCCTGGCCCGCTCGACGCCGAGCCGGTCGGCGTACATGCCCTGCTCGCCGCCCCAGAGGGCGTCGAAGGCGGGCTGGACGGAGGCGGTGAGGCCCAGCTCGGCGAAGGCGGCGATCGTCTCGGGGGTGAGCATCTCGGCGTGCTCGACGCGGTGCCGGGCTGCCCGGATCCGGGCGAGGCCGAGCTTCTCGGCGGCGGCGCGGACGCCCTCGACGACCGCGCCGACGGCGGCGTCCCCGATGGCGTGGAAGCCGGCCTGGAGCCCCGCCTCGGTGCAGGCCACGACGTGGGCGGCGACGGTGGGGGCGTCCAGGTGGGCGGCGCCCGTGGGGGCGGTGCCGGCGTGGGCCGCGTGGTCCGCGTACGGCTCGTGGAGGCAGGCGGTGTGGGAGCCGAGGGAACCGTCGGCGAACAGGTCACCGGCCGCCCCGAGGGCGCCCAGGGCCCGGGCACGGTCGATGTCGAGGTCGGCCCAGTAGCCCACGACCCGGGGTCCGGCCTCGGAGCGTGCGAGGTCCAGGAGGCCGGTGAAGTCGTCCTCGGAGGAGATCCGGGGGCCGCCGCACTCGTGCAGGGTGCCGATGCCGAGGGAGGCGGCGTGGCTGCGGGCGGCGCGCTGCGCCTCCGTGCGCTGGGCCGGGGAGACGGCGGCGAAGGCGGCGGCGCGGACGGCGTGATGCGCGTCACCGGTGAGCGGCCGCTGCCCGTCGTGGAAGCCGTCCAGGTCGCGGATGCCGGGGACGAGGTCGAGGAGGGCGGTCGTGACGACGGCCGAGTGGACATCGATCCGGGTCAGGTAGAGCGGGCGGCCGCCGGTGAGCCCGTCGAGCTCATCGCGGGTGAGCGGGCGGCGCTCGGGCCACCGGGAGGCGTCCCAGCCGTGGCCGATGAGGATGCGGTCCGCGGGGCGGGCGGCGGCGTGGGACCGGATCAGCTCCGCCGCCTCGGCGAGCGAGGCGGCGGAGGACAGGTCGAGGCCGGTGAGGGCGAAGCCGGTGGCCGTGGTGTGCACGTGCGCGTCGACGAACGCCGGGGTGACGAGCGCACCCTCCAGGTCGACCACCTCGTCCACACCGGAGGCGAAGGCGTCGGCCGCGCCCTCCGAGCCCACCCAGGCGACGTGCCCGCGCTCCACCACCATGGCGGTGGCGAAGGGATCGGCGGGGCTGTGGACTTCCCCGCCGCGCAGCAGCACGGTGCGCTGCTCGTCGGCGGGGGCGGCGGCGGACGCCGCGGACATGGACTCACTCATGCGACCAGGCTAGGGCGTGCGGGGACCCGGTTTGTCCGGCAGGTCCCCGTCCGGGGTGGCGCGTGGTCAGATGCGGGGTGGCCGGGCCTCGTACGGGGTGGACAGGACGACGGTCGTGCGGCTGGACACCCCGGCCTGCGAGCGGATGCGGCTGAGCAGGTGCTCCAGCTCCAGCGGCGTGGCGACCCGGACCTTCAGGATGTAGTTCTCCTCGCCGGCGACGCTGTGACAGGCCTCGATCTCCGGGATGTCGGCGAGCCGGTCGGGGGTGTCGTCGGGGGCGCTCGGGTCGAAGGGTTTGACCGAGATGAACGCGGTGAGCGGCAGGCCCACGGCCTCCGGGTCGACGACGGCGGCATAGCCGCGGATGACTCCGCGCTGCTCGAGCCGGCGGACGCGCTGATGCACAGCCGAGGTGGACAGGCCGGTGGCCTTGCCCAGGTCGGTGTAGCTCATGCGCCCGTCCTTGACGAGCAACTCGACGATCTGACGATCCAGCTCCTCCATGCGGTGACCCTAGTGCGCCCCGCCCGCACCGGGACAACCGGGGGCCACCCGTATAGGCCGCTATGGGCGGTCACGGGGCACCTGCGACGGGCATGTGACGAACACCACAGGTTTGCGTCGGGCCCGGGGTCCCGGCTCACGGTTATGCGGAGTTCCGCATGGGAAGTGCTTGCTGTGGTCGAGGCCGTCACAGACCCGGCCGACGCACCCGAGGGGGAGATTCTCCATGCAGGATCCTGTTGAATCCGTCGACACGTTCGACGAGCTCGACGCGTACGACACCTTTGAGATGTTCCGGGTCGTCTGCCCGGAGTGCGTGCAGCCGATCGCGCTGCTCGCCGACGAGGACGTGCTGCCCGAGCACGCCCAGTGCCCCACGCCGTGGAACCCCTTCGTCCTGACGGTCTGCCGGGGCACGGGCCTCCCGGCCGCCTCGGCCGTCCCGGCGGACGACAGCCTGGAGGCGCAGGAGCAGGACACCGCGCTGCTCCTGACGCTCCCCCAGGGTCTCGACTGGCGGACGCAGCCCTTCTCGCACGTCGGCGGTCCGGGCTCGCGTCCGCTGCGGGTGCCCCAGATGCGGCGCGCCGCTTAGTCCGTGATCGGCGGTGCCCGCTCAGGGCACCCGCCTCACCAGTAGCTTCCCCGCACCATCGCCGCGAGCGTGGCGTGGTGCAGGATGAGGGCGTCCGGGTCGCCGGGCACCTCGACCTCTCCGAAGTGGGCCTGCCGGTACGCGATCCTGAGCATCACGATCGCGTGCCGCAGCGCCGCGTAGAGCGTGTGGAACTCCATGTCGCGCGGGGTGTGCCCGGTCAGTTCCGCGTACCGCCGCTCGATCGCGTCGCGGCGCAGGAAGTCGGGCAGGCCGGGCTGGCCGAAGGAGACCGTCAGGTCCTGGAAGAAGCGGTGGAGGTAGACCGTCCACCCGAGGTCGACCTCGCGCGGGACGCAGGACGCCATCTCCCAGTCGAGGACGGCGGCGGGCGTGAACCCGTCGTAGACGATGTTCCCGATCCGGGCGTCGCCCCAGCCGAGGACGGCCTGCCCCTCGTCCGCCGGCCAGTGCGCCTCCAGCCAGTCGAAGGCCGACTCGATGAGCGGCGAGGGGGCGAGCCCCTCCACCACCCACGCGTAGTAGGCGCGTTGGGCGTCGACGTGGCGGCGCAGCGGAGTGCCCGCACCGTCGGGCAGGAGGAACTCGGCCTCCTTGGCGGGGAACTGGTCGTGCAGCCGGGCCAGTACGGCGACGGACTCGTCCTCCAGGAGGGCGCGTTCGGCGTCGGTGGCGGCGTGCAGCCAGTTCCCCTCGTACGTGTAGGGCATGACGTCCGGCGGCACGCGGCCCTCGGCGCGGGCCATCACGAAGAACGGGGCGCCGAGCGGCTCCGGGTCCTCCTCCAGCCAGAGCACCCGCGGTACGGGAACGTCGGTGTGCTCGCCGACGAGGCGCATCACGCGGTGCTGCCGTGCCATGTCGTAGACGGGGAAGACGGTGTACGCGGCGGGGTCGGCCGCCAGCCGGAGGGCGCAGCCGCGCACGGGGGCGTCGGGGTGCTCCAGGTCGAAGAGCAGCGTCTCGCTGGACATGCCGTTGGAGCCGGGCACGGCGAGGCCGGTGACGCGGGCGCCGGGCAGGTGCCGGTCCAACCAGGCGGTGAGCCGGCGGCCGAGCTCCTCGGGGTCGCGGGTGCTGGTGCGGGGACGGGGGGCGGTTGCCATGGCGGTCTCCTCCTCAGCCGGCCGTCGAGGTGTGGTCGGCGAAGCCGCTGGGGTCGTGGCGGCCGAAGGAGCCGTGTTCGAAGATGCCGTAGCCGGTGCGGCCGTCGAGGGTGAAGCGGGCGGCGTGGTCGGTGACCCCGTAGGCGGCCATGGGGTGCGCGGACGGGTCGGAGAGGTCGTAGACGCGCCGGTCGGTCCAGCCCCGGCCCTGCCAGGTGCCGTGCTGCCAGTCGGTGGCGGGCGGGTATCCCGCGCCGACGGCCAGGGGCGAGGAGGCGAGGATCTCGACGCCGATCTCCAGGGGTTTCCCGGCCGGGTCGGCGAGGTGGACGACGGCCCGCTCGGGGTGGCGGGTGCCGGGGCGGTACGTGATGTCGGTGCGGGGCCAGCCGAGTTGGGTGTCGCGGTGGCCGTTCCGTACGAGCAGGGCCTCGTTGAGGGTGCGGTAGCCGTCGGCGTCCTCCTGGGCGATGACCATGAGGAAGCGGTCCTCGAAGCGCATCGGTATCCAGAGCCAGTGGAAGCCCTCGGGGCGGAACTCGGCTGCGCGGCCGGGTTCTTCGCCGGGTATCGGGCGGACCCCCCAGCTGCGGTCGCGGGTGCCGGTCCACTCCGCCTCGGTGACCGTGAACTCCTCGCCGCCGGCCCTGATCGTGCCCGCGCAGTGCCCGGCCTGGACGAAGCGGCGGCCTTCGAGGGTGAGGCGGCCGCCGTGGCGCTGGGTGTGGTGGGGCTCCCAGACGGTGGGGAAGTCGCCGGTCCAGGTGAGGTCGAGGGAGAGGCCCTCGGGGTCGTCGGGATCGGCGTCGCAGTGCAGGGAGAGCCGCTTGAGGGGTTCGTCGACCGTGATGGTGAGGGGGCCGACGGAGAGGTTCGTGCGGTCGTCGCCGAGGGCGTCCGAGGCGCGGACGGCGTGCAGCCGGTCGCCGATGCGGAGGGTCGCGTAGGCGTCGATGACGCCGGTGTTCGGGTAGACGCCGAGGCCGGCGATGAGCAGGGCCCTGCCCTGGTGGTCGAAGACGTGGAAGATGCAGCGGTCGTAGGCGTTGCGGTCGCCGCTGACGTGGTGCTTCATCGAGAGCGGGGCCTGGTGCACCGGGTATTCGTCGAGCGCGACGGGCCGGTCCTCCGCGTGCCGGTTCACCGACATGACTGACCTCCTGATCGGCGGGTGGTTCCGCGTCGGCGGGTGCTTCCGCGATGAGAGCTGACGGTACGTCAGATGAGCGCGGCGGGACCAGAGCCGCGCACCGGGTACCGGGCGAACTGCCGCCCGAATCCGTTCGGGGGTGACCCCGAACGGCCGGAAGGCGTTGGTCCGGGCATGACCACGCTGTACACGACTCCCAGTGGCTACGGTCGGCACCGGCAGGCCGAGCCGTACGGTGAAGAATCGGTTCCTCATAAGGCGCCGGTGCCTCCGCAGACGCCCGCACCCCTCGCCGCACAGGCGGCGGCCCCTGTGCCCCTCGCCGCCCCTCTGCCGGCCCCCGCGCCCGGCGGCGCACCGCTGCCGCCCCCCACACCCGTCCCGATGCCCGTGCCCGGCGCGGTCCCCGTCGCCGTGCCGATCCCCGGCCCGGCCTGCGCCGACCCGCCCATCTACCAGGACGTCCTCAGCCTGTGGGCCAGCCAGGGCCGCACCCTCCCCGGCCACCGCGACCAGGAGTGGGCCCGGCTCGCCGCCGGTCCGGTCTGGGCGGACCGGACCGTACGCGTCAGCGGGACTCTGGTCCGACGAGGTGACGTGCGATGACCACCCGCTGGATCTGATTGGTCCCCTCGACGATCTGCAGCATCTTCGCCTCGCGCAGATACCGCTCCACGGGGAAGTCCGCGGTGTAGCCGTACCCGCCGAGCACCTGCACCGCGTCGGTCGTGATCCGCATCGCGGCGTCCGTGCAGAAGAGCTTGGCCATGGCCGCCGACCGCCCGAACTCCCGCCCCTCGTCCCGGAGCCGCGCCGCCTCCAGGCAGAGCGCCCGGCCCGCCTCCAGCTGGGTCGCCATGTCGGCGAGCAGGAAGCGGAGACCCTGGAAGTCGGCGATCGGGCGCCCGAACTGCCGGCGCCCCCGCGCGTACGCGACGGCCTCGTCCAGCGCCGCCCGGGCCAGCCCGACCGCGCAGGCGGCGATGCCGAGCCGCCCCGAGTCCAGGGCGGCGAGCGCGATGGCGAACCCCTGGCCCTCCGCGCCGAGGCGCCGCGCGTCGGGGACCCGTACGCCGTCGAAGTTCAGCTGGGCGGTGGGCGAGCCCTTCATGCCCATCTTCCGCTCGGGCGGGGCCGCGCTGAGCCCCGGGGCGTCCCCCGGCACCAGGAAGGCGCTGATGCCGCGCGCCCCCGGACCGCCGGTGCGGGCCATGACCGTGCAGAAGTCCGCGATCCCGCCGTGGGTGATCCAGGCCTTGGTGCCGTCGACGACCCAGTCCTCGCCGTCCCGGACGGCCCGGGTCCGCAGCGCCGCCGCGTCCGAGCCGGCGGAGGGTTCGGAGAGGCAGTACGCCCCGAGGAGGCCGCCGCCCAGCATCGCGGGCAGGTGCTCGGCCCGCTGCTCCTCGGTGCCGTAGCCCGCGAGCGCGTGGCAGGAGAGCGTGTGGACGCTGACGCCGAGGCCCACGGTGAGCCGGGCCGCCGCGAGCTCCTCCAGGACCTGGAGGTAGACCTCGTACGGCTGCCCTCCCCCGCCGTACTCCGGGTCGTACGGGAGTCCGAGCAGCCCCGACCGGGAGAGAAGCGCGAAGAGCTCGCGGGGGAAGACCCCGGCCGCCTCCTCCTCCGCGGCGCGCGGGGAGATCTCGCGCCGGGCGATGTCACGGACCAGGGCGAGCAGCTCCCTGGCCTCGTCGCTGGGCAGCCGGCGTTCCACGCCGTCGGCGGGGCTTTCGGACATGGCCGGGTGCTCCTCCCTGGCGGGCGGCGCGAGCGGGCGCGCACGGGGTCGCGGGGAGTATGCCCGTTCCGTCCCCGGGCATCACACGGGCGGCGTCACATGAGACCCGCCCGGGTGACGAACACGGCGAGCACGACGACGAGGGTCCAGCCGAGCACGTGCTCCAGGATCTTGGGGCCGTCGCCGTCCCGGGGCCCGCCCGTCCGGGCGCGGGAGAGGAGTCGGGTGTACGTGGTTGCGGTCATGGCCACCACAGTGCGACACCCGGACGGCCCCGGGGTAGAGACGTCGGTCACGTCCCCCGCGGCCGCCCGCCCCGCTCAGCCGATGCCGAGGGCCGCGAGGGCCTTGCGCTGCGCGGGCGAGGGCCGGTCCGGGAAGTAGAGATAACAGACCCCGCCTGTGCCGGAGACCACTCGACCGCTCGCGTTGTACCGCTTGGTACGCAGCCAGATGTTCTCCAAATGGGAGGGCGCCGCTTACCACGCGACGCCCCCTTCGCAAACATGCAGGTCACAGGCTCGGACCGCGCGAGACAAATCGAGCACGGACGCGCTGGTGCTGACCTGGTGCTGCCTTCCACTGGCGTCCGTTCCGGCCCGTTCGGGTGCGTCGTGCTGGATCGGTGCTGACTCTGTGCCCCCTCGCCGCCACGCAGACCTCCACCCTCTTGGATGGGGCCGAGTTTCGTCACTGCCGTCGTCGCGAGCAACTGAAGCAAGCGTAGAGGAATTACCTGCGAGTGAGCCGATGCGGGGTGCGTAAAGGCGCTTGCCACCTATCTCGGGAAGCCTACTTATTGGGTCTACGACAACCACCTCAAGGAGGAACTCTCGAGCTTCCGTATAGGCCAGCAGCTTCGATTCTCTCCGACGGAGGTCCGGAAATGGCTGAAAGAGCGATGCCGAACGGTCGCATGAACGTCAAGTACAAGGAGAACGCGCGCGGCGAGATCGCGGTGAACATCATCGAGTCCTGGGGTTCCAAGAGTTGTCCCGTAACTGCGGCTGCGGGGCAGCCGCAGCCACAGTTACGGGACAACTTTTTCCGGGGCCCGTCGCCTTCGATAGCAGGCTCGATCAGTGCAGGCCGAGCTGTCCTGCCAGATTGGTGATCCGCCTGGCCAGCTGCCCGCGACCGTCGTGCGGACCGTCCGTCGCAGGTGCCGGCCTGCCAGCCCGCGCTCGCGCATCAGCCGGGCGACCCGCTTGTGGTTCACTACGCGGCTGCCTTCCGCAGGATCTCCCGCTCCAGCTCGCGGACCTGCTTGCGCAGGCGTCGCAGTTCCTCGCGCTCCACGGGGTTCAACGGGCCCTCACCGCGCGCACCGGACGTCGCCACTTCCGCCCGCGAGCGCGCGCCCCACTGCCGCAGCGACTCCGGGTTGACACCCAGCTCCCGCGCCACCGACGGGATGCGCCGCCCGCTGGACTCCACCAGCGCGACCGCGTCCCGCTTGAACTCCCCCGAGTACCTCGCAGCACCCACGAGGACATCCTCTCCACGAACCCGAAGATCCGCTTCTCAGAAGTGTCCACAATCCGGGGTAAAGCCCAGCTCAGCCCTCACCCCGGCGCAGCGGAGGCCCGTCGGGGGGACGGTGACCGGCCAGGGCGTGCGGCTGTCAGACCTGCTGTCCCTGGGCCCAGACCACGCCTTCGAGGCCGTCCTCCGGTACGCGGTCCGGAGCTCCCCGTGTTTCTTCTGCTGCTCTTGGAGCTCGTTGACGATGGGTCGCAGCAAATCGGGGTGCGACACTTGGCGTGCCTGACCGGCACGTCGCGCGCGATTCAGGTCGCCTCGCTCTCCAGGTCAACCGTTGCGCCGTGCTCGGTTCCTTTTGAACGCTACGAACCCTTGGCTGAGGATGAAGCCGACCAGACTCACCAGGATGAATCCTGCGACGAGCCACATGACAAGTTCCATGGTGCCTCCTGTTGGGGCTGTGATCCGTTAGGTCACGGCTTCGAGCGGACGAGCAGGTCCGCCTGTCGTTCGGGGGCGGCGGTGAACGGGTGCTTCCCAAGGTGGAGTCTTCGCGCAGGAGCAAGGGCGTAGATACAGGCCGCTGCTGTGAATGCTCCGATCACTGAGGCCCACTGGCCGGATGTGACCTCCTTTTCCATGATGACCGCCCACCAGTAGTACCGGGGCTCGGACGGCGGGTAGCCGAACAACATGCTTGCCAGGGTGAGGCCGACCGGCGGAAGCCAGGCAACGGAGATATACCCCAGGGCGGAGGTCGCCACCGCCAACGAGGCATGTACCAGGGTGTTGCGGAGCCCTGCCTGCCAGGGGACGGCAGGGCCGATCAGCTGGCCCAGGTTCGCTGCCGCGGCCGCGGCCATGGTGAGAACCGTCATCCAGCCAAGCCGGGTGCCGATGAGCCGGAGAGGCTCGGGAAGAGGGATCCGGGCGGTGTTGTCGGTGCCTACCGCGACGGCCACGCCGGCGATCGTGGGAACCAGCAGGAGCAGTGAGACGGGTGTCTCGAAGACCATGAAGCCCAGGCTGTCGAGCATGGCCTTGGCGCCCATGAGTGACAGGGCGGCGCTGACCGCCAGGAGCACGAGGGCCGGTTTGACGGAGTGGACGCCGATCCATGCCCGGGCGGTGTGAAGGGCAGGTCTCACGCGCCCTCCAGGTTGCAGCGGTCGTAGTCGGCGAAGATGGTGCGTACCTGCTCGGGGCTGAGGATCTTGATCTGCTGGGGGTAGTCCTCCTCGTTGACCTTGAGACCGGCGAGGCTGAGCAGTGTCGCGTGCAGGGACATTTCGCGCTGCCAGTACGCCTCGCCGGGCGGTGCTCCGGTGTAGAGCTGTTCGCAGTGCAGGGGGCGCACGAGTTCGACGGCGATGTCGGCGATGTCGATCGTCCCGGTGGCGTAGGCGTCGGCTTGGATGTCCAGGCCGAGGGTGCCCTTGCCGTTCACGCGGTACGTGCGGCTGATCTCCTCGACGCGGTCGGGCACGAAGGAGGGGTATCCCTTGGCCTTGGCCGCGCCCGAGAGGGTTTGGATGTGGCCCACCAGTTGTGCCTCGAAGCGTTCGTGTTCCGGGTAGAGGCAGATGGTCGGCTGTGCACCGGTGCAGCGGGTCGGAGCCTTCGGGCTCGCGGTGAGGCGGTCGGAGGGAAAGGCGTACGGGCCTGCGGCGACGACGGCAGCGGCCGCCAGCGTGAGAGACAGGCCGGCCGCGGTGGGGATACGGACGCCGGAGCGCATGCGGATGGGCAGGATGAGCAGCAGAATGCCGGTTCCTGCGAAGACGGCCACCTGGGCAAGCAGGTAGCCGGGGTCGTATTCGTAGCCGAGCCGGGAGACTGTGGCGCCCCCGAGAGCGAGGGGTTCGAAGACGTCCTTTCCGCCTTCACCGAGCAGGTAGATCAAAGTAAAGGATCCGAGGGCGGCGCCGGCTCCGGCGATGAGCGGGCTGGCGAAACGGCCGATTGCCGATCCAATGGCCACGTACCAGCCAATGGCCAGGATCTGCACGAGGATCGCGGTGAGGATGAGGAGCCACGAGGTGCTGCTGGAGAATCCTCCGAGGGCGAGGCCAGCCAGGATGGCGAGCAGATGGACGGCGGCGACGGGGCCGGCGCACCACGCCGCTGCGCGGAGGTAGGGGCGGTGCGGTCGGCTGACGCCCACGACAAGGTGGATGTTGCCGGGCCTGGTCAGCCGTGAGGCGTCCACGGCCGCTGCTCCGGCGATCAGCGGGCCGATGATGAACAGCGAGATGGCGAACCAGTCCACCGTCCAGAGAGTCTCGCCGCGCCACGGCATGCCACGCTGCAAGAAGTTGAGCACCTCCAGCACCATCGCCGGCAGCACGACCCAGGGACCGATGAGGGTGCGGACCGCGTACCTGAGGGAGTGGACGTTCACTCTGCTTCTCCCATCAGGGTGGCGAGGGCGCGCTCGAGGTCGGTGTCACCGGGCGCGTCGGGCTGGGCGCGTTCCTCCAGGGCGGGGACGTCTCCGTCGAAGACGACACTGCCTGCGCTGAGAACGATGACCCGGTCGGCCAGACCGCGGATGTCCTCCACCAGGTGGGTTGAGACGATGACGATGCGCCCGAGCGCGGCCTTGGCAACCGTTTCACGCAAGGCAATACGCTGACGGGGGTCGAGTCCTACCGTCGGTTCGTCCAGCAGAATCAGCGCGGGATCGTGAATCAAGGCCTGCGCGATGCCCAGCCGACGGGCCATGCCGCCGGAGAGTGTCCTGGCCTTGACGGTGCGGCGGTCCGTCAGGTTGGTGAGGGCGAGGGCCTCGCACACGGCTGCGGCCCGCTTCGCGGCGGGCACCTTGTGGACCCAGGCCACGTAGTGCAGGAACTCCTCACAGGTGGCGCCGCGTGGCAGTTCCGGATCCTGCGGCAGGTACCCGATCGACGCCCTGCCGGGTCCGCCGCCTTCGAGGGCGAGGGTTCCGGAGGTGGGCTTCTCCAGGCCGGCGGCGAGCCTGAAAAACGTTGACTTGCCTGCCCCGTTGGGGCCCACGAGGCAGGTGACACCGCTGCTGATCTCCAAGGACACCGGCCCGAGCCGGAAGCTTCCCCCGTGGTCCTTGGTGACGTCGTGGCAGCGCAGAAGATGGTCCACTGATGTAGCTCTCTTGGTCAGGGAGGCCGCGTTCCGGGTTGCCGACGCTGCAGCGTCGGCAACCCGGAACACTGACTCAGGCTCGATCAGTAGTTGTCCGCACCTGCGGCGTAGGACCAGCCGGTCTCCGGGTCGTCACGCCACGGGATGTCGAGAAACGCCTTCACCCGGCCCCGGGCGTAGTCCGCGTCGCCCGAAACGCCAGTCGATGCCGGGTTGTACTTGTAGGAGCTGCTGCTGTGGTGGTCCGACTCGTCGCTGGCGTGCGACCAGTACTGCTGGGTGCACGACAGGAACTTGCTGTACGTCGTGCAGTACCCGGCGTTCACCTGGGTGTTCAGCTCGACGTACACCTTGTGGTTGTCCGCGTTCGACAGCTTCGTGTACGCGGCGGCAAGCGAGCGGGTTCCGTTGGAGCTGTTGTACAGCTTCCAGGTGCCGTACGCCTTGCCAGTGCTGCCGTAGCCGTTCACGACGAGCGGATTGGCCGCGGCATTCCAGGTCCGCACGTTGTTCAACCCGTAGGCGGCACTGGGCACCGCCCCGACCGCCGCGATGGCGACCGCGGCAGCAGCGATTGCGCGCCTTGCCCCCAGGGACCGAAGCCCCGACTTCACGTTCACTACTTCCCCCAACGCTTGATGGTGGGCACCGCAAGATTCGAACATACTTGCGGCTGGTAAGTGACGCACTGAACGCTAGCGCTGACGAGGTGTAGCCGACAGAAGAAACTGCGCGTTCTGAGCAAGGCTTGAGCTTGCAGTGAATTCGGCATCCCGAATGGCCCCAACTGCCCTGATTCCATTTATGGTTGAACCCGACAACATCCAGATTGTGGACACCCTGAAGCGCTGTTCACTGCACGCAGTCGCGCTCCTCCATCAGACGGCATGAGGGCTTGCCCACGCCGCAGACAGGAGGCTTCCCCGAGCAGGTATGAGGGCGCGAGAGCCAGCTGCGAGCATTCTGTCCCCCGCGCCTCACGTGATCAGCGAAGGGCGCAAGGCCGCCGCCGCGCACGGCACCGGCAACATCACTGGGCGTGCGGCGACGCCGCCAACCTCACCGGCATGGGCCTGCCCCCGCTCCACTTGTGCACGATGGGCAAGTACCGCTCTCGGGTGATCCGGGGAACCCTGTGGGCCCCATTCGATTTTCCGGGTTCTACCGGTGGATGGCCGCGGCGGCCGTCCGGGCCGCACGGAAGGCCGTCGACGAGGACCTGGGGGCGAGGATCGAGGAGATGGTGAACCACCAGCGGGTCGCCCGGCTGATGCGCGCGCGAGGGCCGGCCGACATCTGCGGCGACTCAACGGGCCCTCACCGCCCGCACCGGACCCGGCCGCTTCCGCCCGTGAGCGCGCGACCCACTAGGGCGTGTTGCGAAAGTCCCGCCTGCCCGACGGCGCCTCCCCTCGACCCACTCCTGGATGTGCTTCCCACCGCCCGGGACACCGGTTTCCGTTTCATTGTCGCAAGCCGCTCCGGTGGCGCGGGCCACATCCAGTTCGAGGCTGTGACGCGACGGATGACCGAACTCGGCGCCCAAGGCGTGATCCTCTCCGGAGACGCGGTTGAGGGGTCGCTGATAGGCGTGAAGCCGCGCCCCCTCCCACCAGGCCGAGGGACCCTCGTCAGCCGGAAGGGCGGCGCCTGGCTCGCCCAGCTTGGCTGGCTAACCGAGACGCAATCGGAAGCCGCGCCACAACCCCAGGCCCACACCTGCGGTGTGGGCCTGGGGTTGTGGGCATACCAGTTGGGCATGAGTGGACCACGGTGGCCCACGGCCGTGGGGCCGCACATGCTCACAGGAGGCCGAGCGACCGCAGTGCGCGGTGCTGACTTGGTGCTGACTTGACCGGCCAGTAGAGGTAGCAGACCCCTCCCGTACCGCTTCTGACCTTGCCGTTTGCGTCATAACGCTTGGTCCGCAGCCAGATGTTCTCCCACTCCCGGCGGCGGTAGATCCGGCGGACGGCCTCGTTGGTCGGGGAGGCGGGGTCGTTGGCGATGATGTCGCCGTCGGGGGTGAAGCCGATGACCGTCATGAGGTGGCCCGAGGTGCCGTACCCGGCTCCGGTCAGTTCCTCCGCGCGGAAGGACTGGGACGTTATGGCCGGGATGCCCGCCCGGACCAGGGATTCGAGTTCCGTGAGCGAGCGCAGCCGGGTGACCACCGCGTTCATGGCGGGGTACGTGGCCGCGTAGGCGGCGTTGAAGGGCCAGTTGCCGCAGCCCTCGTACTGGTGGTCGTAGGTGAAGCGGGCCGCGTGGCAGACCTGGGGGTCGGCGAAGGCCGGGTCGACCCAGGCCAGCTGCTCGGCGGAGGGGCGGCGCCCCCAGTACTCGACGATCATCTGGGAGGAGGTCGGGCTGCACCAGGCCTCGCCGCCGTTGTCGTACTCGGGGTACTGCCCGACATGGGTGTTCTGCGAGTAGCGCGGCACGGGCAGCTCGTGGGCGGGGCCGGGCTCGGAGGCCGGGACGGTGAAGCGGTCCGGGAGGTCCGAGGCCATCGCGCCCAGCCGCCACACCGTGGGGGTGAGGCCGCTGCCCGGGGTGCGGTACAGCGTCAGGCGGAGGCGGTAGGAGCACAGCCGGAGGCCGCTCGTCGTGTCGTCGATCGCGAGGGTGTCGGTCCAGACGGAGCTCTTGCCGTCGGTCTGGTCGTCGACCGAGGTGCGCCGGATGTCGCCGTCGCCGGACGCCCAGCGCCCCAGCACGTACCAGGGCGTGGTGCCGCCGTCGGAGTACGTGCCGGAGAGCTCGACCTGGAGCCAGGTGCCGGGCGGCGTGTGGGCGTTCCAGGAGGCGATGACCTCGGTGGCCGGCACGGTCGGGGTGTGGGTCGGCGAGGTCCAGCTCGCGTACTCCCAGGCCGAGGTCCGGCCCGTGTGCGGGTCGGCGTACTCGGTGCGGCCCGCGGGGGTGGCGAGGACCAGGCCGGGGCGGAGGCCGGCGACCGCCCTCGTCCCGGCCGCACTGCCGCACCTCCAGTCCGTGTAGGAGGACCAGAAGCGGTTGTCGACCAGGCCGCGCGCCGGTGGGTGTCCCCGGCCGGCGCGGTCGGCGGGCTCGCCCGGGGCGAGGTCGGGGGCGGCGCCGTCCGGGGCGGTCGCGGAGGCGGGGGCGGCGGTGGCCGCGGCCGTTCCCGCGGCGGCCGCGAGCGCCGCGGCGAGGACGGTTCTGCGCGGGGTGGAGCTGGGCATGGGCGGTGACCCCCAGTCGAGGACGGTGGGCGTACGGACCTGCTGCGCGGGCCCACTATCCCGGCTCGCCCACGGCCTCCGCCAGCACTTCGCCCCGCGTCGCCGCACCAATATTGGTCTCGACCACTGATGGTGGCACCTCCCTGACCTGCGAGGGTCCCGCACTCCCCTACCCTGGCCCCATGAACGACGTCGACCGCGCGGCGCGCGCCCTGCTCCGGCTCCCGCCCTCCTGCGGACCGGTCCGGCTGGTCGCGGTCGACGGCCACGCGGGCTCCGGGAAGTCCACCCTCGCGAGCCGTCTCGCCGCTTCCCTCGGCGACGCCCCCGTCCTCCACCTCGACGACCTCGCCACCCACGAGGAGCTCTTCGAGTGGACCGGCCGGCTGCGGGAGCAGGTCCTGGAGCCGCTCTCGCGGGGCGAGACGGCTCTCTACCGGCCGTACGACTGGACGCGCCGGGCCTTCGCCGGGCCCCGCGCGCTCCCGCCGGCCCCGGTCGTCCTCGTCGAGGGTGTCGGCGCGGGCCGGTCGGCGGTGCGGCCGTTCCTGGCGTGGCTGCTGTGGATGGAGCGGGGGCCCGAGGAGTCCTGGATCCGGGGGCGGCACCGGGACGGTCCGGACCAGGCCGCGTTCTGGGACGGCTGGACTGTGGCGGAGACTCGCCACCTCGCCGTGGACCCCTCCCGGCCCTTCGCCGACACCCTGGTACGCGAGCGACGAGAGGGGTACGACTGGCTTCCCGGGCCCTCTGCGACAGCGGGCCAGGACCAGATCATCACGTACCGTGACGGCTTTCTGTCCGTGAATTGAGGGTCCGGAAGTCCGCTTCCGCAACTGCTTCGAGACCGCTTGACCCCGGGGGCTTAGAGGTCTTACGTTCTCAATGTGCGGCTTTTCGGAGCCGCCGCAGACGCGAAGCCCCCGGTTGTTCCCCCGTGATCGGGGGCTTCGTTCTGCCCGGATCACCCCCTCGGAAACCCCCGCGCGCCCCTCGGCGCTCACCCAGGGTCACTGCTTCCGGATCATGCGCTTCTCCTTAATCACGTACCCCCTACGCAGGTACGATGCCCCCAGGTGCGGTCAAATCCCGTCCATGCGAAGACGGTTGTGGGGGACCCGATGGACATCGGCACGCAGGGCTCGCTTGCCCCCGCCGAGCTCGCCTGGCTGCGCGGAGTCGACGCCTACACGATGGGCGCCTATCCGCAGGCGGAGGACGAGTTCCGGACGGCGGTACGGATCGATCCCGGGATGGCGGACGCCTGGCTCGGGCTGCACGCGCTCCGGGTCGACACCACGACCGCGCTGCTGCGCATGTACCGCAACCGAGAACGGTTCGGCGAGCAGCGCACCCGCCACCGCCGCACGCTCAACTCCTGGTACTGGCTGGGCTGGTGGGTCCAGCCCGTCCTGGAGAGCCCGCGCGATCTGCTGCTCGCCCACGCCTCCCACTGGCTCGACGGCCGCCACGTGCCGGAGCTCGACCGGGCGCTCGCCGGGCTCCCCCCGGTCGACACCGACCCGCAGGTCCGCTTCCTGCACGCCTGCCGGGCCTATCTCGTCAAGGACTGGGACCAGCTCGTCCGCCACACGGAGACGCTCGTCGACGACCCGCTGCTCGGCATCGAGGCGGGCCTCTTCGGCGGCATGGCCCGGGTCCGGCTGGAGATGTACGGGCAGGCCGAGCCCCTGCTCTCGGCCTCGCTGATGCGCTGCCGCAGCGAGCAGCCGCAGCGCAAGGAGCTCCGCTACTGGCTCGCCCGGGCCCACGAGGGCACCGGGCGGAGTGCCGCCGCCCTGCCCCTCTACCGGGCCGTGCACCGGATCGACCCGACGTTCATGGACACGGCCGCCCGACTCGCGGCCATCGCCGAGTACGACGGCTTCGAGGGGTACGACGGCATGGACGACCCGTCCGGGCTCGCGACGGTCGCCCTCGGGACCGTCGGCGGCGGTCTCGGCCAGGAGACGGTGGACACCGCGCCCGGCCCGGATCCCGAGGCCGGGGCGCTGGGCGACGGACTGCGGCTCGCGCCCGAACCCGTACCGCCGGTGGCTCCCGTCACCCCGCCCGAGACCGTACGGCAGAAGGCATCGCTGCCCGGGCAGTCCGGGCCGCCGCGCTTCCCCGCCGGGCCCACCGACCCGGTCCTGCTCGCGGAGGCGCTCGCCGAGCTGGAGTGCATGGTCGGGCTCGACCCGGTGAAGCGGCAGGTGAAGGCGCTCTCCGCGCAGCTGGAGATGGCGCGGCTGCGCGCCGACCAGGGGCTCCCGGTCCAGCCGCCCAAGCGCCACTTCGTCTTCTCGGGCCCGTCCGGCACCGGGAAGACCACGGTCGCCCGGATCCTGGGCCGGGTCTTCTACGCCCTCGGTCTGCTCGGCGGCGACCACCTGGTGGAGGCCCAGCGGGCCGACCTCGTCGGCGAGTTCCTCGGCCAGACGGCGGTGAAGGCCAACGAGCTCATCGACTCGGCGCTCGGCGGGGTGCTCTTCGTCGACGAGGCGTACGCGCTGTCCAACACGGGCTACAGCAAGGGCGACGCGTACGGCGACGAGGCCCTCCAGGTCCTGCTCAAGCGGGCCGAGGACAACCGCGACCATCTGGTGGTCATCCTGGCCGGCTATCCCGAGGGCATGGACCGGCTGCTCAGCACCAACCCCGGCCTGTCCTCCCGCTTCACCACGCGGGTCGACTTCCCCTCGTACCGGCCGCTCGAACTCACCGCGATCGGCGAGGTCCTGGCGGCGGCCAACGGCGACGGCTGGGACGACGAGGCCCGGGAGGAGCTCCGCTCGATCAGCGGGCACGTCGTCGAGCAGGGCTGGATCGACGAGCTGGGCAACGGCCGCTTCCTGCGGACCCTGTACGAGAAGTCCTGCGCCTACCGGGACCTGCGGCTCTCCGGCTACCCGGGCACGCCGACCCGGGACGACCTCGCGACCCTCCGGCTCGCCGACCTGATGCAGGCCTACGGCGAGGTCCTGTCGGGCCGCGGTCCGATCGACCGCGGCCCGCAGCAGGAGCCCCCGGGGTACTAGGGCGTGTTGCGAAAGTCCCGCCTGCCGCCGCAGGGCCCGCCCTCCGGGCGGACGACGGGAGTTCGACGACAGGACCTACCCCACCGGCAGCCGGTGGGCCGGGTCGCGGACCTCGCCCACCAGCATCTCCAGGACGTCCTCCAGGGCGACCAGGCCGAGGACCCGGCCCGAGCCGTCCGCGACCTGCGCCAGATGGGTGGCGGCGCGGCGCATCACGGTGAGGGCGTCGTCGAGCGGCAGCTCGGCACGGAGCGTCGCCATCGGCCGCCACAGCTGGTGCGGTACGGCCCGCTCCCGGTCCTCCAGGTCGAGGACGTCCTTCACGTGCACGAAGCCCATGAAGGTGCCGCGCGCCTCGGCGCGGACCGGGAAGCGCGAGTAGCCGGTCCGTACGGTCAGCTCCTCGATCTCGCGCGGGGTGACGGACGGCGGCACCGTCACCAGCGAGCCGGGGGCGATGAGGACGTCCGTCACCGGGCGGTTGCCCAGTTCGAGCGCGTCCTCCAGGCGCTCCTGCTCGGCCGGGTCGAGCAGCCCGGCCTGTCCGGCGTCCTCCACGAGCCGGCCGAGCTGCGTCCGGGTGAAGACCGCCTCCACCTCGTCCTTCGGCTCGACCTTGAACGCCCGCAGGACGAGCCGGGCGCAGGCGCCCAGCGCGACCGTCACCGGCCGGCAGAGCCGGGCGAAGCCGACCAGGGCCGGGGCGAGCCAGAGCGCGGTCCGCTCGGGCGCGGCCATCGCCAGGTTCTTCGGGACCATCTCGCCGATGACGAGGTGGAGGAAGACGACCGCGGCGAGGGCGATGACGTAGCCGAGCGGGTGGATCAGCCCCTCGGGGACCCCGACCGTGTGGAAGACCGGTTCGAGGAGCCGGGCCACGGTCGGCTCGGCGACGGCGCCGAGGGTCAGCGAGCAGACGGTGATGCCGAACTGCGCGGCCGCCATCATCTGCGGCAGGTTCTCCAGACCGTGCAGGACCTTTTGGGCGCGGGCGCCGGGGAGGGGCTCGATCTGGCTGCGGCGGACGGAGACGAGCGCGAACTCGGCTCCGACGAAGAAGCCGTTCGCCAGCACCAGGACGAGGGCGAACAGCAGTTGGAGGGTGCTCATCGGGCCCCCTCCGCGACGAGCGGGGCGACGGCCTCCGCCGGGACCGGTGCGGCGTACGGCTCCGGGGCGGGGGCCGGGGCCGCCGGGCGGCCGGCCGGCTCCCGGTCCGTACCGGCGGCGTGGTCCGGGTCCTGGGCGGTCCGCACGAGCCGGACGCGTCCGGCCCGGTAGCGGTCGACCTGGCGCACCGAGAGCCGCCAGCCGGGGAGCTCGGCGCGGTCGCCGGGGGCGGGGATGCGGCCGAGGAGGTCGGCGACGAGCCCGGCCACGGTCTCGTACGGCCCGTCGGGCACGTCGAGGCCTATCCGGCGCAGTGTGTGGACCCGGCAGGAGCCGTCGGCCTCCCAGACGGGGCGGCCGTCCTCGGCGGGCGCGGCGGCCAGTTCGGGGCTGCCGTCGGCGAAGGTGTCGTGCTCGTCGCGCACCTCGCCGACGAGCTCCTCGACGATGTCCTCCAGGGTGACGACGCCGGCCGTACCGCCGTATTCGTCGACGACCACGGCGATCGGCTGCTCCCGGCGCAGCCGCTCCAGGAGGGCCTGGGCGGGCAGCGTCTCGGGGACGAGGAGCGGCGGGACCGCGATCCGGCCGACGGGGGTGCGCAGCCGGGCGTGCGGGGCGACGGCGAGCGCGTCCTTGAGGTGGACCATGCCGACGACCTCGTCGATCCGGTCGCGGTAGACGGGGAAGCGCGAGAGGCCGGTGGCCCGGGTGAGGTTGAGGACGTCGGCGGCGGTGGCGTCCCACTGGAGGGCGCTCACCTTCACGCGCGGGGTCATGACCTGGCCGGTCGTGAGGCCGCCGAGGGAGAGGGTGCGGACGAAGAGGTCGGCGGTGTCCTGTTCGAGGGCGCCGGCCTGGGCGGAGTGCCGGGCGAGGGAGACGAGCTCGCCGGGGGTCCGGACGGAGTCCAGCTCCTCGGTGGGCTCGACGCCCATGAGCCGGACGAGCCGGTTGGCGACGTGGTTGAGCAGGGCGATCACCGGCCGGAAGAGGGCGGAGAAGCGGCGCTGCGGGGTGGCGACGAAGCGGGCCACCTGGAGCGGCCGGGAGACCGCCCAGTTCTTCGGGACGAGTTCGCCGACCACCATCTGGACGGCGGAGGCGAGCAGCATCCCGATCACCACCGCGACCCCGGGGACGGCCCCTTCGGGCAGTCCGGTCGCGGTGAGCGGCCCGCTCAGCAGCCCGGCGAGCGCGGGCTGCGCGAGCATGCCGACGACGAGCGAGGTGAGCGTGATGCCGAGCTGGGTGCCGGAGAGCTGGAAGGACAGCTCGCGCAGGGCGGTGACGACGGTGCGGGCGCGCCGGTCGCCGGCTGCCGCGGCGCGCTCGGCCTCGGCGCGCTCGACGGTCACGAGTCCGAACTCGGCGGCCACGAAGAAGCCGTTGGCGAGGATCAGGAGAAAGGCCGCGGCGAGCAGCAGAAGGGAGATGATCATGCCGCCGCCTCCTGGGAGGGGGCGGCGCAGGTACTACCGGACGATCCGTCCATTGCTGGAGGGAGTCACTCCTCGGGTCGAAGGGTGGCCCCGCGGGCCGCGAAGACGGCCCTGCACACGCGAGGCGGTGGTGCCGCTCGGCACCACCGCCTCCAGAGTAGTCACGCGAACGCCCCGTGGGGCAGGGGGCCCGACCCGGATGGGGGACGGATCCGGGTTCTCCCGACCGGGGTCCGTGCGCCGGGAAGCCCCCGGATCAGGTCTCAGACCCGCTCCGCGACCGTCCCCTTGCTGTCCGCCAGGGCCCGCAGCGCGCGGGCGTCCCGGATCGCCGCTTCCTGGGCGATGCCGGGCTGGATGCCCAGCGCGGGCAGGCTGGTGCCGTCGCTCAGGTCGAGGAAGACCCAGGCGTCGCCGGGGCGGAGGTTGACCTTGACGATCTCCGCCCAGGCGAGCCGCCGGGTCCGGGTGATGTTGACGACCGTGACGCCCTCCTCGTCCGCGACCACCTTGGGGCGGCTCAGCAGGGCGAGCACCCCGGAGAGCAGCGCCGCGGTGAAGACGAAGCTGGCGCGCTCCCCCGGGCCCAGCCGCTCCAGCATCAGCGCCACGACGGTGACGACGACGAACATCGCGACGCTGAGGGTCAGCAGGACCGCCCGGGTGCGCCCCGGACGGAAGGTGACCGGAAGGGCGGGCAGCGGTGCTTCGGACATCGGGGTTCCCTCCGTGCCTCGGGGGTCGTACCGGCCGGCCGTCAGAGGCGGCAGGCGTGGATGGCGGTGGTGAGGATGGCGCGCGCGCCGATCTCGTACAGGTCGTCCATGATCCGCTGCGCCTCCTTGGCGGGGACCATCGCGCGGACGGCGACCCAGCCCTCGTTGTGCAGCGGGGAGACGGTCGGCGACTCGAGGCCCGGGGTGAGGGCGACGGCCTGCTCCAGGTGCTCGGCGCGGCAGTCGTAGTCCATCATCACGTACGAGCGGGCGACCAGGACGCCCTGGAGGCGCCGCAGGAACTGCTGCACCTGCGGGTGGTCGTCCGTGGCGCCGTGGCGGCGGACGACGACGGCCTCGGAGGTGAGGATCGGCTCGCCGATGACCTCCAGGCCCGCGTTGCGCAGGCTGGTGCCGGTCTCCACGACGTCCGCGATGACCTGGGCGACGCCGAGCTGGATCGCGGTCTCGACCGCGCCGTCCAGGTGGACGACGGAGGCGTCGATGCCCTGGTCGGCGAGGTGCTTGGCGACGATGCCCTCGTAGGAGGTCGCGATGGTCATGCCACCGAAGTCCTCCGGGCCGTTCGCCGTGCCCGGCCGGGTGGCGTAGCGGAAGGTGGAGCGGCCGAAGTTCAGCGCGAGGATCTCCTCGGCGCTGGCCCCGGAGTCCAGGAGCAGGTCACGGCCGGTGATGCCGATGTCCAGCTTCCCGGAGGCGACGTAGATCGCGATGTCCTTCGGCCGCAGGTAGAAGAACTCGACCTCGTTGTCGGGGTCGATGACGACGAGTTCCTTGGACTCTTTGCGCTGCCGGTAGCCCGCCTCATGGAGCATTGCCGACGCAGGTCCGGAGAGGGAACCCTTGTTGGGAACGGCGATGCGCAGCATGAGGTGAGCTTCCTTTGCCTGGGAGTGTTCGGAACGGTGGGACGGTTGTGCTCAGAGGTGGGCGTAGACGTCGTCGAGCGAGATCCCGCGGGCGACCATCATCACCTGGACGTGGTACAGCAGCTGCGAGATCTCCTCGGCGGCCGCTTCCTTGCCCTCGTACTCGGCGGCCATCCAGACCTCGGCGGCCTCCTCGACGACCTTCTTGCCGATGGCATGGACGCCCTTGCCCACCAGCTCCGCGGTGCGGGAGGTGGCCGGGTCGCCGGTCTCGGCCTTGAGCTTGAGCTCGGCGAAGAGCTCTTCGAAGGTTTTGGAGGTTTCGTTCGCCATGATGGTCCTAAGAGTACGGGGTGGGGGCGTGCTACCTAGCGCCAGGGTTCGCTGACCGTGCGCAGCGTGGTGGCGGTGGCGACGGCGGCGGTGACCGCTTCGTGGCCCTTGTCCTCGGAGGAGCCTTCGAGGCCGGCCCGGTCGAGGGCCTGCTCTTCGTTGTCGACGGTGAGGACGCCGAATCCGACGGGTACGCCGGTGTCGATCGAGACCTGGGTGAGGCCGTGGGTCACGCCCTGGCACACGTACTCGAAGTGCGGGGTTCCGCCGCGGATGACGACTCCGAGCGCGACGATGGCATCGTAGCCGCGACCGGCGAGGACCTTCGCCACGACCGGGAGCTCGAAGCTGCCGGGGACGCGCAGGAGGGTCGGCTCGTCGATGCCGAGCTCGCCGAGGGCGCGCAGGGCTCCGTCGACCAGGCCGTCCATGATCTTCTCGTGCCACTGGGCCGCGATGACCGCGACCCGCAGGTCGCCGCAGTTCTTCACGCTGAGGACGGGTGCGCCCTTGCCGCTCATGTTTCTCCTTGCAGGTCGTTACGTACGTACGTGACTACTGGTTGCCGCAGGTGGAGGCCGTGGAGCCGTCCAGCCAGGGCAGGTCGTGGCCCATCCGGTCCCGCTTGGTGCGCAGGTAGCGGAGGTTGTGCTCGCCGGCCGTGACGGGCATCGGCTCGCGGCCCTCGACGGTGAGACCGTGCCGGGTGAGGGCGTCGATCTTGTCGGGGTTGTTGGTCATCAGGCGCAGGCTCCGGACGCCGAGGTCGGCGAGGATCTGCGCGCCGGCCGCGTAGTCGCGGGCGTCGGCGGGCAGGCCGAGCTCCAGGTTGGCGTCGAGGGTGTCGCGGCCCTGCTCCTGGAGCTCGTACGCGCGGAGCTTGGAGAGCAGGCCGATGCCGCGGCCCTCGTGGCCGCGGAGGTAGACGACGACGCCGCGGCCCGCCTCGGTGATGCGGTCCATGGAGGCCTGGAGCTGGGGGCCGCAGTCGCAGCGCAGCGAGTGGAAGATGTCGCCGGTCAGGCACTCGGAGTGGACCCGGACGAGGAGGTCCTCGCCGTCGCCGATCTCCCCGTGCACGAGGGCGACGTGCTCGACGCCGTCGACGGTGGAGCGGTAGCCGTACGCGGTGAAGTCGCCGTGCGCGGTGGGGAGCTGGACCTCGGCCTCGCGGCGGACGGTCGGCTCGGCGGAGCGCCGGTAGGCGATCAGGTCCTCGATGGAGATGATCGTGAGGCCGTGCTTGCGGGCGAAGGGCACCAGCTCGGGCAGGCGCAGCATGACGCCGTCCTCGCCGGCGATCTCGACGATCGCGCCGGCCGGGCGGAGGCCAGCGAGGCGGGCGAGGTCGACGGCGGCCTCGGTGTGGCCGTTGCGGACGAGGACGCCGCCGGCCTTGGCGCGCAGCGGGAAGATGTGGCCGGGGCGGACGAAGTCGGACGGCTCGTGGCTGCCGCTCGCCAGCATCCGCAGGGTGGTGGCGCGGTCGGCGGCGGAGATGCCGGTGGTGACTCCGTACGCGGGGGAGGCGTCGACGGAGACGGTGAAGGCGGTCCGCATGGACTCGGTGTTGTGCTCGACCATCTGCGGGAGCTGGAGGCGCTCCAGCTCCTCGTCCTCCATGGGCGCGCAGATCAGGCCGCGGCACTCGCTCATCATGAAGGCGACGATCTCGGGGGTCGCCTTCTCGGCGGCGATGACGAGGTCGCCCTCGTTCTCGCGGTCCTCGTCGTCGACGACGACGACGGGGCGTCCGGCGGCGATGTCGCGGATGGCCTGCTCGACGGGGTCGAGGGCGAGGTCGGTGGCGTCCCAGAGGGGATTCGTGCTCATGCGTGGGCTCCTTCCAGGACGGTGGTGCCGCGGGAGCGCAGCCACCAGTCGCGCATGCCCCAGATGACGAGGACGAAGTAGATGACGTAGACCAGGCCGGAGAAGGCGAGGCCGCTGTTGAACGCGAGGGGGACGCCGACGAGGTCGACGAGGAGCCAGGCGAACCAGAACTCGACCAGGCCGCGGGCCTGGGCGATCATCGCGACGAGCGTGCCGACGAAGATGTACGCGTCGGCCCACGGGCTCCAGGAGAGCGACGGGTAGAGGGTGAAGAGGCCGCCGACGGCGAGGGTGCCGAGGACCGCGCCGGCGAGGAGCAGGCCGCGCTCCTTCCAGGTGGCGAAGCGGACGGCGATGGAGCCGTCCTGGGCCTGCTGCCGGCCCCGGTTCCACTGCCACCAGCCCCAGGCTGCGACGCCGATGACCAGGAGCTGCTTGCCGACGCCGCCGGAGAGGTGGGCGGAGGCGTAGGCGCCGACGAGGATCACGCCGGAGAGCAGCTGGGCGGGCCAGGTGAGTATGGAGCGCCGCCAGCCGAGGGCGAGGGCGATCAGACCGATCGTGTTGCCGATCATGTCGGACCACACGATGCGCTGGTCGAGGACGGTGAACGCCTCGGAGTTGAGCCAGTTCACTTGCCGTTCTCCTGGGCGTCGGTGCCGAGCAGCCGCTCGACGTACTTGGCGATGACGTCGACCTCGAGGTTGACCGGGTCGCCGCTCTGCTTGATGCCGAGCGTGGTCAGGGCGAGGGTGGTGGGGATGAGGCTGATGGTGAACCAGTCGTCGGCGACCTCGACGACGGTGAGGCTGACGCCGTCGACCGTGATCGAGCCCTTCTCGACGACGTAGCGGGAGAGGTGGGCGGGCAGGCCGACCTTGACGATCTCCCAGTGCTCGGACGGGGTCCGGTCGAGGACGGTGCCGGTGCCGTCGACGTGGCCCTGGACGATGTGGCCGCCGAGGCGGCCGCCGACGGCCATGGGCCGCTCCAGGTTCACGCGGGAACCCGCTTCGAGGGCGCCGAGGCTGGACCGCTTGAGGGTCTCGGCCATGACGTCGGCGGTGAACTCGCCGTCGCCGTGCTCGACGACCGTGAGACAGACACCGTTGACGGCGATGGAGTCGCCGTGCTGGGCGCCTTCCGTGACCAGGGGGCCGCGCAGTCGGAAGCGGGAGGCGTCCTCCAGCTGCTCGACGGCGACGACCTCGCCCAGTTCTTCGACGATTCCGGTGAACACGGTCAGCGCTCCTTGGGGGTGGCGGTGATGCGGATGTCGGGGCCGATGCGCACGGTCTCGGTGACGTCGAGCCGCAACGCTTCGGTGATGGTGGTGATTCCGGCGTCGGCGAGGGCCTGCGGGCCCGCGCCGAGGAGGACCGGGGCGAGGTAGCCGACGACCTGGTCGACGGCACCCTCGGCGACGAAGGCGCCCGCGAGGGTGGGGCCGCCTTCGAGGAGGACGGAGCGGACGCCGCGCTCGTGCAGGGCGTCGAGGAGGGCGGGTACGGACAGGCCGCGCCCGGCCCTGGGGAGGCGTACGACGTCGGGGAGGCCGGTCGCAGCGTCCTCGGCGATCGCGATCAGGGTGGGGGCCGCGTCGTCGAGGACCCGGGCGCCGGGCTTCACGGCGGTCCCCTCGGTGTCGACGACGACCCGCAGGGGCTGGACGGCCTCGTCGATCCCGCGTACGGCCAGATGGGGGTCGTCGGCGCGGGCGGTGCCGGAGCCGACGACGACGGCGTCGGCCTCGGCGCGCAGCCGGTGGACGTCGGCGCGGGACTCCGCGGAGGAGATCCAGCGGGAGGTGCCGTCGGCGGCGGCGATCCGGCCGTCGAGGGTGGCGGCGTACTTCCACCGGACGAAGGGGCGGCCGTGGCGCACGGAGGTGAGCCAGGCGATGTTGACCGCCCTGGCCTCGTCCTCCAGGAGGCCCTGCGCGACCTCGACGCCGGCGGCGCGCAGGGTGTCGGCACCGCCCGTGGCCTGCGGGTTCGGGTCGCCGACCGCGTACACGACCCGGCTGACCCCGGCCTCGATCAGGGCCTGGGCGCAGGGGCCGGTGCGGCCGGTGTGGTTGCAGGGTTCGAGGGTGACGTACGCGGTGCCGCCGCGGGCGAGGACGCCGGCCTCGCGCAGGGCGTGGACCTCGGCGTGGGGGCCGCCGGCGCGCTGGTGCCAGCCCTCGCCGACCGGGTGTCCGGCTGCGTCGCTGACGACGCAGCCGACGACGGGGTTGGGGCTGGTGGCGCCGAGTCCGCGTGCGGCGAGCTCGACGGCGCGTCGCATGGCGGTGATGTCGGCCTGCTGGGCCACCGGGTCCTCCTGCCTCTTCGGGCACGGACTCCGGGGCCTGTCGATGACGACAGAGAGCGGGAAGGACGCCTCGCGCAGGGTGCGCCGAGGCCGCGTCCTCCGGGTACGCCGGTCGGTGACGACACGGCGACCAGCGGACGTACGGCCGGCACACCCCTGTGAGGGGTCACCCGCCGCGCACTGCCTCCCATCCGGACTTTCACCGTCGGTCCAGGAATCTCACCTGGTCAACCGGCCGCTGGCTGCGGACGGGTCGCGGACTATACCGCCGGTTCGGAATTACACCGACCCCGGAGTGCGCTGCTGCTGATACAGGGCCAGTGTGCCACGAGCCGCGTGAAGCGATGTGGCCGAGATCCTGTGGTCTGGCTCACAGAGTCCCACAGAATTCTTCTTTGGTCCAGACCTATTGACGCACTGGTCTAGTCCTCTTAATCTCCGTGTCACCTCCTAGGAACGGCCCGGCGGGGTGCGCACCCCACGGGCCCAACACGACCCACCCCCTTGTTCGTTGTGTTTATCCACTCCCCCTACGCCCCGCGGCGTGGGGGGACCCCCACCCCAGGAGGAAGCCATCGTGTTGTCCCCCACCGCGAAAAGAGCCTCGCTGCTCTCCTCCGGCGCAGCCGTCGCCGGGCTGCTGCTCAGCTCGCTCTCCGGCGGCGTCTCGTACGCGGCCGACAACGAGTCCTGTCGCCCCGACGGGCTCTACAAGACCCCGGGCGTCGACGTCCCCTACTGCTCGGTCTACGACACCGAGGGCCGCGAGAAGATGGGCGCGGACCACCAGCGCCGGGTCATCGGCTACTTCACCGGCTGGCGCGACGGCAAGAACGGCCAGCCCGCGTACCTGGCCAAGGACATCCCGTGGGAGAAGATCACCCACATCAACTACGCCTTCGGCCACATCGGGAGCGACAACAAGCTCTCCGTGGGCACGGACGGTCCGAACAACGCCGCCACCGGGATGACCTGGCCCGGTGTCGCGGGCGCGGAGATGGACCCCGCCTACTCCTACAAGGGCCACTTCAACCTGCTCAACAAGTTCAAGAAGCAGCACCCGAACGTGAAGACGCTGATCTCGGTCGGCGGCTGGGCCGAGACCGGCGGCTACTTCGCGGACAACGGCGACCGGGTCAACTCCGGCGGCTTCTACTCGATGGCCACCAACGCCGACGGTTCGGTCAACCAGGCCGGGATCGACACCTTCGCGACCTCGTCCGTCGACTTCATCCGCAAGTACGGGTTCAACGGCGTCGACATCGACTACGAGTACCCGACCACGATGAAGGACGCGGGCAACCCGCTCGACTGGCAGCTCGCCAACGCGCGCCGCGCCGGCCTCGTGCAGGGCTACGCGGCCCTCATGAAGACCCTGCGCGAGAAGCTCGACGCCGCGGGCGCCGCCGACGGCAAGCACTACCTGCTGACCGTCGCCGCCCCCTCCTCCGGCTACCTGCTGCGGGGCATGGAGACCTTCCAGATGCAGAAGTATCTGGACTACGTCAACATCATGTCCTACGACCTGCACGGCGCCTGGAACGAGTACGTCGGCCCCAACGCCTCGCTCTTCGACGACGGCAAGGACGGCGAGCTCGCCGCCGCCAACGTCTACGGCTCGGCGCAGTACGGGAACATCGGCTACCTCAACACCGACTGGGCCTACCACTACTTCCGCGGCTCGATGCCGGCCGGCCGCATCAACATCGGCCTGCCCTACTACACCCGCGGCCACAAGAACGTGCAGGGCGGCACCGACGGTCTGTGGGGCAAGGCCTCCGCGACCACCTGCCCCGCCGGCGCCGGTCTGACCAAGTGCGGTGACGGCGCCACCGGCATCGACAACCTGTGGCACGACAAGGACACCAACGGTGTCGAGTCGCCCGCCGGCTCCAACCCGATGTGGCACGCCAAGAACCTCGAGAAGGGGATCGTCGGCGACTACGTCACCCAGTACGGCTTCCCGGCGAACACCACCCTGACCGGCACCTACGCCCGCAAGTACGACTCGACCCTGGTCGCGCCGTGGCTGTGGAACGCGCAGAAGAAGGTCTTCCTCTCCACCGAGGACGAGCAGTCGGTGGCCGCCAAGGCCGACTACGTCGTGAACAAGGGCATCGGCGGCACCATGGTCTGGGAGATGGCCGGCGACTACGACTGGAACGCCGCCAAGGGCCAGTACGAGATGGGTGACACGCTCACCTCGCTGATGTACGACAAGTTCAAGGCGGCCACCCCGTACGGCGCGAAGAAGTCCAACGCGACCCTGCCGACCCAGGCCGTGAAGATCGACGCGCAGTTCACCGAGTTCAAGCTGGGCGACTCGAATTACCCGATCACCCCGAAGATCAAGATCACCAACAACACCGCGACGGCGCTGCCGGGCGGCACCGAGTTCCAGTTCGACTACGGCACCTCGGCCCCGTCCAACGCCTCGGACCAGTCGGGCTTCGGCACCAAGGTCATCAGCAGCGACCACACGGGCTCCAACGTGGGCGGCCTGAAGGGCGACTTCCACCGCGTCTCCCTGAAGCTCCCGGCCTGGCAGTCGCTGGCCCCCGGCGCCTCGGTCGACCTGGCGTTCAACTACTACCTGCCGGTGTCCACCCCCTCCAACTGGACGGTGAGCATCAACGGCACGACGTACGCCCTCGCCGGTGACCTGGCGCGCGGCACGACGGTGGTGGAGCCGGGCACGACGACCCCGCCGACCACCCCGCCGACGACGCCGCCCACCACGCCGCCGACGACCCCGCCGACCACTCCCCCGACCACGCCTCCGACGACGCCGCCCACGGGCTGCGGAACCGTCCCGGCGTACGTGGCCGGCACGGTCTACAACGCGGGCAACGAGGTCTCCCACAACGGCCGCAAGTACAAGGCCCAGTGGTGGACCCAGAACGAGACGCCGGGCACGACCGGCGACTGGGGTGTCTGGAAGGACCTCGGCGCCTGCTGACCCACGGCTGACGCACCCACCTCGGAAGACCCCCGGCGGCGGACAACGGCCCTTGCCGCCGCCGGGCTCCCACCGCGCCGCGCCCCCCCTGTCCGGGGCGCGGCGCTCCGCGTGTGCGGACCTGGCGCCTGCCCCGGGTGCGGACCGGACGCCTGCCCTGAGTGCGGACCTCGCGCCTTCCCCTTGTGCGGACCGGGGCCGGGACCGTCAGTCTTGAGACATGAGCACGATCCTGGTGACCGGTGGTACGGGAACCCTCGGCCGGCCCGTCTGCGAGCGGCTGCGCGCGGACGGCCACGACGTACGGGTCCTCAGCAGGCACTCCCCGCCGTACGCGGTCGACCTGCGGCAGGGCGGGCCGCTGCTCGAACGGGCGGTCGACGGGGTGGACACGGTCGTCCACTGCAGCAACATCCTGCGCGGCGACAAGGACGCCGCCCGCGTCCTGCTCGAAGCGGTGCGGCGCGCCGGGGTGCCGCACCTCGTCTACATCTCGATCATCGGCGTCGACCGGGTGCCGCTCGGCTACTACCGCACCAAGTACGCGGTGGAGCGCATGATCCAGGGCTCGGGCACCGGCTGGACGCTGCTGCGCACCACCCAGTTCCACGACCTGGTCCTCCAGCTGCTCCAAGGGCTCGCGAAGCCGCCCGTGATGCTGCTGCCCAAGGGGGTACGGGACCAGCCCCTGGAGGTGACGGAGGCGGCCGCGCGCCTCGCCGAGCTGGCCGCGGGGCGGCCGGCGGGCCGGGTCGAGGACATGGCCGGCCCGGAGATCCCTACCTTCGTCGAGCTGGCCCACTCCTACCTGCGGGCGAGCGGACGCCGGCGCCGCGTCGTCGAGGTGCCGCTGCCGGGCAGGGTGTACCGGGGGCTGCGGCGCGGCGAGCACCTGGCACCGGACCGCGCGGTGGGCCGGGTGACGTTCGACGAGTTCCTGGCGCGGCGCTTCGGCGGACCGGCGGGCGCGTAGCGGCTCACCGGGCCGGTTCCGCTCCGGCACCTCGGCGCGACCCGGGAGACCTCCGCGCGACCGGGGAGCCTCGGCAACACGCCCTAGAGTCCGGTGGCCGGCGGGCCGAAGAGCGCGTCCTGAGCCGTGTCGCGGGCGAGGAGGAGCGCGCCGCGCCGGACGGCCGCGTCGCCGAGCTCCGTCGGGCGGACGTCCGTGCGGAGCGGGGAGAGGGCCGCCAGCTCCGCCTCGACGCGGGCCGCGAGCGCGGGGCCGCCCTGGTGACCCGTCTCGCCGGCGAGGACCACGCAGCCGGGGTCCAGTACGGAGACGACGGCCGCCGCGCCGACGGCCAGACGGCGGGCCAGCGCGTCCAGGAAGGGACCGTGGCCCGAGGCGAGTGCCTCCGAGGGGGCGAGGCCGTGCGCGGCGGCGAGGGTCTCGACCGCGGCCGCGCAGGCCAGTTCGTGGAAGCCGCCGTCGCAGCCGGTGGCCGAGGGGAGCCCCGAGGTGCCGGGGACCGGCAGGAAGCCGATCTCGCCCGCGCCTCCGGAGGCCCCGCGGCGCAGCCGCCCGCCGAGGACGACGGCGGCGCCGACGCCCTGGCCGAGCCAGAGCAGGACGAAGTCCTCACGGTCGCGCGCCGCGCCCTCGCGCAGTTCGGCGACGGCGGCGAGGTTGGTCTCGTTCTCGACGAGGACGTGGGCGGGGAGCCGTTCCTGGAGGACGGCGACGAGCCTCCGGTGCCAGGCGGGCAGCCCCGAGGAGTCGCGCAGCTCGCCGGTGGCCGGGTCGATGAGGCCAGGGGCGCCGACGGCGACGGTGTGCAGCCGGTCGGCGCCGGCCTCCTTCACGGTGCGCTCCAGGAGGGTGACCGCCTTCTCGACGGCGGGTCCGGTGCCGCTGCCGTCGCCGACGGGGACGGAGGCCTCGGCGAGGGTGGTCCCGAGCAGGTCGGCGACGGTGACGGAGACGGAGCGGGTGCGTACGTCGAGCGCGGCGAGATGGGCGCGGTCGGCGACGATGCCGTACAGCCTGGCGTTCGGGCCGCGGCGCTCCGCGCCGGACTCCCCGACGACATGGACGAGCCCGGACTCGCGGAGCCTCTCGACGAGATCGGCGACGGTCGGTCGGGAGAGTCCGGTGAGCGTCTTGAGCTGAGTGGCCGTCAACGGTCCCTCGTCCTGGAGCAGTCGCAGGGCGAGCCGGTCGTTGATGGCCCGTGCGGTGCTCGGGGATGCGGCCATACGGCGATCCTCTCAGACTCGATTCCACGCGGACTCCCCCTGCGGGCTATTTATCAGGCAGGGTCCCTGATAGTTTACGGCCCACACCACGACTCAGGGAGGGCACATGGCGGCGGAGACCGTCCTCAGCACCGAGCGCCTTCGGCGGGCGCGCTTCGCCGTCGCCGCGGTCTTCTGCGTCCACGGCGCGGTGACCGGCAGCTTCGCGACCCGCATCCCGTGGATCCAGGAGCACGCGGGCGTCAGCGCCGGACAGCTCGGGCTCGCTCTCGCCTTCCCCGCGCTGGGCGCCTCCGTCGCGATGCCGCTGGCCGGTGCCATCAGCCACCGCTTCGGCGCCCGTACGGCCCTGCGCGGCCTGCTCGCCCTGTGGACGCTCTCCCTGACCCTGCCCGCGCTGGCCCCGAACGTCTGGGGGCTGTGCGGCGTGCTCTTCGTGTACGGCGCGACCGCGGGCATGTCCGACGTGGCGATGAACGCCCTCGGCGTCGAGACCGAGAACCGGCTCGGCAGGTCCATCATGTCGAGCCTGCACGGCATGTGGAGCGTGGGCGCGCTGCTCGGCTCGGCCGGCGGCACGGTCGCGGCCCACCTCGGCACCGACGCCCGCGTCCACCACCTGATCGCCGCCCTCATCCTCACCGTGCTCGGCCTGGCCTTCTGCCAGGGCGTCCTGGACGTGCAGGCCACCCCGGACGAGGAGGCGCCGCCGCGGTTCTCGCTGCCGCCCAGGTCCGCGCTGGTCATCGGCGCCATAGGCTTCTGCGCGGTCTTCGCGGAGGGCGCCAGCCTCGACTGGTCGGCCGTCTACCTCAAGGACGAGCTGGGCAGCTCCGCCGGGCTCGCCGCCGCCTCGACGACCGCCTTCGCACTGACGATGGCCGCGGCCCGACTGGCAGGCGACCGCGTCGTGGACCGCTTCGGCGCGGTCCGTACGGTACGGGTCGGGGGCGCCGTCGCCACCCTCGGCGGGCTGATGGTCGTCCTCGCCCCGCACGCCGCCGTCGCGATGGCCGGCTTCGGGCTCATCGGGCTCGGCGTCGCGGTCGTCGTCCCGCTCGCCTTCGCCGCGGCGGCCCGCAGCGGCCCGAACCCCAGCCAGGCCATCGCGGGCGTCGCCACCATCACGTACACCTCGGGTCTCATCGCCCCCTCGGCGATCGGCGGCATCGCCGACGCGACCTCGCTCCTCTTCTCCTTCGGCCTGGTCACCCTGCTGTCCCTGGGCCTGGTGCTCGGCGCCGGCGTGCTCAGGCCCGGCGCCCGCGCGGCGGCGGCGTCGGCCCGCACGGACGACGCCCCGGCGAAGAGCTCCGGCCCGGTCGCGTGACGGCGACGGGGTGACGCGCGACAGCGCCCCCCGCGGCTGCCCGGCGCTCCCGTGCCTCCGCGCCTCACTCGTCGTCCCACCGGGCCTCTTCCGGGAGCTCCGTGAGCCGACCCACCGGGGAGAAGGCGACGAGGAGGAGGGAGACGGTGAAGCCCGCGGCGGTGACGAGCAGGGCGGCCCGCAGCCCGATCAGGTCGCCCGTCCAGCCGCCCAAAAGGGCGCCGACGGGCATGGTGCCCCAGGTCAGGAAGCGCAGGGCGGCGTTGGTGCGGCCGAGCACGCGGGCCGGGGTGACGGTCTGAGTGAGGGTGGAGAGGTGGATGTTGCCGACGGTGGTGCCGATGCCTCCGAGCAGGAACGAGCCGAGCAGGACGGCGAGGACCAGGAAGGTGGGACCCCCGGCCAGTGGGACGAGGGCCTGGGAGAAGGAGCCGAGGCCGAAACCGAGCACGATGGCGCGGCCCGGACCGTACCGGCGGGCGACGCCCACGGCGAGGAAGGCGCCGATCAGCGATCCGACCGCGCCGACGGCGAGGACCAGCCCCAGGGTGCCGCTGGATTCGCCCAGCTCTCGGAGGACGAAGAGCGGCAACAGGGTCTGCATGGCCATGAAGAACAGGTTGTTGAACCCGGCTCGAAAGGCGGCCACCCGCAGATAGGGGTTGCGGACGACGAAGCGGAGCGAACCGGCGATCTCGCGCAGCATCGGCTTCGGCGGGCCGTCGGCCACGGGGCGTTCCTCCCGGGTGCGCACGGCGAACAGGGCGATCGCCGAGAACAGGTGGACGACGGCACCGACGACCAGGGTGGCGGGCACGGACATCAGCTGGACCAGGAAGCCGCCCACTCCCGGTCCGGCGATCCGGGCCACCGAACCACTGCCCTGAATGCGGCTGTTGCCCTCCGCCAGGCGGTCCTTCCCGATCAGCGAGGGCAGGTAGGTCGACGAGGACAGGTCGTACAGGACGGCCAGTGAGCCGATGACCAGGCCCGCCGCGTACAGCCCGGCCAGGGTGAGGGCATCCAGCCAGAACAGGGCGGGCAGCAGGGCGAGCAGCAGGGCGCGGGCCAGGTTGGTGAAGATCAGGAAGGGGCGGGGCCGCAGGCGGTCCACCCACACCCCGGCGAACAGGGTCAGCAGCAGATAGGGCACGAACTGGGCGCTGTTGAGCAGGCCCGCCTCGGTGGGGCCGGCGTCGAGTTCCACGACGGCGAGCAGCGGCAGGGCCAGGGAGGTGACCTGGACCCCGATCCGGGCGGCGCTCTCCCCCAGCCAGTACGTGGTGAAGTCGCGGTGGCGCCACAGGCTGGGCGGGGCCGGGGTCGCGGGGTCCTCGGCGCCCGGCTGAGGGCGGGTCCGCCCCGGCCGGGTCACGGCGCGAGTCCGGACGGGGTCGGCGCCGTGGTCTCGTACACGGCCTCGGCCAGTGTGTGGACGGCCCGCACATCGGCCTCCAGGACGTCGGGGTCCGGATGGGTCATGAAGACCCGCAGCGGACTGGACAGCAGGTCGGTGGTGGGGCGCAGGCGGTCACCGACGCCCAGCTTCACGGCCACGGCGTGGACGGCGGGTAGGGCCTCGATCCGGCGGACCGCTCCGGTGTCGATCCGGGTGACCCGGCCGGACCGGTCGGTGGAGGTGTGACAGACGAGGGCCGGGCGCAGCCGGGTGTAGACCCGCCCCGCCCGGCGGGCGACGAACTCCGCGGGGCGGAGGTAGGCGAGGGCGGTGAGGGTCGCCTGGTCGTGGCCCAGGCACAGCCGGTGCAGGCCGGGGTTCATGTTGCCGTTCATCCGGGCGCCGATCTCGACCAGCGCCGGGCCCTCGGGGGTGACGATGATCTCGGCGTGGGCCGAGCCGTGGCGGATGCCGAGGGCGTCGAGGACGAGGGTGATGTAGTCGAGGAGGGCGGGGACCGGTTCCTCGTCCGGGGCGAGCAGGACGTCCCGTTCGTAGACGGGCCGGCCGGCGACGAGTCGTTTGTGGTAGCGCCAGACCCCGCAGACGAAGTGCGCTCCGTCCCGGCTGACGGTGTCCACGATGTACTCGGTGCCCTCCAGGAAGGACTGGACGAGCACCTCGGTGTTGGGCTTCCCGTACACGTCGGGTCCGGCGAGCACGGCGGCGGCGGCCGTCTCGATCTCGGCGTCGGTACGGCAGATGCGGACCCCGTCGGTACCGGCGGAGCTCACCGGCTTGACCACCACGGGGAGTCGGGCGCCGTCGGACCACTCCTTGCACCGGCGGACGAGGTCGGCCGGGTCGGCGGACTTGTACTGGCGGGCGCAGTGCAGGCCTCGTTCGCGAAGCCGATCCCCGGTGGCGTACTTGTCCCAGCGGGCGGCGGAGAGCGCGGTGCCGTTCGTGGGCAGTCCCAGTTCCTCGCTCAGCCGGTCGGCCAAGGCCACTCCGGAGTCCTGGCCGGCGATGACGAAGGCGGGGGCGAGGGCGCGGAGGCGGGCCAGGGCGGGCGGGCCGTCGTAGACGACGTTCTCCGCGAAACGGGACAGGTCCGGTCCGGGCAGGGCGGTGGAGACCCGGCGGCGGGCCTGGACGTGGACCAGCCGGACCCCGTGGGCGGCGAACGCGGCGGGCAGCAGGTTTCCGGTGGTGTAGGCGTCGACGACGACGCCGATGGGGGCGGCCATCAGTGCTCCTGGGTTCCGGGGCCGGGCAGCCGGTGGAAGACGCAGCCCACGTGGGAGCCGTCGCCGAGGAAGCGGAAGTCCTGTTCGGCGTGCGGGATGCCCTTGACGAAGGCGCCGCTGTAGCCGTGGGCCGTATGGAAGACGCCCCAGTTGAGCAGGCAGGGTGCGAGGGTGTCCGGGTCGTCGGCGTCGACGAACCGCTCGGCGTCGGCGATCACCCGCTGCTGGACCACGTACGGGGCGCCGAGGCGCAGTGCCTCGGCGATCCTGCGGTCCCACTCCTCGGGGCCGACCATCCAGCCCGCCGTGATCCCCTGTCCGGCGAATCCGGCGCTGGGCTTGATCAGCAGGCGCTCGCGCTCGGAGCGCAGATGGGCGGCGAGGTCGACGGCCCGGCCCTCGCGGGTGGTGCTGCCCAGGCGCAGCGGGCGGGTCCAGGGCACCAGCCGGTCGACCACCTCGGCCTCGACGGGGTCGAGGAGGTCCTGGTGGGTCCCGTCGCTGATCAGGCCCAGGCAGTCCTTGATGCCGTAGAGGTCCGTGGTGAGCGGGGCGAAGACGGCGGCGGCGCCGTCGGCCACCGCGTCCAGGAGGGGGGCGGCCAGCTCCCGCGTCTCGGTGGCGCCGGTGAGGCGGCTGAGCTGGAAGGTACGGAAGAGGCGGTCCACTCGGCGGCCGCGGGCGGTGAGCACACCACCCCGGTAGTCGAGCTGGCCGATGTGGCAGGGGAACGCCTCGTGGCCGAGTTCGGCGAGCTGACGGAGGAAGAGGTCCAGGTGGCCGAAGTCCTCCGCGGTCTCGGGGCTGTTGGGCCACTTCACCACGGCGACGGGGAGGCCGGAGCCGGTGGGACAGGAGGCCGCCATGGAGGCCATGATCCCGGCCACCGGGTCCCCGTACCCGAGGTCCTGCTTCTCGGCGAACTCGGCGAGCGGGCGGTCGGCGAGCATGCCGCGGCTCATCTCGGCGATCTCGCAACCGCCCAGCGAGCTGGTCGTGTTGAACTCCACGAGGCGAAACCGGCCCTGCTCGCGGAGCAGGTCGGCACGGCCCAGCGGGACCGCCGGGCCGGCGACGGCGCACCGGGTGACGGCCTCGGCCTGGTCCTCGTTCAGGCCCAGGGCGCGGGCCATGCGGCCGGGGTCGCCTTCGTGGAGGCGTTCGGGGAGCGAGGAGAGCACGCGGAGCAGGATGCCGAGGTCCCGGTCGAGGGAGCGGACCTCGTCGGCCTGGAGGAAGGCGGGCCGGTTGAAGATCGGCCGGCCCAGCCAGGCGTGGGTGCGGCCGAAGGCGGGGTCCGTGGTGTCGACCGCGCGGCTCCTGCCGCGCCCTTCGTCGAGGAAGTCCCTGGTGATCCGGTTCTCGACCGGGGTGCCGCGCTCCATGGCTCGGGTCCTGTTCTGTCGGCTGGGCTGCTGTGTCGTCGGGGCGATGGGGCCCGGTCAAGGGGTGCCGGAGACGGCGCCGAGCCACTGGTGCGGGAGCACCTTGCCGGTCCGGGTGCTGCGGTCGAGCCGGTCGACGTGCTCGGCGCGGATGCTGTCGGGGTGCTGGGCGGCGATGGCGCCCAGGGCGTACACCCTGCGCAGCAGTTCGGCGCGGACGGGGTCATCGTCCGGGGTCCGGGCCGGGTGCTGTGCCGAGGCCGGGTCCCGGGCCGGGTCGGGGCGGTGGCCGGTCCAGCGGACGGTGAGGCCGGCGAGCGCGGTGAGGTCGGCGGGGTCCGGGGTCAGGAGCAGCTGGGCGTCGGTGACGCCGGGGACGGCGCGGGCCACTTCCAGCAGGTCACCGAGCCGGAGCATGGTGTTGTGGAACTTCAACCGGTCGTCGGCCCGGCCCAGGATCCGCAGGGCGTTCGGGGTCCCGCAGCGGCAGTGGTCCGGGGCGATCCGGTCGCCGAGCCGGTAGCGCAGGACGGGGGCGGGCCAGCCCTCGCCGACCCGGGTGAGCAGCGTCCGCTCCTCGTCGTGGTCGATCCGCTGATCCGGGAGGAGGTGCAGCACGCCGGGCGCGCAGGCGGGGCCGCTGGCGGCGATCACGTAGGTCTCGATGGAACCGTAGTTGCCCCACAACGCCGCCTCGGGGAAGGCGCGGGCGATCCGCTCGCGGCGGGCCGCGGTGAGCGGCTCGCCGGCCCAGATGACGATGGTGACGGGCAGGGTGGTGCCGGTGGCGAGGGCGGCGTCGGCGAAGTCGGCGAGAGCGCTGGGCGCGCCGGCCAGGGCGTTGACCCCGGTCTCCCGGAACACCGCGGCCCATTCGGGGAGTTCCGCGGCGGACACCGGCCCCATGGGCAGCACGGACGCACGGGAGTAGGTGGCGAGGGCGTTGTAGAAGTAGTGCGCGCCCCAGAGCCGGCCGGGGCGGAACAGGTTGAGCAGGACGTCTCCCGGTCCCAGCGGCCGCCAGCTCCGCAGCAGGCGGGGGATGCCCTGGTCGGGGGCGATGGTGGTGAGTTTGATCCGGCCCGTGGTCCCGCCGCTGGCGACGACCTGCCCTCCGGAGCGGACCGCCAGGGCGCGGGTGGAGGCGGTGACCTGGGCGGGGCCGCTCTCGGTCGCGCCCGCGGGGGGCGCGCCGCCGAGCGCGGAGAGCCGGGTTGTTTCGGCCGCGAGTCGTTCCGGGGCGATCCGGCCGATGCCATTCATCGTCCGGCTCGCAGGGTACGGGCCACCCGCTCGGTGAGCTCCGGACGGGTGTCCAGGACCTTCTCCAGGGCGGCGCCGAGGTCGAGCAGCTCGGCCTCGGTGTGGGGTCGGCCCACCAACTGGACCGCCAGTGGGCCCTGTTCGGGGTGGACAGCGGCGGGGAGGACCAGGGCGGGCAGTCCGGCGAAGCTGGCGATCGGGGTGTAGCCGAGCCGGTCGGCGTAGTCGGTGTCCTTGGGTTTGGGCAGCGTCGGCTTCCCGGCCCGCTCGACCACCCGCTTGGGCGGGGTGGAGCTGACCGGCATCAGCAGGATGTCGACGCCCTCGCGGTCGAGCAGGGCGAGCAGGGCGCGACGGAACCCCTTTTGCCGGGAGACGAGTTCGTCGCGGCGGCCGGGCGCGGGTTCGGGGCCGAGGGATGCCCGGGCGACGGGTGAGACGCACAGCCCCAACCGGCTCTCGACCTCCCGTACCACGTCGGCGACGTCGACCGCGCACAGCTCCCAGGCGTCGGCGCGGGCCCGCCACAGCTCGGCGGGAAGCTCCGTCTCGGTGCGGGTGACGCCGAGTTCGCCGAGGGCGGCCTCGGCGCGTTCCCTGGCCCTCTCCAGGACCGGCGCGCAGCCTCGGGTGTTGGTCACGGTGGCCACCCGGAGCGAGGCGACGCGGCGCCCCACCCGGCCGGTTCCGCCGCCGGTCGCTCCGCCGGGGGCGGACACCGGACCGCGGCGCCAGAGCCGGCGCAAGTCGCCCGCGGTACGGGCCATCAGGCCGAGGGCGTCCTGGGTGGGCGAGACGGGGAGTGCGCCGACCAGCCGGCCAGGGTCCCAGGTGGTACGCAGGCCGGCCACCCCGCAGTTGGCCGCGGGCCAGCGGGCGGAACCCAGGACGTCGGTGGCGAGGGCGTAGTCGCAGATGCCGGCGGCCACCGAGACGGCCGAGCCAGTGCTGGAGCCGCCCGGGGAGAGCTCCGGGAACGCGGGGTTGAGGACGTCCCCCGGGGCACCGATGTTGAGCTCGGTGGCGTACGCCTTGCCGGTGAGGGCCAGCCCCAGCCGGCGGAGCCGGGCGACGGCCGGGGCGTCGGCGCCGGGGTGATGCCGGTGGGTGGCGTGCCCAAGGCTGGTCGGCATGCCGGCGACATCCAGGGTGTCCTTCACCCCCAGGGTGACGGCGGCCGGATCGACCGCCGCGTCCAGCCAGGTCATGGCGCGGGTGATCCGGTCGGCTTCGGCGACCCAGCGCCGTCGGGCGGCCCGCCACGCCGCCCGGTCGAGGCCTGCCGCGTCCAGCGCCCGCGCGCGGCCCTCCACGGGCCCGAGCAGCAGGTCGACGGGGACCGGGCCTTCCTCGGGCGGCAGGGCGTGCTTGAGGTAGCCGAGTGCTGCGGCTGTGGTCACGGGTGCGCCTCTCTGGGCTCGTCGGGTGGTGACGGCGCCGAAGCATCGCGGCCGGGCCTTCGGGCCGGACGCTCGGTGCCGGGCCTTCGGGCGGCCCGGCGGGGCTGATGCCGTGGGGCTCCGGTCGGACGGGGATCGGCGGGTCGGGCCGTCCGGTACGGACGGGTTCGAGCCGGGATGCGGTGCGGTTCAGCGGCCGGCCAGGAAGGCGTCGAGGCGGCGCTCGTACGCGGCGAACCGGGTGGCGACCACGTGGTGGACCACATCCGCCGGGGCCAGCAGCCGGGAGACGGCTCCGTCGGCCTCGAACTCCGAGAGCCACAGCTGTCCGTCCGCGAGCAGCAGGTCCACGCACAGGTAGGAGACGCCGAGCCGCTCGGAGGCCAGCTTGGCCAGTTCGTGCACCCGGGGGTCGATCTCGGTGCGCAGCGCGTAGCTGCCGCCGCGGCTGACGTTGGCCACGTGCGAGCCCTGCCGCGGGATCCGGTCGAACATCGCGATGATGGTGCCCTCCACCACGACCACGCGGATGTCGGCGGTGACCCCGGCGAGTCGCGGCTGTACGGCCACGCCGGTCCCGCTGCCGGCGGCGAGCCCGAGGACCGCTTCGAGGCTGTCCCGGTCCGGGCAGGAGACGCAGCCCTGGCCGCCGCTCCAGGAGAGGGGTTTGACGAAGACCGGGAACCAGTCGCCCGGCACCAGGTTGAGGTGGCGCAGCCGGTGGACGTCCCGGTCGGCGGTGATCCGGATGGTCGGGATGCCCGGGACGGGCGAGTCCTGGAAGGCGTTCAGGGTGGCGTACTTGTCGTTGAGCAGGATGCCGGTGTCGAGCGGGATCGGCAGCCAGAAGCCGAGCGTGGCCAGGGACCGCATCAGCGAGAGCCCGGTCCACAGGTCGACCTCGTGCGTGGGGCTGGTCCGCACCCCGTAGACGAGGATGTCCCGCTCCGGGGAGAGGGGTTCGTCGCGCCAATAGGCGGTGCCGCGGGCGATGGCGATGTGATCGGGGGCGGCGACCGCGAAGTCGAGGCCGGCACGGTCGGCGGCGGCCCGGTAGTCGACCCAGAACTCGCCTTCCTCGTAGCCGCGCAGCAGTTCGGAGCTACGGTCGGGGAAGACGTGGATGATGCGTCTGCGCGTCATGTCGCGGGTCACCTTCCCAGCACGCTTCCGCCGTTGACGTCGAACACCTGGCCGGTGATCCACCCGGCCTCGGGTGAGGCCAGAAAGCGGATCACGGCGCCGATGTCGTCGGGCACTCCGGCGCGGCCGAGCAGGGTGTCGGTCACGAGGGCGTCGTGGCGCGCGGAGCGGCCGGAGGGGGTGAAGAACTCGGTGTCCTGGACGTAGCCGGGGGCGACCGTGTTGACCAGGATGCCCTCCGGCCCGCCCTTGCGGGCCAGACCCTGGGACCAGCCGATCATGCCGGCCTTGGCGGCGGTGTAGCCGTCCGCGCCGCCCCGGCGGGCCGCCACCGAGCCGACGTTGATCACGCGGGCGCCGGGGCGGGTCAGGCGGGGCCACAAGGCCTCGGTGAGCACGGCGGCGGAGACGAGGTTGGCGTCCAGCGTGCGGCGGAACGACGCGGCGTATCCGGCCAGGCCGGGCTGCTTGTCCCGGTCGACACCGCCCGCGTTGTTGACGAGCACGTCGACCGGCCCGTCGGGGAGCGCGTCGAGGACCCGCAGCGCGCCGGCGGTGTCGGCGAGGTCGGCGGCCACGATCAGGACGCTCGCCGGTTCGAGCGCGGCGGCCGTCTCCTTCAGTACGTCGGCCCGCCGGCCGACGAGGACGATCTCGGCACCGTCGCGGGCGAAGAGACGGGCGGTGGCCCGGCCGATGCCCGTACCGCCGCCGGTGACAACGACTCTGGTCACGCGTGCTCCTTCCGTGTCTGCCGGGAATCCGCGGCACCCGCCGGATCCCCCGCCGGGAACACTGCCGGGCCGCGCTTAACGCCCGCTTAAGAAGGCGCCGTTGTCGGTGCGCGGGCACGGTGACCGTTCAGGAGCGCTTAAGAGCGGCGGTGTTGGCTGCCGACCGACTCTCATCCAGCGGCGTGCCGGGGGATCCAGCGATGTGGCATCAGGAACGACACGTGAACATCTGGCGCGAGGCCAGGCGGGAGACCACGGCGATGTCCGGGGTTCCAGGTCCGGAGTTCTACGAACGCAAGCTCGCCGCGCTCTGGGAACGGGCGTCGGAGGCGCCGGCGTACCAGGGGCTCGGCCCGTTCTCCCGGGCGGCGTTCGCCGCGCTGCGGCCCACGGCGCGTGAGGAGCTCAAGGCGCGGCCGATGTCCTTCGCGACCGTGCCCCCCGGCGGGGCGCTGCGCTACTACGAGACCACCGGGAGCACTGGCACGCCCACGCCGACGCCCCGGCTCGCGGAGGACGTCATCTGGAACACGGTCGCGGTGGGCGAGGCCTGGCGGGAGGTGCTGGACGGGGACGAGCGGATCCTCAGTCTGATGCCCTCGGACGTGGTGCCGGTCGGCGATCTGATCGCCCAGGTCGGTGACTACCTCGACCTGTCGCACCTGCGCGCCTACCCGTTCGCGACCGGCATCACCGGCTGGGACCGGCTGGTGGAGCTGTGGCGCGGCTACCGTCCGACCACGGTGTTCCTCGCCCCGGGCGTCGCGCTGGAGTGGACCCGGCTGGCGGCCGGACGCGGGCTGCTCCCCGAGCTCGCCACCGGTCTGCGGCGGATGATGCTGCTCGGCGAGGTGAACACCGCCCCGTTCCGGGCCCGGCTGGGCGGGTGGTGGGGTGCGGACGTCCTGGACGCCAGTTACGGCAGCACCGAGACCGGCACCCTGGCGACCACCTGCGCGGCGGGCCGGCAGCACCTGCTGACCACGGGCACCTACTTCGAGCTGGACACCGGCGGACCGGAGGGACCGGTCGGGATCGACGCCGACGGTCCGCGCACAGGTCAGTTGGTGGTCACCCCGCTCAACTCGTACGCGCGGCCGCTGCTGCGCCTGCGGACGGGGGACATGGTGACCCTGGGCGACGCGTGCCCGTGCGGCCGCCCCTCCCCCACCGTGACCGTGCGCGGCCGTGCCTCGGACACCCTGCGCGTGCACGGGGTGGATCTCACCCCGCGCGAGGTGGAGGACGTGGTGTTCGCCGTCTCCGAGGCCACCGGCTACCTGATCGAGGTGGATGCGGCCGGCTCCTTCGCGGGGCTGCTGCTGGAGCGACTGCCGGCGGCGGACCGGTCCGCCGAGCCCACGACGGCCGAGGAGGTGCGACGCGTGTCCAAGGAGCTGCTGGGCCTGTCCTGGGACCGGGTGGCCTTCGTCAACACGCTTCCGCAGCTCACGAAGAGCGGGGCATCGCAGAAGAGCTGGAAACGGTCGAACATCCGCGTCCTGGAGGAGACCCCGTGACCGCCGCACTTCACGGGGCGCGGTGGGCCGGCCTGGCGGAGGTCCGAGGCTCGGGCACCGGCGAGCCCGACCTGTGGTGCACCTACGCGGCCGTACGGACCCTTGCCTGGCTGGGCCGCACCGAGGAGGCGACCGCGCCCGAGGCCACCGCGCGCTACCTGCTCTCCCGCCGCAACTCCGACGGCGGATACGCCTGGAGCGCGGGCATGACCTCCGACGCCTGGGCCACGTTCTACTGCACCCAGGCCTTGCGCGACCTCGGCCACCCGCTCACCGCACGGGAGCGGACCACGGCCTGGCTGGAGTCGACCTGGACCGGCGAGGCGTACGGCATGGTGCCCGGGCAGGGCGCCGAGGTGTGGGCCACCCACTTCAGCACCCGCACTGCAGCCTCGCTCGGCCGGGACTGGCCCGACCCGGACCGCTCCCGGCTCCTGAGCTGGCTGGGCGCCCTGCAGGCAGAGGACGGCGGTCTGGGCTGGACCCCGGCGGACGCCCGGCGCGGCCGGACAGACGTCCGGGCCTGCTACTACGGGGTACTGGCCTGGACCGCGGCGGTCGGCACGGAGCCACCGCCCTGGGACGTGGCCCGGCTGGTGGGCTGGCTGCGGGCCAGGCAGGACGCGTCGGGCGGCTTCCGGTTCGCGCCGTCAACGGAGGTGCCGTGCTTGTGGGCCACGTACCGGGCGGTGGGGGCACTGGCGGCTCTCGGAGCAGGGCCGGCCGGGGCCGACGAGTGCGTGCGGTGGGTGCGGGGGCTGCGCGGAGCGGGCGGTGCGTTCGTCCGCTGGCAGGGCTACCCGGTGGAGGACGTGTGGGCCTCCTTCTGTGCGGTCGGTGTGCTGCGGGCGCTGGGCGCGGACGCGGACGTGGCGGCGGTGGCCGAGCCGGTCGCCCGCCGGATCGGTGAGCTCGCCTGCCCGGACGGGGGATACACCTACCGGGAGCCGGAACGGGCCGACGACGCGCTGAGCACCGCCGCGGCGGCCCTGCTGCCGGACACCGTCGGCCCCCGCCGGGCGGAGCTCGTCCGCTGGCTGGAGGGCTGCCGACTGCCCAACGAGGGCGGGGTGATGTACATGCCCGGCCGGGGGGCGGAGATCCGGTGCACGCTGTGGGCCGTGGCGGCCGGAGCGTTCGCGGACGACGCCGAGGGGAGGGCGGGCATAGCCCGCTGGCTCGCCGAGCTCCAGAACGACGACGGAGGCTTCGGCTACTGGAGCGGGCGCGGCTCGGACCTGGTCTCCACCGCGTCGGCGGTGGAGACCCTGCGACTGCTCGGCGTCCCGGTCCCCGGGCTGCTGGACGTCTCGGGCCTCCTCGCCTTCACCGCCTCCTGCGCCTCCCCCGACGGCGGCCACGGGCCCGTGCCGGGTGCCCCGCCGGGGCTGCGCGCCGGGCTGCAGGCCCGCCGGGTGCTGGCCGCGGCCGGCGCGCCGGTTCCGGACCTCGCGCCGCTGCTGGACCGGCATCGGGTGCGAGGCGGCGGTTACGCCGACCAGGGGCGGCGGCTGCCGGACCTGCTGTCCACGTACGAGGCGGCAGTGGCCGTCGAGCGCGGAGGGCGGGAGCCGGAAGGCGACGCGCTGGAGCCCTTCCTCGCGTCGGTCGGGCGGTCCGAGGAGGGGATCGCCTGGACGCCGCTCTCCCCGACCGGCGGCGGACCGCTGGCGGGACTGCTCGGCACCTTGCTACGCGACCGTACCGGCCCCGGCCCCCGACGCGTCGCCGGCCTCCTGCCCGCCCTGGCCCTGTCCTGAACCACCCCGCCCGATCGCCTTCCCCTGCCCGACCGACCCGGGGACACCCCTTGCCGACCATCACCATCGCGAGCGCGGACCTCTCCGCCGCCCGCCGCCGCACGGCGGCGCTCAGCATCACCCGCTGGCTCAAGGACCGGGGCATCAGCGGCGCCCACGTCGTGGTCCGCTTCGAACCGGTCGACGAGGAGAGCGTGTTCACCGGCGGCTGGCCGGTGTCCGCGCTCCCTCGGCCGGCCCAGGACGAGGGCCTGCACCACGCCTCCGTTACCTGCCGCGTCTCCCCCGACCGGGACGAGTCGTTCCGGTCGGCGCTGGCCGCGCACATCGCCGAGGCCCTCGGCGTCACGGACCGCACGGCTTTCTTCTACCTGGAGTTCCGCCCCACCTCACCCGCCGACGTGCACATCGCCGCGACGGGTCCTCTTCACCGCTCCGACCGACCGGCCGGAGCGGACGGCAGCGAAGGACCGACACGATGACCACTCCTCCCCCCGCCTCCGTGTCCGAGCGGCTGCGCGCGCTGCTGGCCGCCCGGCTCGGACCCCGGTACGACGCGGTCGCGGACGACACGGACCTGCGGGTGTCCCTGGGAGACGGATACGACAGCCTCACCGTGATGGAGTGCATCAGCGCGGTGGAGGCCGAGTTCGGCATCGAGGTCGACCTCGTCGGGGACGACGTACGCCACTGGTTCGCGACCACCGCGCGGATGACGCGGTTCGTGACGGACCGGCTGGAGGACGCGGCGGTCCTGGGCGGCGACCGGTGACGGCCACCGCCGCGCCACCCCCCGGCCCGGTGGCCTTCAGCACCTCGGGCACCACCGGGCCGCCGACCGACTGGCTGCGCACCCCCGCCCAGCTGACCGCCGAGGCGGCGCTGCTGTCCGAGGTGCTGGGCCCGGTGGACCACGTGGTGTGTCACGCCCCGCCCCGCCACCTCTACGGATGGATCTTCGGGGTGGAGATCCCCTCTCTGACCGGAGTGCCGGTGACGGCCGGCTGGGACCGGCCGTTGGAACCACCGGAGTGGGACCCCGCCGCGCGCACGCTGCTGGTGTGCCTGCCCTCCACCTGGCAGGTGCTGGTACGCGACCTGCCCCGGCTCGCCCGCTGCCGGGAGGTGATCGCCGTGCACAGCACCGCCCGGGTGCCGACCGCCGCCTACGAGGTGATCGAGCGCCTCGCCGGGACCGGGTTCCGCGCTCTGGAGGTGCTCGGCTCCACCGAGACCGGTGCAGTGGCAACCCGGCCGATGAACCCGGTCACGCGCGAGGACGGGATCTGGCGGCTGCTGCCGGACGTCGACTGGGCCGACGGGCCCCCGGGGCCCGGGCCGGACGGGGTCCGGCTCGCCGTGACCGGCCCCCGGCTGGCGCACCGGCCCGGCGAGGCCGTCCCGGGCTCCGTCGTGATGCCGGACCTGGTGGTCGCCGCCGGAGCGCCGCCGGGCGCCGCGGCGCCGGTGCGCGAGTTCCGCCGGCTCGGGCGCTCCCCGGGCCTGGCCAAGGTCAACGGGGTGCGCTGCGACCTGGGCCGGGTGGAACAGCTGGCCCGCCGCCTCGTCCCGGGTGCGGACGTCGCCTGCGTACCCCTGGCCGACGAGGTCCGCGGCGAGCACTACGCCCTCTACTACGCGGCGGACGGTGCGCCGGGACCCACCGCCCTGCGGGACCTGCTCGCCACCGTCCTGGACGGCGTTCCCGGCCCCCGCTCGGTGGCCCGGGTCCGGTACATCCCCCGCGCCGGAGAGACGGTGCTGACCGCGCGGCTGCCGGGACTCGTGGCGGAGGAGCGGTGAGCGGCGGCATCTCGCGGCTGCTCGCGCGGAGCGCCTTCGGCGACGAGATCACGCTCACCGCGGCCGAGCGGGAGCGGATGGCGGCGAGCCTGGACGTCTTCGACCGGGCCCGGCTGACCACGGACGTGTACGGGGCCACCCGCGGCTTCGGCCCGCTGGTCGGGTACGCCGCCGACGCCGACCCGGGTGCCCAGGGCCTCGGGCTGATCCGGCACCTGGCGGCCGGTCAGGGTGAGCCACTGTCCCCGTCGGTGACCCGGACGATGGTGTGGCTGCGGTTGCGCGGGATGGCCGCCGGGCACTCCGCGGTGGACCCGGGGCTGTGGCAGCGGCTCGCCGACCAGTGGAACGCCGGCTTCACCCCGGTGGTGCCGCGCGAGGGCAGTCTGAGTGCCAGCGGGGACCTCGTGCCGCTCGCGCACGCCGCGCTGGCGGCCACCGGGGGCGCGGAGTCCCAGGCGGCTTGGACCCGGCCCTGGGAGCCCGGCGGCGGCGGGCCGACGGAGCCGGCCGCGGTGCTGCGCGGGCTCGGTGTGCCGGGCGTGGTCTGGGACGCGCGCGGGGCGCTGGCCTTCGTCAACGGCTCCAGCGCCTGTCTGGCGGTGGCGCTGCACAACCACCGGGAACTGGCGGCCTCGGTCCGTCTCGCCGCCGCCGCGACGGGCCGGCTGGCCGCGCTGCTCGGCGCGGACCCGGATCCGTACCACGAGGGGCTGAGCCGGGTCCGCAACCAGCCCGGTCAGCTCGTGGCCGCCGCCCTGATCCGCGACGAGCTGGCGCCCGGCCACGTGCGCGGCCCGGATCGCCCGCTGCAGGAGCGCTACTCGCTGCGCTGCGCCCCGCAGGTGCTCGGCGCGGTGCTGGACCAGCTCCGGTTCCAGGAGGAGGTGCTGCTGGCCGAGGCGGGCGGCTGCACGGACAACCCGGTGACCGTGGACGGTGCGGTCCGGCACGGCGGCAACTTCCACGCCGCGCCGGTCGCCCTGGCCTCGGAATCGCACGCGGGCTGTCTGCACCAGGTGGCCCTGCTGATGGAGCGGCAGCTCGCCCTGGTGCTGGACCCCCGGGCCAACGGCGGTCTCGCGCCGCTGCTGGCCGCCGCACCGGGCCGGGACAGCGGCCTGGCCGGGGTGCAGATCGCCGCCTCCGCGCAGCTGTCCCGGATCCGCCAGCTCGGCTACCCCGCGTCGATGACGACGATCCCGACCAACCTGGAGAACCAGGACCACGTCCCGCTGGCGCTGAACGGCGCCACGGCCGTCTCCGACATGCTCGCCCGGTTGCGCGCGATCACCGGCGGGCTGCTCCTGGCCCTGACCGAGGCGGGCCGACGGCTCGGGGCGCACCCGTCGGGGCTGTGGGCGAAGCTAGCCGACGCCTCCCCCGCGTTCCGGCACGACCGCCCGACGGCGGCGGAGGTCCTGGCGCTGGCCGAGCTCGGTCTGGCGGCCGCCGAGCGGTAGCACGGCGGGGCGGGGGACGGGTGCCGCGGCCCCCGTTCCCGCGCCTCCGACGGCCGCCGCACCCGCCCTCGTACCCAAGACGGTTGCCCCGGAACCGGACCCGCACCCGAGACCGGTGCCCACGCCGGTACGGAGCAGCCGGTCGTAGCGGAGCAGCGCCCGGGCCAGGGCCCGGGCCTGGTCCGAGGGCGCCCCGGTGTGGGTGGCGTGGACGGCGGCCACCAGGTTGGGCCGCTCGACGGTCAACCATCCGGCGGCGGCCCAGGGGTCCGGTAAGCCTCGTTCCGTGCCGTCGGCGGCCGGCGGTGTGCGGGGCGGGCAGAGGGCCCGCAGGGCGGAGCGGGCGTTCCCGAGGTAGTGGTCGACAAGCCGTGCCACGGCCGCCCGGCGGTCCGGTTCGGGGTCCTCTCGACGGGCGGCGAGGACGGCGTACCGGCGTAACAGCGGGTGCAGCCGGAACCGGTCGCGGGCGTGCTGCTCCAGCAGGTTGCGGTCGAGCAGCCTCTCCAGCAGACGGCGCGTCCCGTCGGACGTCGCACCGGCGAGGGCGGCGGCCGCGGCGGAGTCGGTGTCCGGGCCCGGCAGCAGGCCGAGGGTGCGGAAGACTCGCCGCTCCGGCTCGGGCAGCGTCCGGTACGAGGCGTCGAAGGCCTGGCCGACGCTGCGGCTGCCGAGCCGGAGCTCGTCGAGGGCGGAGGCACCGCGCAGGGCGCGGACCAGCTCGGGGGCCGGCCGGGTGGGGCGTTGGCGCAGGCTCACGGCGGCGAGCCGGACGGCGAGCGGCAGGTTTCCGCACAGCCGGGCCACCTCGGGGGCCGATGCCGTGCCGGCGGAGCCGCCGACGATGCCCGTGAACAGGGCGCCGGCCTCGGCGGTCGTGAGGATCCCCAGCGGCATCGGGTGGGCGCCGTCCAGCTCGGCCAGCGGGCCGCGGCTGGTGACGATGACGAGGCTGGCGGAGTCCCCGGGCAGCAGGAGGCGGACGTGCGCGGCTTCGACGGCGTCGTCCAGGACGACGATCAGGCGGCGGCGGGTGAGCGCGGCCCGCCAGCGCGCGGCGGCCAGCGCGATCTCGCCCTCGTCCTGCCTGCAGCCGGGCTCGCCCGCCATCCGCAGCAGCAGGTCCAGCGCCTCGTGGACGGGCAGCGGTCCGCGTTCGGCGCTGTGTCCGTGCAGGTCCAGGAAGAGCCGTCCGTCGGGGTAGCGGGTGCCCGCCCGGTGGGCGACGTGGGTGGCGAGGGCGGTCTTGCCCACGCCGGGCATGCCGGTGACGGCGAGGATGGCGGTGCTGGTGCCGGCCGCGGCGATCAGCTCCCGCGCGCGGGCCAGTTCGGCGGTCCGGCCGGTGAAGTCGGGGAGGTCGCGCGGCAGCATGTTGGGGCCGGGAGGGGCCGGGCGGCCGCCGGCCGGTCCGTCCGCGTGTCCGGGCCTCGGTGTTCCCCGGGTCCGGGTCCGGGGGGACTCCTCGGACCTCGGCGCCGGTGCTTCGCCACCACCCGCCGCCGCCTCGACGCGGGTCGCCCGAACGCCGGGCAGCCGGGCGGCCTCGCGCAGCCCCGGGCCGGGCTCCACGCCGAGTTCCTCGCGCAGCAGTGTGCGGGCCCTCTCGAAGGTCTCGGCAGCGTCCCTCCCGCGGCCGGCTCCGGCCTGGCAGCGCATCAGGAGTTCCCAGAGCCGTTCCCGCAGCGGGTGTTCCCCGGTCAGCCGGAGCAGGTCCGGGACCAGGCGGGCGCCGCGTCCGAGGGCGAGTTCCAGTTCGGCGAGGTGTTCCAGGGCGTGGAGCCGCTCCTCCTCGATGACCGGCTCGATCTCCCGGCGGAGGGTGTCGGATCCGATGTCGGCGAGCGGCCGGCCGCGGAACAGGCCGAGGGCGCTGCGCAGCGCCGCGGCGCGCTCCTCGGTCGGCAGGGTCTCGGCGTGGGCGACGAGGTGCCGGAAGCGGTGCAGGTCCACGCTGGCCGGGTCGATGTCGAGCAGGTAGCCCTCGCCCGAGTAGACGAGGCCACAGCCGGGCAGGGCGCGACGCAGCTGCGATGCGTACACCTGGATGGCGCCGACGGCTGAGCGCGGTGGCGTTCCGTCCCAGACGGCTTCCACCAGCCGGTCCTTGGTGACCTGGCGGCGGGGTTCGAGGAGGAGGGCGGCCAGCAGCCTGCGGGGTTTGCGGGAGGGCGCCTGCCAGCGGACTCCGCCGAGGCGGACGTCGAGGTCGCCCAGGAGCCGGAAGTCCGTCTCGTCCTGCCGGGTCGGTTCCATGCGTACTCCTTGGATGCCTGTCGGCCGGTGCCCGCCCCCGGGGGTGTGGGGGCGGGCACCGGCCGATCGCCGGCTTCGGTCAGCGGCGAGGCGCCTTGACGGTGACCACGTCGGCGCGGTCTCCGCTGCCGTTGTGGTGGAACACGGTCAGCAGTTCACCGGTCGCGCGGGTCCCGGGGGTGCCGTGGACGGCCAGCGCCCTGCCGGGCTGGGCCAGGTAGGTGACGGCGGGGCCGCCCTTGCCCTCGATCCGGTAGGCCGGTGCGAGCGGGTCGAAGCGGACGGGCGCGTCGAGCTGGTCGACGACGGCGCTGCCGGGGGCGCGGTAGAAGCCGCCGACGGACACGGTGTACGTGAGGGGGTGCGAGGCGGCCACCGGGTCGATGCCCAGCGCGCTCAGCTTCACCGGCAGGACCACGACGTTGGTGTCGAAGGTGTCGGTGTCCACGTCGCCGTAGTGGCCGTTGACGGGCTGGGTGTCGACGGTGGTGAACCCTCCGCCCGGCCGCGGCTTGCGCAGGTCGACGGTGTTGACCAGCAGGACGTCGCTGCGGGGCGCCTTGACCACGTAGGACTCGAAGTCGGGCGTGCCGTCCCCGTCGGTGTCGATGCGTACGTACGGGACGGTGTTGCTGCCGATGTTGGCCCAGTTGCCCCAGGTGACCACCGAGAAGGCGGCGAGGGCGTCCTGCGGCCGACCGGCCTCGCGGGCCTGGGGCGCGGTGGTGGTGGCGCCCACGTAGCGCAGGTCGCCGCCGCGGGCGGTGGCGTTCAGGACGCACCGGCCGCCGGTGGCGTCGGCGCAGTCGGGCAGCCGCGGGGAACGGGCGCCGAGTTCGAAGACGCTGACCAGCGAGCGGTAGGCGGCGGGGCCGTGGCCCTGGTCCAGGCCCCGGCCGGAGAGCCGGAGCAGGCCCTGGGCGTCGTGGCCGCGGAGGGTCACGGTCCGGGGGGCGCTGATGCGGGAGACCGGCTTGGGCGAGGCGGCGACGGGGACGCGCAGGCTCTGGCCTGCCCCGGCCCGGGGCGTGAGGACGAGCCGGCCGGAGGCGTCGCCGACGAACTGCCGTGCGAGTCCGCCCTGGACGGCCTCCATGGCCGGTTCCATGGCCTTGCGCAGGGCGCGCATGTCGTCGACGCGCAGGGTGACCCGGACCTTGGCCGAGCCGTGGGGCGGGATCCGCACGGAGGAGGGCGAGACGGTGAAGCGGACGCCGGGCATGGCGGAGACGCTGGTGTAGGAGGCGTCGAACCGCTGGTGCCGGCCGCTCTTGTTGACCACCCGGACGGTCTTGGTGCGGGAGAGACTGCGGTCGACCTCGACGACGCCGAAGGAGGCGCTGACGGCCCCGGGGTCGTCCGTGACGTAGGCGAGCGTCTCGGTCTTGAGCGCGGCGAGGGCGTCGATCCGGCCGGCGCCGACCCTCTGCGGGGTGAGCGGGGTGCCGTCGTCGGCGGTGACGTCGTGCCCGGCGGTGTTCATCGCCGCGGCCTTGGCCTCCTCGTAGGTCCACTCCGGGTGGGCCTGGCGGATCAGGGCCATGATGCCGGTGGCGTGCGGAGCCGACATGGAGGTGCCGGAGTAGACGGCGCGGTCGGTGCCGCTTCCGCTGAAGGCGGCGGCGATGGTGTCGCCGGGGGCCGAGAGGTCGGGTTTGACCACCGGGCCGCGGATGCCGCGTGAGGTGAAGACCGACGCGGTGTCGGTCAGCTTGTGGTCGTAGGTGGGCACGCTCGCCCGGTCGGAGCCGACCAGCCGCACCTTGAGGGTTCCCGCCTCCAGGGCGGGCCGCAGGGCCTCGGTGGAGGTGGCGGTGAACTGGAACATCGGCATGCTCGGGGTACCGGTGAGCCGGGAGGTGAAGTGGTCCTGCTCGGCGCTGAGCACCACGGCGACGGCACCCGCCTGCTGCGCGTGGTTGGCGCGGGCGCCCGAGCCGCACTCCAGGCCCTCGATGGCGCGCTGGATGTGCATCTCCAGCCAGACCGTCTTCCCGGCGACGGCGGCCGCTTCCTCGGGCGTGTACGCCTTGCAGCCCTGGGCGTTGTCGGCGGAGAGGGGCACCACGGGGCGGCTCAGGTCGAGGGTGGCCTCACCGGTGTAGGCGAGGCTGAACTGGCCGGTGCGCACGCCGCCGAGCGTGGCGGGCTCCTCGATGCGGGCCCCGTCGCGCAGGAAGTACGAGTCGCGGGTGCTGCCGACGGTCAGCGCCTCGGGAGCGAGGCTGCCCGGGGAGCCGGCGACGTCGTAGAGGTCGCCGCCGTTGCCCGCCGAGAACACGGCGAGCACGTCGTGCTGGGCGAGCTTGCGGACGAACAGCGACAGCGGGTCGTCGACGCTGTTGTAGTTGCTGCTCAGCGCGAGGCTGACGATGTCGAGCTTGTCCGCGAAGTCCCCGTCGCCGTTCGGGTCGAGGGCGTAGTCGAGAGCCTTCGCGGTGAGGTTGGAGGTCAGCCCGTTGCAGCCGAAGACCTTCAGCGAGTACAGCGAGGCCTCGGGGGCCATGCCCGGGCCGACACGCATGGCACCGACGGTCTTCGCGGTGAGCTTGCCGTAGTCGCCGGTGAAGGTGGAGCCGTCGGCGTTGACTCCCCGGGAGGCGATGATGCTGGCGCCGTGGGTGCCGTGGTGACCGCAGGAGAGCGGGTTGGGGTCGGGCACCGGGATGGTGGAGCCGAGCCGGCCCGAGGCGTCGTAGTCGTCTCCGACGAAGTCGGTGCCGCCGACCACCTTGCGCGTCGGGAAGCCGGAGTCGGTGAGCGTCCTGGGATCGACCGCCCGGTAGGCGGCCTTGGTGCCGGGGCCGCCGAACGCCGCGTGGGTGTAGTCGATTCCGTCGTCGACGATGCCGATGCGGACGCCCGCTCCGGTGCGTCCGGTCTGCTGCCAGGCGTTGAGGGCGCCGGTGAGCTGCACCGAGTTGGTGCTGCTCTTCTCGTGCGCGGTCACCGGGCGGATGGCGGTCACCTCGGGGCGTTCCGCGAGGGCGCGGACGCCGTCGAGGTCCGCCTCGACGATGACGCCGGGTACGGCGTTGGAGGTGACGGCGAGCACCTTCGTGGCGCCGTCCTCGGCGCGAAGCGCCCGGACGACCCGGTCGGCGGTGCCGTGGGCGGTGGCGCGGGCCTCCTGAGCGGCCTTCCGGGCGGTGGCCCGGTCGGCGCCGCGCCGGGTGCCGGCCGTGAAGGCGTCGACCACGGAGGTGCCGGTGAGTTCCACGAAGACGGTGGCGCGGCCCTCCTCGGCTATGAGCCGCGGGGAGAGCTTCCCGGCGAGGTCCCCGGACGGGGTGATCCGTCCGGCGAGCGCCGCGGCCAGTTCGTCCGCGGTGGAGTCCTCCGCTCCGGCGGAGGTGGTGGTCGCCACGACCGCGGCCATGGCGAGCGCGGCGGCGAGCGCCGGCAACTGTCTGAAGCGCCTGGTGCGCTGAGGGTGGTGCGGCAAGCCAATCAACCTCATCTGTCGTCGTCCTTGTCGGCCGAAGGGTGGCGGGGTCTGCCCGGTCGGGGCGGGGTCCGCTCCCGGCCGGTCAGCCGCCCCAGGTGAGGTCGTGGGGCTCGGCGCTGACGTCGGGTCTCCCGTACCGGGTGGTGTTCCGGCGCATGGCGAGACTCCTCTCACGAGGGTTGGTCGGGGTCGCCTCATCGTGCCTGGCCCGTCCGGAGTGAGAGAACCGATTCGGATTGCCGTATCCGGCCTTGGCCCAATCAGGCCATGGTCGGTCCGTCATCGGTCCGCGGGCGGCCGCCGGGCAGGGCGAGGACCACCTCGCACCGGCCGAGGGTCCATCCCCGCAGGCCGGCGCCGCTGCCCAGAGCGGATCGGCAGAGTGTGGCGATCCGTTCCTCGGCCTCCTCGACGGAGTCCGCGAGGGCGAAGATCCCGAGCACGGGTCCGCCGGGGCCGTCGGGGTGGCTGGCGACGTACTGAACGTCCCGGTGTCCCAGGACACTTGCCCTGATCTGGCGCATCACCTCGCCCGGGGCCTCCCCGTAGGCGGGCGGCGCCAGGTGGGCGTGAACGAGGTACATATCGAATCCTGGCGGTAGAAGCGGATGTGGGATCCCGAGGGCCGATCTGTTCTCTTTGGCCGAAGGCGTCATTACGCCAGGCCGCCCCATGCGGCACAATCGCACCCCTGTCCACCCTCAGGAACAGGGAAGCCGATGCTGAAGGCACTCGGACTGGATACCTCCACCGAGCGGGTATACCGGGCCATGTTGAGCAATCCCGAAGAGAACGTGACCCAGCTCGCGGCCCGGCTCTGTCTGACACCTGAGGAGATGGGTCAGGCCCTCGACATGCTCAGTGAGCTGTCATTGATCTCTCCCACCGCCCGCGAGTCGGAGGTTCCCCGGGCCCTCGGTCCCGAGACGGCCATGGGGATGCTGGTGGCCCGTCAGGAGGCGGCACTCGCCGCCCAGCAGGAGCGCACGGAATCCGCGCGCGCCGCCGCCGCCCGGCTGGTCGCCGAGTTCGCCTCCACTCATCCTGTCCATGCGCGGAGCAGCATGGAGCGTCTCCACGGGATCGACACCGTTCGTCACCGGCTGTCCCAACTCGGTGCAAGCGCACAGCGGTCGGTGATGACCTTCGCCCCCGGCGGCGGACACGGTGAGGAGGATCTACGAGCCAGCCGGAATCCCAACGAGGCCATGCTCGCACGTGGCGTGCAGCTGCAGACGGTCTACCTGGACAGCGTCCGAAATCATGCGCCGACCCGGGCGCACGTGGAATGGCTCAACAGCGCCGGGGCACGGGTGCGCACCGCGCCTTCCCTTCCGCTCCGGATGATCATCGTCGACCATGAGACGGCCGTCCTCCCGCTGGACCTCAAGGACGCCCGCGAGGGCGCGCTGGTGGTGCGGGAGGAGAGCCTGCTGGTGGCGCTCTGCGCGCTGTTCGAGCAGATCTGGGCCTGCTGCCGGCCCTTCGGCGGTCCCGAGCACCGGGTCCCGCCGCGGGAGGGGGACGAGCTGAGCCGCCGGGAGCGGGAGGTGCTGCGGCTGCTCGCCGAGGGCCACACCGACGAGACGGTCGCGAAGCGGCTGGGGATCTCCTCGCGCAGCGCACGGCGCATCGTCGCCGGGCTCTTACGTCGACTGGACGCGCGCAGCCGGTTCGAGGCCGGCATCCTCGCGGTGACGGCGGGCTGGCTGCCGACCGGCTCGAACCAGCCCCTGCCGGTCGCCGAGGGGATTGGCGCGAATGGCGCGGACGCGTGACGTCCGCCGACGGTCACGCCGCGAGGAGCGCCACGGAGCGCGGTCGTGAAGCCGCTCGCGCGGCCCTCCGGCACGAGCTCGTACGAGAGCACCTCGGGCGGGGATCCGCTGTCGAAGAGCTGAGTGATTCGCCCGTTCTGGGGAAGCCGGGCCCGGGATGTTCCCCTCCCGGCCCGGCGCCTGGAAACCTGCCCCCATGGCGCAGACCCAGCAGCTCGGGCAGGACAGCGGTCATGACATCGGCGGGGACACGGTCCTGGACGTCGGCGGAGACGTCGGCGGGGACGTCGGCCGGGACGGCCGGGGCCCCGGCCGCGGCATCGGGCCGTTCGTGGCCGTCGACCCCGTGGTGGACCGGATGCGGACGCTCCGCGCCACCTGGCACCCGGCCGACGGGGTCGCCGTCTTCAACCGGGTCTACCTGACGGTCACCGAGGAGATCGGCCGCGCCATCCAGGCGGGCACCTTCGCCGACCGCACGGCGGCCGCCACCCTCGACGTCCGCTTCGCCGAGCGCTACCTCACGGCGGTCGACACCGTCGCCACCGGCGGCCCCGCACCCGCCTGCTGGCGGCCGCTCTTCCACTACCGGCGCCACCCCGGCGTACGCCCGCTGCAGTTCGCGCTCGCCGGGATCAACGCCCACGTCGGCCACGACCTGGCCCTCGCGGTGGTCGACACGTGCCGCGTCCTGGAGTGCGCGCCCGCCGACCTGGAGGACGAGTTCGACCGGGTCGGCGACATCCTGGTCCTCCTGGAGGAGCGCATCAGGGAGGAACTGATGCCGGGCCCGGACCTCCTGGAGATCGCGGACCCGCTGACGCATCTGCTCGGCTGCTGGAGCCTGGACCGGGCCCGCGACGGGGCCTGGCTGGCGGCGCGCTCGCTCTGGCAGCTGCGCGGGCTGCCGGAGCTGGCCGGTGAGTTCACCGAGCGGCTCGACCGGTCGGTGGGCCTGGTGGGGCGGATGCTGCTCACGCCGCTCACCAGGCCCTGAGCCGTACGGGAATCGCTCCCCCGCTCACCAGGCCCTGAGCCGTACGGGAATCGCTCCCCCGCTCACCAGGCCCTGAGCCGTACGGGGATCACTCCCCGCTCACCGGGCCCTGACCCGTACGGGGACTCAGTCCTCCGGCAGCTCGACCGGGGCGATCTCGTCGTAGACGTCGCCCGGGCCCGGGTTGGTGCCGTCGGTGGCGCCACCGAAGTGGTGCATGACGCCCCACACCGCGTTGAGCGCCGTCTGCACCGCGCCCTCGGCCCAGCCGGCCGTCCAGGAGATGTCGTCGCCCGCGAGGAAGATGCCCCGCTTGTCCTCGGGCAGCCGCTCCTGCATGAAGTGCGTGAAGAGGCGGCGCTGGTAGCGGTAGTGGCCCGGCAGGTTCGCCTTGAAGGCGCCCATGAAGTAGGGCTCGTTCTCCCAGGAGACCGTCACCGGGTTGCCGATGATGTGCTTCCGGATGTCGACCTTCGGGTAGATCTCGCCGAGCGACTTCAGCATGACCTCCATGCGCTCGTTCGCGGAGAGCGGCAGCCACTTCAGGCTGTCGTCGCACCACGTGTACGAGAGGCAGATGGTGGCCGGCTTGTCCGGGCCGTCGTCCAGGAGGTACGTGCCGCGGGTCATCCGGTCGGTCAGCGTCATCGACATGACGTCCCGGCCGGTCTCCTCGTCCTTGTCCAGCCAGAACGGCCGGTCGACGGGCACGAAGAGCTTCGAGGACTCCATGTAGTGGGTGCGCTCGATCGCCGTCCAGTGGTCGATCGGGAAGAGCGAGTCGTCGCAGGCGATCTTGGAGAGCAGCATCCAGGACTGGGCGGTGAAGATCGCCGCCGGGTACGTGCGGATGTCGCCGGAGGCGTCGGTGACCGTGATCCGGTTGCCGGCGGTCCGGTTGAGGCGGGTCACGGCCGGCTTCGGGGTGCCCTCGTGCAGGGAGCTGAGCGAGGTGCCCTGGGCCCAGTGGACGATCTTCTCCGGCTCGCGCTCCCACAGGCGCAGCGGCAGCTGCTGCGAGCCGCCCACGATGCCGCGGTGGTGGTCGTCGGCCTCGGTGTAGACGACGCGGAGGATCTCCAGGATGGAGTTGGGGAAGTCGGTGTCCCAGCCGCCGGTGCCGAAGCCGACCTGGCCGAAGATCTCGCGGTGGCGGAAGGACTTGAAGGACTCCGACTCGCAGAGGAAGCCGTAGAAGGTCTGGTTGTCGAGCTTCTCGACGAGCTTCGACCAGATCTCACGGATGCGCGGGACGTCGCGCTCGCGCATGGCCTGGTTCATGTCGGAGAAGTCGGCACCCTCGTCCAGACAGGCGTTCCACGCGTTCATCACGTCGCGGTAGACCTGCGGGAGGTCGTCGACGGTGGTGGCGTAGTGGGACTCGCCCTTGAGGTCGACGACGGTCGAGGGGGTCGACTCGGCCAGCGGGTTCGGGAAGGGCGTGGTCTCCAGGCCGACGAGGTCGATGTAGTGCTGGAGCGCGGTCGAGGAGGGCGGGAAGCGCATCGCGCCCATCTCGGCGGTGAGGCCCTCGGTGGCGGTGCCCTCGAAGCCCACGGTCCGCAGCCGGCCGCCGATCTGGTCGGCCTCGTAGACGACGGGCTTGAGGCCCATCTTCATGAGCTCGTACGCGGCGATGATGCCGGACAGACCGCCGCCGATGACGGCGACCTCGGTGCCGTGCTCGGTGGCCGGTATCTGGCCGAGCCCGGCCGGGTGGGCCAGGAAGTCGTCGTAGGCGTACGGGAAGTCCGGACCGAACATGGTGATCGGCGGCTGGCCGTCGCTGTGGGGGACGGCGGTCGTGGGCACCGTGGACGTCATGGGGTACGGACTCCTTGCACGGAAAAAGGTGAGGCGGGTCGGGAAGGCGGTGGGGCGGCTCAGACGAGGGGGCCGTAGAGGCCCGGGCGCCGGTCGCGGAGGTAGGGGTTCTCCGCGCGGGAGGCCGCCAGGAAGTCGGGGTCGGCGTCGCCGATGACGAGCTCCTCGCCCCGCCCGGCGCGGGCGCGGGCGGTGCCGTCGGGCCCGGCGAGGGCGGAGAGGCCGACGAACTCGAAGTCGCCCTCGGGGCCGGTCCGGTTGGCGTACGCGATGTACAGCTGGTTCTCGAAGGCGCGGACCGGCACGACGGACAGGGGCACGATCTCGGCGGGGTGCATGAGCGCGGTCGGTACGAGGAGGAGGTCCGTGCCGGCCAGCGCGTGCGCCCGGACGTTCTCCGGGAACTCGACGTCGTAGCAGATCATCATGCCGACGGTGAGCCCGCCGAGCTCGGCCTGGACGACGGCCTGGTCACCGGGCGTGAACCAGGTCGTCTCGAAGCCGCCGAAGAGGTGGGTCTTGCGGTAGTCGGCGAGCGGTTCCCCGTCGGCGCCGACGAGCCGGGCCGCGTTGTACAGGACGCCGTGCCGCTCGGTGTCCCGCTCCGGGTAGCCGTAGCCGACGGCGAGGCCGTGGCGCACGGCGATCGCCGCGACGGCGCGGGCGGAGGGGCCGTCGGCCGGTTCGGCCAGGCGCGCCATGTCGGCGCCGATGGCGTAGCCGGTGAGGAACAGCTCGGGGGCGAGCAGCACCCCGGCTCCGGCTGCGGCGGCGCGGGCCGCGGCCTCGTCGAGGATCTTGAGGTTGGCGGCCACGTCACCGAGCTCGCCGGAGCTCTGGAGCAGGGCGGTGCGCAGCGCGGGCATGAGTGATCCTCGGGGGGGGTCGAAGTACAAGGGGAAGACGTCAAAAACGGTACGGTTTCGCGCTCTCTTCGGACAAGGCGGGAGCGTTGCGGACCGACCGTCGAACCGTTGCGCGATCTCCGCCCATGGCGGTGATTCGTTGCGTGGGGCTCCACCGGGGGGTGTGGGGCTCCGCCGAGGGGCACCGGGCTCCGCCGGACGGCGTAGGGATCCCCGCCGCGCGGCGGAGACGAGGACCGTCCTGCGGCTCGACGCCCGGGAGGCGTCCGAGCGGAAGAGTGGTGGTCGTCCGGAAGACCTGCCGGACGACCTGCCGAGAGGATCGGGAAGCCATGAACCGCCGTACGAAGATCGTCGCCGTCGCCGCCGCCGTCCTGCTGACGCTGGGAGCCGGGGGCATCGCCGCCGCCTCGGCGGACGAGGCTCCCGCTCAGGCCGCGGCCCGGGCCACCGTCAAGGAGGCCGCGGCGCTCACCGGCACCGCGAAGCTGTACCGGCCCGCCGGGGACGACATCACCTTCACGTTCGACGCGCATCTCGCCGAGAAGGACCGGCAGGATCCGATGAAGGCCACCGGCACGTTCCGCTTCAGCCACTACAAGGGCGACTGGGGCGGGTACGCGAAGGTCAAGGTCGACTGCCTCACCACGGGCGGCAAGGTCGCCGTTGTGTCCGGTGTCGTCGTCGAGACCGATGTGAAGGAGTTCAAGAAGGCGCGCGTCGGCGTCACGGTCCACGACGACGTGAACGGCGACCGGCTCGGCTACACCTGGATGACCGCCGACCCGAAGAAGGACAAGGTGCCGCCGTGCATCAGCGGCGCGCCCTTCGAGAAGGTCAAGGAGGGCTCGGGCGACTTCGAGGTCACCCCCTGGGAGTTCGTCTACCCGACCGAGTAGACCGCCCCACGGGGGTGGGTGGGCGGAGGGCGGTGCGGGAACCACGGCCCGCACCGCCCCGACCGCCCCGGCCCCCGCGGGGTTACGCGGGCGAGCCGGAGGAGAAGCGCCGCAGCAGCGGCGAGAGCACCAGGACGGACTTGGTGCGCTCCACGAAGGGCTCGCCCGCGATCCGTTCCAGGACGCGCTCGAAGTGGCGCATGTCCGAGGCGAAGACCTGGACGACGGCGTCCGCGTCACCGGTGACGGTCGACGCGGACACCACCTCGGGATACCGCTCCAGACCTCGCCGGATGTCGTCCGGCGAGGTGTTGTGGCGGCAGTAGATCTCGACGAAGCCCTCGGTCTCCCAGCCGAGCGCCGCCGGGTCCACCCGTACGGTGAAACCGGTGATGGCGCCCTCGGCCCTGAGCCGGTCCACGCGCCGTTTCACGGCTGGCGCGGAGAGTCCGACGAGCGAGCCGATGTCGGCGTAGCTGCGGCGGGCGTCTTCCGCGAGGGCGTGGACGATGCGTTCGTCGAGGTCGTTGAGTCGCACTACGGGTGGATCACTTCTCTGCTGGGGCCTCTGCCACGGCCGGGGCCGTGGCCAGTCGGGAGCGGCGCATGCCGTACAGGAAGTAGAACACGAGCCCGGCGGCCATCCAGCAACCGAAGACCACCCAGGTGACGGTGTCCAGGCTGAACATGTTGTAGACGCAGAAGACGAGGCCGAGCACCGGGAAGACCGGTCCGAGCGCCACCTTGAAGGTGCGCGGCATGTCGGGGCGGCTGTAGCGGAGCACGATGACGGCGATGTTGACCAGGGCGAAGGCGAAGAGGGTGCCGATGCTGGTGGCGTCGACGAGCTTGCCCAGCGGGATGACCGAGGCGAGGGCGGCACAGAAGAGCGACACGATCACGGTGTTGACGCGGGGGGTGCCGGTCTTGGCGCTGACCTTGCCGAAGGCCTTCGGGACCAGGCCGTCGCGGGACATGGCGAAGAGGACGCGGGTCTGGCCGTAGAGCACGGCGAGGACGACGCTGGCGATGGAGATCACGGCGCCGGCGGCGAGCAGGGTGCCCCAGAAGGTCTGGCCGCTGACGTCCTTCAGGATCGCCGCGAGGGTGGCGTCGGAACCGGCGAAGTCCTCCCAGTGCCAGGCGCCGACCGCGACGGCGGCGACGAGCACGTACAGGACGGTGACGATGAGCAGCGAGAGCATGATCGCCCGCGGCAGGTCGCGCTTGGGGTTCTTGGCCTCCTCGCCGGCCGTGGAGGCGGCGTCGAAGCCGATGTACGAGAAGAAGAGGGTGGCGCTCGCGGCTCCGACGCCGGCCATGCCGAGCGGCATGAAGTCCTTGTAGTTGCCGGACTTGAAGCCCATGAAGCCGATCGCGCAGAACAGCACGAGGGCGGCGATCTTCACGAACACCATGATCGTGTTGACCACGGCGGACTCGCGGGCGCCGCCGAGCAGGAACACCATGGCGAGCAGCACCACGATGAGGCCGGGCAGGTTGATCACGCCACCCTCACCGGGGGCGGAGGAGAGCACCGCCGGGATGGTGACGCCGATGGTCCCGTCGAGCAGCTCGTTGAGGTACTCGCCCCAGCCGACGGCCACGGCGGCGACGGAGACGCCGTACTCCAGGACCAGGCACCAGCCGCAGACCCAGGCGACGAGTTCGCCCATCGTTGCGTACGCGTACGAGTACGAGGAGCCGGCGACCGGGATGGTGCCGGCCAGCTCGGCGTACGAGAGGGCGGAGAAGAGGGCCGTGAGGCCGGCGATGACGAAGGCGATGGTGACCGCGGGGCCGGCCTTCGGAACGGCGTCGCCGAGGACGACGAAGATGCCGGTGCCGAGCGTGGCACCGATGCTGATCATGGTCAGCTGCCACATGGAGAGCGAGCGGCGGAGGCTGCCGCCCTCACCCTGCCCACCCTCCATGACCAGGAGTTCCACCGGCTTGCGCCGCATGAGCGCGCCGAGCGCGGAGGTCTTGGGGGTGGTCGTTTCGACGACCGGTGGGGCTGCGCCGTGGTCCAGCACTGCGGAGGCTCCTTATCGCTGCCTGTAGGCGGTGGGACGACCACGGCGGCACGCGGGCACGCCGAAGCAAGCCCACGGGGGAGGGGAACCGCCGAGCAGGCGGTCATCGCCACTCCTGGTACGGGGCACGAGCCTAAGGCTCCGAGGTTCGCACTCGTAATGCAGGGTTGTTGCGCAGTGCCGGATGATCATTGCGCGCTCGCGGCGCAGACGGGGAAACATTGCGCGCCCCTGCATGAATCGGCACATTGGGGTCTCCGCACTCTCCCGGGCGGCCCGGCGCGACGGCCCGCCCGGAGGGGTGCGCGTGCCTTGACTCCTCGCGCCCCGTGACCGACGCTGCGAGCCCCCGGCAACCCCACGATCGGAGGCCTCGGTGAGCTGGCTCGCCCCGGCGCCCTTCCTGCGCGGCACGGCCTGGCTCGACGGCGACCGGCCCGTGCGGGCGGACCCGGACGACCTGGAGCGGCTCCCGTGGGACATCGCCGAGCGGGCGGCGCTGCCCATCGGCGTACGCCTCGAATTCACGGCGGAGCCGGGGACGCGGGCGGTGGAGCTGCGCTACCGCGCGGCGGTCCCGGCGCCGGACGACCCGCTCGCCGCGCTACGGCACTGCTTCGCGCTCTGGCAGGGCCGGCGGCTCGTCGGCGAGACCTGCGCCGTCCCGGCCCCGGAGGGCACGGTCGGCATCCCGCTGCCCCCGGGCGGCGGTGTCTTCACCGTCCACCTCCCCGAAGGCCAGTCCCCCGTCCCGCTCGCCCTGAGGGCCGTCAGAGGCCGCCTCTCCCCCGCACCGGTCCGGCCCCGCTGGCTCGTGCACGGCGACTCGATCACCGAGGGCTGGTGGTCGACGCGCCCCGCGCACTCCTGGCCCGCGACGGCCGGTCGGCTGCTCGGGCTCGACCCGGTCAACCTGGGGTACGCGGGCGGGGCACGCGGCGAGCTCCCGCTGGCCGAGCACCTCGCACGGCTCCCCGGCGAGGTGGTCACGCTCGCCTTCGGCACCAACTGCTGGTCCCGGGTGCCCGCGACGGCCGACTGGCTGTACGCGACGGTCCGGGCGTTCGTCGGGCTGGTCCGCCGGGGCCATCCGGCCACCCCTCTGCTGATCGTCTCGCCCGTCCTGCGGCCGGAGGCCGAGCACACCCGCAACGCCCTGGGGGCCACGCTCACGGAGCTGCGCAGGGCCATGGAGCGGGCGGGCCGGGACCTGGCCGCCGAGGGGGACGGACGGCTCCTGGTCCTGCCCGGACGCCCCCTGCTCGGCCCCGAGCACCTGGCGGACGGCCTGCACCCGAACGACCGGGGGCACGCCCGGATCGCGGCGGCGGTGGCGGAGGCGCTCCTCCCCCACCTGCCGGTCAGCGGCCCCGTACCGCCAGGGACCTGACCAGGAAGACGCACGCGTCCGCGCACGCGTGCGTGCCGCCCGCCTCGTCCGTCCAGGACCAGCGGTCGGTGTAGGCGACGACGGGCTCGTAGCCGAGCCGTGCGTACAGCGCGGCGGCCCGGGGGTTGTCCCGGGCCACGCCGAGGCCGAGAGCGGTCCCGCCGCGCTCCCGCACCAGTTCCTCGGCCGCGTGGACCAGCGCCGTCCCGATGCCCTGACCGCGGAGGGCCTCGGGCCACACGTCCAGGCCGTTGAGCTCGGGGCAGTCGCCGAGGACGGCCCGCACCTCGGGGGCGGCGCAGCCGTCCCAGCGGACCTGTCCGTGGCCGACGGGCACGCCGTGGCGCCACGCGAGGAGGTAGGTCCCGGCGCCGGCCTCCTGGCGCGCGAAACGGTCGGCATGGCGGCTCGGCGCCCCGGGGGCGGGGATGTGGCGGTCGAGCAGGGGCACGTCCTCGGCGCGGCAGGGCCTGATCTCCATGCGCCGACCGTACGGGAACGCCGTGGGCCCCCGGGAGGATTTTCCCGGGGGCCCACGGCGTACGACGGTGAGGTGCCGTTTCCGGCCGGAGGCTAGCTCCAGCTGGCGTGCAGCGGCTTGCCCTCTGCGTAACCGGCGGCGGACTGGATGCCGATCACGGCCTTCTCCTCGAACTCGGCGAGCGAGCCGGCACCGGCGTAGGTGCAGGAGGAGCGGACGCCCGCGATGATCGAGTCGATCAGGTCCTCGACGCCCGGACGGGCCGGGTCGAGGAACATGCGGGAGGTGGAGATGCCCTCCTCGAACAGCGCCTTGCGGGCGCGGTCGTAGGCGGACTCCTCGCTCGTGCGGTTCTTGACGGCGCGGGCGGAGGCCATGCCGAAGGACTCCTTGTAGAGCCGGCCGTTGGCGTCCTGCTGGAGGTCGCCCGGGGACTCGTACGTGCCGGCGAACCAGGAGCCGATCATCACGTTCGACGCGCCGGCGGCGAGCGCCATGGCGACGTCGCGCGGGTGCCGGACGCCACCGTCGGCCCAGACGTGCTTGCCGTACTTCTTCGCCTCGGCCGCGCACTCCAGGACGGCCGAGAACTGCGGCCGGCCGACGCCGGTCATCATGCGGGTGGTGCACATGGCACCGGGGCCCACGCCGACCTTGATGATGTCGGCGCCCGCCTCGATGAGGTCCTTGACGCCCTCGGCCGCGACGATGTTGCCCGCGACGATCGGGACCTGCGGGTCGAGCGCCCGCACGGCCTTGATCGCGGAGATCATCGACTCCTGGTGGCCGTGCGCGGTGTCGATGACGAGCGTGTCCACACCCGCGTCGAGGAGCTGCTTGGCCTTGCCCACGAAGTCGCCGTTGATGCCGACGGCGGCGGCGATGCGCAGCTTGCCCTGGGCGTCGGTGGCCGGGCTGTACAGGGTCGCGCGGAGCGCGCCCTTGCGGGTCAGGATGCCGGCCAGGCGGCCGTCCTTGTCGACGGCCGGGGCGTAGCGGCGGTTGGCGTGGTCCAGCGTGTTGAACGCCTCGCGCGGCTCGATGTCGGCGTCGAGGAGGAGCAGGTCCTTCGACATGACCTCGGACAGCTGGGTGAAGCGGTCCACACCGGACAGGTCGGCGTCGGTGACGACACCGATCGGGCGGCGGTGCTCGTCGACGACGACGCCCGCGCCGTGGGCCCGCTTCGGCAGCAGGGAGAGCGCGTCGGCGACGGTCTGGTGGGGCTCCAGGACGATCGGGGTGTCGAGCACGTGGTGGCGGCTCTTGACCCACGAGATGACGTCGGTGACGACCTCGATCGGGATGTCCTGGGGGATGACGACCAGGCCGCCGCGGCGGGCGACGGTCTCGGCCATGCGACGGCCGGCGATGGCGGTCATGTTGGCGACGACCAGCGGGATGGTCGTCCCGGTGCCGTCGGGCGAGGCGAGGTCCACCGCCTGGCGGGAACCCACGGCCGAGCGGCTCGGCACCATGAACACATCGTCGTACGTCAGGTCGTAGGGCGGCTTGACGTCATTGAGGAAACGCACGTGCTGACATCCCAGTCGTTCGGATCGGCCCCTAGGCATTTCAGCCAGGGGAAAAAGCACGTAGTTCATTGTCCCACGCCGGTACCAATACCAGCCCCGGGCTAATCATCCGAGCCTTGCGGCAGGGGGTTCGTCTGATCCCACAATCCCCTCCCCCAGGGAGAGGAGGACGGAGAGGCGGGCGGGGCGCTCGTCGGCTGCCGTGGCGAAGACGTCCTGCGCCGTCCGCCACTCGCGGGGATGCGTCCTGGCGTACCCCTGCCAGCCGGTGACGACGACGGTGAGGGGCCCGGGGAGGTCGGTCAGGCAGTCGGCCAGGGCGTCCCAGTTCCGGCCGAACCACGCGGGCAGCGCGAGGGCCGCGGCGCACCGGTCCATGAGGGCGGCCTTGTCCGTGACTCCCGTCAGGTCGAGGACGACGGCGTCGTCGAGTCTCATCCGAGGACCTCCCGGAAGGTCTCGTAGTGGTCCTCGGTCCAGTAGATCTCGCCACCCCGCCCGGTGACGATGCGGCGCGCCCCGCGGTCGCGCTCGCCGGGGGTCTTCACGGTGTACTCGCGGTAGTACCCGCGCTCCCGGCGCGGCAGGATCCGCTCGAAGTTCGAGAAGACGGCGCCGTCCTTGGCGTACGGGTAGGGGCCGCCGCGCGCGATGAGGTCGAGCGTCCGGCGCGCCTCGGGGGGCAGGTCGGCGACCCGTACGGTGGGCAGGCCGGAGGCCCCGGTGGGCGCGAGGGCCGGGGCGGTGGCGGCCGGGGCGGTGGCGGGAGCGGCGCCCGTCGGGCCCGTGGAGACCGTGCCGCCAGCGGTGGAGCATCCGGCCAGGAGCACGCAGAGGACGAACGCGAGGAGCACACGGAGGGGCCGGAGCAACATGTCCCGAACATACCGTTACGGGATGGCTCCGGCCCCGGGAAACCGCGGGTGCGGGTGACGGCGGCTCAGCTGCCGTCGGGGTCCGTCCGGTCGAGCGCCGGGTGCGTGCCCGGGCTGGACTCGGTCAGCAGGTAGTCGGCCGCCGCGCGGTCCGTGACCAGGCTGGTGACGAGTCCGGAGCGGAGGACCGCCCCGATCGCCGCCGCCTTGCGCTGCCCGCCGGCGATCGCCACGACCTCGGGGATGCGCCGCAGCCGGTCCGCCTCGACGGTGATGCACCGCTCGCCCAGGTCGCGGCCGACGCGGCGGCCCTCGGCGTCGAAGAGGTGCGCGGACATCTCGGCGGCCACGCCGAGCGAGGCGTAGTGGGCGCGCTCCGCGTCGGAGAGCATGTCGTGCACGGTCGAGATGCCCGGCTCCCAGGAGCCGATGGACACGCAGGCGACGGTGACCTTGTCGAAGTACTCGAAGGCCCGCGCGATGCCGGTCTGGCTGCGCAGCGCCGCCGCGGTCGCCGGGTCCGGCAGCAGCATGGGCGCGTAGATCGGGTGCGCCTCGCCGCCGGAGACCTGGGCGGCACGGCGGACGGCCTCGACCGAGCCGCGCTCGGCGGTCCCGGCGTCGTACACGCCGGTGAGCTGCACGACCGTACAGGGCGGCAGGCGGTCGAGCGCCGCCGCCATGTGGATGGTGGAGCGGCCCCAGGCGAGGCCCAGGACGTCGCCCTCGGTGACCAGCTCGCCGAGCAGGTCGGCCGCGACCTCGCCGAGGTTCTCCGGGTCGGGCGACTCCTCCTCGCCCTCCGCCGGGGACTCGACGACGACGGCGTGGCGGAGTCCGTAGCGGGCGCGGAGCGCGTCGGAGCGTTCGGCGTCCAGCTCGGCCGGCACGCGGATCTCGATGCGCACGAGGTCGCGCTCCAGGGCGGTCTCCAAAACCCGCGCCACCTTGAAGCGGCTCACGCCGAACTCCTCGGCGATCTGGATCTTGGACTTGCCCTCGAGGTAGAAGCGGCGGGCCATGGCCGCCGCCTGCACCAGCTCCGCGGGGCCCATCCGCAGGGCTGACCGTCCCGCCGACATACCCGCCACCGCGATCTCCTCACTGCTGTTCACGTACCGCTGTTCACATACGGCTGTTCGCATACGGCTGTCGTTCACACTCTGGACTCGCCGTTCATCCTGTCAGATCCGGCGGGCCTTGATCGGTCCTGTCGGCGACCCGACGGGCCGCGTTCATCCGACGGTGGTTCAGTGTCCACACGCCCACGCGGCGGAGGCCGTGGCGGCCTCGGCGCGGGCCCGCAGCGAGGCCACGGCGGCCGCCGGGTCCGCCGCGCCGTAGACCGCCGAACCCGCGACGAACACATCGGCGCCGGCCTCGGCGCAGCGCTCGATGGTGGACTCGGCGACCCCGCCGTCGACCTGGAGCCACAGCTCCAGGCCGTGCTTGGAGATCAGCTCACGGGTGCGGCGGATCTTGGGGAGCATGATGTCGAGGAAGGCCTGGCCGCCGAAGCCCGGCTCGACCGTCATGATCAGCAGCATGTCGAGCTCGGGGAGCAGGTCCTCGTACGGCTCGATCGGCGTGGCCGGCTTGAGCGCCATCGAGGCCCGCGCGCCCTTGGCGCGGATCTCCCGCGCGAGCCGCACGGGGGCGGCCGCCGCCTCGACGTGGAAGGTGACCGACCCCGCGCCCGCCTCCACGTACTGGGGGGCCCAGCGGTCGGGGTCCTCGATCATGAGGTGGCAGTCGAGCGGCGTCCCGGTCGCACGGGAGAGCGACTCGACGATCGGCACCCCCAGCGTCAGGTTCGGCACGAAGTGGTTGTCCATCACGTCGACGTGCAGCCAGTCGGCGCCCTCGACGGCCTTCGCCTCCTCGGCGAGCCGGGCGAAGTCCGCGGACAGGATGCTGGGGTTGATCTGCGCCATGTGCCAAGCCTCCCACGTTCTTGGGCACTTCTTTGCCGCTGAGCGGTTTCGGACTCGGTCCAGACCAATTTCGGTACGAAGCGACGAGCCGCGGACCGGGACGGACCGGGAGATAGCGGTCGGACGGCCGGAGGACCGGACCCCCCCCGGGGTCAGGCGGTACGGCGCAGCAGCGCCAGATACATGGCGTCCGTGCCGTGCAGATGCGGCCACAGCTGGACGTCCGGGCCGTCGCCGAGCGCCGGGACGCCGGGCATGAACGGGCGGGCGTCGATCAGCTCGGCGCCGCCGACCTTCTTCAGGACGTCGTCGACGACCACGCGGGTCTCGGCGAGGTGCGGCGAGCAGGTCGCGTAGCCGACGATGCCGCCGACGCGCACGGCGCTCAGCGCCTCGGTGAGCAGGGCGCGCTGGAGCGGGGCGAAGCCGTCCAGGTCCTCGGGGCGACGGCGCCAGCGGGCCTCGGGACGGCGGCGCAGGGCGCCGAGACCCGAGCAGGGCACGTCCATCAGGACCCGGTCGAAGGAACCGGGGCGCCACGGCGGGCGGGTGCCGTCGGCGGCGATGACCTGGTAGGGGCCGGGGTTGCCGGCGAGGGCGCGCTCGACGAGCCGCGCGCGGTGCGGCTGCTTCTCGGAGGCGAGCAGTGCGGCGCCGCGCTCGGAGGCGAGGGCGGCGAGGAGGGCGGCCTTGCCGCCGGGGCCCGCGCAGCCGTCGAGCCAGCGGGCGTCGGAGCCTTCGATCGGCGCGTCGGCCAGGGCGAGGGCGACGAGCTGGCTGCCCTCGTCCTGGACGCCGGCCCGGCCCTCCTTGACCGCCTCGATGGCGCCGGGCTCGCCGCCCTCGGCCATCCGGAGGGCGTACGGGGACCAGCGGCCCGGCAGCGTCTCGGTGGCCGCGGCGAGCTCCTCGGTGGTGGAGCGGCCGGGGCGGGCGACGAGGGTGACCTCGGGGCGCTCGTTGTCGGCCTCCAGGAGGTCCTCGATGCCGGCGCGGCCGCCGCCGAGGGAGTCCCAGAGCGCCGAGACCACCCAGCGCGGGTGGGAGTGGACGACGGCGAGGTGGTCCTCGGCGTCCTGGTCGTACGGCGGGGCGACCTGCGCCACCCAGGCGTCGAGGTCCTGCTGCGAGATCTTCCGCAGGACGGCGTTCACGAACTTGGCCCGCCCGTCGCCGAGCACCACCCTTGCGAGCTCCACGCTGGCGGAGACCGCCGCGTGGGTCGGGATCCGGGTGCCGAGCAGCTGGTGCGCGCCGAGCGCGAGCACGTCGAGCACGGGCGGGTCGACCTCGCGCAGCGGCCGGTCGATGCAGGCGGAGATGATCGCATCGTACGTGCCCTGCCGACGCAGCGTCCCGTAGACGAGCTCGGTCGCGAGGGCCGCGTCGCGCCCGTCGAAGTCGCCCTTCTCCCGGGCCTTCCGCAGGAGCGGGGGCAGCACCAGGTTGGCGTAGGCGTCGCGCTCGTCCACCGCCCTCAGCGCCTCGAAGGCGAGCATCCGGACGGGGTCCTTCTGGGGCCTCCGGTAGGGCTTGTGGGGACGGCGACGTGCCTGCTCGCTCAAAGGTGCTCCGCGTGACGAAATGAAGAGGTCGAACCCCCCAAGCCTACGTCCGCCGTGCCCCTGACCGCGCCCGGGGCCGCCGGACCGCCCCGCCCCCGCTGCGGCAGCTAGGGCGTGTTGCGAAAGTAGCGCCGGCCGCCCGAAGGGCGGGCCCGACGGCGTCTGGTGCGTGCGATCGCAAGGCGGAGGATCACCCCGATACTGGATGCATCGGGGTGATCCCGACAACGCGGCGAGCGTGCGTGCCAGGCGCCGTCGGGCAGGCGGGACTTTCGCAACACGCCCTAGGAGCCCAGCCGCTCGCCGGCGGCGATCCGCACACCGCGGGCCCAGTCGGCGGCCTTCATCGGCTTCTTGCCCTGCGGCTGGACCCAGAGCAGCTCGACGGCGTACGAACCGGTGCCGGCGTACACGTTGTTCTTGCCGACCACGAGCTCGCCCGGGGCCAGGTCGGTACGGTCCGGGAGGGGGGTGACCTGGATGAGCTTGAGGCGCTCGCCGCGGAAGAGCGTCCAGGCGCCGGGCGCCGGGGTGCAGCCGCGGACCACGCGGTCGACCCGGAGGGCGGGGGCCGCGAAGTCGACGTGCGCGTCCTCGACCTGGATCTTCGGGGCGAGCGTGATGCCCTCGACGGGCTGCGGCACGGCCTGGAGCTTGCCGTCCTCGATGCCGTCCATGGTCGCGGCGAGCAGGCCCGCGCCCGCGAAGGCGAGCCGGGTCAGCAGGTCGCCGCTGGTGTCGGTGGGGCGGACGTCCTCGGTGACGACGCCGTAGACCGGGCCCGCGTCGAGGCCCTCCTCGATCAGGAAGGTCGACGCGCCCGTCACCTGGTCGCCCGCCATCAGGGAGTGCTGCACGGGCGCCGCCCCGCGCCACGCGGGCAGCAGCGAGAAGTGCAGGTTGACCCAGCCGCGCGCGGGGATGTCGAGGGCGACCTTCGGGAGCAGGGCGCCGTAGGCGACGACCGGGCAGCAGTCCGGGGCGATCTCCCGGAGCCGGGCGAGGAAGTCCTCGTCGCGCGGCCGGACCGGCTTGAGGACCTCGATCCCGGCCTCCTCCGCCCGCTGGGCGACCGGACTGGCGACGAGCCGCCGCCCGCGGCCCGCCGGGGCGTCCGGGCGGGTGACCACGGCGGCGACCTCGTGCCGGCCGGAGGCGAGCAGGGCGTCCAGGGCGGGTACGGCGACCTCGGGGGTGCCTGCGAAGACGAGCTTCATGGGTGGCGGCTGCCTGTCTGTCCGGGGGCTTTACGGGCAGCGCACCAGTCTAGGTCCTGTCGTCACACTCCCGTCGTCCGCCCGCAGGGCAGGCGGGAGTGTGACGACAGGACCTAGAGGGCCAGCGTGAAGGGGGCGTACGGAAGGACGGGCGCCCCGCGCATATGCGTGTACGCCCCCGCAGCGTGACCCAACTCCCGGTGGCGCGTTGGTCAAGAGAGATTGACCGAATCGGGTCGCCGTTCCCCCTGCGACCCGCCCCCTTCATCGCCGGTTCGAGAGGCTTTCACATGGCCGACCACGCAACCCACGACGCCCAAGCCCGGGCGAGTCTGCACCTGCTGGTGCGGGACATCGAGCGGGTCCGGCGGCAGGTGGACGCACTGCGCACGCTCACGGCCCAGCTGGGCAATGTCTACCGTCCCCGCCGTTCCGGCCCGTCGACGGGCTTCGTCGTCTACGGGCGCGCGCCCGCCCCGACCGTCCGCCTCGCCCAGGAGCTGCGGGACAGCGTCGAGACCCTGGTGACCGCCGCGGTCGACTTCGACCGCTCGCTGGGCTTCTCGTGGGACGCGGTGGGTTCCGCGCTCGGTGTCACCAAGCAGGCCGTCCACCGCCGGTACGGCGCCCGTCGCGCGCCGCAGCCGGGCGTCCCCGAGGACCGGGACCACGGCACCGAGCCGGGCGTGACCCGCACCCTCCCCTCGGTGCCCGCCGCCCGCTCGATGCCGCCGCAGCCCACCTCGGGCAGCGCCACCCTCCGCGAGGACGCGCGCCCGTCCGCGCTCCCCGGCCCCCGCAACGGCTGACCCGCACCGCGCCTCCGACGGCCGCCGCCCCACGTGGGCCGGCGGCCGTCGCGCGTGCGGGCGGCAGGTGCCGCCCTGCCCCCCGGCAGGGCTCAGCCGATGTCCGGCGGGTCGACGCGGATCCGCACCTGTTCGCCGCCGCCGCGCGCCAGCCCGGCCGCCCGGGCCTGCTTGAGGGCCGCCGCGAGGGCCGCCCCGCTGCCCGGCGGCACCCGGACCAGGGCGCGCTCCCACTGCTCGCCGGGGGGCGGATCCCCCGGACGGCGCGGCCCGCCGGGGCGGACCACCGGCAGCGGCACCGGACCGAGCACCTCCGCGTCGCCCGGCAGCCCGGCCGCGGCCAGGAAGCCCTCGACGGCCTCCGGCGCACCGGACACCGCCGCCATCCGGGAGACCGGCGGGAAGCCCAGCTCGGCCCGCTCGGCCAGCTCCCGCTGGGCGTGCCCCACCGGGTCCCAGCGGACGAGCGCCTGCACCGGGCGGAGCGTGGGCTCGGCGACCACGACGACCGTGCCGCCCTCGGGCTGTCCCCGCACCAGCGAGGCCGCGTCGATCCAGCGGCGCAGCGCCTCCTCGCCCGCGCGCAGGTCGGGCCGGCCGAGCATGGCCCAGCCGTCGAGGAGCAGCGCGGCCGCGTAGCCGCCCTCGGCGACGGGTTCGGCGCCGGGGGTGGAGACGACGAGCGCGGGACGCCCGGGCACGGTGTCGAGGATGTGGTCGCGCCCCGAGGTCCGTACCGGCACCGCGGGGAACGCCCGGCCCAGCTCCTCCGCCGTGCGCCGCGCGCCCACGACCTGGGCCCGCAGCCGGTTCGAGCCGCATTCCAGGCAGTGCCAGTCGGGGGCGCCGCGCCCGCACCAGCCGCAGCGCAGCTCCTGCTGCTCGGGGGCCTCCAGGGGCCCGGCGCAGTGGCGGCAGCGGGCAGGCGTCCGGCAGCGCTCGCAGGCCAGGCGGGGTACGTATCCGCGCCGGGGGACCTGGACGAGCACCGGCCCGGTCTTCAGCCCCTCCCGTACGGCCTGCCAGGCCAGCGAGGGCAGCCGGGCGGCACGCGCGGCCTCGTCGCGGGCCAGTTCGCCGTCGCCGACGGTCCGGATCAGGGGGGCGGCCCTGCGGACCTGCTCGCGTCCGGCGACGAGGGCCTTGGCCCAGCCGGACTCGACCAGCTGGGCGGCCTCGACGGTGCAGCTCGTGCTGCCGAGGAGGAAGGCGCACCGGTCGTGGGCGGCGCGCAGCAGGAGCACCTCGCGCGCGTGGGGCTGCGGGGCGTGCGGCTCGCTGTGGCTGCCGTCGCCGTCGTCCCAGATGACGGCGAGCCCGAGGTCCCGCACGGGGGCGAACATGGCGGCCCGGGTGCCGACGACGGCCCGCACGGAGCCGCGCCGGACGGCGAGCCATCGCGCGTACCGCTTCTCGGGGCCCGCCTCGGCGGTCAGCAGCGCGTGCCGCCCCTCCCCCAGGACCTCGGTCAGCGCCGCGTCGACCCGCCCGGCCGCCCGGCCGTCCGGTACGACGACGAGGGCGCCGCGGCCCGAGGCCAGGGTCGCGGCGACGGCGCGGGCGATCTCCTCGGCCCAGTACGGGCCCGGCAGCGCGTTCCACACGGCCCGGGGCGCCCCGCCGCGCGCGAGGGAGGTCAGGAAGGCCGCCCCCTGCTCGTACCGCGCCCAGCTCCCCGGCTCCGGGGGCTTCGGCGGCGGCAGGGGCTCGGGGGAGGTCCGGCCCTCCGCACGGGCGCTGCGCGGCGGCACGGCGAGCTGGAGCACGTCGGCGAGGCTGCCCGCGTACCGGTCGGCGACGGCCCGGGCGAGCCCGAGGAGCTCGGGGCCGAGCACCGGCTCGGGCGAGACGACGTCGGCGAGGGCGGCGAGGGGCCCGGAGTAGTCCGAGGTGGCCCGCCGCTCGACGAGGAAGCCGTCGATGAGCCGGCCGCCCTCGCGGCGCCCGTTGCGCACCTGGTGGGCGCCCGCTCCGAAGCGGACCCGGACGCGCACCCCGGGCCGGGCGACGGCGTCCAGCTCCTCCGGGACCGCGTAGTCGAAGAACTGGTCGAGGTGGAGCGACCCCTTGTTCACGACGACCCGGGCGACGGGCAGCTCCTTGGCCAGGGCGGCCCCCCGCCAGGTCCGCGGCTTGGCCCGCGGCACGTTCGCCTTCCGCACGGTCTCCCGAATGAGCGCGAGCTGCTCGGGCCCGTCGGAATTCTCGTTCTCGCTGCTCACAGCCCCATACCTACCAGACGGCACCGACAGTCGGGCAGACGGAAGCCCGGCACCCCCTTGGGGTACCGGGCTTCCGTCACGTGCAGCCGGGAGTTCCGGGGTCCGGGACAGCCGGACTCCGGGACCTTACAGACCCGCGGCCTTCTTCAGGGCGTCCACGCGGTCGGTGCGCTCCCAGGTGAAGTCCGGCAGCTCGCGGCCGAAGTGGCCGTAGGCGGCGGTCTGCGAGTAGATCGGACGGAGCAGGTCGAGGTCGCGGATGATCGCGGCCGGGCGGAGGTCGAAGACCTCGCCGATCGCGTTCTCGATCTTCTCGGTGTCGACCGTGTGCGTGCCGAAGGTCTCGACGAAGAGACCGACGGGCTCGGCCTTGCCGATCGCGTACGCGACCTGGACCTCGCAGCGCGAGGCGAGACCGGCGGCGACGACGTTCTTCGCGACCCAGCGCATCGCGTACGCGGCCGAGCGGTCGACCTTCGACGGGTCCTTGCCCGAGAAGGCACCGCCGCCGTGACGGGCCATGCCGCCGTACGTGTCGATGATGATCTTCCGGCCGGTGAGGCCGGCGTCGCCCATCGGGCCGCCGATCTCGAAGCGGCCGGTCGGGTTCACGAGCAGGCGGTAGCCGTCGGTGTCGAGCTTGATGCCGTCCTCGACGAGCTGCGCGAGCACGTGCTCGACGACGAACTCACGGATGTCGGGGGCGAGCAGCGACTCGAGGTCGATGTCGGAGGCGTGCTGCGAGGAGACGACGACCGTGTCGAGGCGGACGGCCTTGTCGCCGTCGTACTCGATGGTGACCTGGGTCTTGCCGTCGGGACGGAGGTACGGGATGGTCCCGTTCTTGCGGACCTCGGTGAGGCGGCGCGAGAGGCGGTGCGCGATGTGGATCGGCAGCGGCATCAGCTCGGGCGTCTCGTCGGAGGCGTAGCCGAACATCAGGCCCTGGTCGCCGGCGCCCTGCTTGTCGAGCTCGTCCTCGTCGCCCTCGACGCGCTTCTCGTAGGCGGTGTCGACGCCCTGGGCGATGTCCGGGGACTGCGACCCGATGGACACCGACACGCCGCAGGAGGCGCCGTCGAAGCCCTTCTTCGAGGAGTCGTAACCGATCTCGAGGATCTTGTTCCGGACGAGGGTGGGGATGTCCGCCCAGGCCTTGGTCGTCACCTCGCCGGCGACGTGGACCAGGCCGGTGGTGATCAGCGTCTCGACGGCGACGCGCGAGGTGGGGTCCTCTCGCAGCAGTGCGTCGAGGATGGTGTCGCTGATCTGGTCAGCGATCTTGTCGGGGTGACCCTCGGTGACGGACTCCGAGGTGAACAGACGACGGGACACAACGCTCCCTGGGGTTGCAGCGGCTGCTGGCTACTCGTGACGGACCGGCAGGGGGCTGCGCCCCGCGACGTTCCACGAACAGTCTATCGGTCGTGCTCGGGCAATGGACCAGGTGTCTCGCCTGACGAATGGTCCCGGGTGACCGGAACCGGCCTCCGGCCCTGCGGAGGCGCCTCTCCGGGTGGGGCGCACATCACTCGCGAATCACCCGCGCGTCGGCGTTTCCCGCCCCTCGGGGCGTGCTTCCGCAGGGTGACATCACGCCAAGATCGAGTCCGTCCGGGCCCGGGCGGGATCTGTCAGGTGGCGGGGGCCGGAGCGGGGCGCAGGAGCGGCAGGACCAGGTCCCAGACCGTCTCGGCGAGCGCTTCCTTCGGGCCGTACGGTACGGGGGTCTCGGCGCCGTCCGCCGCGAGGACGACGGCCTCGTTCTCCTCGGAGCCGAAGGTCTTGCGCTCCCCCACCTCGTTGACGACGAGCAGGTCACAGCCCTTGCGGCGGAGCTTCTCGCGTCCGTTGGCGAGGACGTCGTCGGTCTCGGCGGCGAAGCCGACGACGATCTGGCCGGGCAGGGCCCGGTCGGCGGAGAGCTCGGCGAGGATGTCGGGGTTGCGGACGAGTTCGACGGTGGGCGCTCCCCCGTCGTCCTTCTTCTTGATCTTCCCCGAGGCGTAGACGGCCGGGCGGAAATCGGCCACTGCGGCGGCCATCACCACGGCGTCGGCGTCCCCCGCCGCCTTGAGGACGGCCTCGCGGAGCTGGAGGGCGGTGCCGACGTGGACGACGTCGACCCCGGCCGGGTCGGGGATGCCGGTATTGGCCTCGACGAGGGTGACCCGGGCCCCGCGCGCGGCGGCGGCCTTGGCGAGGGCGTACCCCTGCTTGCCGGAGGAGCGGTTGCCCAGGTAGCGGACGGGGTCGAGGGGCTCACGGGTGCCGCCGGCGCTGACGACGACGTGCCGTCCGGTGAGATCCGGGGCGGCGGTGCCGCGCGCGATGATCCGTCGGCAGATCTCGAAGATCTCGGCAGGGTCGGGCAGTCGGCCCTTGCCGGTGTCGACACCGGTGAGGCGGCCGACGGCGGGCTCGACGACGATCGCGCCGCGTCGGCGGAGCGTGGCCACGTTCTCCTGGGTGGCCGGGTGCTCCCACATCTCGGTGTGCATCGCCGGGGCGAAGACGACGGGACAGCGTGCGGTGAGCAGCGTGTTGGTGAGGAGGTCGTCGGCGAGGCCGTGGGCGGCCTTGGCCAGCATGTCGGCGGTGGCGGGGGCGACGACGACGAGGTCGGCGTTCTGGCCGATCCGCACGTGCGGCACCTCGTGGACCGACTCCCACACCTCCGTCGAGACGGGGTTCCCGGAGAGCGCGGACCAGGTCGCGGCGCCGACGAAGTGGAGGGCGGAGTCGGTGGGCACGACGCGCACGTCGTGGCCCGACTCGGTGAGCCGGCGCAGCAGCTCGCAGGCCTTGTACGCGGCGATGCCGCCGCTGACGCCCAGAACGACCTTCGGCTTGGTCACCACTGCCACTCCCCGCACTCGGATGCCTACGACTCCATGAGACACCAAAGGCCCGGCGGTTGTTCCGCCGGGCCTTCGGTGACAAGCGTTACGTGCTTACTGCGCCGGGCCCTCGATGGCCTCGGACGTCAGCAGACCCGCGTTGATCTCCCGCAGGGCGATCGAGAGCGGCTTCTCGTGGACGTGGGTGTCGACGAGCGGACCCACGTACTCCAGCAGGCCCTCGCCGAGCTGGGAGTAGTACGCGTTGATCTGACGCGCGCGCTTGGCCGCGTAGATCACGAGGCTGTACTTCGAGTCGGTTGCCTCGAGCAGCTCGTCGATCGGCGGGTTGATGATGCCCTCGGGCGCAGTCATGGAAGAGGACACGCTCTACCTTCCGAAGATGGAGAAAAAATCAGACATGCTGTGGAGATCGGGGACCTACGGCGTCAGCCGTTGTTGTCCAGGTCCCCAGATGACAGCAGCATCAACGTTAGCAGCTCGCGTGCGACGTCCTCGACGGAGGTGTTGACGAGCGTGGTGTCGAACTCCGATTCGGCGGCCAGCTCGACCTTCGCGGCCTTCAGCCGGCGCTCGATGACCTCGGGCGACTCCGTGCCCCGGCCGGTGAGCCGGCGGACCAGCTCCTCCCAGCTCGGCGGGGCCAGGAAGACCAGCTGGGACTCGGACATGGAGTCCTTGACCTGGCGGGCGCCCTGGAGGTCGATCTCCAGGAGCACGGGCTCGCCGGAGTCGAGGCGGTCGAGGACCGCGCGCCTCGGGGTGCCGTAGCGGTTGCCCGCGAACTCGGCCCATTCGAGGAGTTCGCCGTTGGCGATCAGCTTGTCGAATTCGTCGTCCGTGACGAAGAAATAGTGGACACCGTGCTTCTCGCCGGGGCGCGGCTTCCGTGTCGTGGCCGACACCGAGAGCCAGACCTCGGGGTGAACCTTGCGCATATGAGCGACGACCGTGCTCTTACCGACCCCTGAGGGGCCGGAGAGCACGGTCAGCCGCGGACGTACCTCTGCTGCCATGCAGCGATTATTCCAGCTTTACCGGTGTGCCCGGGACGCGCGTCCCGGATCAGGCGCCGGTGCTGCCGAACTCGCGCTCCAGGGAGGCGATCTGGTTGGAGCCGAGACCACGGACGCGGCGGCTCTCGGAGATGCCGAGGCGCTCCATGATCTGCTTGGCGCGGACCTTGCCCACGCCGGGCAGGGACTCGAGCAGCGCGGAGACCTTCATCTTGCCGATGACGTCGTTCTCCTGCCCGGTCTTGATGACCTCGTGGAGCGAGGCGCCGGAGTGCTTGAGTCGATTCTTGACCTCGGCCCGCTCCCGGCGAGCCGCGGCGGCCTTTTCGAGCGCGGCTGCGCGCTGTTCAGGGGTAAGGGGCGGAAGAGCCACGCCTACGTCACCTCGGATGTCGATCTGTCGGATACGGACCGGTGAGGAACCCAGCGCCCCACACCAGTGGAGCAACGTGCAACGGAGTGGCCGTTGAACGCCTGCTCTGCCCCGGAGACTAGCGGCCGAGGCCGCTCCAGTCAGCGAGAACAGCGGAAAAGTCCTGGTCAGCATCGACCGACCAGGACTTTTCCGGCATAACGACCCGGTTTTGAGCCAAGTTTTCGTCAAGTAGTGAGACGGCCGGTGAGAGGGTTCCCCTCACCGGCCGTCCCGGCGGGCCGGTTCATCGGGCCGATCCGCTCCGACCTGCGGATTGACCGCGAGCCGTGGGAGCGGGCTCACGCGCCGACGGCCGCCCGGATCTCGTCCGCGTACCGGTCCGCCGAGGCCCGCAGGGCGGACACGTCCGGACCGTGACGGAGAACACCCCGGCTGACGTTCGGGACGACGTTGCGGACCACCGCGCCGAAGACGGCCGGGAGGTCGGCCGGGGTCGCGCCCTGGGCGCCGATGCCGGGCGCGAGGAGCGGGCCGTTGATGTCCAGGTCGAAGGAGGACAGGTCGCCGAGGGTGGCACCGACGACCGCGCCGAAGGAGCCCATCGGGGTCTCCCCCGCGTTCTCCTCGGCGAGGTGCGCCAGCATGGTCGCGCCGATCGTGCGGCCGTCCTCACGGACGGCGCGCTGGACCTCGGCGCCCTCCGGGTTCGAGGTGAGCGCCAGGACGAAGAGGCCGGCGCCGGACTCCCGGGCCAGGTCGACGGCCGGCTTCAGCGAGCCGTAGCCGAGGTACGGGGAGACCGTCAGCGCGTCGGAGAAGAGCGGGGAGTCCTTGCGCAGGAAGGCCTCCGCGTACGCGGCCATCGTGGAGCCGATGTCGCCGCGCTTGGCGTCCATGACGACCAGGCCGCCCGCGGCGCGCACGTCGGCGACGGCACGCTCCAGGACGGCGACGCCGCGGGAGCCGAAGCGCTCGAAGAAGGCGGCCTGCGGCTTGAAGACGGCGACGGTGCCGGCGAGCGCCTCGACGACCGTGAAGGTGAAGCGCTCCAGGCCGGCGATGTCGTCGCTCAGGCCCCAGGAGTCGAGCAGGGCGGCGTGCGGGTCGATGCCGACGCAGAGCGGGCCGCGCTCGTCCATGGCGGAGCGCAGGCGGGAGCCGAAGGAGAGAGTCACTGGGTGGTGGCCTTTCGGTTGTCGGCGCCGACGGCCTCGGCGAGGGTGGCGTACGGGGAGGCGGCGAGGCGCGCGGCGAGGCCCTTGTGGATCGCTCGGGCGTAGAACGGGCCCTCGTAGATGAAGGCGCTGTAGCCCTGGATCAGGGTGGCGCCGGCGAGGATGCGCTGCCAGGCGTCCTCGGCGTTCTCGATGCCGCCGACGCCGACCAGGACGAGCCGGTCGCCCACGCGCGCGTGGAGGCGGCGCAGGACGGCCAGGGAGCGCTCCTTGACCGGGGCGCCGGAGAGGCCGCCGGTCTCCTTGACCAGCGCGGGGTCGGACTTCAGGCCGAGGCCCTCACGGGCGATGGTGGTGTTGGTGGCGATGATGCCGTCGAGGCCGAGCTCCAGGGCGAGGTCCGCGACCGCGTCGACGTCCTCGTCGGCGAGGTCGGGGGCGATCTTGACGAGGAGCGGCACCCGGCGGCCGGTGACCGAGCGGTCCGCGGCCTCCCGTACGGCCGTGAGCAGCGGGCGGAGGGACTCGGTGGCCTGGAGGTTGCGCAGGCCGGGGGTGTTCGGCGAGGAGACGTTCACGACCAGGTAGTCGGCGTGCTCGGCGAGGCGCTCGGTGGACTTCACGTAGTCGGCGGCGGCCTCGGCCTCCGGGACGACCTTGGTCTTGCCGATGTTGACGCCGACGACGGTCCTGAAGACCGCGTCGCGGTTCGCCAGGCGGTCGGCGACGGCGGCGGAGCCCTCGTTGTTGAAGCCCATGCGGTTGATCAGGGCGCGGTCCGGGACCAGCCGGAAGAGACGCTTCTTGGGGTTGCCGGGCTGCGCCTCACCGGTGACGGTGCCGATCTCGACGTGGTCGAAGCCGAGCATCGCCATGCCGTCGATGGCGACGGCGTTCTTGTCGAAGCCGGCGGCGAGGCCGAAGGGGCCGTGCATCCGCAGGCCGAGGGCCTCGGTGCGCAGCTCCTTGTACCGGGGCGCGAGGACGGCGGCGACGAAGGTGCGCAGGACGGGGACGCGGGCGGCGAGGCGGATCCAGCGGAAGGCCAGGTAGTGCGCCTCCTCGGGGTCCATGCGCTTGAAGACGAGCCGGAAGAAGAACTTGTACATGCGGGGAGTCCAGGTGTGCTCATGAAGAGGGGGACACCGCGGTGTCTCCGGTGTCCCCCTCTTCGTACGGGCTGCTAGTCGCGGGCCGCGGTCAGATGCTCCGCGTGTTCCTGGAGCGAGCGGACGCCGACGTCGCCGTGGTTGAGCGCGTCGATGCCCTGGACGGCCGCGGCGAGCGCCTGGACCGTGGTGAGGCACGGGACGCTGCGCGCCACCGCGGCCGTACGGATCTCGTAGCCGTCGAGGCGGCCGCCGGTGCCGTACGGGGTGTTGACGATCAGGTCGACCTGGCCGTCGTGGATCAGCTGGACGATGGTCTTCTCGCCGTTCGGGCCCTCGCCCTCGCTGAGCTTGCGCACGACGGTGGCGTTGATGCCGTTGCGCTTGAGGACCTCGGCGGTGCCGGAGGTGGCGAGCAGTTCGAAGCCGTGGGCGACGAGCTCGCGCGCCGGGAAGATCATCGAGCGCTTGTCGCGGTTGGCGACGGAGATGAACGCGCGGCCCTTGGTGGGCAGCGGGCCGTAGGCGCCGGCCTGCGACTTGGCGTACGCCGTGCCGAAGACCGCGTCGATGCCCATGACCTCGCCGGTGGAGCGCATCTCCGGGCCGAGGACGGTGTCGACGCCGCGGCCGTGGATGTCGCGGAAGCGCGACCACGGCATGACGGCCTCCTTGACGGAGATCGGCGCGTCGATCGGCAGGGTGCCGCCGTCGCCGTTCTTCGGCAGCAGGCCCTCCTCGCGGAGCTCGGCGATGGTGGCGCCGAGCGAGATGCGGGCGGCGGCCTTCGCGAGCGGGACGGCGGTCGCCTTCGAGGTGAAGGGGACGGTCCGGGAGGCGCGGGGGTTGGCCTCCAGGACGTAGAGGATGTCACCCGCCATCGCGAACTGGATGTTGATCAGGCCGCGGACGCCGACGCCCTTGGCGATCGCCTCGGTGGAGATGCGCAGGCGCTTGATGTCGAAGCCGCCGAGGGTGATCGGGGGCAGCGCGCAGGCCGAGTCGCCGGAGTGGATGCCGGCCTCCTCGATGTGCTCCATGACGCCGCCGAGGTAGAGCTCGTGGCCGTCGTAGAGCGCGTCGACGTCGATCTCGATGGCGTCGTCGAGGAAGCGGTCGACCAGGACCGGCCGGGTGGGGCTGATCTCGGTGGACTCGGCGATGTACGACTCCAGGCGGGTCTCGTCGTAGACGATCTCCATGCCGCGGCCGCCGAGCACGTACGACGGGCGTACGAGGACGGGGTAGCCGATCTCGTCGGCGATGGCCTTGGCCTCGGCGAAGGTGGTCGCGGTGCCGTGCTTCGGGGCCGGGAGGCCCGCCTCGGCGAGGACGCGGCCGAAGGCGCCGCGGTCCTCGGCGGCGTGGATGGCCTCCGGGGAGGTGCCGACGACCGGCACGCCGTTGTCCTTGAGCGCCTGCGAGAGACCCAGCGGGGTCTGGCCGCCGAGCTGGACGACGACACCGGCGACGGGGCCGGCCAGGGTCTCGGCGTGGACGATCTCCAGCACGTCCTCGAGCGTCAGCGGCTCGAAGTACAGGCGGTCGGAGGTGTCGTAGTCCGTCGAGACGGTCTCCGGGTTGCAGTTGACCATCACGGTCTCGTAGCCCGCGTCGCTGAGCGCGAACGAGGCGTGGACGCAGGAGTAGTCGAACTCGATGCCCTGGCCGATGCGGTTCGGGCCGGAGCCCAGGATGATCACGGCGGGCTTCTCGCGCGGCGCGACCTCGGTCTCCTCGTCGTAGGACGAGTAGAAGTACGGGGTCTTGGCGGCGAACTCGGCGGCGCAGGTGTCGACCGTCTTGTAGACCGGGCGGACGCCGAGGGCGTGCCGGACCTCGCGGACGACGTCCTCGCGCAGGCCGCGGATCTCGGCGATATGGGCGTCGGAGAAGCCGTGGCGCTTGGCCTCGGCGAGGAGCAGGGGCTCGAGCTTCTCGGCGGAGGCCAGCTCGTCGGCGATCTCCTTGATCAGGAAGAGCTGGTCGACGAACCACGGGTCGATCTTCGTGGCGTCGAAGACCTCCTGCGGGGTGGCGCCGGCCCGGATGGCCTGCATGACCGTGTTGATGCGGCCGTCGGTCGGGCGGACCGACTCGCGCAGCAGCTCGGCCTTGTCGCCGGGCTCGCCGACGAAGGTGAACTGCGAGCCCTTCTTCTCCAGGGAGCGCAGGGCCTTCTGGAGCGCCTCGGTGAAGTTGCGGCCGATCGCCATGGCCTCGCCGACCGACTTCATGGTCGTGGTGAGGGTGGAGTCGGCCTGCGGGAACTTCTCGAAGGCGAAGCGCGGGGCCTTGACGACGACGTAGTCGAGCGTGGGCTCGAAGGACGCCGGGGTCTTCTCCGTGATGTCGTTCGGGATCTCGTCCAGCGTGTAGCCGACGGCGAGACGGGCCGCGATCTTGGCGATCGGGAAGCCGGTCGCCTTGGAGGCGAGCGCCGAGGAGCGGGAGACGCGCGGGTTCATCTCGATGACGATGATCCGGCCGTCGACCGGGTCGATCGCGAACTGGATGTTGCAGCCGCCGGTGTCGACGCCGACCTCGCGGATGATCGCGATGCCGATGTCGCGGAGCCGCTGGTACTCGCGGTCGGTGAGCGTCATCGCCGGGGCGACGGTGATCGAGTCACCGGTGTGGACGCCCATCGGGTCGAAGTTCTCGATGGAGCAGACGACCACGACGTTGTCGGCCTTGTCGCGCATCAGCTCCAGCTCGTACTCCTTCCAGCCGAGGATGGACTCCTCCAGGAGCACCTCGGTGGTCGGGGAGAGCGTGAGGCCCTGGCCGGCGATGCGGCGCAGCTCGTCCTCGTCGTGGGCGAAGCCGGAGCCGGCGCCGCCCATGGTGAAGGAGGGGCGGACGACCACGGGGTAGCCGCCGAGCGTCTCGACGCCCTTGAGGACGTCGTCCATGGAGTGGCAGATGACCGAGCGGGCGGACTCGCCGTAGCCGATCTTGGCCTTGACGGCCTCGACGACGCCCTTGAAGAGGTCGCGGTCCTCGCCCTTGTTGATGGCCTCGACGTTGGCGCCGATGAGCTCGACGCCGTACTTCTCCAGGACGCCCTGCTCGTGCATGGAGATCGCGGTGTTGAGCGCGGTCTGGCCGCCGAGGGTGGGCAGGAGGGCGTCGGGGCGCTCCTTGGCGATGATCTTCTCGACGAACTCGGGGGTGATCGGCTCGACGTACGTGGCGTCGGCGATCTCCGGGTCGGTCATGATCGTGGCCGGGTTGGAGTTGACCAGGATGACCCGCAGGCCCTCGGCCTTGAGGATGCGGCAGGCCTGGGTGCCGGAGTAGTCGAACTCGGCGGCCTGGCCGATGACGATCGGGCCGGAGCCGATGACCAGGACGGACTGGATATCGGTGCGCTTAGGCACGCTCGGCCTCCATGAGGGATACGAAGCGGTCGAAGAGGTACGCGGCGTCGTGCGGGCCCGCGGCCGCCTCGGGGTGGTACTGGACGGAGAAGGCCGGCTGGTCGAGCAGCTGGAGGCCTTCCACCACGTCGTCGTTCAGGCACACGTGGGAGACCTCGGCGCGCCCGAAGGGGGTGTCGGAGATCCTGTCGAGGGGCGCGTCGACGGCGAAGCCGTGGTTGTGCGCGGTGACCTCGACCTTGCCGGTGGTGCGGTCCTGAACCGGCTGGTTGATGCCGCGGTGGCCGTACTTCAGCTTGTAGGTGCCGAAGCCGAGGGCGCGACCGAGGATCTGGTTGCCGAAGCAGATGCCGAAGAGCGGGGTCCTGCGCTCCAGGACGGCGCGCATGACGGCGACGGGGCCGTCGGCGGTGGCCGGGTCGCCCGGGCCGTTGGAGAAGAAGACGCCGTCCGGGTTCACCGCGTAGATGTCCTCGGCGGTGGCGGTGGCGGGCAGCACGTGGACCTCGATGCCGCGCTCGGCCATCCGGTGCGGGGTCATGCCCTTGATGCCGAGGTCGACGGCGGCGACGGTGAACTTCCTGGTGCCGATCGCGGGGACGACGTACGTCTCCTTGGTGGCGACCTCGGCGGAGAGGTTCGCGCCCTTCATCTGGGGCTGCTCCTGCACCTTGGCGAGGAGGGCCTCGTCGCGGACGCCGCTCCAGGCCTCGCCGGAGAAGATGCCGACGCGCATGGCGCCGCGCTCGCGCAGGTGGCGGGTGAGGGCGCGGGTGTCGATGCCGGAGATGCCGACGACGCCCTGGCGCTCCAGCTCCTCGTCCAGCGAGCGCTGGGCGCGCCAGTTGGAGGAGACGCGGGCGGGGTCGCGGACGACGTATCCGGAGACCCAGATGCGGCCGGACTCGGGGTCCTCGTCGTTGACGCCGGTGTTGCCGACGTGCGGGGCGGTCATGACGACGACCTGGCGGTGGTACGACGGGTCGGTGAGGGTCTCCTGGTAGCCGGTCATGCCGGTGGAGAACACGGCCTCGCCGAAGGTCTCCCCCACGGCCCCGTAGGCGCGACCGCGGAAGATGCGGCCGTCCTCCAGGACGAGTACGGCGGGAGTCTTGGCGGCTCCCCTTGTGGAGGTCGTCATCGTGCGATGCCTTCCGTCGTGGTGATCTGGTTCATGGAGTTGAGGGCCTCGACCCAGGCGGTGTGCTCGGCCGCCCGGTCGGAGCGGAAGCCGGAGTCGAGCAGCTTCTCGCCGTGGGCCCAGGTGACGATCAGCAGGCCGCCCTCGGCGAGGACCTTGCCCGCGATGCCCTTGTCGAGGCGGGCCTCGCGCAGGGCGTCCGCCGGGATGAAGAAGTCGTTCGCCCCGGGGCGTACGACCATGATTCCGGCCTCGGTGAGCGTGAGCTCGACGCGGCTGCGGGTGCCGAGTCCGTGGGCGACGATCCGGTCGAGCCACTGCCCGGCGGTCGTGGACCCGTGGTAGCGCCCGTCGAGAGTCAGTGTCGCCGCACCGGGGGTCTCCGGCGCGGTGGGCAGCTCGGGGAGGTCCGACTGGAGGCTGCCGCGCCACTTCCAGCCCTGGCGCATCAGCCAGTAGACGAGGACGACGAAGAGGAGCAGTCCTGCGACCCAGCCGATCCGTCCGGCCCAGTCGGTGACCTCCGCCGACTTCGGTTCCGCCGCCTGTGCGGCGATTGCGATGAGTGGTGTCACGCCAGCTTCCCGTCCACGACCGTTGCCCGGCCCCGCAGGATGGTGTGGGTGACGCGTCCCGGCAGCTCACGACCCTCGTAGGGGGTGTTGCGGCTGCGGGAGGCGAAGTCCGCGGGGTCCACGACACCACGGTATGCCGGATCGACCAGCGTCAGGTTCGCGGGCTCACCAGCCGAGACGGGTCGTCCGTGGCCGGTGGCCCGTCCGATGCGGGCCGGGGCGAAGGACATCCGGTCGGCGACGCCGGCCCAGTCGAGGAGGCCGGTCTCGACCATCGTCTGCTGGACGACGGAGAGCGCGGTCTCCAGGCCGACCATGCCCATGGCGGCGGCGGCCCACTCGCAGTCCTTGTCCTCGTGCGGGTGCGGGGCGTGGTCGGTGGCGACGATGTCGATCGTGCCGTCGGCCAGCGCCTCGCGCAGCGCCAGGACGTCCTTCTCGGTGCGCAGCGGCGGGTTGACCTTGTAGACCGGGTTGTACGAGCGGACCAGCTCGTCCGTGAGGAGGAGGTGGTGCGGGGTGACCTCGGCGGTGACGTCGATGCCGCGGGACTTGGCCCAGCGGACGATCTCGACGGAGCCGGCGGTGGAGAGGTGGCAGATGTGGACGCGGGAGCCGACGTGCTCGGCGAGGAGGACGTCGCGGGCGATGATCGACTCCTCGGCCACGGCCGGCCAGCCGCCGAGGCCGAGCTCGGCGGAGACGATGCCCTCGTTCATCTGGGCGCCCTCGGTGAGGCGGGGCTCCTGGGCGTGCTGGGCGACGACGCCGCCGAAGGCCTTCACGTACTCCAGGGCGCGGCGCATGATCACGGCGTCGTCGACGCACTTGCCGTCGTCGGAGAAGACGGTGACGCCGGCGGCGGAGTCGTGCATGGCGCCGAGCTCGGCGAGCTTCTTGCCCTCCAGGCCGACGGTGACGGCGCCGATGGGCTGGACGTCGCAGTAGCCGGACTCCTTGCCGAGGCGCCAGACCTGCTCGACGACACCGGCGGTGTCGGCGACCGGGTGGGTGTTGGCCATGGCGAAGACGGCGGTGTAGCCGCCGGAGGCGGCGGCGCGGGTGCCGGTGAGGACGGTCTCGGAGTCCTCGCGGCCGGGCTCGCGCAGGTGGGTGTGGAGGTCGACGAGGCCGGGCAGCAGGATCTGGCCCTCGGCCTCGATGACGGTCGCGCCCTCGGCCGACAGACCGGTACCGACCTCCGCGACGATCTCGCCGTCGATCAGGACGTCCTGCGCCTCGCCGCCGAGGACCTTCGCACCGCGGATAAGGATCTTGCTCATGGTTACTTGTTCTCCTCGGTGCGGGTGGTGCCGGTGGCGGGGGTGGCGGATTCGTTGCCGCCGAGCAGCAGGTAGAGGACGGCCATGCGGACGGACACGCCGTTGGCGACCTGCTCGATCACCGTGCAGCGGTCGGAGTCGGCGACCTCGGCGGTGATCTCCATGCCGCGGACCATGGGGCCGGGGTGCATGACGATGGCGTGCTCGGGCATCTTCGCCATCCGGTCGCCGTCGAGCCCGTACCGGCGGGAGTACTCGCGCTCGGTGGGGAAGAAGGCGGCGTTCATCCGCTCTCGCTGCACACGCAGCATCATGACCGCGTCGGACTTCGGCAGCACGCCGTCGAGGTCGTACGAGATCTCGCAGGGCCAGGTCTCGACGCCGACGGGGACCAGGGTCGGCGGGGCCACCAGGGTGACCTCGGCGCCGAGGGTGTGCAGCAGGTCGACGTTGGAGCGGGCGACGCGGCTGTGCAGGACGTCGCCGACGATCGTGATGCGCCGGCCGTTCAGGTCCTTGCCGAGGCCCGCGTCACGGCCGACCAGGCGGCGGCGCATGGTGAAGGCGTCCAGGAGGGCCTGGGTGGGGTGCTGGTGGGTGCCGTCGCCGGCGTTGACGACGGGGGCGTCGATCCAGCCGGAGGTGGCGAGGCGGTACGGGGCGCCGGAGGCGCCGTGCCGGATGACGACCGCGTCGACGCCCATGGCCTCCAGGGTCTGCGCGGTGTCCTTGAGGGACTCGCCCTTGGAGACGCTGGAGCCCTTGGCCGCGAAGTTGATCACGTCGGCGGAGAGGCGCTTCTCGGCGGCCTCGAAGGAGATCCGGGTCCGGGTGGAGTCCTCGAAGAAGAGGTTGCAGATCGTCCGGCCGCGCAGGGTCGGCAGCTTCTTGATGGGCCGGTCGGCCACCCGGGCCATCTCCTCGGCGGTGTCGAGGATCAGGACGGCGTCGTCGCGGGTGAGGTCGGCGGCCGAGATGAGGTGACGCATCATCGGGGGTTTCTCTCCGTGGTGGGGAGGCGTGCGGGCATGCGGGGGCGCAGGGGTGTACCCCTGCCCCGCGCGGGGGAGCCGGTCCGGCTAGGAGGTGGTCCGCGTGCCGAGCAGGACGGTGTCTCGACCGTCTTCCTCGGCGAGCTGGACCTTGACCGTCTCCCGCAGCGACGTGGGGAGGTTCTTGCCGACGTAGTCGGCGCGGATCGGGAGTTCGCGGTGGCCGCGGTCGACGAGGACGGCGAGCTGCACGGCGCGCGGACGGCCGATGTCGCCGAGGGCGTCGAGGGCGGCGCGGATGGTGCGGCCGGAGAAGAGGACGTCGTCGACGAGGACGACGAGGCGGCCGTCGATGCCGTCACCGGGGATCTCGGTGCGGCCGATGGCGCGGGCCGGCTTCAGCCGCAGGTCGTCCCGGTACATGGTGATGTCGAGGGAACCGACCGGGATCTTGGTGCCGGTGATCGATTCGAGCTTCTCGGCGAGCCGGCGGGCGAGGAAGACACCGCGGGTGGGGATGCCGAGGAGGACCACGTCGTCGGCGCCCTTGGCGCGCTCGACGATCTCGTGTGCGATGCGGGTCAGGACCCGCGCGATGTCGGGGGCCTCGAGAACGGGCCGGGCGTCATCGCTGTACTGCTGGGCGTCCATGGGAAACGGACCTCCTTCTCCGCCTCACGGGACGGTTCTTAAAGGACGTCGGATTTGCGCGGTCAACACTACCAGGGGCGTGTCGTCCGGCTTCCGACGCCCCCGCCGCCACCCCGGGTGAGGTCCCCCGGGAGGGGGCGGTACGGACCTTTCGGCTTGACGGGAAAGAGTAACGCTGCGTAACCTCACAGTGAGTTACCAGCCGCGCGGCGCAGCCGCATGTCGTCACAGCGTCCGGGAGCGTTATGTCCAGCGAATACGCAAAGCAGCTCGGGGCCAAACTCCGTGCCATCCGCACCCAGCAGGGTCTTTCCCTGCACGGGGTGGAGGAGAAGTCCCAGGGCCGCTGGAAGGCCGTGGTGGTCGGCTCGTACGAGCGTGGTGACCGCGCGGTGACCGTGCAGCGTCTCGCCGAGCTGGCCGACTTCTACGGGGTGCCGGTGCAGGAGCTCCTGCCGGGCACGACCCCGGGCGGGGCCGCCGAGCCGCCGCCGAAGCTCGTCCTCGACCTGGAGCGGCTCGCGCACGTCCCCCAGGAGAAGGCCGGCCCGCTCCAGCGCTACGCGGCGACGATCCAGTCGCAGCGCGGTGACTACAACGGCAAGGTGCTGTCGATCCGCCAGGACGACCTGCGCACGCTTGCCGTCATCTACGACCAGTCCCCCTCGGTCCTGACCGAGCAGCTCATCAGCTGGGGCGTCCTCGACGCGGACGCGCGCCGCGCGGTCGCCCACGAGGAGAACTGAACCTTCCGCTGGCCTCCGAGGTAACAGCAGAAACGTACCGCCGGGCCCGTGGACGTCATCAGACGTCCACGGGCCCGGCGCTTTTCGTCTCCTGTGCGCCCTGTGCGCCCTGTGGGGCGCGCTCTGCCCCTCGGGGCGGGTGGGGCATCCCGAGGGGGCCGGACACAGCGAAGGGGCCCGCAGCGCGAGCTGCGGGCCCCTTCGGCGTACCGGTGGACGTACCGGAGTCCTGGAGGACTCAGACGTCCGCGTCCCGGCGCAGACGCGGCTTCAGGTCCTTGAAGCGCGCCAGCAGGCCGTTGACGAAGTTGGGGGACTCGTCGGTCGAGAACTCCTTGGCGAGCTGAACCGCCTCGTCGATCGCGACCGCGTCCGGAGTGCCGTCCTCCCAGATCAGCTCGTACGCACCGAGGCGCACGATGTTCCGGTCGGCGACCGGCATCCGGTCGAGGTCCCAGTCCACCGCGTAGGTCGCGATGAGCTCGTCGATCCGAGCCACGTGGGACGCGTAGCCCTCGACCAGCTGCATGGTGAAGTCGTTCACCGGCGGCTGGCGGTCGTCCGACCGCGCGTGCCGGACCTGGTCCGCGAGAACCTCCTGGACGGAGGTGCCACGCTGGTCCGCCTCGAAGAGGATCTGGAAGGCACGCTTGCGGGCCTTGCTCCGAGCGGCCACGGTTACTTGTTCACCCGGCCGAGGTAGCTGCTGTCACGCGTGTCGACCTTGACCTTCTCACCGGTGGTGACGAAGAGCGGGACCTGGATCTCGTGACCGGTCTCCAGCGTGGCGGGCTTGGTGCCGCCGGTGGAGCGGTCGCCCTGGACGCCCGGGTCGGTGTGCTTGATCGTCAGCTCGACGGCGGCCGGAAGCTCGACGTAGAGCACCTCGCCCTCGTGCTGGGCGACCGAGGCGGTGAAGCCCTCGATGAGGAAGTTGGCGGCGTCGCCGACGGACTTGCGGTCGACCATGAGCTGGTCGTAGGTCTGCTCGTCCATGAAGACGAAGTAGTCGCCGTCCATGTAGGAGAACTGCATGTCGCGGCGGTCGATGGTGGCCGTCTCGACCTTGACACCGGCGTTGAACGTCTTGTCGACGACCTTGCCGGACAGCACGTTCTTGAGCTTGGTGCGCACGAAGGCCGGGCCCTTGCCGGGCTTGACGTGCTGGAACTCGACGACGGACCAGAGCTGGCCCCCGTCGAGCTTGAGCACCATGCCGTTCTTGAGGTCGTTCGTGGAAGCCACGGTTGCGGAATCTCCTGGACTGCGTGGGACCGAGGAGCGGTACGCGCCCTTACAGCGCGAGCAGCTCCTTGGTCGTGATGGTGAGTAGCTCGGGTCCGCCGTCCGCCTCCTGGCGCACGACGAGCGTGTCATCGATCCGGACCCCGCCCCGGCCCGGGAGGTGGACCCCCGGTTCGACGGTGACCGGCACACAAGCGTCCAGTTTACCCATGGCGGAGGGTGAGAGCTGCGGGTCCTCGTCGATTTCGAGCCCCACCCCGTGCCCGGTGAGCGGCACGGCGGCCTCCGCGTGGCCTCCGGAGTCCAGGATCTGGCGCGCCGCCCGGTCCACGTCGCGGTACTCGGCTCCCGGCGTGAGGGACTCCCGTCCCGCCCGCTGAGCGGCGAAGACGAGCTCGTACAGCTCGATCTGCCAGTCGGCGGGCGCCGTGCCGATGACGAAGGTGCGCCCGATCTCGCACCGGTAGCCGCGGTAGTCGGCGCCGAGGCAGACGGACAGGAAATCGCCCTCCTCGACCCGGCGGTCGGTGGGACGGTGCCGCCGGCGCCCGGAGTGCGGGCCGGTCGCCACCGAGGTCGGGAAGGCGGCCCCGTCGGCGCCGTGGTCGACGAGCCGCCGCTCCAGCTCCAGGGCGAGGTGCCGCTCGGTCCGCCCCACCAGGATCGACTCCAGGAGCTCTCCGAGGGCCTGGTCGGCGATCTCGGCGGCGATCCGCAGACAGGCGATCTCGTCCTCGTCCTTGACGATCCTGAGCTGTTCCACGGCGCACGACAGGTCCGCGAGGCGGATTCCCGGCGCGACGGAGCCCATGGCACGGTGCCGGGCCACCGTCAGGTCGTGTTCCTCGACGGCGAGCGCGTCGGCACCCGCGCGGCGGGCGAGGTCGACGGCCGCGACCGCCGGATCGCCCCCGCCCGCGGGCAGGACCTGCTGCCGGAGCATTTCGTCGAGCCGTCCGTCGGCCGGCTCGCCGCCGGGTGCGACGGGGCAGAGCAGGACGTCCGCCGCCGGCTCGGGGCCGACGAGGAGGACCGCACCCGCGGGCGAGCCGCCCGCGAGGTAGCGGACGTTGGCAGGGCGGGAGACCAGGGCCGCCGGGCTGCCCGCGGCCGCGCACCGATCGCGCAGCCGTACACGGCGTTCCGCATACACCTCTGACATGCTCCGAGCCTACGAGCAGCCCGGCGAGCCGTCCTGTTCTGCACGGCCGACCGTGCGGGACCGTGCGGGCACCCGGTTGTCGGGGTCCGGCCCGGGCGGTCCGTGTCGGGGCGGACGGCTGCCGGGGGTGGTCCTTGCCTGGGTGGTCGGCTGCCGGGGCGGTCCCTACTGGGCACGCGGGCCCGGCTCGCAGTCCGGCGCCGGCCCGCCGGGGCAGCGCGGGCCGTGACGGCGGAGCAGCCCTGGCCGGAAGCCGCCGGGCCCCGGGTCCCGGGCCGGAGCCGGTGCCACGCCGGGACCGTCCCGGGCCTGGGCGGTCCCGGGACGGGTCACCAGGCGGGTGGGCTCGCTATCGCGCGGGCGAGGACGTCGTCGAGGACGCGTGCGGTGGTCTCGACGTCGTACGTGGAGTTGTCGATGATCGGCAGGCCGGAGCCGTACCAGCCGGCCATCCGGCCGTGGATGGCGGCGACCTCCTCGTCCGAGAGCCGCCGGTTGCCGCTGCGCTCGGCGTTGCGCTCCAGGACGATCTCCAGGCCCGGCAGGAGCACGACGGGCAGCAGGCCGGGGCCGACGTGCCGCTTCCAGCCGCCGAGCCCGACGACGGGCCGGTCGGGGAAGACCGCGTCGTCGACGATGCAGGAGATGCCGTTGGCGAGGAAGTTGCGGGCGGCGAAGCCGCAGGTGCGGCGGGCGAGCCGGTACTGCGCCTCGGAGTTCTCGTTCCAGCCGGACTGCGGGTCGGCGAAGCCGGAGCAGACCCATTCGCGCACGTCGTCGAGGCTGATGTGCGCGGTGGGCACGCGGCGGCGCTGCGCCCAGTGGCGGGCGACGGTCGTCTTGCCGGCGCCGGCGGGGCCGATGAGCAGGACGGCGAGCGTCGCCGCGCCCGTCCCCCCGCCGTGCTCCACGGGCGGCGCGACGGGCGCGCCCACGGGTGGCAGCGGTACGTGTCCGGTGAGGTCGGCGCGGAGCGGCGCCCTGGCCGAGTGGTTCGGGACCGTCGGATGCTGCGGGGAGGCCGGGTGCTGCGGTACGGCTCCGGGGGCGCCCCAGCCCGGTCCGCCGGCGCCCGGCCCGGCCGGCGCGGGGTGGGGAGGCGGTGCGGGGTGCTGCGGCCGCGGGGCGCCCGCCTGGAGGGCCGGGTGCACGCCGAGTCGGGACCCGGCGGGCGGCGCGGGGTACGGGCCGCCCTGCGGGGGCGTGGCCGGGAGCGGCGGGTGCGCGCCGCCCCCTTGGCCGGGGGCGGGCCCCACGGCCTGCGGGGCGACCGGCGCCGGGGCCTGTCCGGGAGCCGGGGGCGCAGCGGGCGCCTGGCCGGGAGCCGCGGGGGCTCCGGGAACGCCCGGGGCCACCGGTGCCCGGCCGGAGACCGGGGCCGTGCCGGGCCCCTGCGCGGCGCCTGCCACGGGTCCGGTGCCGGGCGCCTGGCCCGGCGACTGCTCGGGCGGTGGCAGCGGGCCCCCCACTGCATGCTGCATCCGGTGCCACTCCGTCTCGTACGACTGACTGATGTATCAGGGACGCCGGAACGTTACCGCCCCTGCCCCCCACAGGGGGAACGGCGGGGGCGGGCCGGTAGTGCCCGGCCCGCCCCCGCCACGCTCGCCGTCGGCCGGCCGACTCTCCCGCCCCTACCGAGCGGCCGGCCGGCCGGTCAGTCGGTCAGTTCCTCGGCCAGCGCCCGGAGGGCCAGCCGGTACGAGCCGATCCCGAAGCCGGCCACCGTCCCGGTCGCCACCGCGGCGACGACCGAGGTGTGCCGGAACTCCTCCCGGGTGTACGGGTTCGAGATGTGCACCTCGATCAGCGGGGCGGTGCGCTGCGCGGCCGCGTCCCGCATCCCGTACGAGTAGTGCGTGAACGCCCCCGGGTTCAGCACCACCGGGACCGAACCGTCCGCCGCCTCGTGGAGCCAGCGGATCATCTCGCCCTCGTCGTTGGTCTCCCGGACCTCGACGTCGAAGCCGAGCTCCGCGCCGAGGGCCCGGCAGGACTCCACGAGCCCCTTGTAGGAGGTGGCGCCGTAGATGTCGGGCTCGCGGGAACCGAGCCGCCCGAGGTTCGGGCCGTTCAGCACCAGGACGGGTCGGGGGTCGGTCACACCGCCACCTCGCCGTACGCCGCGAACAGCACGGCCGGGTCGGGACCTTCCAGGACGGCCGGCTTGCCGAGCCCGTCGAGGACGATGAAGCGCAGCAGGTCGCCGCGGGACTTCTTGTCCACCTTCATCGTCTCCAGGAGCTTGGGCCACTGGTCGCCGCGGTACGTGAGCGGCAGGCCGACGGACTCCAGGACCGCGCGGTGCCGGTCGGCGGTGGCGTCGTCGAGCCGCCCGGCGAGCCGACCGAGCTCGGCGGCGAACACCATGCCGACGGAGACGGCGGCGCCGTGGCGCCACTTGTACCGCTCGTTCTTCTCGATGGCGTGGGCCAGCGTGTGGCCGTAGTTGAGGATCTCGCGGCGGCCGGACTCCTTGAGGTCGCCGGAGACGACCTCCGCCTTGACCCGGATCGACCGGACGATCAGCTCGGCGGTGTGCGGACCGGCGGGCGTACGGGCGGCCTGCGGGTCCTCCTCGACCAGGTCGAGGATCACCGGGTCGGCGATGAAGCCGGCCTTGATGATCTCGGCGAGGCCGCTGACGTAGTCGTGCACCGGCAGCGAGTCGAGCGCGGCGAGGTCGCAGATGACGCCCGCGGGCGGGTGGAAGGCGCCGACGAGGTTCTTGCCCTCGGCGGTGTTGATGCCCGTCTTGCCGCCGACGGCCGCGTCGACCATGGCGAGGACCGTGGTCGGCACGGCGATCCAGCGGACGCCGCGCAGCCAGGTCGCGGCCACGAAGCCCGCGAGGTCGGTGGTCGCGCCGCCGCCGACACCGACGATGACGTCGGTCCGGGTGAAGCCGGTCTGACCCAGCGCCTTCCAGCAGTAGGCGGCGACCTCGGCGGTCTTCGCCTCCTCGGCGTTCGGCACCTGGATGGCGACCGCCTCGTAGCCCTGGTCGGCGAGGTCCGCGCGGAGCGCCTCGCCGGTGTCGGCGAGCGCCTCCGGGTGGATCACGGCGACGCGCTTGGCCCGGGAGCCGATCAGGGCCGGGAGCTCGCCGAGCAGCTGCCGGCCGACGAGCACCTCGTACGGCTCCGTGCCCGCGCTGCCCGCGACCTGGATACGGGTCGTTTCCTGGTCCGTCGTCATGCGTCCTTCTTCAGATCCAGTGCCGAGAGGACCGCGTCCGCGACCTCTTCGGGGGTGCGGTCGTCGGTGGTGACGACCACTCGTGCGACTTCGGTGTAGAGGTGGCGGCGCGCGTCCATCAGCTCGCGCCACTGGCGGCGCGGGTTGACGGCGAGCAGCGGTCGCGCGGTGTTGAGGCCGACGCGGCGGACCGCCTCCTCGACGTCCATCGAGAGGTACGCGACGGGCAGCCCGCCGAGCAGGCCGCGGGTGCCCTCGTCGAGGATCGCGCCGCCGCCGAGGGCGAGGACGCCCTCGTGCTCGGCGACGGCCGTGGCGACCGCGGCCCGCTCCAGGGCACGGAAGTGCTCCTCGCCGTCCTCGACGAAGATGTCGGAGATCTCCCGGCCCTCGGCGGCGACGATGTCGGCATCGGTGTCCCGGTAGGGCGCGCCGAGCCGTTCGGCCAGGAGCGCGCCCACCGTGGACTTGCCGGAGCCCATGGGCCCGACGAGGACGACCAGCGGTCCGGCGGTCACCGGATCTGCAGGTTGTCGAGGTACGACCGGACGTTGCGGCGGGTCTCCGGGACGCTGTCGCCGCCGAACTTCTCGACGACGGCGTCCGCGAGGACGAGCGCGACCATGGCCTCGGCGACGATGCCGGCGGCGGGGACGGCGCACACGTCGGAGCGCTGGTGGTGGGCGGCCGCGGCCTCGCCGGTGGCGACGTCGATGGTGGCGAGGGCGCGCGGGACGGTCGCGATCGGCTTCATCGCGGCGCGGACGCGCAGCAGCTCGCCGGTGGTCAGACCGCCCTCGGTGCCGCCGGCGCGGCCGGAGGTGCGCTGGATGCCGTCCTCGGTGCGGACGATCTCGTCGTGGGCCTTCGAGCCGGGCACGCGGGCGAGGTCGAAGCCGTCGCCGACCTCGACGCCCTTGATGGCCTGGATGCCCATGAGGGCGGCGGCGAGCCGGGCGTCGAGGCGCCGGTCCCAGTGGACGTGCGAGCCGAGGCCGACGGGCACGCCGTACGCGAGGACCTCGACGACGCCGCCGAGGGTGTCGCCGTCCTTGTGGGCCTGGTCGATCTCGGCGACCATCGCCTTCGACGCGTCGGCGTCGAGGCAGCGGACCGGGTCGGCGTCGAGGCGATCGACGTCGGAGGGCTTCGGGTAGAGGCCGTACGGCGCCTTGGCGGCGGCCAGTTCGACGACGTGCGACACGATCTCGATGCCCGCGGCCTCCTTGAGGAAGGAGCGGGCGACGGCGCCGAGGGCGACGCGGGCCGCGGTCTCCCGGGCGCTGGCGCGCTCCAGGATCGGGCGGGCCTCGTCGAAGCCGTACTTCTGCATGCCGGCGAGGTCGGCGTGGCCGGGCCGGGGCCGGGTCAGGGGCGCGTTGCGGCCCGTCTCCTTGAGCTCCGCCGGGTCGACCGGGTCGGCCGACATGACCTTCTCCCACTTCGGCCACTCGGTGTTGCCGACCATGACGGCGATCGGGGAGCCGAGGGAGAGTCCGTGACGGACGCCGCCGAGGAAGGTGACCTCGTCCTGCTCGAACTTCATCCGGGCGCCGCGCCCATAGCCGAGTCGACGCCGCGCGAGGTGGTCCGCCACCAGCTCGGTGGTGACGGGGACGCCGGCGGGAAGACCCTCCAGCGTCGCGACCAGCGCGGGTCCGTGGGATTCCCCAGCGGTCAGCCAACGCAACCTGCTCAACGATGCTCCTCATGCTCGCGCCTGGGCACTGCGACGGCGCGGCCGGGTGCGCGGCCCTGGCCCGCCACCCCTGATCCTCCCACGTCCGGGCCGGTCGCCCAGCCCCCGGTCCAGCTATCGGACGCTTGTCTCACCGTCGTGGACGGTCTCCGGGGCCTCCGCGGCGGTCCCGCCGTCCTCCGGAGCGGTCTCCTCCGCCCCGGGGGCTGCGGCGGAACGGTTCCGCAGCCAGGAGACGAAGCCGTACAGCAGCGTCGCGCCGAACAGCGCGAGCACGGTGTACCGCGCCCACGCGGGCAGGCTGCTGAAGAACCCCACCCAGAGAAAACGCACCACGTCCAAGCCGACGTCCCACTTGGACGCCAGTACCAGTTCCTCGCCCATGTCCCCCGTACCCCTCGTGCGCCGATCGGTCCGGCGCACGCAGGCGAGCCTACCGGGCGGCCAGGGCCCGCTCCCCCGCCGCCCGCATCGCCGCGAGCGGGGCGGGCGTGCGGCCCGTCATCTGCTCGACCTGGAGGACGGCCTGGTGGACGAGGAGGTCGAGCCCGCCGACGACCTTGCCGCCACGCTCGGCCCAGGCGGCCGCGAGCGCGGTGGGCCAGGGGTCGTACAGGACGTCGAAGAGCGTGCCGACCGCGTCGGGGACGGCGGTGGCGAGGGCGTTCGTGGTGCCGGCCGGGGTGGTCGCGACGACCAGCGGGGCGGCGAGGGCCTCGGCCGCTCGCTCCCAGTCGGCGGTACGGACGTCCACCCCGAGGCGCTCGCCCCAGCCGCGCATCTCCTCCGCGCGCGCCTCGCTGCGGACGTAGGCGGTGACGGGGCCCGCGCAGACGCGGGCGAGTGCCGCGAGCGCCGAGGAGGCGGTGGCGCCGGCGCCGAGGATCGCGGCCGACTCCACCTTCTCGACGCCCCGCTCGCGCAGGGCGGCGATCATGCCGGGGATGTCGGTGTTGTCACCGACGCGGCGGCCGTCCTCCCGGACGACGACCGTGTTGACGGCCTCCACGGCGGCGGCCGTGTCGCTGACCTCGTCGAGCAGCGGGATGATCGCCCGCTTGAGCGGCATGGTCAGCGAGAGGCCCGCCCAGCTGTCGTCCAGCTCGGCGACGAAGCCGGGCAGCCCGGCCTCGTCGACCTCGAAGCGGTCGTAGGACCAGTCGTCGAGGCCCAGCTCGGCATAGGCCGCCCGGTGCAGGACCGGGGAGAGCGAGTGGGCGATCGGCGAACCGAGGACGGCCGCGCGGTGCTGCTTGCTCACTGGCCCTGTTCCCGTTCCTTCTCGTACTCCGCGACGTTCTTGTTGTGCTCCTTGAGCGTCACGGAGAAGACGGTCTTGTTCTCGTTGATCGACACGAAGTAGTACCACGGGCCGTCGGCGGGGTTCATCGCCGAGTTCAGCGCCTCGATGCCGGGGTTGCTGATGGGGCCGGGGACGAGACCCTTCACGTCGAGCGCGTACGTGTTGTACGGGTCCTTGATCTTGCGCATCTCCTCGACCGTGCCGACGTCGAGGGTGCTCGTGCCACGGAAGTAGTTCACAGTCGAGTCGAACTCCAGCCGGCCCACGGTCTCGACGTTGTTCGGCTTGAGCCGGTTGTAGACGACCCGGGCGACCTTGTCGAAGTCGTGCTTGTACTTGCCCTCGACCTGCACGAGGCTCGCGACCGTCAGCAGCTCCCAGGGCCCTTCGAGGCCGTGTGCCTCGGCCTTCGCGTCCAGGTCGAGCTTGAGGTACTCCGCGTTCGCGCGGGAGACCATCTTGCGGAGGACGTCCTCGGGCTTCGTGCCCTTGGCGACCGGGTAGCTCGCCGGGAAGAGGAATCCTTCCAGCGGGTCCTTGACGTCGGGGTGGTTCTCGGCCCAGTCGGGCAGCCCCAGGGAGTCCGCCTTCGCGCGGGCGATGCCCTTGGTGGTGCCGGGCTTGAGGTCGAGGCGCTTGTCGAGCTGGTCGTAGACCCAGGTGTTGCGCTTGCCCTCGGGGATGACGAGGTTGGCCTGGCTCACCGGGTCGAGCATGAGGGAGACCGCGCTCTCGGCGGACATCTCCTTCTTCAGCGTGTAGACGCCCGCCTGGATGGAGAGCCCCTTGGGGTTCTTCCCCTGCGCGGAGACGAAGGCGTCGACGCTCTTGACGACGCCCGCCTTCTTGAGGATGTTGCCGATCTGGTAGCCGCCCGAGTCCTTCGGGATCTCGACCTGGACCTCACCGCTGCCGGCGCCCGTGAAGTCGGGCGCCGCGGCGAACTGACCCTGCCAGAACTGGTACCCGAAGTAGCCGACGCCGCCGACGCCGCCGATCAGCACGGCCGCGACCACGAGGCAGGCCATGCCGTTCTTGCCCTTGCGTTTCTTCGCCTTGCTCCGGCGTTCGCGGTCGCCGCCGCGGGAGCCGCGTCCGGGCGCGGGCTCGTCCTCGTACTCGTCGTAGTCGTCCTGCTCGTCGCGCCGGCCGCGTCCGTCGCGGTCGTCGTCCGAGTCGTCGGCGCCCGTGAAGAAGGGGTGCTGCTCCTCCTCCGGCTCCGGGCGCGCCTCTTCCTCCGGCGCCCAGTCGATCACGGGCTCCGGCGGGTTCTGCCGGTGACCGGGCGGCTGGGGCGGCGGGTACGCCTGGGGGGTGCCGTAGAGGTCGGGGTTCTGGCCGCCGTACGGATCGGCCGGGGGGCCGCCGTACGCCATCGCGGCCTGGCCCGACTCCCAGCCGCCGTCGTACTGCTGTCCGGGGTACCCGGGCGTGTCGTAACCGCCCGGGTACCCCGTCCCGTACTGCTGCTGGTGCTGCTGGTGTTGTTGCTGCTGGTACTGCTGCTGCGCCTGCATCTGCTGCTGGTACTGCGGATCCACATAACCCTGATGCTGCTGCGGGTCCTGGTACTGCTGCTCCTGATACTGCGGCTGCTGGTACTGCTGCTGATGCTGCTGGTACGCGGGGTCCTCGTACCCCTGGCCGCCGCCCTGGCCGTACTGGCTCGCCTGCTGCGGGTGCTGGTACTGCTGACCTTCCCACCCCTGGTCCCCGTACAACGGGTCCGTGGGGTGCCACGGTTCGGAGGCGGGGCTCCGGCCATACTCAGTCATCGATCCCCAAACAGCCGCGAGGCTTCCGGACGATCCGCCTCTACGTAGTGCAGCAGTTGTTCGAACACCGCCGCATCGCGCGGAACGTTACCGTATCGCGATCAGATGACCACTTCGACGCCCTCGCCGGGCGGATTACCTGATACCCGTTCGGACTCAAGAGCGTTCTGCAGGATGATCACAGCGGCGGCCTGGTCGATCACGGACCGCCCCTTCTTGGCCTTGACCCCGGAGGCACGCAGCCCCTGGGTCGCGGTGACCGTGGTCATCCGCTCGTCGACGAGACGGACCGGGACGGGCGCGATGCCCTTGGCCATCTCACGGGCGAAGGCCCTGACCTTGGTCGCGGCCGGACCCTCCCGCCCGCTGAGCGAGCGGGGCAGGCCCACGACGACCTCGACGGGCTCGTACTCCTCGACGATCTGGCGGAGCCGCCGGTGGGCGGCCGGGACGTCACGTCCCGGCACGGTCTCCACCGGCGTGGCGAGGACCCCGTCGGGGTCGCACGAGGCGACCCCGATCCGGGCGTCCCCGACATCGACCGCGATACGGCGGCCGCGACGCATCGTCACGCCGTCTCCACCACGAGACGCTCGACGGCGGCGATGGCCTCGCCGACGGCCTGCGGGTTCGTGCCGCCGCCCTGGGCGACGTCCGGCTTGCCGCCGCCACCGCCACCGAGGGTCTTGGCGGCCGTGCGGACCAGCTCGCCGGCCTTGAGACCGCGCTCACGGGCGGCCTCGTTGGTGGCGATGACCGTGAGCGGCTTGCCGTTGGCCGTGGTGAACAGGGCGACGACGGCCGGACGGTCGGACGGGAAGCGGCCACGGATGTCGAGGACCAGCTTGCGCAGGTCGTCGGCGCCGGTGCCGTCCTGGACCTGGCCGGTGACGAGGGCGAGGCCGCGGATGTCCTGGGCGGAGTCGACGAGACCGGCGGCGGCCTGGAGGACCTTCTCCGCGCGGAACTTCTCGATCTCCTTCTCGGCGTCCTTCAGCTTGCCGAGCATGGCGGAGATCTTCTCCGGCAGCTCCTCCGGACGGCCCTTGACCAGCTCCTGGAGCTGGGCGACGACCGTGTGCTCGCGGGCGAGGAAGTTGTACGCGTCGACACCCACGAGGGCCTCGATGCGGCGCACGCCGGAGCCGATGGAGGACTCGCCGAGCAGCTTCACCAGGCCCAGCTGGGCGGTGTTGCCGACGTGCGTACCGCCGCACAGCTCCTTGGAGAAGTCGCCGATGGTGACGACGCGGACCTGCTCGCCGTACTTCTCGCCGAACTCGGCGATGGCGCCCTGGCGCTTGGCCTCGTTGATCGGCATGACCTCGGCGTGGACCTCCAGCTCGCGCGAGAGGACCTCGTTGATCTTCTGCTCGACGTCGGTGAGGACCGTGCCGGGGACGGCGTTCGGCGAGCCGAAGTCGAAGCGGAAGCGGCCGGGCTGGTTCTCGGAACCGGCCTGGGCGGCCGTCGGGCCGAGGGCGTCGCGCAGCGCCTGGTGGGTCAGGTGGGTGGCCGAGTGGGCGCGGGCGATGGCCCGGCGGCGGCGCACGTCGATGGTGGCGTAGGCGGTGGCGCCCACGGTCACCTCGCCGACCTGCACCGAACCCTTGTGCACGGAGACACCGGGGACGGGCTGCTGGACGTCGCGCACCTCGATGACCGCGCCGCTGTGCAGCTTGATCCGGCCCTGGTCGGCGATCTGGCCGCCGCCCTCGGCGTAGAACGGGGTGCGGTCGAGGACGACCTCGACCTCGTCGCCCTCGGAGGCGGCCGGCGAGGAGACGCCGTTGACGAGGAGACCGACGACCGTGGTCTCGCCCTCCAGGTTGGTGTAGCCGGTGAACTCGGTGGCGCCGTTGCCGTCGGCGATCTCCCGGTACGCCGTCATGTCGGCGTGGCCGGTCTTCTTGGCCTTGGCGTCGGCCTTGGCGCGGTCCCGCTGCTCCTTCATCAGGCGGCGGAAGCCGTCCTCGTCCACGGAGAGGCCCTGCTCGGAGGCCATCTCCAGGGTGAGGTCGATCGGGAAGCCCCAGGTGTCGTGGAGCAGGAACGCCTTGTCGCCGGAGAGGACCGTGCCGCCGGCGGCCTTGGTCTCGGTCACGGCGGTGTCGAGGATGTTCGTGCCGCCCTTGAGGGCCTTCAGGAAGGCGGCCTCTTCGGCGAGGGCGACGGTCTCGATGCGCTTGCGGTCGGTGCCCAGCTCCGGGTACTGCTCGCCCATCGTGTTGATCACGGTGTCGACGAGGTCCTGGACGACCGGGCCGGTGGCGCCGAGCAGGCGCATGTTGCGGACGGCGCGGCGCATGATGCGGCGCAGCACGTAGCCGCGGCCCTCGTTGCCGGGGGTGACGCCGTCACCGATGAGCATGACGGACGTCCGCATGTGGTCGGCGACCACGCGCAGCGAGACGTCGCTGTCCTGGGCCTTGCCGTAGGAGACGCCGGTGAGCTCGGTGGCCTTGTCGATGACGACCTGGAGGGTGTCCGTCTCGTACATGTTCTGGACGCCCTGGAGGATCATCGCCAGGCGCTCGAGGCCGAGACCCGTGTCGATGTTCTTCGACGGCAGCTCTCCGAGGATCGGGAAGTTCTCCTTGTCGGAGCCCTCGCCGCGCTCGTACTGCATGAAGACCAGGTTCCAGATCTCCACGTACCGCTCGTCGTTGACGGCCGGGCCGCCCTCGACGCCGAACTCGGGGCCGCGGTCGTAGTTGATCTCGGAGCACGGGCCGCAGGGGCCGGGGACGCCCATCGACCAGTAGTTGTCCTTCTTGCCGAGGCGCTGGATGCGCTCGGCGGGGACGCCGACGACGTCGCGCCAGATCTGCTCGGCCTCGTCGTCCTCCTGGTAGACGGTGATCCAGAGCTTCTCCGGCTCCAGCCCGTAGCCGCCGTGCTCCACCGAGGTGGTCAGCAGCTCCCAGGCGAGCTTGATGGCGCCTTCCTTGAAGTAGTCGCCGAAGGAGAAGTTGCCGCACATCTGGAAGAACGTGCCGTGGCGGGTGGTCTTGCCGACCTCCTCGATGTCGGGCGTCCGCACGCACTTCTGCACGCTGGAGGCGCGTGTGAAGGGCGGCTTGACCTCACCCAGGAAGTAGGGCTTGAAGGGCACCATGCCGGCCGGGACGAGCAGCAGAGTCGGGTCGTCCGCGATGAGCGACGCCGAAGGGACGACGGTGTGCCCGCGCTCCTCGAAGAAGCTCAGCCAGCGGCGGCGGATTTCAGCCGACTCCATCAGTGGTCCTCATTCCGGTTGTACGAGATCGTGGGAAGTGAATACGTCGTGGTGGGGCGCGCGGGGCGGTCCAGTGCGGCGCTGCGGCGCGGTGACGGGAGCTCGTGGCCGTGCTCGCCGTCGGCCGGCGGTGCGTTCAGGCCGAGTGCCTCGTCCAGTTCGGCCTCCCGCTGAAGCATGCCCGCCCTCACGTCGAGGGCGAAGTCCTTGAGCCGGTGACCTGCCTCGACGGCCTTGTCCGCCGCCTGGGCGGCGAGGCTCTCGGGGGTCAGCTGCTTCAGCTTCCGGTTGACCTTGGCGGTGGCCCACACGCCGGCGGCTGCGCCGGCCGTGAACCAGAACGTGCGGCGGAACATGGCGTCTCAGCCCTTCTGCTTCCGGCGCCGTGCGGACGGCACCGTACGGCCGACGATCACGGTACGTCGCGTGGTGGCCACCGGCACGTCCTCGGCGCCCCGGCCGCGGCCGAGCGCCTTGCGCACGCCGTAACCGAACGCGGCCACCTTGACGAGCGGGCCGCCGAAGGTGGAGGCGACGGTGGAGGAGAGTGCGGACGCGTTGGAGGTGACCTCCTGGACGTCCGAGGCGATGGCGTCGACCCGGTCGAGCTGGGTCTGCGCGGAGCGCACGGTCGCGGAGGCGTCGACGAGGAGGGGAACGGCCTGCTCGGTCACGTCCGCCACCATCTTGGTGGTCGCCCTGAGCGTCTGCGCCAGCCTCACCAGCACCACGGCGAGGAAGGAGACCAGGATCGCCCAGAACACGGCCACCAGGAGCCCGGCAACCTCTCCACCGGTCACGCTGCACCGCTCTCTGCTGTCGTCGGCCCTGCGGGCCCTTGTCAAAACCAGTCACCCGACCCTATCGCGCCCGGGCTGTCCCGCCGTACCGCATTACCGCCCCCGGGAAGGGAGTTGCGGAATCCGATTGTACGGAGCGCGTGCGAATGAGTACGCTCCGTGTCCCATGCGACGGAGCAATCTCCCGGCCGAGCCGAACCGGTTCGTCGGACGGGCCGCCGAGCAGGCCGAACTGGCGCGACTCCTGGAGCGGTCGCGCCTCGTCACGGTCGTCGGGGTGGGCGGGGTCGGCAAGACGAGGCTCGCGCTGAGGGCCGCCTCGGGAGCGCAGAAACGCTACGGCGACGAGGTCCGGCTCGCCGAGCTCGCGCCGCTCCGCGACCCCGACCTGGTGGAGCACGCCCTGGTCGAGGCGCTCGGACTGACCGACCACACGCTGCGGGGACCGCGCGAGGTGCTGGTCGAGCACCTCGCGGAGCGGCGGCTCCTGCTGGTGCTCGACGGGTTCGAGCACCTGGTGGAGAGCTGTGCGCCGCTGGTGCGGGAGCTGCTCGCGCACGCCCCCGGGCTCACGGTCCTCGCAGTGGGCCGTCGGCCCCTGCGGGTGGCGGGCGAGGCCGTGTTCCGGCTGGCGCCGATGGACGAGGCGGACGCGGTGGCGCTGCTCGCGGAACGGGCGGCGGAGGCGGGCGCGCCGGTGGTGCCCGTGGACGACTTCCCCGTACCCGACTCCGTACGCCGCTCCGCGCGCGAAGCCGCCGTGCCCGGCGCCGTGCACGGCTCCACCCACGCCTCCGTGCCCGGCTCCCCCGCGTCCGGCGCCGTGCGCGAGCTCTGCCGTCGGCTCGACGGCATCCCGCTCGCCCTCGAACTGGCCGCCGGCCGGCTGCCCCTGCTCTCGGTCGAGCAGATGCTGTGCCGTCTCGACGACCGCTTCCGGCTGCTCACGGACGGCGCGCTCGGGGCGCTCCCCCGCCACCAGACCCTGCGGACGGCGATCGGCTGGAGCCACGAGCTGTGCACCCCGGAGGAGCGGCTGCTCTGGGCACGGCTCTCGGTCTTCCCCGGCCCCTTCGACCTGGAGGCGGTGGAGTACGTGTGCGGTGGCCCCGAGCTGCCGCCGGACCGGATCCTCGACCTGCTCGGCGGGCTGCTCGCGCAGTCGCTGGTGGCGCGGGAGGACACGCCCGCCGGTCCCGGCTACCGGATCCTGGACACGGTCGCGGCGTACGGGGCGGAGTGGCTGGCCGCGCTCGGCGACACGGAGCGGCTGCGTCGGCGGCACCGCGACTGGTACATGGGGCTGGCGACCTGGTGCGAGCTGGAGTGGTTCAGCCCGCGTCAGGCGGAGGTCGCGGCCCGGACGGACGCGGCCCTGCCGAATCTGCGGGCGGCTCTGGACCTCTGTCTCGAACTCCCGGAGGACGCGCATCTCGCGCAACACCTGGCGGGCACGCTCTGGTTCGCCTGGGTGGGCTGCGGGCGACTCTCGGAGGGCCGGCACTGGCTGGAGCGGGCGCTCGCGCTGGAGTCCGGGCACGAGGAGGCCCGGCTGAAGGCGCTGTGGGTGCTCGGGTACGTGACGATCCTCCAGGGGGACGGTACGGCCGCGGTGGCGGCGCTCCACGAGTGCCGGGAGCGGGCCCGGGCCTCGCGGAACGCGCTGGCGGAGGCGTACGCGACGCACCGGATGGGCTGTCTGGCGCTGCTCTCGGACGACATGCCGCGGGCGGAGGAGCTGATCGGCAGGGCCCTGGACTCGTACCGGGAGCTCGGCGAGCTGAACAGCAACGTGCTGATGGGACAGGTCGAGCTGGCCATGGCGCGGGCCTTCGGGGGCGACCTGGAGGGCGCGGTCGCGATCTGCCGGGAGGTGCGGGAGGTCTGCGAGGAGCGCGGGGAGCGCTGGACCAGGGCGTACGCCCTCTATGTGCTCGCGTTCTCGGCGTGGACCCGGGGCGCGTACGGGGAGGCGCGGGAGCTGCTCGCCGAGTGCGTGACGATCAACCACGCCTTCCGCGACCAGGTCGGGCTCGTCCTGGCGATCGAGCTGCTCGCGCTGGTGACGGTGAGCGAGGGCGACGCGGTGGAGGCGGCGGTGCTGCAGGGCGCGACGGTGCCGGTCTGGGACACCGTGGGCATCCAGCTCTTCGGCTCGGCCTCGTTCGACGGGCCGAGGGCGCTGTGCGAGCAGCACGCGGGCGCGGCCCTGGGGGCGGAGGCGTACGACTCCGCGTTCCGCGAGGGGCGGGCGCTCTCCCTGGACGCGGCGGTGGAGCGGGCGCTCGCGCACCGTCGCGGTCCGGCCGTCGGCGGGCCGGCGGGGACGGCGGGGCGGTCGGCCCCGCGGCCCTTCCGTACGGCCAGGGCGGCGGCGGTCCCGGGAACGCGGAAGCCCGCCGGCTCCCCCACCGGAAAGGGCGGGGAAGCGGCGGGCTGAACACCGCGTGGGTGGTACTACGCCGTTGAGGAGATCAGCGGGCGTAGTACTCGACGACCAGCTGCTCGTCGCAGATGACCGGGATTTCCTTGCGGTTCGGGTCGCGGTCGAGGCGGAAGGCCAGGGCCTTCAGGTTGACCTGCAGGTAGCGCGGGGTCTCGCCGTCGGCGGCGAAGCCACCCTCACGGGCCATCTCGAACAGCGGCTTCGAGCGGCTGCGCTCGCGGACCATCACGACGTCGTCGGGACGGACGCGGAACGACGGCTTGTCGACCTTGCCACCGTTGACCTGGATGTGGCCGTGGACGACCATCTGGCGGGCCTGGTAGATGGTGCGGGCGATGCCCGAACGCAGGACCAGGGCGTCGAGGCGACGCTCGAGCTCGACGACCAGCGCCTCGCCCGTCTTGCCCTCGGCCTTCTTGGCGCGGTCGTAGGCGCGCGCCATCTGGCGCTCGCTGATGTCGTACTGGGCGCGCAGACGCTGCTTCTCGAGCAGACGGACCTTGTAGTCCGAGTTCTGCTTGCGGCCACGGCCGTGCTCGCCCGGCGGGTAGGGGCGGGCCTCGAAGTACTTGACGGCCTTCGGGGTCAGCGCGATGCCGAGGGCACGCGACTTCTTGACCTTGGGACGGGACTGGTTCGGCATGAACCAACCTCTCTCATTGATACGAAAACGGCTTCACCAGGGTTAGGGGAGGTCGCATCCGCAGCCGGGAAACCCGTCCGGTCCGTACGGGACGGACCTGTCGGGCAGCCGCTCCCAGGTCTGGGCACATACGTGCAGCACGCGAACGACCCATCGCCGCTCCCGGGAATCCGGGTGGTGATGGGTGGCCCGCGACACCTTCGAAGGTGCGCGACGCTCCTGGAGACCCCGCCCGAGGGCCGGGTCTCCCGCTGACTGTCCCGCTCTGGTGCGCCGACCGGGGTCGGACACGGGACGCAGCAATCCGGACCAGTGTACCGGGTCCGTGGGCCGCCTTCGCACCGGGCCCGGTGGGCTCCGCCGCAGGCCGGGCGGCGGGGTGCTACTCGTCGCCCTTGAGCCGGGCGCGGACGCGCTCCACCACGTCCGCGTAGCGCGCCTCCGCCCCGTAGCGGGTGGGCTCGTAGTACTGGCGGCCACGGACCTCGTCCGGGGCGTACTGCTGGGCCGCGATGCCGCCCGGCACGTCGTGCGGGTACACGTACCCCTGGGCGTGGCCGAGCTTGGCCGCGCCCTTGTAGTGGCCGTCGCGGAGGTGGGGCGGGACCGAGCCCGCGAGGCCGTTCCGCACGTCGGCCAGGGCGGCGCCGATGGCGGTCGTCGCCGCGTTCGACTTGGGGGCCAGGGCCAGGGCGATCGTGGCGTGGCTCAGGGTGAGCGCGGCCTCCGGGAAACCGATCATGGCGACGGCCTGGGCGGCGGCGACGGCGATCGGCAGCGCGTTCGGATCGGCGAGGCCGATGTCCTCGCTGGCGGAGATCATCAGGCGCCGGGCGATGAAGCGCGGGTCCTCCCCCGCCTCGATCATCCGGGCCAGGTAGTGCAGGGCCGCGTCCACGTCCGAGCCGCGGATGGACTTGATCAGGGCGCTGGCCACGTCGTAGTGCTGGTCGCCGTCCCGGTCGTACTTCACCGCCGCGCGGTCGACGGTCTCCTCGACCGTCTGGAGCGTGATCTCCGGCTCGCCCTTGGCGATGGCGGCGCCGGCCGCCGCCTCCAGGGCGGTGAGGGCCCTCCGGGCGTCGCCGCCGGCGACCCGGAGGAGGTGGGCCTCGGCGTCCTCCGGCAGGGTCACGGCCCCGCCGAGCCCCCGCTCGTCGGTGAGGGCGCGGCCGAGGAGGCCGCGCAGGTCCTCGTCGGTGAGGGGCTCCAGGGTGAGGAGCAGCGAGCGGGAGAGCAGCGGGGAGATGATCGAGAAGTAGGGGTTCTCGGTGGTGGCGGCGATGAGCGTCACCCAGCGGTTCTCCACGGCGGGCAGGAGGGAGTCCTGCTGGGCCTTGGAGAAGCGGTGGATCTCGTCGAGGAAGAGGACGGTCTCCTTGCCGTAGCCGCCGGCCGCGCGCCGGGCGCCCTCGATGACTGCCCGGACCTCCTTGACGCCCGCGGTGATCGCCGAGAGCTCGACGAACCGCTTGTTGGTGGCCTTGGAGACCACGTAGGCCAGGGTGGTCTTCCCGATGCCGGGCGGGCCCCAGAGAATCACCGAGGAGGCGCCGGCGGGGCCGCCGGCGCCGTCTCCCACGAGTCGGCGCAGCGGTGAGCCGGGCTTCAGCAGGTGCTGCTGGCCCACCACCTCGTCGAGGGTGCGGGGGCGCATCCGGACGGCCAGCGGGCTGCTGGACGGGTCCTTCTCCTGGCGGTCTTCGGCGGCTGCGGTAAAGAGGTCGGGCTCCACAGTCATGAAGCCTAGGTCACGCCACCGACAGCCCCGCCGCCGTCAGCTGGTCCAGAAGTCCCACCAGCGGGTCAGGATCAGCATGCCGATGATCCCGACGTGCAGGACGGGCAGGAGCCAGGTGAACTCGTCGAAGAAGGTCCTGAGGCCGGCGGGGGCGGGGATGACACCGTGCCGGACGTTGTGCGAGGTCACGTACCAGAACATGACGATGGTGGCGACCCAGGCCAGGCAGCACCACAGGCAGAGCGAGTTGATCTCGTACAGCGACTGGTACATGAGCCAGGTGCAGAAGCCGACGCCGAAGAGCGTGCCGGCGTTGAGGCCGAGCCAGTACCAGCGGCGGTAGCGGGCGCCCGCGAGCAGTCCGACGCCGATCGCGACGACCACGGCGTACGTGACGAGGCCGAGCATCGGGTTGGGGAAGCCGAAGACCGAGGCCTGCTCGCTCTTCATGATGTTTCCGCAGGAGACGATCGGGTTGAGGCTGCAGCCCGGCGTGAAGTTCGGGTCCTCCAGCAGCTTGAACTTGTCGATCGTGATGACCCAGGCGGCGAGCAGTCCGGCCGCTCCGGTGATCACGAGCAGCCAGGAGAAGGCCCGGCCGGCCCCGATCGTGCCGCCGCCGTCCCGGTCGGACGCGACCTCGTCCACCGCTGCCTTCGCCATGTCACCTGTTCCCTCGCTCGCGGGCCTTGTGGGCACGGACATTCTGCCGCACCCGGCCGTGTGTCCACCGTTCGGTGGACATAAGGACCCGGGCCGCCGCCTCCCCCGGAGACGTGCGGCGGGGCCCGGACCGTGTCACGCGGTCCGGGCCCCTCCGTCCGTACGGTCCGTCAGGCCAGCTTGGCCCGTACCGCGTCCACCAGCTCGTCCACGGCCACGGCCTGCTGCTCGCCGGACTCCATGTCCTTGAGCTGGACGACGCCCTCGGCGAGGTCGCGCTCACCGGCGACGACGGCGAACCGGGCACCGGAGCGGTTGGCGTCCTTCATGGCGCCCTTGAGGCCCTTGCCGCCGAAGGAGAAGTCCGCGGCGACGCCCTCCCGGCGCAGCTCGGTGACCTTGCCGAAGAGGACGCGGCGCGCCTCCTCGCCGAGGGCCACCGCGAAGACGCTGGTGGCTGCGGGGATGTCGAGCTCGACGCCCTCCGCCTCCAGGGCGAGGACCGTGCGGTCCACGCCGAGCGCCCAGCCCACCGACGGCAGCGCGGGGCCGCCGATCATCTCGGAGAGGCCGTCGTAGCGGCCGCCGCCGCCGACCGCGGACTGCGAGCCGAGACCGCCGTGGACGAACTCGAAGGTGGTGCGGGTGTAGTAGTCCAGACCGCGGACCAGCTTGGCGTCGTCCTCGAAGGCGACGCCCGCCGCGGTGATCAGGGCGCGCACCTCCTCGTGGTACGCCTTGCACGCGTCGCACAGGTAGTCGCGCAGGAGCGGCGCGTCGGTCAGCTGCTTCTGCACGGCCTCGCGCTTGTCGTCGAGGACGCGCAGCGGGTTGATCTCGGCGCGGCGCAGGGTGTCCTCGTCGAGGTCGAGGCCCCGCAGGAAGGCCTGGAGGGCCTCCCGGTAGACGGGACGGCACTCCTTGTCGCCGAGCGAGTTCAGCAGGATGCGGAAGTTCCGCAGACCGAGCGAGCGGTACGCCTGGTCGGCGAGGATGATCAGCTCGGCGTCGAGCGCCGGGTCCTCGGCGCCGATCGCCTCGGCGCCGACCTGCGAGAAGTGGCGGTAGCGGCCCGCCTGGGCACGCTCGTAGCGGTAGTACGAGCCGGAGTACCAGAGCTTGACGGGGAGGTTGCCGAGCTTGTGGAGGTTGCCCTGGAGCGCCGCGCGCAGGACGGAGGCGGTGCCCTCCGGCCGCAGGGCGAGCTCGTCGCCGCCCTTGGTCGTCAGGGTGTACATCTCCTTGGACACGATGTCCGTGGACTCGCCGACACCGCGGGAGAACAGCTTCACGTCCTCGAAGCCGGGGGTCTCGACGTAGCCGTAGCCGGAGTTCCGCAGCGGCGCGGAGATCGCCTCGCGCACCGCGAGGAAGGTCGCGGAGCGGGGCGGCAGCAGGTCGTAGGTGCCCTTGGGGGCCTTGAAGGTGCTCACGTGGATCTTCGTCACATTCCTCGTCGGGGAGCCTTCGTGCTCCCGAGGCCGGCGGCCACGTCCCGCAGATAGGGGTTCGTGGCGCGCTCCTGGCCGATGGTCGTCTGGGGACCGTGTCCCGACAGCACCACGGTCGAGTTGTCGAGGGGCAGGCACACGCGGGCCAGCGATTCGAGCATCTCGTCCATGTCACCGCCGGGAAGGTCGGTGCGTCCGACGGAGCCGGCGAACAGCAGGTCCCCGGAGAAGAACACGGAGGGGATCTCCGTGGTCTCCGGCATCCTGAAGGTCACCGACCCCTTGGTATGACCGGGCGCGTGGGCGACGGAGAAGTCGAGACCGGCGAGCTTCAGCTCGGCGCCGTCGGTGAGCTCCCGCACGTCGTCGGGCTCTCCCACGGTCAGCTCGCCCATGAGGGGCATCCCGATGGAGCGGCCGAGGGCCTTCTCCGGGTCGCTCATCATGTACCGGTCGGACGGGTGGATCCACGCGGGGACGTCATGGGCGCCGCACACCGGGACGACGGAGGCGACGTGGTCGATGTGTCCATGGGTGAGGACGACGGCGACGGGCTTGAGCCGATGCTTCTTGAGCGTCTCCTCGACTCCCTGGGCGGCCTGGTGGCCCGGGTCGATGATGACGCACTCCTCGCCTGCGGCGGGGGCGACCAGATAGCAGTTGGTCCCCCAGGCCCCGGCGGGGAACCCGGCAATCAGCACGTTCGTCCTTAGATGTCGTCCGGCACGGGGGCGCGGAATTCGCGGAATCCGCCGAAAACACGGAATGCGGCCGATCAGAGCCTACCGGCGCTGCCGCTTCCACAGCCAACCCGTATACGGTACGGGCACATCCGGCCAGGCCGGGAACAGACGAGCGACGGGAGCGGACCCGGTGGTCACGAGCGATCAGCGGCGGCGGCAGCTTGCCAGGGAGAAGTACGCGCGGCAGCAGGCGCGGCGCGAGGAGAAGCGGCGCAAGGCGAAGCAGCGCAACATCGTCATCGCGGCCTCCCTCGCCGTGGTGCTGGCGGCGGGCGGCGCCGTGTACGCCTCGGTGGCGCTGACCGGCGACGGGAAGGAGTCGGACTCCGTCGCGGGCGACACGCCGACCACCGCGGCCCCGACGCCCACGCAGAGCGAGTCGGCGGCTCCCGAGCCGAAGATGTCCGTGGACGCCAAGGCCGCGTACACCATGTCCCTCAAGACCAACGAGGGCGACATCGCGATCGCGATGGACACGGCGAAGACCCCGCGCACGGTGAACTCCTTCCACCACCTGGCCGCGAAGAAGTACTTCGACGGGAGCAAGTGCCACCGTCTGACGACCGACGGCATCTACGTGCTCCAGTGCGGCGACCCGACCGGTCAGGGCACCGGCGGCCCGGGCTACAACATCCCGGACGAGAACCTGGGCGGCCTGGGCAAGGCGGGCGCGGACGGCAAGGTGACCTACCCGGCGGGCACGGTCGCCATGGCCAACACCGGGCAGCCCGGCACCGGCGGTTCGCAGTTCTTCCTCGTCTACAAGGACAGCAAGCTGCCGCCGAGCTACACCCCCTTCGGGAAGATGGACGCGGCCGGGCTCAAGGCGGTCCAGGACGTGGCCGCGGCCGGTGGCGTGGACGGCGCCTCGGACGGCGCCCCGAAGAAGCCGGTCACCATCGAGAAGGCCACCGTCGCCAAGAAGTGAGCCGGGCGTCCGCACCCGGGCGCGACCGTTGAATTTCGGTCGCGCTGAGTGCGGACAGCCGGGCCGCCGTTCGCCTAGATTGGGCGTTGTGCAGCGTGGGCCTGTCGGCCGCGCGCTGCGGATGGCGGGCGAGGCCCGCCGGGAAACTGTGGACGATGCCCGGGGGGTACCACCCCGCGACGGCATCATGGTGAGGAGGCGCTGTGAGCAGCGACCCGTGGGGCCGCGTCGACGAGACGGGCACCGTGTACGTGCGGACGGCCGAGGGTGAGAAGGTCGTCGGATCGTGGCAGGCCGGCACCCCCGAGGAGGCCCTGGCCTACTTCGAGCGCAAGTACGAGGGCTTGGTGGTCGAGATCGGCCTCCTCGAGAAGCGCGTGAGGACCACCGACCTCTCGGCGAAGGACGCCACCACGGCGATCGAGCACATCCGCCAGCAGATCGACGAGCACCACGCCGTCGGCGACCTGGCGGCGCTCGGCGCCCGGCTGGACAAGCTCGTCACGTCGGTCGACTCGCGCCGCGAGGAGCGCAAGGCCCAGAAGGCCAAGCAGACCGACGAGGCGCGCGCGGCCAAGGAGGCGCTCGTCACCGAGGCCGAGGAGCTGGCCCAGAGCGAGCAGTGGCGCTCCGCGGGTGAGCGGCTCCGGGCGCTCGTGGACACCTGGAAGGGTCTCCCCCGGCTGGACCGCAAGTCCGACGACGAGCTGTGGCACCGCTTCTCGCACGCCCGCTCGGCGTTCTCGAAGCGCCGCAAGGCCCACTTCGCCTCGCTCGACGCCCAGCGCGAGGAGGCCCGCAAGGCCAAGGAGCGTCTGGTCGCCGAGGCGGAGTCGCTGTCGAACTCCACCGACTGGGGCACGACGGCGGCCCGCTACCGCGACCTGATGACCGAGTGGAAGGCGGCCGGCCGGGCGCAGCGCGAGCACGAGGACGACCTGTGGAACCGCTTCCGCGGCGCCCAGGACGTCTTCTTCGCGGCGCGCGGCGAGGTCTTCGCCGAGCGGGACGCGGAGCAGACCGAGAACCTCAAGCTGAAGGAGGAGCTCGCGACCGAGGCCGAGAAGCTGCTCCCGGTGACGGACCTGAAGGCGGCGCGTGCGGCCTTCCGCTCCCTCAACGAGCGCTGGGAGGCCATCGGCCACGTCCCGCGTGACGCCCGCCCGAAGGTCGAGGGCCGGATGCACACGGTGGAGCGGGCGATCCAGGAGGCCGAGGAGAACGAGTGGCGCCGGACGAACCCGGAGGCACGCGCGCGTGCCGCGGGTCTGACCGGTCAGCTGCAGGACGCCGTCGAGAAGCTGCGCAAGCAGATCGACGCGGCCCGCGCCGCCGGGAACGACGCCAAGGCGGACAAGCTCGCCCGCGAGCTGGAGGGCCGCCAGGCCCTGCTCGACCAGGCCATGAAGGGCCTGGAGGAGTTCGGCGGCTGACGTCTCCGTGACCGTACGAGGAAGGCCCCCGGCAATGCGCCGGGGGCCTTCCTCTTGGTGCGTGCGTGCGTGCGTCCGTACGGTGCGGGCTACGGGCGCCGGGCGCTGGTCACGCGGTAGACGTCGTAGACGCCCTCCACGCCCCGGACCGCCTTGAGGACGTGGCCCAGGTGCTTGGGGTCGCCCATCTCGAAGGTGAAGCGGGAGGTGGCCACCCGGTCGCGGGACGTCTGGACGGCCGCCGACAGGATGTTGACGTGCTGGTCCGAGAGGACCCGGGTGACGTCGGAGAGGAGCCGGGAGCGGTCCAGGGCCTCGACCTGGATGGCGACCAGGAAGACCGAGGACTGGGTGGGCGCCCACTCCACGTCGAGGATGCGCTCCGGTTCGCGGGAGAGCGATTCCACGTTCACGCAGTCGCTGCGGTGAACCGATACGCCACTGCCGCGGGTGACGAAGCCGATGATCGGGTCGCCGGGGACGGGCGTGCAGCAGCGCGCCAGCTTGACCCAGACGTCCTCGACGCCCTTGACGACGACGCCGGGGTCCGCGTTGGAGCGGCGCTTGGAGCGGCCGCGGGTCGGCGGGGCGACCTCCTCGATGTCCTCGGTGGCGGCCTCCTCGCCGCCGAGCGCCTGGACCAGCTTCTGGACGATGGACTGGGCGGTGACGTGGCCCTCGCCGATCGCCGCGTACAGCGAGGAGATGTCGGTGTACCGCATCTCGTGGGCGAGGGTGACGAGCGAGTCGCCGGTCAGGATCCGCTGGATCGGCAGGTTCTGCTTGCGCATGGCCCGCGCGATGGCGTCCTTGCCCTGCTCGATGGCCTCGTCGCGGCGCTCCTTGGAGAACCAGGCGCGGATCTTGTTGCGGGCGCGCGGGGACTTGACGAAGCCGAGCCAGTCCCGGGAGGGTCCGGCGCCGGCCGCCTTGGAGGTGAAGACCTCGACCAGGTCGCCGTTGTCGAGGGTCGATTCGAGCGGTACGAGCCGCCCGTTGACCCGCGCTCCTATGGTGCGGTGGCCGACCTCGGTGTGGACCGCGTAGGAGAAGTCGACGGGGGTGGCCCCGGCGGGCAGCGCGATGACGTCGCCCTTGGGCGTGAAGACGAAGACCTCGTTGCGCGAGAGGTCGAAGCGGAGGGACTCCAGGAACTCGCTGGGGTCCTCGGTCTCCTTCTGCCAGTCGAGGAGCTGGCGCAGCCACGCCATGTCGTTGAGGTGGTCGTCCTTGCCGGCCTTCTTCGGCACGTCGGCGCGGACCTTGGAGGCGCCGGCGACGGCCTCCTGCTTGTACTTCCAGTGCGCGGCGATGCCGTACTCGGCGCGCCGGTGCATGTCGAAGGTGCGGATCTGGAGCTCGACGGGCTTGCCGTTGGGTCCGATGACCGTCGTGTGCAGCGACTGGTACATGTTGAACTTCGGCATCGCGATGTAGTCCTTGAACCGGCCGGGGACCGGGTTCCATCGCGCGTGGACGGTGCCGAGAGCGGCGTAGCAGTCCCTGACCGTGTCGACGAGGACACGGATGCCGACCAGGTCGTAGATCTCCGCGAAGTCCCGGCCGCGGACGATCATCTTCTGGTAGACGCTGTAGTAGTGCTTGGGGCGGCCGGTGACGGTGGCCTTGATCCGGGCGGCCCGCAGGTCGATCTGGACCTCGTCGGTCACTATGGCGAGGTACTCGTCCCGCTTGGGCGCGCGCTCGGCGACGAGCCGGACGATCTCGTCGTACATCTTGGGGTAGAGGATCGCGAAGGCGAGGTCCTCCAGCTCCCACTTGATGGTGTTCATGCCCAGGCGGTGGGCCAGGGGCGCGTAGATCTCGAGGGTCTCGCGGGCCTTCTTCTCCTGCTTCTCCCGCTTGAGGTACCGCATGGTGCGCATGTTGTGCAGGCGGTCGGCGAGCTTGATGACCAGGACGCGCGGGTCCTTGGCCATGGCGACGACCATCTTGCGGACGGTCTCGGCCTGCGCGGCCTCGCCGAACCGGACCTTGTCGAGCTTGGTGACGCCGTCGACGAGCAGGGTGACCTGGTCGCCGAAGTCGCGGCGCAGGTCCTCCAGGCCGTACTCGGTGTCCTCGACGGTGTCGTGCAGGAGGCCGGCCATCAGCGTCGCCGGGTCCATGCCGAGCTCGGCGAGGATCGTCGTGACCGCGAGCGGGTGCGTGATGTACGGGTCGCCGCTCTTGCGCTTCTGGCCGCGGTGCCAGCGCTCGGCGACCTGGTAGGCGCGCTCGATCTGGCGGAGCGTCGCCGTCTCGATCTTGGGGTCGTTGGAGCGGACGATACGCAGCAGCGGTTCGAGGACCGGGTTGTACGGGGACGAGCGCTGGACGCCGAGGCGGGCGAGGCGCGCGCGGACGCGGTTGGACGAGCCGCCCGAGCGGGCGGGCGGGGCCGGCGTGGGCCGGGCGGTCGAGGCCGGGGCGGGCGCCTCGGGCGGGGGCCCGGTCTCCGCGGGCTTGTTCTGGGGCGTGCCGGTCCCCGGCGCGGCCTTTTCGGCCTTCGGGTCGGGCTGCGCGGCGGAGAGTGACTGGGCCTCGTCTGGCAAGAGCGCTCCTCGTGCGGTTCCGGGTCCCCCGGTCAGGCCCGGAATGGCCATGGTATCGAGCCACGCCCCGGCCTGCTCACGCACCCGGGACGCGGACGGCCCCGGCGGTCCGGAAGCACGCTTTTCCGGTCCCGTAAGGGGACACAAGGGAAAAACAGCGGGGGCGCCCCGGGGATTCCCGGAGCGCCCCTGTGGGCCTTGCCGTGGGCCGTGCTGTCGGACCCGCCGGGTCAGACCGTGATCAGCGCCGTGAGCGGGGCACCGCCGAGGACGGGTTCCAGCCGGGCACGGCCCGGGAGGAAGCCCAGCTCCATGAGGACCGCGACACCCGCGACCTCGGCGCCGGCCCGGCGGACCAGCTCGATCGAGGCCTCGGCCGTGCCGCCGGTGGCGAGGACGTCGTCGATGACCATGACGCGGTCGCCCGCGGCCAGGTCCTCGGCGTGCACCTCGATCTCCGCGGAGCCGTACTCCAGGTCGTACGCCTGGCTGAGCGTGGCGCCGGGGAGCTTGCCGGCCTTGCGGACCGGGATGAAGCCGATGCCCGCGCGGACGGCCACCGGGGCGGCCAGGATGAAGCCGCGGGCCTCCAGGCCGACGATCTTCGTCGCGCCGTGCGCGGTGCACAGCCCGGCGAGGGTGTCGGTGAGGGCCGTGAACGCCACCGGGTCCGCGAGCAGCGGCGTGATGTCCTTGAACAGCACGCCCGGCTTCGGGTAGTCGGGGACGTCGCGGATGCGGCTGAGCAGCAGCTCGGTGACGTCCTGCGTGCCGGCGGTCATCCGCGGTGCTCCTGCGCTCCGTGGCGGCCCACGCGCGGGCCGACGACGGCGGCCTCGGCGGACAGCTCGTCATCGGCGTCCAGCGGCTCGCCCTTGGCGGCGGCGGCCGCCCGCTTGACCTGGATGCGCTTCTTGAGCGCCTTGATCGCCGGCTCGCGCTCCTTGAGGTCGGCGACGAGCGGGGTGGCGATGAAGATCGAGGAGTACGCGCCGGCGGCGAGACCCACGAACAGCGACAGCGAGATGTCGTTCAGCATGCCGGCGCCGAGGACGCCGCCACCGATGAAGAGCAGGCCGGCGACCGGCAGCAGCGCGACGACGGTGGTGTTGATCGAACGGACCAGGGTGCCGTTGATCGACCGGTTGGCCAGCTCGCTGTAGGTGAAGCGGGTCTGCTTCGTGATGTCCTTCGTCTGTTCCTTGAGGGAGTCGAAGACCACGACCGTGTCGTACAGCGAATAACCGAGGATCGTCAGCAGACCGATGACCGTACCGACGGTGACCTCGAAGCCGACCAGTGAGTAGATGCCCACCGTGATCGTGAGGTCGTGGATGAGGGCGATGAGTGCCGCGACCGCCATTCTCCACTCGAAGGCGATGGCCAGGTAGATCACCACGAGGATCATGAAGATCCCCAGACCGGTCCAGGCCTTGGTCGCGATCTGCTCACCCCAGCTGGGGCCGACGAGCTCTGCCGCGATCTTGTCCTCGGGGACGTTCATGTCCTTGGCGAGCTCCTCGCGGACCTGGTCGGACTGCGCGGTGTCGAGACCGCCGACCTGGATGCGGAGGGAGCCGTTGCCGAGCTGCTGGACGATCGCGTCGTGGCCGGAGGCCTCTTCCGCGTACTCCTGCGCCTGGCTGACGGAGACGTCCGACTTCGGGGTGGTGAAGACGGCGCCGCCCTGGAACTCGATGCCCATGTTGAGGCCGCGGACGGCCAGGGCCACGATGGCGGTGATGGTGATCAGGATGGACAGGCCATACCAGATCTTGCGGTTGCCGATGAAGTCGTAACCGACCTCACCGCGGTGGAGCCGGGCGCCGAGATCGCCGAGCTTCGACATCTCACGCCTCCTTCGGGTCGGCAGCGGCAGGGGCAGTGGCACGGCGGGCGCGGCGCAGCGGCGGCTTGGCGCCGAGACGCTTCGGGTCGAGACCCGACCACGGGTGACCGTTGCCGAAGAACTTGGTCTTCGCGAGCATCGTCATGAGCGGCTTGGTGAAGAGGAACACCACGACGATGTCGAGCAGGGTGGTGAGGCCGAGCGTGAACGCGAAGCCCTGGACCTTGCCGACGGTGACGACGAAGAGCACGGCCGCGGCCAGGAACGACACGAAGTCGGAGACCAGGATGGTGCGGCGGGCGCGCGGCCAGGCGCGCTCGACGGCCGGGCGGAGCGTGCGGCCCTCGCGGAGCTCGTCGCGGATGCGCTCGAAGTAGACGATGAACGAGTCCGCGGTGATACCGATGGCGACGATGGCGCCGCAGACGGCCGGCAGGTTCAGCGCGAAGCCGATGGCCGGGCCGAGCAGGGCCATGATCACGTAGGTGAGCAGGGCCGAGACACCGAGGCTGAGGATGGCGATCAGCGACAGGCCGCGGTAGTAGGCGACCAGGTAGATGATGACCAGGCCGAGACCGATGGCGCCGGCGATGAGACCGGCTTCCAGCTGGTCACCGCCGAGGGCGGCGGTGACGGTGTCGACGCTCTGGGTCTCGAAGGTGAGCGGCAGGGCACCGTAGGACAGGATGTTGCCCAGGTCCTGGGCGGACTCCTGGTTGAAGTTGCCCGAGATCTCCGCGCTGGCGCTGAGGGTCTGGCGCACCGAGGGCGCCGAGACGACCTGGCCGTCGAGGACGATCGCGAAGCGGTTCTGCGGGTCGGCCTGCTGCGAGAGCTTGCCGGTGATCGACTGGAACTTCTTCGAACCCTCGTCCGTGAAGTCCATGGTGACGATCCACATACCGCGCTGCTGGTCGAACTGGCCCTTGGCGTCGTCGACGTCCTTGCCCTCGACCTCGGCGGGACCGAGGAGGTACTTCGCCCACACGCCGGGGGCGTCCTCGCCACAGGCCACGGTGGGCTGGGACGGCTTGACGCCCTGGCCGGCGGCGGCGCGCTGCTTGGGGTCGAGGCAGTTCAGGGAGGCGAACTTCTGCTGGAGCGCCGCGGTGGCGGCGTCGGGCGAAGGGGTCGCCTGGGGGGTGCCGGTGGCCTTCGGCTTCGCCGAGGACGAGGCGGTCGCCGTGGGCGTCGGGCTCGGGGCCTTGAGGGCCTCGCTGACCGCGCGGCCCTGCGTGGTGGCGGTGGCCGTCGGGGTCTTCCCGCCGACGCTCGCGCCGGTGGAGGAGGCGGACGGCTTGGCCGAGGGGGTGCCCGAGGCCGAGCCCGAGGGGGTGGCGCTCGGGGCGGCCGGGGGCGCGCCGTCGGTGACGGTGAGAACGGGCCGGAAGTAGAGCTGGGCGGTGGTGCCGACCTGCTCGCGGGCCTGCTTCTCGTTCGTTCCCCGGGGGATGTTGACGATGATGTTCTCGCGGCCCTGGGTCTGGACCTCGGCCTCGGAGACACCCAGACCGTTGACACGGCGCTCGATGATGCCGACCGCGGTGTTCATGTTGGTCTCGTTGACCGCCGACTCCTGGCCGGGCTCGGCCTTCGCCTTGAGCGTGATCGACGTTCCGCCGGCGAGGTCGATGCCGAGGCGCGGGGTGGTGTGCCCCGACCAGAACATGCCGCCGGTGAGCGCGACCATGGCGATCAGGATGATTGCCAGGGCGCGGCCCGGACGGCTCTGTCCCCCCGCCGGCCTTCGGCCCTTCTTCGGTGCTGCCACCTGTCGTATCTCCCTGTCCAACCGCCTCTCGCCGGGTATGCGTGAGACGGCCACGAAGTGTGTGTGGGGACCTGCCCCCGCAGACATACAACCGATCCGGGGACCGCGCACACCGGTGGGCGTGCGCCGGGTCCCCGGCCGCGACTACTTCGCGTCGGTCTCGCCGTCGGCCTTGCCGTCCTTCTGCCCCTCGGTGCCGGCCTCGGCCGCGTCCGCCTTCTTCGTCAGGTCGGCCTTCGGCGCCGCGTCCTCGGCCTCGACGTCGGCGGTCTCGGTGAGCGAGGAGGCGTCGTCCGGGACGACGGTGTCGGTGTCCGACTCCGGGTCGTCGCCGTGGACGATGCGGTTGTACTCGGAGTCCTCGAGGACCGCGCCGATCGCGTTCTTGGCGTAGACGGCGTGGACGCCGGGGGCGACCTCGAGGAGGACGGTCTCGTCGCCGATCTCCTTGACGGTGGCGTACATCCCCCCGATCGTCCGCACGCCGGTGCCGGGCTGCATCTCGTCGCGCATCTGCGCGGCCGCCTGCTGCTTCTTCTTCGCAGAGCGGGTCATCAGGAACATGGCCCCGATGAGGACGATGAAGGGGAGGAGGGTCACGATGCTCACGGGACGGGTTTCCTTCGCACGGTCGCGGAGAACCCGCGGCCTGATCTTCGGGGGTGGGCGCGCCGACCAGAAAGGGCGGCAACGGCGGAGTCTAGGCGAGTCCGCATCGATGGAACAACGTCCAGCATCGCACCCTGGTTCCGGTCCGGGCGAGTGTCAGCACCGTCACGCCCCGAAGAGCCCCTGTTGTCCCGTTCCCATGCCATACCCTGCGCCGCCCGGGCCCGCTGCCTGCGGCGGAACCAGTCCGAGGTGGGTCCACGCGGCGGGAGTAGCGACCCGGCCACGGGGTGTGCGGGCCAGGAGTCCCTCGCGTACGAGGAAGGGTTCGGCGACCTCCTCGACGGTCTCGCGCTCCTCCCCCACGGCGACCGCGAGGGTGGACAGGCCGACCGGGCCGCCGCCGAAGAGCTTGAGCAGGGCCTCCAGGACGGCGCGGTCGAGCCGGTCGAGGCCCCGGCTGTCCACCTCGTACACCCGGAGGGCCGCCTCGGCGATCTCCCGGGTGATCACTCCGTCGGCCTTGACCTGCGCGTAGTCCCGGACGCGGCGCAGCAGACGGTTGGCGATACGGGGGGTGCCGCGGGAGCGGCCGGCGATCTCGGCGGCGCCGTCGGGGTCGATCTCGACGTCGAGGAGGCCCGCGGAGCGGTGGACGACGCGCTGGAGCTCGCCCGGGTCGTAGAACTCCATGTGCGCGGTGAAGCCGAAGCGGTCGCGCAGCGGGGGCGGCAGGAGGCCGGCCCGGGTGGTGGCGCCGACCAGGGTGAAGGGCGGGAGCTCCAGGGGGATGGCGGTGGCGCCGGGCCCCTTGCCGACGATGACGTCGACGCGGAAGTCCTCCATCGCCATGTAGAGCATCTCCTCGGCGGGCCGGGACATGCGGTGGATCTCGTCGAGGAAGAGGATCTCGCCCTCCTGGAGGGAGGAGAGGATCGCGGCGAGGTCGCCGGCGTGCTGGATGGCGGGGCCGGAGGTGATGCGGATCGGCGCGTTCATCTCGGCGGCGATGATCATCGAGAGGGTGGTCTTGCCGAGGCCGGGGGCACCGGAGAGCAGCACGTGGTCGGCGGTGGCGCCGCGCTGGCGGGCCGCCTTGAGGACCAGGTCGAGCTGCTGGCGGACCTTCTCCTGGCCGACGAACTCGCTGAGGTCCTTGGGGCGCAGGGCGGCCTCGACGGCCTGGTCGTCCCCCTCGGCGGCGGCGCCGACGATCCGCGCCTCGGCCTCGGCTGCCTCGGCGGTGGTGTCGTCGTCCCAGTTCACGGTGGATGCCTTCTCGTTCGTACGGTCGGGGTGGCGCCCGGCCCCCGCTGGGGCCGGCGGGGGTCAGCGGGCGCGGTTGAGGGTCTGCAGGGCGGCGCGGAGCAGCTGCGGTACGGGCGCGGTGCCGGTCTCGGCGAGGGCGGCCTCGGCCTGCGGGGTGACGGCGCCGACGGCCTCCTCCGCCTCGCGGCTCGCGTAGCCGAGGCCGATGAGGGCGGCGGAGAGCTGCTCGGTCCAGGGCGCGGGGCCGGCGGCGGCGCGCTGTGCGCCGAGCGTGCCGCTGCTGCCCAGGGGGGCGCCGAGCTTGTCCTTCAGTTCGAGGAGGAGCTTCTGCGCGCCCTTCTTGCCGATGCCGGGGACGGCGGTGAGGGCCTTCTCGTCGCCGGTGGAGACGGCGACCCGCAGCGCGTCGGGGCTGTGCACGCCGAGCATCGCCTGGGCGAGTCGGGGGCCGACGCCGCTGGCGGTCTGGAGCAGTTCGAAGACCTGCCGCTCGTCGTCGTCGGCGAAGCCGTACAGGGTGAGCGAGTCCTCGCGGACGACCAGGGAGGTGGCGAGCCGGGCCTCCTGACCGATCCTCAGGGCGGAGAGGGTGTTCGGCGTGCACTGCACGGCCATGCCCACACCGCCGACCTCGATGACCGCGGTGCTGGGGGCGAGGGCGGCGACCGGGCCGCTGACGAAGGCGATCATCGGGTTCGGCCTTTCACGGCGGAGGACTGGTGCGGGGTGGCTGCCTGGTGCGGGGGGACCGCCGACTGCCGGGCGGCTGCCTGCTGCTGGGCGGCCTGGTGTCTGGCGACCGCCTGCTGGAGGCGGTTCTGGGCGACGGCCTGCTGGAGCCGGTTCTGGGCGGGGGCGCGCCAGATGTGGCAGATGGCGAGCGCGAGGGCGTCGGCGGCATCGGCCGGCTTGGGGGGTTCGGAGAGCCGCAGGAGCCGGGTCACCATGGCTCCGACCTGGGCCTTGTCGGCGCGGCCGCTGCCGGTGACGGCGGCCTTGACCTCGCTGGGGGTGTGCAGGGCGACGGGGATGCCGCGGCGCGAGGCGCACAGCATGGCGACCGCGCTGGCCTGGGCCGTGCCCATCACCGTACGCACGTTGTGCTGGCTGAACACCCGCTCCACGGCGACCAGTTCGGGTGAGAAGCGGTCGAGCCACTCCTCGAGGCCGCGCTCGATGCCGACGAGGCGCACGCCGATGTCCGCGTCGGCCGCCGTGCGGACCACGCCCACCCCGAGCATGGTCAGGGGCCGGCCGGCGACGCCCTCGACGACGCCGACGCCGCACCGGGTCAGCCCGGGGTCCACCCCGAGAACGCGCACTGTGCCCCTCCCTGGACCGCTGTCGCTCAACTGTTTGTGCAGGCTATCGGGTGGCACTGACAACGCAGCGGGGGGGCGGGGGGGGGGGGGCCCCCCCCCCCCGCCCGGGGGGCCCGGGGAGGGGGCGCCCCGCTGACAAACACACCCCCCCGGAGGCCGCAAGGGGGGCAACGTGTGCACA
>NZ_JBIBVC010000009.1:0-162477 GCF_043080005.1 Streptomyces sp. NPDC015130 | reverse complement strand
GCCGGGGGTCCCCCCCTAGACCGCGCGGTGGCCCCCTCCGTGGACGGGGGGCGCCAACTTTTTTGGCCTGGCTTGGGGGGGGCCCCCCCCCCCCGGGGGGCGGGGGGGGGGGGGCCCCGGGCGCCCCGCTGCGGAAGAGCCGGGATCAGGCGTCGACCTTCTCCATGACCTCGTCGCTGACGTCGAAGTTGGCGAAGACGTTCTGCACGTCGTCGCTGTCCTCCAGCGCGTCGATCAGCTTGAACATCTTGCGCGCGCCCTCCTCGTCGAGCTCGACCTGCATGGTCGGGACGAAGCTGGACTCGGCCGAGTCGTAGTCGATGCCGGCCGTCTGGAGCGCGGTACGGACCGCGACCAGGTCGGTGGCCTCGCTGATGATCTCGAAGGACTCGCCGAGGTCGTTGACCTCCTCGGCGCCGGCCTCGAGCACCGACTCCAGGACGTCGTCCTCGGACAGCTCGCCCTTGGGGAGCACGACGACGCCCTTGCGGTTGAACAGGTACGAGACCGAGCCCGGGTCGGCCATGGAGCCGCCGTTGCGGGTCATGGCGACGCGGACGTCGGAGGCGGCACGGTTGCGGTTGTCGGTGAGGCACTCGATGAGCACCGCGACACCGTTCGGGCCGTAACCCTCGTACATGATCGTGGCGTAGTCGACGCCGCCGGCCTCGAGGCCGCCGCCGCGCTTGACCGCGGAGTCGATGTTCTTGTTCGGGACCGAGCTCTTCTTCGCCTTCTGGATGGCGTCGTAGAGCGTCGGGTTGCCGTCCGGGTCGGCACCGCCGGTGCGGGCCGCGACCTCGATGTTCTTGATCAGCTTCGCGAAGAGCTTGCCGCGCTTGGCGTCGATCACGGCCTTCTTGTGCTTCGTCGTAGCCCATTTAGAGTGGCCGGACATCTGCCTGTCTCCTTCGCGTAACCCTTTACTGAACGAACCCGAGAGATCCTACCGGGATCGGATCAGCTCGCGGCGCGCACCATGTCGACGAAGAGGCCGTGGATGCGGTGATCCCCCGTGAGTTCGGGGTGGAACGAAGTCGCCAGGACGTTCTCCTGGCGTACGGCCACGATGTGGCCGCCGTGCTCGGCGAGGACCTCGACCTGGGCGCCGACGGACTCGACCCAGGGGGCGCGGATGAAGACGCCCTCGACGGGTCCGTCCTCGATGCCCTGGACGGTCACGCCGGCCTCGAAGGACTCGTTCTGCCGCCCGAAGGCGTTGCGGCGGACGATCATGTCGATGCCGCCGAAGGTCTCCTGGCCCGAGCGCGGGTCGAGGATCTTGTCGGCGAGCATGATCAGCCCGGCGCAGGTGCCGTAGACGGGCATGCCCGCGGCGATGCGCTCGCGGAGCGGCTCCATGAGACCGAAGAGCACGGCCAGCTTGGAGATGGTGGTGGACTCGCCACCGGGGATGACGAGACCGTCGACCTCGGCGAGCTCCTCGGGGCGCCGGACCGGCCTGGCCACGGCGTCAGCCGCGGCCAGGGCGATCAGGTGCTCCCGTACGTCGCCCTGGAGGGCCAGGACACCAATCACGGGAGAGGGGTTCATCGGTGCTTACCAGCCCCGGTTGGCGTAGCGCTCGGCCTCGGGGAGGGTGTCGCAGTTGATGCCGACCATGGCCTCGCCCAGGTTGCGGGAGGCGTCCGCGATGACCTTCGGGTCGTCGAAGAAGGTGGTGGCCTTCACGATGGCGGCGGCGCGCTTGGCCGGGTCGCCGGACTTGAAGATGCCGGAGCCGACGAAGACGCCCTCGGCACCGAGCTGGCGCATGAGCGCGGCGTCGGCGGGGGTGGCGACACCACCGGCGGAGAACAGCACGACCGGCAGCTTGCCGAGCTCGGCGACCTCCTTGACGAGCTCGTACGGGGCGCGCAGCTCCTTGGCCGCGGCGAAGAGCTCGTTGTTGTCGAAGCCGCGCAGCTTGGCGATCTCGTTCTTGATCTGGCGCAGGTGGCGGACGGCCTCGACGACGTTGCCGGTGCCGGCCTCGCCCTTGGAGCGGATCATGGCCGCGCCCTCGGCGATGCGGCGCAGGGCCTCGCCCAGGTTGGTGGCACCGCAGACGAAGGGGGTCGTGAAGGCCCACTTGTCGGAGTGGTTGACCTCGTCGGCCGGGGTCAGGACCTCGGACTCGTCGATGTAGTCGACGCCGAGGGACTGCAGGACCTGGGCCTCGACGAAGTGGCCGATGCGGGACTTGGCCATGACCGGGATGGAGACCGCGCCGATGATCTCTTCGATCATGTTCGGGTCGGACATACGGGCCACGCCGCCGTCCTTGCGGATGTCCGCGGGGACCCGCTCCAGGGCCATGACGGCCACGGCGCCGGCGTCCTCGGCGATCTTCGCCTGCTCGGCGTTGACCACGTCCATGATCACGCCGCCCTTGAGCTGCTCGGCCATGCCGCGCTTGACGCGGGCGGTGCCGGTCTCGGGGGACTGGAAGGTGGTGGAAGGCGTGGTGGACACAGGTACCTCACTCGTGACAACGGGGGTTGACGACAAGAAGAGGAAACAGGCCACATGGGGTCCACATCAAGGGCCAATGTGGACCCGGTGGATCGTTTTCCCAGGTGACGTGGGGTCAGGCGGGTCGATCGGCAAGGGCCACGGGCGGCTCGTCGTCCATTTCGAAGGCCAGCGGGAAAGGCGCGTGGCCTGCGAGGCGGAACCAGCGGACCTTGCGGTGGCGGCGCAGGGCGCGGGCGGCCCGTACGGCGTCGTTGTGGAAGCGGCGTGCCATCGGGACCCGGCGGACGGCCGCGGCCAGCTCCTCCGCGGCCTCCGGGCCGCCGGGCGCCTCCCGTACGAGCTCCACCTGCTCCGGCTCGCCGAAGACGGCCCGCAGGGCCTGGCTGAGCTCGCTCTCGGCGACCTCGCGGTGGTCCTCCTCGGCCTGCCGGGCGGCGTGCGCGGCCTCGTACAGCACGATCGAGGCGGCGGGGTCGAGGACGCCGGAGGTCGCGAGCTCCTGGGTGACCGAGGCCCGGCGCAGGAGCTGGGCGTCGAGGGCGGCGCGGGCGGCGTCGATGCGGGAGTGGAGGCGGTCGAGGCGGCCGGCGGTCCAGCTGAGATAGACGCCGATGAGGATCAGCGCGACGACGGTCCAGATCAGGGTTTCGGTCACGGGCGCAAAGGCTACCCGGGCGGCGGCAGCACACCTTCCCAAAGGGCGTGGTCATGGGCGAACAGGACACGGACCGGCCGCCCGGCCGCGAGCTCGGCCAGCCGTCCGAGCCAGGGCCGGCGCGGGGTGCCGAACTCGCCGGCCGTGTCGTACGCCTGCCCCGCGAGGACCGTCAGGCGGTCGCCGTGGTCGAGGACGAGCGACTGGTGCCCGTCGACGTGGCCGGGCGTCGGCACGATCCGTACGCCGGGGGCGAGGACGTGCTCCCCGTCGACGGGCGTCCAGGCGACGCCCGGGAGGAGCGTGTCGATGGTGTACCCGCCCGCCCGCGCGGTGGCCAGCTCGCCGCGCTGGACGAGGGCGGGGGTGCCGGGGAAGCGCTGGTTGCCGCCGATGTGGTCGAAGTGGAGGTGGCAGTTGACCACCGCGTCCACCTCGCCGGGCGGCACGGTGAGCGGCCGGCGCTCGATCGCGTAGTGGGCGTCGGTCTCGGGAGACCCCTCGCCCATGCCGGTGTCGAAGAGGACGGTGCCGCCGGGATGGCGCACGAGGTACGCGAAGGCGGCCTCCACGCGCGCGTGCGTGCCGCCCCACTCGGCGGCGGGTCGGGTGAAGCGGCCGAGGTCGAGCCGCGTGACGTCGATCATGGAACCAGGTTGCGCCCGCCGGCCCCCGTCGCGCCCACCGGTTCCGCCGGGGGCGGAAAGGGCGGGCACGACGGGGAGGACCGGGATCAGAGGCCCAGCCGGGCCCTCAGGCCGCCCGTCTTCTCGTCCGTGTCGACCGCCGCGGCCCCGTCCGCGACCGTCTCGTAGACGGCGAGGATGTCCGCGCCGACCGTGGACCAGTCGAAGCGCCGCACGTGCGCCGAACCGCGCGCGCTCAGCTTCGCGCGCCGTGTCTCGTCGCCCAGGAGCCGGATCGCCGCGTCCGCGAGCGCGTCCGCGTCCTCGTTGGCGAAGAGCTCGCCCGCGGCACCCTGGTCGAGGACCTGGGCGAAGGCGTCGAGGTCGGCGGCGAGGACCGGCGCGCCCGCCGACATGGCCTCGACGAGGATGATGCCGAAGCTCTCGCCGCCGGTGTTGGGCGCCACGTACACGTCGACGCTGCGCAGCAGCCGCGCCTTGTCCTCGTCGCTGACCATGCCGAGGAACTCCACCCGGGACCGCATCTCGGGCGGCAGCGAGGCCACCGCCTCCTCCTCGTCCCCGCGCCCCGCGACCAGGAGCCGCGCCCCGGGCCGTTCGGTGAGGATGCGGGGCAGGGCGCGCATGAGGACGGGCAGGCCCTTCCTCGGCTCGTCGATCCGGCCGATGAAGCCGAGCGTCTCGCCCTGCCACTCCTTCTTCGGCTCGGCGCGGGCGAAGAAGTCCACGTCGACGCCGTTGGGGATGAGGACGGCGTCGCCGCCGAGGTGCTCGACGAGGGTCCGTCGCGCATACTCGCTCACCGCGATGCGGGCGCTGATCTTCTCCAGGGCGGGCTGGAGGATCGGGTACGCGGCGATCATGGCGCGCGAGCGGGGGTTCGAGGTGTGGAAGGTGGCCACGATCGGCCCCTGCGCCGCCCAGCAGGTGAGCAGGCCCAGGGAGGGCGAGGCCGGCTCGTGGATGTGGACGACGTCGAAGGTGCCGTCGTGCAGCCAGCGGCGCACCCGGGCGGCGGAGAGGAAGCCGAAGTTCAGCCGGGCCACCGAGCCGTTGTACGGGACGGGCACGGCACGGCCGGCCGAGACCACGTACGGCGGGAGGGGGGTGTCCTCGTCGGCGGGGGCGAGGACGGAGACCTCGTGCCCGAGCCGGATGAGGTGCTCGGCGAGGTCGCGGATGTGGAACTGGACGCCGCCCGGCACGTCCCAGGAGTACGGGCAGACGATCCCGATCCTCACGTGGTCCGCTCCCCGTCCCGGTCCGGGCTCGGTGGAGCCGCGGGGCGTTCGTCCAGGTCGGCGAGCCACAGGCGCTGCAGCATGTGCCAGTCCTCCGGGTGGTCCGCGATGCCGGCGGCGAAGGCGTCGGCCAGTGCCTGGGTGGCGGCGGCGGTCCGCTCGGTGCGGGTACCCGACTCGGGTACGTCGACGGGCGGGTGGATGCGGCCGCGCATGACGGCCGTGTCGTCGTACCAGAGCGTCACGGGCAGCAGCAGCGCGCCCGTCTGCTGCGCGAGGATCGCCGGTCCGGCCGGCATCCGCGCGGTGTCGCCGAAGAAGGCGACCTCGACGCCGGACGCCGACAGGTCGCGGTCGGCGACCAGGCAGACCAGGCCGCCGGCCCGCAGCCGCCGCGCGAGGGTCCCGAAGGCGGAGCCCCCGGTGTGCGGGAGGACCTCCATGCCGAGGGACTCGCGGTAGGCGACGAACCGGTCGTACAGCGTCTCCGGCTTGAGCCGCTCGGCGACCGTCGTGAACGGGACGCCGAGGGCGCGGGTCACCCACACGCCCGCCAGGTCCCAGTTGGCCAGGTGGGGCAGGGCGAGGATGACGCCGCGCCCGGCGGCGAGGCCGTCGAGCAGGTAGTGGGCGTCCTTGATGTCGACCTCGCGCTCGACACGCTCCTTGCTCCAGGTCGGCAGCCGGAAGGACTCCATCCAGTACCGCATGTACGAGCGCATGCCGGCCTTCGACAGCTCGGCGAGCCGCTCGGGCGTGGCGTCGGGCACCACGCGCGCGAGGTTGGACTCCAGCCGCAGGACGCTCTTGCCGCGCCGCTTCCAGGCGAAGTCGGCGATCCGTCGGCCGAGGCCGGTCGCCACCGGCTCCGGCAGCTTCTTCACGGTCGACCAGCCGAGGCCGTACACCCCGTCGGTCACCCTGTCCTTCAGCGCGCTCACGTGGCCGCCTCGCTCCCCCTGGCCGCGGCGTCCGCCTCGGCCGACTCCCGTCGTACCGTCACCACTCGCTGCCCCAGGGTCACCGCGCTGCCGACCGCCACGATCCACAGGGCGATCGGGAGCAGCACCTGGACGCCGGGCACGCCGAAGGCGTGGAGTCCGGCGAGACCGGCGGCGACCAGCGAGATGACGAGGCGCTCGGCGCGCTCGATCAGTCCGTTGACGGCGACCGGCAGGCCAATCGATTCGCCACGGGCCTTGGTGTACGAGACGACCTGACCGCTCGCGAGGCAGAAGATGGCGACCGCGCACAGCACGTTGTCGTCGCCCTTGCCCGCGTACCAGAGCGCGAAGCCGCCGAAGATCGCGCCGTCCGCGACCCGGTCGAGCGTCGAGTCGAGGAACGCCCCCCAGCGGCTGGAGATCCCCGCCTGCCGGGCCATGTTGCCGTCGACCAGGTCGGAGAAGACGAACAGGGTGATGACGATCGTGCCCCAGAAGAACTCTCCGCGCGGGAAGAAGACCAGCGCGCCGGCCATCACTCCCGCGGTGCCGATGAGCGTGACCGCGTCCGGAGTGACGCCCCGGCGGAGCAGAAACGCGGCGAACGGTGTGAGGACACGCGTGAAAAAGGCACGCGCGTACTTGTTCAGCATGGCCTTCCCGAGGTTCGGTGGGCCGCGCGGCCCCTATGACCACCGGCTCACCCATCGTAGCCACGCGCGCGCCGCCGACGTGGCGGGCACCCTTTCCCGCCACGTAGGTGCCCTCCCGCGGGCCCGCGCGTGTACGACGTATGGACGCGTCCCGAAGCCGGTGCAAAGCTCGAAGGACCACCGCGGGCACGCGCAGGAGCCGCACCGCGACACGCCACTCCCCCGCGACACCCGTCGTACCGCCGCACCGTGCGAGCAGTCGGGAGGAACACATCATGGGTGACAAGGCGAACACGACCCCCGGAGCCGCCGGCAGGGCTTTGACGGCCGACCGGCCCGCGTCGTTGCGGAACGTGGTGCTGGTCGGCCACAGCGGATCGGGCAAGACGACCCTCGTCGAGGCGCTCGCCCAGGCCACCGGGGCGGTCAACCGGGCGGGGCGCGTCGAGGACGGCGGGACGGTCTCGGACTACGACGAGATCGAGCACCGCCAGCAGCGCTCCGTACAGCTCTCGCTCGTCCCGGTCGGCTGGGACGGATTCAAGATCAATCTTCTCGACACCCCCGGGTACGCCGACTTCGTCGGGGAGCTGAGGGCCGGTCTGCGGGCGGCGGACGCGGCCCTCTTCGTCGTCTCGGCCGCGCAGGAGGCCGATGCCGTCGCCGCCTCGACTCGCATGGTCTGGGAGGAGTGCGCCGCCGTCGGCATGCCCCGGGCCATCGTCGTCACCCACCTCGACACCGCCCGCACCGACTTCACCGAGCTCACCGCCGTCTGCGCCGACCTCTTCGGGCGCGACGACCCCGACGCCGTCCTGCCCCTCTACCTGCCCGTGCGCGGCAGCGAGGGCGCCGACGGGCACGCGCCCGCCACGGGGCTCGTCGGTCTGCTCTCGGAGCGGGTCCTCGACTACTCGACGGGCGTACGGCGCGAGGAGGAGCCCGACGAGACCCAGCGGCAGGTGATCGCGGAGGCCCGCGCCCGGCTCATCGAGGGGATCATCGCCGAGAGCGAGGACGAGACCCTCATGGACCGCTACCTCGGCGGCGAGGAGATCGACCTGAAGACCCTCGTCGACGACCTGGAGAAGGCCGTCGCCCGGGGCAGCTTTTATCCGGTCCTCGCGGCCGCCCCCGCCGCCGACGGCGGCACGCAGGGCCTCGGCACCCTCGAACTCCTCGAACTGATCACGGGCGGCTTCCCCTCGCCCCTGGAGCACGAGCCGCCCGCCGTCACCACCCCCGACGGGCAGGCCCGGCCGCCGGTGAGCTGCGACCCCGACGGCCCCCTGGTCGCCGAGGTCGTCAAGACCGCGGCCGACCCCTACGTCGGCCGGATCTCCCTGGTCCGGGTCTTCTCCGGGACCCTGCGCCCCGACGAGACCGTCCACGTCTCGGGCCACGGCCTCGCCGACCGGGGCCACGAGGACCATGACGTCGACGAGCGGATCGGCGGCCTCACCTCGCCCTTCGGCAAGCAGCAGCGGCCCATGGCGCACTGCGTCGCCGGGGACCTCGCCTGTGTGGCCCGGCTGGGCCGCGCCGAGACCGGCGACACGATCTCCGCGAAGGGCGATCCGCTGCTCATGGAGCCGTGGAGCATGCCGGAGCCGCTGCTGCCGCTCGCCGTCGAGGCGCACAGCAAGGCGGACGAGGACCGGCTCTCGCAGGGCCTCGCCCGGCTGGTCGCCGAGGACCCGACCATGCGCCTCGAACAGAACCAGGACACCCGCCAGGTGGTGCTCTGGTGCCTGGGCGAGGCCCACCAGGACGTCGTCCTGGAACGGCTCCGCGGCCGGTACGGGGTGCAGGTCGACGCCGTGCCGTACAAGGTGTCGCTGCGGGAGACCTTCGGCGGTGCCGCGGCCGGCCGGGGCCGGCACGTCAAGCAGTCCGGCGGCCACGGCCAGTTCGCGATCTGCGAGATCGACGTGGAGCCGCTGCCGGCGGGCAGCGGGATCGAGTTCGTCGACAAGGTGGTCGGCGGCGCGGTCCCCCGCCAGTTCGTCGCCTCCGTGGAGAAGGGGGTACGGGCCCAGGCCGCCCGGGGCGTCGCCGCGGGCCATCCGCTCGTCGACGTCCGGGTCACCCTCCGGGACGGCAAGGCGCACTCGGTCGACTCCTCCGACGCCGCCTTCCAGACGGCCGGGGCGCTGGCGCTGCGCGAGGCGGCCGCCGACGTCGCCGTCCATCTCCTGGAGCCGGTCGCCGAGGTGCAGGTCCTCGTCCCCGACGAGTACGTCGGTCCGGTCATGAGCGATCTGTCGGGGCGGCGCGGCCGGGTCGTCGGCACCGAGCAGGCGGGGCCGGGACGGACCGTGGTCAGGGCGGAGGTGCCGGAGATCGAGATCAGCCGGTACGCGATCGACCTGCGCTCCGTGTCGCACGGCACGGGCCGCTTCGACCGCGCGTACGCCCGGCACGAGCCCATGCCGCCGCACCTCGCGGAGAAGATCCGCGAACAGGCCTGAAAGGAGCCCCGGTTGACGGGGCGACAACTGAGGACGTCCGCCCGGCGCGCGCCGGGCGGACGTCATTCGGCCGTCGGTATCCACAGGCCGTGACGCATCAGGCAGTACCCGGTTACGCTGTGGTGCCCAGCTCAGAAGGTGTGCGGGGCGCGGCAGTTGGGAACAGCCCGCAGAGGTGATCGCGGCGATGGGGGCGACAGTGGCTTTCGACGGATTCGGACCCGGGGCGCAAGTCCCCCTCATGGGCTCGGACGGGCAGACGGGGGCGACCCAGGCCCTCGCCTCGGCCGCGTACCGGGACAGCCCGCTCTCGACGATCCAGGAGGCGGACAACGACCTCTACAAGACGACGGTCAAGGAAGGGAGATGGGGGCTCTTCCGGCCGGACCTCGGCGAGGCCTTCTCGCGTGCCGTCCAGGTCCGGGTCCTCGGCGGCGCCCGCAAGGCGCTGATCCAGTCCTTCGGCGCCGACCCGCAGCCGGTCGTCGAGCACTGCCTCGCCGCCACGCACATCCGCAGACAGCGCGACGTCAAGCTGACCCTGATCACCTTCGTCTGCGGGGTGCTCTTCCTGCCCGGCCTGCTGCTGTGGCTCGGCGTCATCCAGCTCCGCCGCCTCGCCGCGGGGAACGAGAACCGGCGCGCGGGCGCCCTCGGCACCGCCCTCCTGTTCGCGGCCGGCCTCTTCGCGGCGATCGTCCTGGTCAAGCTGCCCTTCGACGGCATCCTGCCCAACTACCTGCGCGCGATGATCGTCGCGCCGGTCGTGGGCTGGTTCCTCGCGCGCCGCATCTGCGAGAAGTACGCGATCGACCTGCGGGAGCGCTGGACGGGCCTGCTCAGCGGCGGCGGCGTCGGCCCCCACGTCCCCAAGTCGGCTCCGCAGGACCCGGGCGAGAAGTCGGCCGAGGAACTCCGCGTCAACCTGGAGAAGCTCTCCGCCGAGCAGCAGTCCAACATCGTCTTCTACGCGGGCGCCAAGGGTGTCCTCGGGCTCGGCACCCGCTGGGGCAGCTGGACCCTCGCCGAGGAGCTCGTCCCCCAGGAGGGGCGGGAGATCCACGCGTTCCGCGCCTGGGACGTCATACGGAAGATCCACGACGAGCTCACGCTCCTGGAGCGCGGCTCGCTCAAGACGGGCTTCCCCAAGCCGACGGTCAAGCACTGGATCATCTCGCCGGTCGGGGAGGGCGCCGACGAGGTCACGCGCCCCGAGGGCGACAGCATCGTGCACTACCAGGTCAAGCCGCACGAGATACAGCGCATCTGCAACGACCAGCAGTTCGGCGCGGGCAACCGCCACTACCTCGGCGTGCAGTTCACGCTCTGGGACGGAAACCTCGTCCTCACGATGATGGTGACCGTCACCTCGCTGCTCCACACGCTGCGGATCGAGGTCACCGGACACGCGCTCGGGCCCGTGCACGGCCTGTTCACCACGAAGCCGAAGGCGAAGACCAAGGAGGTCTCCAAGACCGTCCGCTTCTGGGAGACGAGGGAGATCCAGCAGCCCCTCCTGGAGACCGACGACATCGTCCGGCTCGCGGTGCGCGCCCCGCTGACCTGGTACCCGCCGGTCCTGGAGTTCCTCGGCGGCAAGATGGTCCTGCCCGAGCCCTTCGGGCTCCGGCACGTGTGGGCCGGGCCGCTCTGGAAGAACCGCTTCATGGCCGACGACGCGATCCGCATGGCCACGCCGGTGCTGCGGGCCGTCCACTCCGCGACGGTCAGGATGCTGGACGACCACGGCGTGGACACGGAGCGCTTCACCAACCGCTCGATGTTCCTCGGCGGCGCCGTCCAGGACCCGGGCCCGAAGAAGGCCGACGTCTACGACGCCTGACCCGGGTCACCCCCGCACGGACGGACGGATCAGATGGTGGCCGGCCAGGCGTCGGCCAGCATCTTCCGGGTGTCCGCGAGCAGCTGCGGAAGCACCTTGGTGTGCCCGACGACCGGCATGAAGTTGGTGTCGCCGCCCCAGCGCGGCACCACGTGCTGGTGCAGGTGCGCGGCGATCCCGGCACCCGCGACGGCGCCCTGGTTCATGCCGATGTTGAAGCCGTGCGCCCCCGAGGCCGTCCGCAGCGCGACCATCGCGCGCTTGGTCAGGTCGGCGAGTTCCGCCGTCTCCGCCGCGTCCAGGTCCGTGTAGTCGGCGACGTGCCGGTAGGGGACGACCATGAGGTGGCCGCCGTTGTACGGGTAGAGGTTGAGGACCGCGTACACGCTCTCGCCGCGGGCGATCACCAGCCCGTCCTCGTCGGACTTCGACGGAATCGAGCAGAAGGGACAGCCGTCGTCGGCCCCCGGCCCGGTCGGCTTGTTCTCGCCCTGGATGTACGCCATCCGGTGAGGCGTCCACAGGCGCTGGAACGCGTCCCGCGTCCCGACTCCGATCTGCTGCTCCGGCTCAGTCGTCATGCTGTGCAGCATATTGCGTCGCCCGTTCGGAACGTGTCGCCGGGGCGGAAGATCCATGCAGCCGCCATGCTGATCCGATGAGCGACAGGTCACCGAACCCGCCCCGGCTGGAGCGCTGGGACCGCAGTATGGAGGCGCCGCTCGCGGTGGCCTCCGTGGTCTACCTGGCCGGCTACGCGGTGCGCATCCTCGCCCATCACCAGCTGTCCCAGGGATGGCTCGACCTCATCCTGGCGGTCACCCTCGCCTCCTGGGCCCTCTTCGTCGCGGACTACGTGGTGCGGCTCCGGCTCAGCGGTCTCGGCCCGCTCCGCTTCCTCCGCACCCATCTCCTCGACACGGTGGTCGTGGTCCTGCCGCTGCTGCGGCCGGTGCGGATGGTCAACATCTACAACCAGATCCAGCGCCGCCACGACGAGCCGCGGCTCGGCCTCTACGCACGCGTGATGGTCTACTCCGGCCTCACGGTGGCCCTGCTCGGCTTCGCGGGCGCCCTGACCGTCTACCAGTACGAGGCGGACGCCCCCGGCGCCTCGATCCTCACCTTCGGCGACGCGGTGTGGTGGACCTGCGCCACGCTCGCGACGGTGGGGTACGGCGACGTGGTGCCGGTGACGCCCATGGGCAGAGTGGTGGCGGTGGGCGTGATGGCCTGCGGCCTCGCCCTCCTCGGCGCGGTGACGGGTTCGTTCTCGTCCTGGCTGATCCAGGCGTTCCGGCGGGAGGACGAGACGGACGAGGGGACGGGGAACAGGGGGAGGCCCCCGGGGAACTCCCCGGGGGCCTCCTGAACGCGATCGGGGTCGTCAGACCTGGACGCGGTCCTCGACGATCTTGGCGATCTTGGCGATGGCCTCGTCGACGGGGATGCCGTTCTCCTGCGAACCGTCGCGGTAGCGGAAGGAGACGGCGCCGGCGGCCATGTCCTCGTCACCCGCGATGATCATGAAGGGGACCTTCTGCTTCTGCGCGTTCCGGATCTTCTTCTGCATCCGGTCCGAGGAGGAGTCGACGTCCACCCGCAGGCCCTGCTTCTTCGCCTTGGCGGCGAAGTCGTGCAGGTAGTCGACGTGCGCGTCGCCGATCGGGATACCGGTCGCCTGCACCGGCGCCAGCCACGGCGGCATCGCACCCGCGTAGTGCTCCAGGAGCACCGCGAAGAAGCGCTCGATCGAGCCGAAGAGCGCGCGGTGGATCATGACCGGGCGCTGCTTGGTGCCGTCCGGGGAGGTGTACTCCAGGTCGAAGCGCTCCGGCAGGTTGAAGTCGAGCTGGACGGTCGACATCTGCCAGGTACGGCCGATGGCGTCCCGCGCCTGCACCGAGATCTTCGGGCCGTAGAACGCGGCGCCGCCCGGGTCGGGGGTCAGCGGGAGGCCCTGCTTCTCGGCGACCTGCTGGAGGACCGCGGTGGCCTCCTCCCACACCTCGTCGGAGCCGACGAACTTCTCCGGGTCCTTGGTGGACAGCTCCAGGTAGAAGTCGTTCAGGCCGTAGTCGCGGAGCAGGTTGAGGACGAAGGTGAGGGTCTTGTCCAGCTCCTCCGCCATCTGCTCGCGGGTGCAGTAGATGTGCGCGTCGTCCTGGGTGAAGCCGCGCGCCCGGGTCAGACCGTGGACGACGCCGGACTTCTCGTACCGGTACACGGTGCCGAACTCGAACAGGCGCAGCGGCAGCTCACGGTAGGAGCGCCCGCGCGCGTCGAAGATCAGGTTGTGCATCGGGCAGTTCATGGGCTTGAGGTAGTAGTCCACGCCCTCGTCGAGCTGCATGGGGGGGTACATGCCCTCGGCGTACCAGTCCAGGTGGCCCGACTTCTCGAACAGCTTGCCCTTGGTGGCGTGCGGCGAGTAGACGAACTCGTAGCCCTCCTCCTCGTGGCGCTTGCGCGAGTAGTCCTCCATGACCCGGCGGATGATGCCGCCCTTGGGGTGGAAGACCGCGAGGCCGGAGCCGATCTCGTCCGGGACGGAGAAGAGGTCCAGCTCGTTGCCGAGCTTGCGGTGGTCGCGCTTCTCGGCCTCGGCCAGGAAGTCGAGGTGGGCCTTCAGCTCGTCCTTCGACGGCCAGGCGGTGCCGTAGATGCGCTGGAGCATCGGGTTCTTCTCGCTGCCGCGCCAGTAGGCGGCGGCGTTGCGCATGAGCTTGAACGCCGGGATGTTCCGGGTGGTCGGCAGGTGCGGACCGCGGCAGAGGTCCTTCCAGCACAGGTCGCCGGTCTTGGCGTCGAGGTTGTCGTAGATGGTGAGCTCGCCGCCGCCGACCTCGACGTCGGCGCCGTCGTCGGTGGACGCGGAGCCCTTGATGCCGATGAGCTCCAGCTTGTACGGCTCGTCGGCGAGCTCCTCGCGGGCGGCCTCGTCGGTCACCACGCGGCGGGAGAAGCGCTGGCCGCGCTTCTGGATCTCCTGCATCTTCTTCTCGATGACCTTGAGGTCCTCGGGAGTGAAGGGCTTCTCGACGTCGAAGTCGTAGTAGAAGCCGTCCCGCACCGGCGGGCCGATGCCCAGCTTGGCCTCGGGGAAGAGCTCCTGCACGGCCTGGGCCATGACGTGCGCGGTGGAGTGGCGCAGGATGTCGAGACCGTCCGGGGAGGAGATCTCCACGCCCTCGACGACATCGCCCTCGGCGAGCTCGTACGAGAGGTCCTTCAGCTCGCCGCCGACACGGGCGGCGATGACGGTGCGGTCGTCGGCGAAGAGGGCACCGGCGGTGGTGCCCGCGCTCACCGCCCTCTCCTCTGCCTCCGAGGCGGACTGGACGGTCACACGGACTTCAGACACGGGTGTTCTTCTTCCATTGGGGCGCAGGCAGGCACGAGGTGCCGGCGCCGACGGTGCGCGGCAGAGACGAGGTGCCGCGTCGCCGTCGATCTTACCGATCGGACAGGCCCGCCCGCGAAACGGTTTCCGCCGCACCGCGCCCTTCGCCCCGTACCGCCCGGAGACCCGTGCGTCGCCCCCGGCCGCGCCCCTCACCCCTCGTCCGGGCCGCAGGCCTCCTCGAAGTAGTCGAGGTTCTCGTGGAGCGACTTCATCAGCCGGTCCCGTTCCGCCTCGTCGACCTGGACGGGGACGACCCCGGAGGCGTCGGTCAGCCGCCGGAAGCCGCCCCGGCTCTCCAGGCGGCCCACGACCCGGATGGGCAGCCCGACGAGGTGGGCGTGGACGGCGGTGCGGTACTCCTCCTCGCCGAGGGTGACCCGGACGTGCGGGACCTCGGCCCCGCCGAGCACCCGCAGCCGGACGGTTCCGTCGCCGCGCGGGCCCGAGCGGCGCATCCGGACGACGGCCCCGGTGATGCGTACCGGCACGGAGGGCTCGTCGGTCAGGTAGCGGGCGCTCGCCTCGCGCAGGGCGGGCAGGTCGCCCGGAGAGAACTCGACGGGTTCGGGGCGGGCCGCGCAGCCCTCGGGCGCTCCGGCGGCCGGGGCCCATTCGAGGGCGACCCTGGCCCCTTCCGTGCCCCGGACCAGCGCGACGAGGGCCTCGGTGAGCTCGCGGCTGACGCCGGCCTCGACGGCGGCGTCGAAGGCCTCCATGCCGCCGGTGGCCCGCTGGTAGTCGGTGGCCTCCCGGGCCGCGTAGAGCGCGTGGTAGAGCCGGACGGCGATGGGACGGCCCGGCTCGACGGGCAGGAAGGCGGTCAGTCCGCGGCCGCCGGGAGCGGCTCCGACGACGACGGTCTCCAGAGAGGCCTGGGCGGGCCGGCGGTGGCGGGCGCCGTGGTAGCCGGCCCGGCCTCGGACGGCTAGGGCGCCCGCGAGGAGCAGCTGGCGGGCCGCCGACCTGAGCTGTTCCTGCACCGTCCAGGGGACCGTGCCGGCCGGTCCCGGGGGGACGTCGCGCCACCAGCGGATCTCGTCGCTGGGGACGGAGAGGCCGGTGAGGACCTCGCGCGCGGAGGGCGTACCGCTGTGGGCGAGGGCGGTGAGCGCCTCGCCGAGCAGGTCCTCGCAGTCCGGGAAGGCCCGGCTCTCCGGGACGAGCAGGCTCGTGCCGCCGCCCGGGCCGACGGGCGGGGTCCAGCGGCTGTAGCGGCCGGCGGCCCCGCCGCGCCGCCGCCAGCCGTGGCGGGCGAGGAGGGCGCCGAGGACGCGCGGGTCGACCCGGCCGGGGTCGGGCGTCCCGTGGACGTCGGCCCAGGGCCCGGCGGGCGGGGCGGGAATCCCGGTCCAGTGGCCGGGGGTGTCGCCGGGCGCCGGGTGGGGGCGGTAGGGCGGGGGAACGGGGGCGGGTCCGCGCCCGGACCCGCCCCCCTCCCCGAACCCTGGTTCGTCGACAGGCCGGTGCATCAAGGTCTCCCTCCCACGCCGACCCGGGTCATGATCTCGCAGAGCGCCCGGTCGTCGAAGATCCGTGCCGTCGGGATGCGCACGGTGGTCCGGCGGCGTCCCGTGACCGGGTGTCCGGCCAGGTTGGTCCAGTAGCAGCAGTGCCGCAGGTCGAGCCGGTCGTGGCTCGCCCGCAGCCAGTCCTCCTGGGACCTCGGGACAAGCATCACGACCAGGATCTTGTGCACGGACACGGGGGTCCGGGCGAGCTTCACCAGGTGGTCGTTGTCGAGGGTGAAGGAGAACGCGCTCCCCGGCGGGCGGGGAGGGATCTGGTAGGTGCACTTGAGCTGCACCTTGATGGTGACCTCGTCGTCGACGGTGTGTCCGGGCGAGCCGTGGCTCACGTGCCAGTCGATGCCGTTGTCCGGAAAGGGCTGGGACAGCGAGCAGCCGGCCGCGGCGGCGACGGCGTGCAGGTATCCCACCTGAAGGGTCTCCATGCATGCGGTGGTGGCGAGTGAGCCGCGCGTCGGTGCCACCCGCTGGGGCGGCAGCCCTCCCGACTCGGGCTGGGCGAGCGCCATGTCGTTTTTCCTTCCCCGTCCCCTCTGTTGTGACCGGTCCGCGTACGGCGCAAACAGTGCGGGTATCACCGTTTCGGGCAGGGGGTTGGCCATCTGCCGCACGTGTGCGAGGAGTTCGGGGATGACGACGCACTGGTACGAGGGGCCCCTGGCCGCTTTCGACACGGAGACCACGGGAGTTGACGTCGAGGGGGACCGGATCGTCTCGGCCGCCCTGGTGGTGCAGGACGCGGCCGGGGCGCGGCCGCGGGTGACGCGCTGGCTGGTCAATCCGGGCATACCGGTGCCCGCCGAGGCCACCGCCGTCCACGGCCTGACGGACGATCACCTCCAGCGGTACGGCCGGTGGCCGGCTCCGGTGATGGAGGAGCTGGCGCGCGCGCTGGCGGAGCAGACCGCGGCGGGACGTCCGCTGGTGGTGATGAACGCGCCGTTCGATCTGACGATCCTGGACCGCGAGCTGCGGCGGCACCGGGCGTCCTCGCTCGGCACCTATCTGGAGAGCGCCCCGCTGTGCGTGCTCGACCCGCGGGTCCTGGACAAGCACTTGGACCGCTACCGCAAGGGCCGCCGCACGCTCACCGACCTCTGCGCGCACTACGAGGTGGAGTTGGCCGGGGCGCACGACGCGGCGGCGGACGCGGCGGCGGCGCTGGAGCTCGTACGGGCGGTGGCCCGGCGCTTCTCGGCCCGGCTGGAGCGGCTGTCACCGGCGGAGCTCCACACGCTCCAGGCGGTGTGGCACGCCGCCCAGGCGCGCGGCCTCCAGGCGTGGTTCACGCGGCAGGGGACTCCGGAGACGGTGGACCCCGCGTGGCCGCTGCGGCCGGAACTGCGCACGGCGGCATGACGGATGGGGCGCGGCGGCATGACAAAAGCCGGCCCGTCTTTCGACGGACCGGCTTTTCCCGGTGGGCGATACTGGGATCGAACCAGTGACCCCTTCGGTGTGAACGAAGTGCTCTCCCGCTGAGCTAATCGCCCGGGAACGGTTTGAACCATACAGGCCGACGAGGGGTTCCTTCAAACCGTCCCGCCCGTCACCGATCGCCGCCTCCCGGCGACGCTCTCCGAGCGGCCTCCCTCATCTCGGCCGCGAGTCCCCGCCGTCCCCCGCGCATCATCAGCGCGTGGTTGACCCGGAAGGCCGGCCGTCCGGGGACGGCGAGCAGCCGCAGGAGGCGGGCGCGGACCTCCACCTCCTGCTCGTACACGGCGCGGGTGCCGGTTCCTTCCGCCGTGACGGTCCAGCGGGCCCACCCGTCCAGGTCCCCGCCGAGGCCGACCTCCAGGATCCGGGCGGCGGGGTCGCGGCGCAGGGCCCGGGCGGTGACGACGAGTTCGTACGGGAGGAGCGAGCGGAAGCGGGCGGTGCCGGTGGTGTCGTCGAGGGGGACCACCTCGCGGACCTGGGGCCACCAGCGGGGGTACTCCTCGGCCCGTTCGAGTACGGCGTAGACGGCGTCGGGCGGGGCGGCGAGCCGCCAGACGCTCCGGAAGCGGTACCGGCACCAGTCCATGCGTCCAGTCTGGGGTACTCAGGCCGGGATCTGAGTACGGTGACGCATTCCCGTGCCGTGTGGCCGGAGCCACACTCCCGGTATGAACACTTCCCTGCCGCCCGCGGACGAGCTGGTGCTCGTCGACCGCGAGCTGGCGCGACTCGACGCGCGCCGGACCGAGTTGCTGGCCCGCCGGGCCTGGCTGATCCGGGCGCTGTACCCGCCGGTCGCGATGTCGGCGGCGGCGCCGCCGGGCGCCCGGGCGCTCGCGGACTCGACCCCGCGGAGCGCGCAGAACGTGCTGCTGACGCTCGGTGGGACGCTCCTGACGATCGCCGCCGTCGCCTTCACGCTGGTGAGCTGGGGCTCGATGGGGATCGGCGGGCGCGCGGCGGTGCTGCTCGTGGTGACCTCGGCGGCCCTGGCGGCGCCGGTGGCACTGCTGCGGAAGGGTCTGGTCTCGACGGCCGAGTCGGTGGCGGCGCTGGGCCTCGTCCTGATGGTCCTCGACGCGTACGCGCTCCACCGGGTGGCGCCGGCCGGGACGGACGGCCTGGGGTACACGGCGGTGGCGGCCGCGGTCCTCGCGGGCGCGTGGACGGCGTACGGCTCGGCACTCCCCCGGCTGCGGACTCCGCTGCCGACGGCCGTGGTCGCGGCCCAGCTGCCGCTGCCGCTCGGCGCGCTCGCGGCCGGGAGCGGCCCGACGGCCTTCGCGTGGGCGGCGCTGGTGACGGCCGCGGCGGACGTGGCGGCGGTGCTGTGGACCCGTCCGGCGGCGGTCCGGATCACTGCGGCCACCGGGGCGGCGGCGCTGGGCGGCTGGTCGCTCCTGACGGGCGTGTGGCTCTCTCTGAGCTCCCCGTGGAGCGGCGCGCCGCTGCTGCTCGCGGGTGCGGCTCTGACGCTTTACGTGGCCTGGCGGCGGCCCGGGCTCGCGGTGGCGGCCTCGGTGCTCGCGGGCCTGTCGGCGGTGACGGCCCTCGGCGGCCTCCTCCGCGCGGCGCTCCCCTCGGACTGGACGGTCCCGGGTTACGTGGTCTGCGGCCTGGCCCTGGCGTGGCTGTGGCACGGGATCGGCGCGCGGGACGGTTCGGGTGCGTCGGAGGGTCCGGATGCGACGGCCGGGACCCCGTGGCTGCCCCGTGGCGTGCGGCAGGGGCTGGCGGCCGCCGGTGCCGGGGTCGTGGCGACGGGCGGTCTGTGGGCGCTGCCGCCCGTCGCCGTGGGGCTTCTGGGGCCGGTGGCCCGGACGACGGAGGTGTGGTCCGGTGAGCACACCGGGCGCACCCTCACCTGGTACCCGGCGACCGCGGCCCTGGTGCTCCTGGTGGTCGCCGCCGTGCTCGCGGCCGTCCCCCGGCTGTGGGCCCGCTGCGGCGCGCTCGCGGCGGTCTGGGCGCTGCTCACGGCTCTGCCGGTCTCCCTGGACCTGCCGTACGCGACGACGCTCGTGCTCCAGCTGCTCACCACCGCGGCCGCCCTCGGCCTCGCGGTCCGCCCCGGCCCGCTGACCCGCGGGGTGCGGCAGGGCGCGGCGGCGGCCACGGCGGCCGGGCAGTCCGCCGGCCCCGCCCTGCCGCCGCTCCCCGGTACCGGGACCCCCTGGGCCGGCTGGGCGCCCCTGCGGCCCGCGACGCGGCCGACCGTCCTGGAGCCCCGCACGGCGCTCGGCTGGTGCGCCTACGCCGGCGGGCTCGCGTCCGCCCTGAGCGCGGTCGCGCTCGCCCTGGACGTGCGCGGGGCGACCTTCGCCTCGCTGGGGCTGCTGCTCGGGCTCTTCACGGGCGTCGCCGTGCTCGGGGAGGGCGCGCGCCGGGTGGTCTCGGCCTGTGTCGCCGTCCTCACGGCGGCGGGGCTCGTCCTCGCGGTGGCGGCGGCGGCCGGTTTCGAGGACCACTGGACGGCCGTGGCGCTGCTCCTGGTCCCGGCGGCCGGCGCGGCCGTGGGTGCCCGGACGCGTACGGGTCCCACGACTCTGGCGGTGGAGATCACCGGTGCCTGCGTGGGGCTGCTCGCCCTGGGGATCGCCGCCTCCCGGCCCGCGTTCCTGGCGCTCGTGCTGGCCCTCGGCGGGGTGATCGCGGCGGCGACGGCGGTCCGGCCGGAGCGGCGGCGCTTCGCCTCGTGGACGGCGGCGGTCCTGTTCCTGCTCGCCACCTGGGTCCGGCTCGCGGTCTCGGACGTGACGACCCCGGAGGCGTACACGCTGCCGGTGACGGTGCCCGCGCTGGTCGTGGGCTTCCTGCGGCGGCGGGACCGGGAGGCCTCGTCCTGGACGGCGTACGGCCCCGGTCTCGCGGCGACGCTGGTGCCGAGCCTCGTCGCGGCCTGGGTGGACCCGGACTGGGTGCGCCCGCTGATCCTGGGGGTCGCGGCGCTCGTCGTGACGCTGCTGGGGGCGCGGTTCCGGCTCCAGGCGCTGCTCGTGCTCGGCGGCGGGGTGCTGGCCCTGGACGGGCTGCACGAGCTGGCCCCGTACGTCGTGCAGGTGGTGGACGCGCTGCCCCGCTGGCTGCCGCCGGCCCTCGCCGGGCTCCTGCTGCTCGCGGTGGGCGCCACGTACGAGCAGCGGCTGCGGGACGCCCGGCGGCTGCGGGACCGGCTGGGGCGGATGCGGTGAAACGCCGAAGGCCCGGGGACGGTGTTCCGTCTCCGGGCCTTCGGGCCGGGTGGTGGGCGATACTGGGTTCGAACCAGTGACCCCTTCGGTGTGAACGAAGTGCTCTCCCACTGAGCTAATCGCCCGGGCGCACCGCAAACATTACCCCATGTCAGCGGGGGTCCCGAACCACCGATCGATCACTGCTCGATCTTCCACGGCATGACGAAGCCGTACTTCCAGAGGTAGACGCCGAGCAGGGCGGCGACGATCACCAGACCGATGGTGGTGAGGATGATGTTCCGTCGGCGGACCTTGGGGTCGAGGGCACGCTGGGCGGCCTCGGTGACCTTCCGCTTGGTCCAGCGGAGAACGAGCTGCGCCCAGACGAACTCGGTCGCCCAGATCGCCATGCCGCCGAAGATGACCAGCCAGCCCGGTCCCGGCAGCGGCAGCATCACGACGCCCGCACCGACCACGGCCAGTCCGACGACGAAGACGCCCACCTGCCAGCTCAGGTGCAGGGTCCGTCGGGACTTGATGAACTCCGGTGCGCGGGATCCCAGTTCGGCTTCCTGGCCGGCTGCGGAATCCCCTGTGCGCTCGTCACTCTCCGCATTCATACCCCCTAACCTACCGGATGCCGGAGGCCTACCCGGATGGCGGTATTACCCGGGGTTACACACCGCCGTTCGAGCTACCTGAACGATCACAAAACCGACAGAGGGGTTTACAACGGCACCGGAGGTGGCATGTCGATTTCGCCGACGTGCGAATCCCCGAGCGCACACTGAGCGAAAGGCCCTGGCGCTTATGAACACCACGGTCAGCTGCGAGCTGCACCTGCGCCTCGTTGTGTCGAGCGAGTCCTCACTGCCTGTACCCGCGGGCCTGCGGTATGACACGGCCGATCCGTATGCCGTGCACGCCACCTTCCACACCGGAGCCGAGGAGACGGTCGAGTGGGTCTTCGCCCGCGACCTTCTCGCCGAGGGGCTGCACCGGCCCACCGGCACGGGCGACGTCCGCGTCTGGCCATCCCGTAGTCACGGCCAGGGAGTCGTCTGCATCGCGTTGAGCTCCCCCGAGGGAGAAGCCCTGCTCGAGGCCCCGGCGAGGGCCCTGGAGTCGTTCCTCAAGCGGACCGACGCCGCCGTGCCACCGGGCACCGAGCATCGGCACTTCGATCTCGACACGGAGCTCTCCCACATCCTGGCGGACAGCTGAGCCAGGCCGAGAGCCGTACGGCGCCGTCCGACTCGGGGCGACGGCGCCGCGCGCACAGTCACATAGGCACGACGACGGCGTTCCCCACCGCGCAGCCGGCGCGGTGGTGGGCGCCGTCGCCCCTTTCCCGGCCGCGCTAGAGTCAGCGCCATTCCGCGGGCGCCCGCCCGCGGCCGGCCAGGGAGCGAATCGTGCTGATCCCCCACGACACCCGGATCGCCCTCGACACCGTCGTCGATCTGATGAACACGGCGCCCCAGGGCGACCGTCCCGACGAGCTCGCGGACCTGGAGGGGCTTCGGGCCTTCGTGCGCAACCACAAGATCAGCGACGTGGGCGAACTCGGAGCCGCCGACCTGCGGGCCGTGCGCGAGGTCCGCGAGAAGTTCACCGCGGTCTTCTCCGCCCCTGAGCCCCGGATCGCGGCCCCGCTGATCAACCAGCTGGTGGCGGCGGCGGGCACCACCCCACAGCTCACCGACCACGACGGTTACGACCTGCACGTGCACTACTTCGCGCCCGGCGCCTCGGTGGCGGACCACCTCGGCGCCGACTGCGGCATGGCCCTCGCGTTCATCGTGGTGGCCGGCGAGCAGGAGCGGCTGCGGCGCTGCGAGGCGCCGGACTGCGGCCGGGCCTTCGTCGACCTGTCCCGCAACCGCTCGCGCCGTTACTGCGACAGCCGCACCTGCGGCAACCGCCTGCACGTGGCCGCGTACCGGGCGCGCCGCAAGGAAGCGGCGGGCTGACGGCCCGGCCCGCCGGCCCCGCGGGCGGTCGGGACGGGCGCGGTCACAGCACGAAGAGATCGTGCACGGCGGCCGTCAGCAGCAGGCAGCCGATCACCGCGAGGAAGATCATCAGCGGCGGCTGGGAGAGCGCGAACAGACAGCCGCGCGCTTCCTCCGCGGGCATGTCGACGGGTCCGGCGGCATCGGGGGCGGCGGGGACGGGGTCCCGCGAGGTATCCAGCATCTCGGGGGGATGATGACGCACATTCCGCCCGGGAAATCCCGCAACACGCCTCACTGCAAGGGGTGTTCACCCCTTCCCGTGGATCACGGGAAAGGGAATCGCCAGAAGTGATCAGATTCCGTGCTTCTTCAGAATCGCCTCGATGTCGCTGAAGTCCTCGCCGGCGGACTGGCCGGCCTGCGGCTTCGGGGCCGCGGCACGCGAGGGCGAGGAGGCGGCCGGGGCCACGGCACGCGGCTCGGCTCCCCCGGTGGTCTCCTTGCGGCCGGCCCGGCGCCGCTCGACGGCGCGCGTGGACGAGAACAGCAGCCAGGCGCCACCGAGCACGCCGAAGCCGGCCCAGGCCACCGGGCTGAAGGCCGTGCCTGCGATCCAGTCCACGGCACCGATCATCACGAGGCCGAGCGGCACCAGAGAGTAGGCGGCGATCCGGGCGGCGGCCAGGTAGCGCTTCCGGTACGCCGTGATCGCGGCGATGCCCAGGCCCGCCACGGCCGCCGCGGAGCAGATGGTCTCGGCGAGCATGCGATCCTCCAGGTCCGGGTGATACGTCCCTTCCATCCTGCACCGCCGAGGAGGGCCGGGGCCATGTCCCGGCGCCGTTCTCAGGGAGATCTCCGGGTCGTCCCGGCCGGATCTCCTCCTCAGGGCCTGGTGAGGGAGACTGCTGCCATGAACGACTCCACCACCGCACCCGCCTCCCCCGTCGTCCTGGAAGCCTGGTTCGACCTCCAGTGCCCCGACTGCTTCGCGGCCCTCGACGACGTCCGCGCCCTGCGCGAGACCTACGGCGACCGCCTCGACGTACAGCTGCGCCACTTCCCGCTGGCGAAGCACAAGCACGCGTACGCCGCCGCCCAGGCCGCCGAGGAGGCCTTCGACCAGGGCAAGGGCTGGCCGTACGTGGAGGCGCTGCTGGCCAGGACCGCCGCGCTCGGCGACCGGGGCGAGCCGGTGCTCCTGGAGGTGGCGGCCGAACTGGGCCTGGACGCCGAGGAGTTCGACACCGCCCTGATCGACGGCCGGCACCTGCTGACCGTCGACGCGGACGAGGCCGAGGGCAAGGCCGTCAAGGTCACCGGCACCCCGACCTATGTGATCGGCGGCGAGCGCCTCGACGGCGGCCAGAGCCAGGAGGGCCTGCGGCAGCGCATCGAGGAGATCGCCGACCGCCTCCTGAAGGGCTGAGCCCCCGCCCCTGCCCGGGTGCGCCTACAGGAGCACCTTGGCGCTGTTCACATAGGTCGTGAGGTACCCGAGGGACTCGTAGAGCCGGAGGGCCGGGGTGTTGCCCGCGAAGACGTGGAGTCCGAGCAGCCCGTCCCCGGTCCCGCGCGCGACCCGCTCGGCCAGCAGCATCAGGGCCCGGCCGTAGCCGCGCCCGCGCTGCTCCTCCGCGACCTCGATGTCGTACACGAAAGCGGCCCACCGCCCCGGTTCCAGCTCGATGCGGCCGGTCCACAGGAAGCCGGCGGGCCGCCCGTCCCGGACGACCACGTGGATCGCGACGCCGGGGGTGTCCAGGCCCTGCGGGAGGTACCGGCGGTGGCTGTCGTCCGCCTTGGCGCGCGCCTGGTCCTCGGGGACGCCTCGGTCGATCCAGCTCTGGGCGAAGCCCTCCTTGGCCCGCGCCTCCCACTCCGTGAACTCGCTCCCGGTCATGGGCCGGACCTCGACGCCCTCCGGCAGGGCCGGCGGCTCGGCGGCCAGCTCCTTGACCATGTTCCGGCTGCGCTCGGTGTAGCCGAGCGAGCGGGCCATCCGCAGGGCCGCCTCCGCGTCGGCGGGCACCGATATCTGCACCTCGGCGCAGCCCCAGCTCCGCAGCACCTCCTCGGAGGCGAGCGCGGCGACCGTGCCGCGGCCCCGCCGCCGGTCCGGTTCGTCCACCAGGAGTCCCTGGATCACACCCGAGGCGGCGCCGAAGGCGGGATCCGTGGAGAGGTGGACGGCGCCGACGCGGCGGCTGTTCACGCACACGTCGTAGGTACGGGAACGGCCGCCGTCGGGCGTCTGCTGAAGCGGCCCGGCCGGCCGCAGGGTGGTGGTCATCATGGGTGTTCTACCCACCCCGGGGCCGTCCGTCATCCCGATTTACGCGGACGCGGTCCGGTTCACGCGAGGCGAGGGTCCCGGTCCCGGGCCGCGCGCTCGTCGAAGACCCGCATGGCCTTGGCGGTGACCGGCCCGGGGGTGCCGCCGAGCTCGCGCCCGTCGGCACGGTGCACGGCCTGGACGTCGCGGAGGGTCGAGGTCAGGAAGATCTCGTCGGCGCTCTCCAGCACGTCCAGCGGCAGGTCGGTCTCCTCGGCGCCGGTCCACTCCACGGCGAGGGCGCGGGTGATGCCCGCGAGGCAGCCGGAGGAGACGGGCGGCGTGTGGATCGTGCCGTCGAGGACGACGAAGACGTTCGAGCCGGTGCCCTCGCAGAGCTGCCCCACGGTGTTGGCGAAGAGCGCCTCGGAGGCCCCCCGCTCACGCGCCCTGGCGAGGGCGACGACGTTCTCCGCGTACGAGGTGGTCTTCAGGCCGGCGAGGGCGCTGCGCTCGTTGCGGGTCCAGGGGACGGTGATCACCGCGGTGGAGTCGGGGCGGCGGCCGGTCTCGCCGAGTCCGACGACGAGGCTGGTGCCGGCGTCGCCGCGCTCCGAGCCGAGCGGGGAGAGACCGCCCGTGTACGTGATCCGCAGCCGGCCGAGCTCCATCGGGTTGGCGGCGAGGACCGCGGCGCAGGCCCGGCGGACCTCGTCGAGGTCCGGGTCGGGCAGGCCCAGGCCGCGGGCGGAGCGGGTGAGGCGCTCCAGGTGAAGGGTGAGAGCAAACGTTTCGCCACGTACGGCCTTCACCGTCTCGAAGACGCCGTCGCCGACGGTCAGCCCGTGGTCCAGCACGGAGACCCGGGCGGTCTCCGCGTCGTGCAGCCCGCCGTTGACCCAGAGTTTCATCGAGAGATGGCCTTTCCGCTCGCCTCGTAGGCGCCTGACTCGTAGGCGCCCGACGCTATCGCGACGAGCCGGCCCGCCTTCAGCTCGGTCTCCTCCCACTCGCGCTCCGGGTCCGAGCCCCAGGTGATCCCGGCGCCGGTGCCGAAGCGGAGGACGCCCTCGGCGCGGTCGATCCAGAAGGTGCGTATGCCGACGGCCAGCTCGGCGGTGCCCGCGTCGGCGTCGACCCAGCCGACGCCGCCGCAGTACGGGCCGCGGGGGGCGGTCTCCAGGGCCTCGATGATCCGCAGGGCGCTGGACTTGGGCGCGCCGGTGACGGAGCCGGGCGGGAAGGTGGCGTCGAGGAGCTCGGGCCAGCCGGCGCCCTCGCGCAGGATGCCGGTGACGGTGGAGACGAGGTGGACCAGGCCGGGGTGCTCCTCGACCGCGCAGAGGGCGGGGACGGCGACGGTGCCGGTCTCGCTGACGCGCCCCAGGTCGTTGCGGACCAGGTCGACGATCATCACGTTCTCGGCGTGGTCCTTGGGGAGGAGGTCGTCGGCGGTACGGCCGGTGCCCTTGATCGGGCCCGAGGTGATCAGGGCCTCTTCGCGGCTCAGATAGAGCTCCGGCGAGGCGGTGGCGATCTCCACGCCGTGCGCGGGCAGCCGGATCGTGCCGGCGTAGGGAGCCGGGTTGCCCCGGGCCAGCAGTGCGGTCAGGGCGTCGACGTCGGCGGCGGCCGGGTCCGGCAGCCGCGCGGTCAGCACCCGGCAGAGGTTCGCCTGGTAGACCTCGCCACGCGCGATGTGCTCGCGCACGCGCCGTACGCCCGCGATGTACGCGGAGCGGTCGAGAGAGGACGTCCAGTCACCCGCCCCCGGACCCCGCCAGGCCCCCGGCACGGGCGTGGGGACCGGCTCGCGCCGCACGTCGCCGAAGCGGGCGCAGGTCAGACGGCCCTCGAAGTCCGCACAGACGGCCCAGAAGCCGGCGGAGTCCAGTGCCTCGGGGTCATGGGTGACGTCCCGGAGATCGGTCGCGACGAGGCCGCCGAAGCGGGCCAGAGGAGCAAAGTCGTGCACGTGTCGAGTCTAGGTCGGCCGGAGCGGCTGCCCGGGGTCGTGTGCGCGGGCCACGGGGCGAGGCCGCCGCCGGGGCACGAGCGGGGGCGTACGCGGGGGCTGCGCGCCACCCGGGGAACACGGCGAGTGAACGCCGGGCGAACCCTCCGGCGGGTCCTGGCGGGCACCCCGGTCGGCGCGCAGGTCAGCACGCTGCGGAAACGCGTTTTTGTACTGGCCCAGGAATCCGCTAGAGTTCAACACGTCGCCGGGACGCGCAAGCGAAACGGAAACGACAAGCGGACGTGGCTCAGTTGGTAGAGCATCACCTTGCCAAGGTGAGGGTCGCGAGTTCGAATCTCGTCGTCCGCTCGATGTGGGGGATCTTCCCGAACCCCCGTTATCACTCCTGGTGGAGTGGCCGAGAGGCGAGGCAACGGCCTGCAAAGCCGTCTACACGGGTTCAAATCCCGTCTCCACCTCCAAGGACGATTAGCTCAGCGGGAGAGCACTTCCCTGACACGGAAGGGGTCACTGGTTCAATCCCAGTATCGTCCACTGGACCTTCGGGTCCCGGATCCCCGGATCCCCCGCGCGATTAGCTCAGCGGGAGAGCGCTTCCCTGACACGGAAGAGGTCACTGGTTCAATCCCAGTATCGCGCACACAGCACCCCGCACTGCCGCTCGCGGCACGTGCACACCCGCGCGATTAGCTCAGCGGGAGAGCGCTTCCCTGACACGGAAGAGGTCACTGGTTCAATCCCAGTATCGCGCACGCAGTACGTAGTATCTTCGAGTACGACGTGCACCGCCCCGCGCGATTAGCTCAGCGGGAGAGCGCTTCCCTGACACGGAAGAGGTCACTGGTTCAATCCCAGTATCGCGCACCACCTGAAGAAGCCCCCGGCCGCAGCTCGCGGCCGGGGGCTTCTTCGTGCTCAGGCCGCTCAGGAGGAGAAGAGCATCCGGCCGAAGCCACGCTGACGGTAGTGACCGCCGTGGTGGCCGCCCTGGTGCGGGGCACCCCAGGCGGGAGCCGCGGGGGCGGGCTGCGCCGGGTAGGCCTGCGGCGGCGGCGCCTGCTGGGCCCACTGGGACTCCAGGCGGGTCAGGGCCTCCAGCTCGCCGAAGTCCAGGAATATGCCGCGGCAGCCGCTGCACTGCTCGATCTGGACGCCGTTGCGGTTGTACGTGTGCATGGCCGCATGACACTTGGGACACTGCATGCTGGGCTCAACTCCCTGACATTGCCGTTCGAATGGTGGCTTCACCTTACGTGGACGCCGAAGGAGCCGAATCGGTTCGATGTCCGGCAATCCGCCCACAGGTGTCGATCATCACGTCCTCCACCTCGTCGAGCGGCCGGCGCTCGGCCGTGGACTTGGCGACGGCCAGCGCCGCCGTCTGGACCGTCAGGGCCCGGGCCGGGACGTCCAGTTGGACCCACGGATCGGCTCCGACGGCCGGGCCCTCCGCCTCCTGGTAGGCGCCGAGGAAACGCGACCACACCTCCGGCGGCAGGATGCCCGCGGCGAACCAGGCCGCGGGGCGGGCCAGATCCCACGCGGGATCGCCGAGGCCGAGGTCGTCGACGTCGATGAGCCGCCAGGGGCCCTCGCCGACCGACCGGGGCTCGCGCACCAGTTGGCCGAGGTGGAAGTCGCCGTGACAGAGCAGCCGGGGGCCCCGTTCCCCGCCCGCGGGAATCGTCCGCCAAGCACTCAGCACGGTGGCCGCGGCCGGATGGTCCGGCGCCGTGCGGCGCATCCGGTCCACGGCGAGCGACACCTTGAGCGGGGCCCGCATCTCCGGGAGCCGCGGGGCGAGCCCCGGCGGGGGCGGCGTGCGGTGGAGCCGGGCGAGGAGCCGCGCCGCGTCCTCCCAGGGGGCGGCGTCGGGGTCGTCCGGGGCGACGGGCGAGCCGTACGGCCACACCGTGACGGGGCGGCCGTCGAGTGCGGCACCGTCCTGCGAAGGGACGGGGAGCGGGAGCGGCGGCAGGAGGACGCCGGCCGCGTCGGGGTGGGCGGCAAGGGCGAGGCGGGCGCGGTGCGCCTCGGGGTCGGTGTCGGGCGCGTGGGCCTTGGCGACGAGCCGCCCGTGGCGCACGACGGTCCCGTCGTCCCGGTCCGCGAGGACCCGGACGAGGCCGCTCGCGCAGCGGCAGGGATCGCCGGGGCGGTGAGCGGCCGCCCGCGCGACGGCGGCGAGCCGGTCGAGCCCCTCGTACGACGCGGACCGGTCGAGCCCGTCGGGCCGCTCGCGCCGGACGGACGGGTCCGGCGGTGCTTCGAGGGCCGACCGGTCGAGCGGCGTCGGGGCGGGTGAGAACGGGTCTGCGGGGTCCACGCGGGGAGCGTACGCGCTGTTCCGGGAAGCGCGAAGGCCGGTCAGCTCCCCAGCTGACCGGCCTCACGCTGCCGTCCGCCACACCCCCGTCCCCACGGGGCTGATGGCCGGATGTCCCCGACCCGGGCCGCTCTCCCGGGTCCGGACGCTGTTCAGCGCCCCAACATCACGCCCACGGACGACGCCTGTGTGACCACTGCTTCCCAGCCGCCGAAGACGACGACGAGCAGGGCCGCGAGAGGGAGGACCATGGCCGTGGCCACCAAGGGGTGACGGCGGCCCGAAGGGCTGGTGGTCGACCGCGGTGCCGTGTACGCCATGGTTCCTCTCCTGTCGTGGTCGGCGCGGCGGGTGCTTGACCTCGGGGGACGAGTGCTGCACCCGCCGCTGACAACAACACTAGGGATCGGGAGGCCCCCGGACGTCATGCCCGCGTACCGACTTCCGGGCCTCCCGGAGGATGACGACCGGCCGTACGGAGTACTCCCCTGGGTGGAGACGGACGCCCGGAAGTGGGGGTCTTCCCGGAAGGGTCGGCCCCCGCCCGGACGGCCGGAAGCGCGGGCGCCGGGGGCGCCCGGCGGGTCACCGGGCGTGACATCGCTCACTTCCCCGGGGCCCGTCCGGATCCCGGGGTCCCCCGAGCCCTCCCCCGGGGCCGGGAGCCGCCCTCCGGGCCGTCGCCGGGTTCTCGCGTCCCTTCGTCAAGTGATCTGCAACGAAGGGGGGTTGGAGCTGCGGGTGCATGCGCTCCGAGCCCTTCCGTCCCCCTCAGCACTGACAATCGATCCCGGTGCGAGGGCGCGGCCTATGAGCACGTTCGGGCGCCACTACGTAAGCTGTGCCACGTCGAACGGACGAGGGGACGGACATGGCGATGATGCGGCTCCGGCGCGAGGATCCGCGGATCGTCGGGTCGTTCCGGCTCCACCGCAGGCTGGGCGCCGGCGGGATGGGGGTCGTGTACCTCGGGTCCGACCGGCGCGGTCAGCGCGTGGCGCTCAAGGTGATCCGGCCCGACCTGGCCGAGGACCAGGAGTTCCGGTCCCGCTTCGCCCGCGAGGTGTCCGCCGCCCGGCGGATCCGCGGCGGCTGCACGGCCCGGCTGGTCGCCGCCGACCTGGAGGCCGAGCGCCCCTGGTTCGCCACCCAGTACGTACCCGGCCCCTCCCTGCACGACCGGGTCGCCGAGGAGGGCGGACTGCGCGCCGCCGACGTGGCCTCCATCGGGGCCGCGCTCTCGGAGGGCCTGGTCGCCGTTCACGAGGCCGGGGTCGTCCACCGCGACCTGAAGCCCTCGAACATCCTCCTCTCCCCCAAGGGCCCCCGGATCATCGACTTCGGGATCGCCTGGGCCACCGGTGCCAGCACGCTCACCCACGTCGGGACGGCCGTGGGCTCGCCCGGCTTCCTCGCCCCGGAGCAGGTGCGCGGCGCGGCCGTCACCCCGGCCACGGACGTGTTCTCGCTCGGCGCCACCCTCGCTTACGCGTCGATGGCGGACTCCCCCTTCGGACACGGCAGTTCGGAGGTCATGCTCTACCGGGTCGTACACGAGGAGCCGCAGCTGCACGGTGTGCCCGACGCGCTGGCCCCGCTGATCCGGGCCTGTCTGGCGAAGGACCCGGAGGAACGTCCCAGCACGCTCCAGCTGTCGATGCGGCTGAAGGAGATCGCCGCCCGCGAGGCCCAGGGCCTGCCGGTCGCGCGTCCGCCCGTGCAGCGGGAGCGGGCCGAGGAGCGGAACCCCGCCCGGCCGACCGAGCGGTACACGGAGCGGGACACCCGCGGCCACGGTCCCGAGCGCGAAGCGGAGCGGGGGCAGGCGCGGGGCACGGGGTCGGCGTCCCGGCCCTCCGCGGGGCCCCGGACCGGCGGCTCGCGCGCGCCCCAGTCACGTCCCGGCACCCGGCCGGGCGCCCGCTCCACGTCCACGGGACGCCGTCCCGCCAACCCCCGCCTGCTGCGCCAGCGGCTGTTCGTCTTCGTCGTCGTGACGCTGGTCGTCGCGCTGGGCATCGCCGCCGCGCAGGCCCTGCAGGGCTAGGGCGTGTTGCGAAAGTAGCGCCGGCCGCCCGAAGGGCGGGCGAAGGCCGTGTCGGACCCAGGCCGGAAAAGCGGCGAGCCGACCAGGAGGTCGTGAGACCTCGGTCGGCTCGTGGCTCGGGGCCGGGAGGTCGCCGGACCTCACGCGGCCGTGCGATCAGGCTTCCGGGCGTCCCGTCGCCACCGCGTAGAACGCGACCGCCGCCGCCGCGCCCACGTTGAGCGAGTCGACGCCGTGGGCCATCGGGATCCGGACCCATTCGTCGGCGGCGCGCAGCGCCTGCGTGGAGAGGCCGTCGCCCTCCGCGCCGAGCATCAGTGCCACCCGCTCCAGCCGGTGCGGGGCCGCCTCGTCGATGGACGTCGCCTTCTCCGCCGGGGTCAGCGCGAGGATCTTGAACCCCGCCTCCCGTACCGCTTCCAGGCCCCGGGGCCAGGCGTCCAGGCGTGCGTACGGGACGGAGAAGACCGCGCCCATCGAGACCTTGACGGAGCGTCGGTAGAGCGGGTCCGCGCAGTCCGGGGAGAGCAGGACGGCGTCCATGCCCAGGGCGGCGGCGCTGCGGAAGATCGCGCCGATGTTGGTGTGGTCGTTGACCGACTCCATGATCACCACGCGGCGGGCGCCGGCGAGCAGCTCCGTCGCGTCCGGGAGCGGCTTGCGCTGCATCGAGGCGAGGGCCCCGCGGTGCACGTGGTAGCCGGTGACCCGCTCGGCGAGCTCCGGCTGGACCGCGTACACGGGCGCCGGGACCTCGTCGATGACATCGCGCATGACGTCCACCCACTTGGCGGAGAGCAGCATCGACCGCATCTCGTAACCGGCCTGCCGGGCGCGGCGGATGACCTTCTCGCCCTCCGCGATGAACAGGCCCTCGGCGGGTTCGCGTCTGCGCCGGAGCTCGACATCGGTCAGGCCGGTGTAGTCGCGCAGGCGCGGGTCGTCGGGGTCGTCGATCGTGATGAGTTCGGCCACGGGGTGATACTGCCTTGTCCGGGGTGTGGTGCCAATGGGGTGCGACGGCGGGTGACAGGTTTCAGTTACCTCTGGTTACTTCACCAGCTTGCCGGGGCCCTCGGCGACGACGTCGCCGATGACGATGACGGCCGGCGGGCGGACCTCCTCGGCCCTGACCGTCTCCGCGACCGTCGCGAGCGTCGCGTCCACCCGGCGCTGGGCGGCCGTGGTGCCCTCCTGGACGAGCGCCAGCGGCGTTTCCGGGGACTTGCCGTGGGCGATGAGCGCCTCGGCGATCTTCCCGATCTTGTCGACGCCCATGAGGATCACCAGGGTGCCGGTGAGCTTGGCGAGCGAGGCCCAGTCGACCAGTGAGCGCGGGTCGTCCGGGGCGACGTGCCCGCTGACCACGGTGAACTCGTGGGCCACGCCCCGGTGCGTGACCGGGATGCCGGCCGCGCCCGGGACCGAGATCGAGCTGGAGATGCCGGGGACGACCGTGCAGGCGATGCCCTCGACGGCGAGCGCCTGGGCCTCCTCCATGCCGCGGCCGAAGACGAAGGGGTCGCCGCCCTTGAGCCGGACGACGGACCTGCCCGCCTTCGCGTGCTCGATCAGCGCGTTGTTGATGGCCTCCTGGGCCATGAAACGGCCGTACGGGATCTTGGCCGCGTCGATGACCTCGACGTGCGGGGGCAGCTCGTCGAGGAGGTCGCGGGGGCCGAGCCGGTCGGCGATGACCACGTCGGCCTCGGCGAGGAGCCGGCGCCCGCGGACGGTGATCAGGTCCGGGTCGCCGGGGCCGCCGCCGACGAGGGCGACGAAGGGGGTACGGGAGCGGTGCGCGGGCGCTGCGAGGGAACCGTCCCGGAGGCCCTCGACGATCGCGTCGCGCACGGCGGCGGAGCGGCGGGGGTCGTGGCCGGTGAGCACCGCGACGGTCACGCCCGCGTCGCGGCCGGTGGCCGGGGTCCAGGCGGTCGCCGACTCGGCGTCGTCGGAGCGCACGCACCAGGTGCGGGTCCGCTCGGCCTCGGCGGAGGCCGCGGCGTTGGCCCTCGCGTCGGTGGTGGCGACGAGCGCGTACCAGGTGTCGGCGAGGTCACCGTCCTCGTACCGCCGCTTCACCCAGGTGATCTCGCCCGCCTCGGCCATCGCCTCGACGGAGGGGGTCGCGGACGGGGAGATCAGCGTGATGTCGGCGCCCGCGGCGATCAGTGCGGGCAGCCGGCGCTGGGCGACCTGGCCGCCGCCCAGGACGACGACGCGACGGCCCGCGAGACGGAGACCGACGGGGTAGGCGGGGTGCGCCGCGTGCTCGGTGTGCTCGGCCATGGGTGAGCGGCTCCTCGGAGGGGCTGTGCGGGTGCGGGCCGCTGCTGCGGTGAAGCGGCTGGTGAGGGTGGGCGGGAACGCCTGTGCCCACGATATCGGGGGTGCGTGGCCGTCACGCTGTGACGGATCTCCCGGTCGGTGCGTCCGTACGCGTCCGTGCGCGTGCGTCCGTGCGTGCGGACGCGCGGAAGCAACGCGCGGGGAGGGACGCACCCCGGCGCGTCTCCCCCTGTGCGGGTGGGGAGACGCGCCGGAGGTGCTACTTCTCGGTGACTCCGGCCGAGTCGAACGTGGCCACCTCGTGCATCGCGCGGGCCGCGCTCTGCACCAGGGGCAGCGCGAGCAGGGCTCCCGTGCCCTCGCCGAGGCGCAGGTCGAGGTCGACCAGCGGGCGCAGGCCCAGCTTGTTGAGGGCCGCCACGTGGCCCGGCTCGGCGCTGCGGTGGCCGGCGATGCAGGCCGCCAGCGACTCCGGGGCGATCGCCCGGGCCACCAGGGCCGCCGCGCCGGTCGAGACGCCGTCCAGGATCACCGGGGTGCGCAGCGAGGCCGCGCCCAGGATCAGGCCGACCAGGGCCGCGTGCTCCAGGCCGCCGATCGCCGAGAGGACGCCGATCGGGTCCGCCGCGTCCGGCTTGTGCAGGTCGAGCGCGCGGCGGACGACGTCCACCTTGCGGGCGTGCGTCTCGTCGTTGATGCCCGTGCCGCGGCCGGTGACCTCGGCGGCGTCCACCCCGGTGTACACCGAGATGAGCGCGGCGGACGCGGTGGTGTTCGCGATGCCCATCTCGCCGGTGAGGATCGCCTTGTTGCCCGCGGCGACGAGGTCGCGGGCGGTCTCGATGCCCACCTCGATCGCGGCCAGGACCTCTTCGCGGGTCATCGCGAGACCCGTGGTGAAGTCGCCGGTGCCCGGGCGGACCTTGCGGGGCAGGAGGCCGGGAGTGGCCGGGAGTTCGGAGGCGACGCCCACGTCGATGACGCAGACCTCGGCGCCGACCTGGTTCGCGAAGGCGTTGCAGACCGCTCCCCCGCCGAGGAAGTTGGCCACCATCTGGCCGGTGACCTCCTGCGGCCAGGGCGTGACGCCCTGGGCGTGGACCCCGTGGTCCCCGGCGAAGATCGCCACGGCCGCGGGCTCCGGGATCGGCGGAGGGCAGACCCGGGAGAGGCCGGAGAGCTGCGCGGAGATGATCTCCAGCATGCCCAGGGCGCCCGCGGGCTTGGTCATCCGCTTCTGGCGCTCCCAGGCCTCGCCGAGCGCCTTGGCGTCGAGCGGGCGGATGTTGGCGACGGTCTCCTGGAGCAGGTCGTGCGGCTCCTCGCCGGGCAGGGCGCGGCGGCCGTACGTCTCCTCGTGGACGACCCAGGCCAGCGGGCGGCGCTTGGACCAGCCCGCCTGGGCCAGCTCGGGCTCGTCCGGGAACTCGTCGACGTAGCCGACGCAGAGGTACGCGACCACTTCGAGGTGCTCGGGCAGGCCGAGGGCGCGGACCATCTCGCGCTCGTCGAAGAAGCTGACCCAGCCGACGCCGAGGCCCTCGGCGCGGGCGGCGAGCCAGAGGTTCTCGACGGCGAGCGCGGAGGAGTACGGGGCCATCTGCGGCTGCGTGTAGCGGCCCAGGGTGTGGCGGCCGCCCCGGGTGGGGTCGGCGGTCACGACGATGTTGACCGGGGTGTCGAGGATGGCCTCGATCTTCAGTTCCTTGAACTGCTTGGCCCGGGCCTTCGGGAGCGACTTGGCGTACGCCTCGCGCTGCCGCTGGGCCAGCTCGTGCATCGTCTGCCGGGTCTCGGCGGAGCGGATGACGACGAAGTCCCAGGGCTGCGAGTGGCCGACGCTGGGGGCCGTGTGGGCGGCCTCCAGGACGCGGAGCAGCACCTCGTGCGGGATCGGGTCGGAGCGGAAGCCGTTGCGGATGTCGCGGCGCTCGCGCATCACGCGCAGCACGGCCTCGCGCTCGGCGTCGTCGTAGCCGGGCGCCGGGGCGGTGACGGGGGCGGCGGGGGCGGCCGCCGGGTCCTCGTCGGAGGCGGCGGGCTCGTCGACGTCGGTGACGGCCTGCTCGTCGGGGACGGCCTGCTCGTCACCGGCGGTGGGTTCCGCGGTGACGGCCTGCTCGTTCGTGACGGCCTGCGGGTCGGTGACGGCCTGGTCCTCGGTGGCCGGAGCCTCGTCCGCGACGGGGAGGGCCTCGGCTACGGGGAGTTCGCCGGCCGTCGGCTCCGCCTCCGCGACGGGGAGTGCCTCGGCGGTGGGGAGCTCGGTGACGGCGTGCTCGGTGACGGCGTCCTCGTCGGCGGCCGGGAGCGCGTCGGCGGCCGGGACCTCGGCAGGTGCCGGGAGTTCGGCCGCGGCGACGGGCTCGTCGGCGGCGGGGAGTTCGTCGGCCTCCACCAGCTCCGCGGCGTCCACGAAGCCCTCGGGGTCCGTCTCCACCTCGGCGGCGGCCTCGGGCTGCGCCGCGACCGGCTCGGTGGGCTCGGCGACGGCGGGCTGCGCCGGCTCCTCGGCCGCCACGGGTGCGGGCACGTCGGCCGTCTCCACCGGGACCTCGGCCACGGCCTCTGACACGGCCTCGGGGGCCTGCTCGGGCAGGGGCTCAGGGGCGGCCTGCACCACGACGGGGGTCTCCGCGGGCGCCTGCTCCACCGCGGCCTCGGCCACGAGGGCGACCGGCTCGGCGACCGGAACCTCCGCGACGGGCTCCGCCGGGACCTCGGCCTCGCGGACCTCGACGGCGGGCTCGGGCTCGCGCGGCGCGGGCACGGTGGCCTGCGCCTCGGCCTGCTCCGGCTCCGGGGCCTCGACGGGCTCCTGCACGGGCGCCTCGGGAGCGACGGCCTCGGGAGCGACGGCCTCAGGCGCGACGGTCTCAGGCGCGACCGCCTCGGGCGCCAAGGTCTCGGGCGTCACGGGAGCCGCTACGGGTTCTGCCGCTACGGCGTCCACGGCCTCCACCGGCTCCTCGGCCGGGGTCGGGGCCAGGTGCGGGGCGGTCGGGACGGAGCCCTCGACCTGGACGAACTGCCCGGTCTGCGGGACGACCGTTTCTGCGGGGAGGACCGGCTCGGGCGCCACGGCCTCCTGCGGCTGCGCGGCCCACGGCTCGGCGCCCTGCGGCGCCAGCTGCTGGTCCTGCGGGATGTCGAAGTACTCGGGGCCCGTCGTGGGCGGTCCCGGGTTCCGCACGGGCATCGGCGCGGGACCTGTGGCCACGACCGGCGCGGGCTGCGGGGCCGGGGCGGGCGCGGCGGCCGGGCCGCGGTCGGCGAGCGAGAGCACGACGCCCCCGGCCTCGGGCACGGGCGGGCCCATGTGCAGCGGGCGGCGGGCGGGCGGCGGGATCGGGGCGCCGGCGGGCGGCGGGACGCGCACGCCGCCGAGGTCGACGGAGCCGGAGTCGCGGCCCGCGGCCTCGTGGGCGCCGGTGTCGAGGATGCCGGGCTCGTAGCCGTGGTCGGCGAGGACGGGCTCCTGCGCGGCGAGGGGGACACCGTGCGCCGGGGTGCCCTGGGCGGGCATGCCGTGCGCCGGAGTGTGAACCGGGGTCCCGTGCGCCGGGGTCCCGGCGGTCGGCGCCTGCGCCGCGGCCTGGCCCTGAGGGGCGGTCAGCACGTCGGCGAGGACGTAGGAGTCCGGGAGCGGACCCGTGAGGGGGTCGGTGAGCGGGTCTCCCAGCGGGGCCGCCGCCTCCGGGGCGGCGGCCACGGGCGGAACGCCCTGGTGCGGGACGACGGGGGGCGCGGGCGGGGCCGGTACGGCCACCGGCGGCGCGGGCGCGACGCCCGGCGGGTGCTCGCTCCAGGCGCCCTGGGCGCCCGGCATGAGAAGGATGTCGTCGTCCTCGGCTGCGTGCTCGGAGGGGTCCAGGAAGGTGTACGCGCCCGGTGCGGGGATGCCCGGCTGCTCGACCATGCCTGCGTTCTCCGGCAGTCCCTCGCCCGAGACCTGGCCGGTGTCCGTCATGCGTACCCCTCGCCCATCGCTTGTGCTTCCTTCAGACCTGCGCCCGTCGAGAACAACGAGCGCACGCGCCGCGCGGCACGAAGGACGCGCGGACACCCACTCATTGTCGCGGCCCTCGGCCGTCGTGGCAGGCAGATCCGCCACGGCGGGCTGTGGACTGCGCCACGTCGCGCGGTCCCCCCTTTGCGGAGTACCACATCGGCGGGCCGGAAGGGCCGCCCATTCCGGACATTCGACGGGGGTCCCCCAGCCTAGCGAGGGGGACGAACGCCGAACGTGCCGGTGCGGTACAACAATCGGCCAGCCTACCTGCCCCCGCGGGGCGGCGGGGTCACGGGGCGCCGTCGCTCCTGCGTCCGGCCAGCAGAAAGACCACCGAACGCTCCCTCTCCGACCAGTCGTCGGGGTCGAGCCCGACGGTCTGGAGCAGGAGGCTCTCGACGGTGTAGCCGCCGGCGGCGAGCGCGGTGCCGACGGCCTCCGCCTCGTCGCGCGTGGAGGCGTGGACGACGATGCGCTCGGGGCGCCGGTCGGTGCAGGCGGTGACGACGGGGACGCTGCCGGCCGCGATGCGGACGACGTCCGGTTCGGGCAGGTTCTCCAGGACGTGGGGGGCACGGCCCCGGACGGTCTGGAGGGGTACGCCGTGGCGGCGGGCGGCCGCCTCGGTGCGGGCGCAGGCGGCCGGATCGGTGTCCACGGCGATGACGGCGGCGCCGAAGCGCGCGGCCTCGACGGCGAAGGCGCCCCCGGCGCAGCCGATGTCCCAGACGAGGTCGCCGACACGGGGGCCGAGGCGGGCCAACTGGGCGGCGCGCAGCGCCGGGTCCTCGCCCGCGCCGGGCCGGATCGGCGGGGCGGCCCCCGTGGTGCCGCGCCCCCGGGGGCCGTACGCCTCGGGGCCGTGCTCCTCGGGGGCGTACTCCTCGGCGGGCAGGCCCCAGCCCCGTACGGGCCGCACGGCCGGGTCCTGGCCCATCAGCCAGGGGGCGGCCGGGGCGCCGGCGCCCGTGCCGCCCACTCCCCCGATGACGAGGACGACGTTGGGGTCCCGCCAGACGTGGTCCGCGGCCCGGTCGGAGGTGAGGACGGAGACCCGTTCGCGGTCGGTGCCGAGTTCCTCGCAGATGACGAAGGTGCGGTGGACGCCTTCGAGGAGGAGGGCGAGCTCGGCCGGTCCGGCGCCGGGCGAGGTGAGGACGGCGACCTTGGGGTGGGCGCGGCAGACGTTCACGGCGCGGCGCAGGGTCCGCTGGTGGGCGACGACGATCCGGGCGTCCTCCCAGGGCATCCCGGCGCGGGCGAAGGCCGCGGCCACGGAGGAGACGGCGGGGACGACCTCGACCTCCAGGCCGTGCTCGGGGGCGCGCAGGGTGCGGACGACGCCGAAGAAGCCGGGGTCGCCGTCGGCGAGGACGACGGCGGTGCCGCGGTGGCCCGCGATGCGGCGGGCGGCGAGGTCGACGCTGCCGAGGCGGACGCGTTCGGCGGCGGGGGGCACCCCGGGCAGTGCCAGGTGGTGGGCGGCGCCGGCCACCAGGGTGGCGGCGGAGAGTGCGGATCTGGCCGCCGAGGTGAGGGGCGAGCCGTCCCAGCCGATCACCGTGACCCGGTCCGCCATCGTCGTCTGTCTCCTGTGGTGTCGTCGCAGGTCGGGGGCGTGCCGAGCGTACCCCGGGTCGGTCTCCCGGGCTCAGCTCCAGTCGGTGTACGAGGAGTATCCGGCTTCGGCCATCTGGTCGGCGACGCCGTCGAGGTCCTCGGGGAGGAGGCCCCAGAGGATGAAGTCGGTGCGCAGCTCGGTCCAGCTGCCGTCCTCGGTGCGGGTGCGGGCTATGCAGGCGTTGCGCAGGACGCCCTCGCTGATGCAGCCGATCTTCTGGGCGACCTGCTGGGAGGCGGTGTTGTCGGCCGCCGTGCGCAGTTCGATGCGCTCGAACTTCTGGTCGTTGAAGAGCCACTGGGCGGTGGCGAGCGCGGCTTCGGAGGCGTATCCCTCGCCGCGGGCCCAGGGGGCGACGATGTAGGAGAGCTCGGTGGAGCGCACGCGCCAGTTCGTGTTGGTCAGCTGGACGATGCCCACGAGCCGCTGGGTGAGGAACTCGCTGACCCCGAGGTCGAGGCCGCGGCCGGCGGCGCGTTCGGTGGGGGCGTACTCGGTGATCCAGCGGCGGGCGGCGTCCTCGGAGTACGGCTGGGGGACGGCCGTCCAGGCGCCGACCATCTCGTCGTTCATCATCTCGGCGAGCGCCGGGGCGTCACCCGTTTCGAGCGCGCGCAGCACCAACCGGTCCGTGTTGATGGAGATGTCCGGAAAGGTGGTAGTCATGCTCAGCTCCATGCCGTGGACCGTCCGAATCGACCGTGAACGCACAGCATGCAGCATGCGGCCGTCGGTGCGCATGGCCGGGTCGGGGTGTGGCGAAGGCCCCGCGCACCGGACGGGGTGCGAGGGGCCTTCTGCGCAACAACTGTACGAGGGAACCTGCCTGACGGTTCCTCGGATGCCCCGAGCCGTGCTCGGCGGCCAAGTCGACGCCCTGCCCGGCGTCTTGCCCGGGCGCCCTGCTCGGCGCCTTACCCGGAGCCTTACTCGGCGACGGGTCCGAAGGCGGGGATGACCGATCCCTTGTAGGTGTCCTCGATGTACTTCTTCACCTCGGGCGAGTTGAGGAGCTTGGCGAGCTTCTGCACGCGGGCGTCCTTCTCGTTGCCCTCCTTGACGGCGAGGAAGTTGGCGTACGGGTTGCCCTCGGACTTCTCCAGGACGAGGGCGTCCTTCGCCGGCTCGAGCTTGGCCTCGATGGCGTAGTTGCCGTTGATGACGGCGGCGTCCACGTCGTTCAGGGCGCGGGGCACGGTGGCGGCCTCCAGCTCCTTGAACTCCAGGCCCTTCTTGTCAGTGATGTCGGAGAGCTTGGCGTTGGTGCCGACGCCCGGCTTGACGGTGATCAGGCCGTTCTCGGCGAGCAGCTGGAGCGCGCGGCCGCCGTTGGTGGTGTCGTTGGGGACGGCGATCGTCTGGCCCGGCTTGATGTCCTTCACCGACTTGAGGCTCTTGGAGTAGAGGCCCAGCGGCTCCAGGTGGACGTTGACCACGGGGACGATGGTGGTCTTGTTCTTCTGGTTGAAGTCGTCGAGGTACGGCTTGTGCTGGAAGAAGTTGGCGTCGACCTGGCCGGACTGAGTGGCGGTGTTCGGCAGGACGTAGTCCGTGAACTCCTTCACCTCCAGCTTCAGGCCTTCCTTCTCGGCCAGGTTGTCCTTGACGTAGTTGAGGATGTCGGCGTGCGGCGTCGGGGACGCGGCGACGACGAGCGGCTTGGAGGTGTCGCCGGAGCCGGCCGAGTCCTTGGCGGAGGACGGGTCCGAGGAGGTGCCGCAGGCGGTGAGGCCGAGGGCGAGGGCGGCGGTGGCGGCGATACCGGCGGTGAGCTTGATGTTCTTACGCACGAAGAGTGCCTCTTTCCGGTGGTGCGGTGGACGCCTGGACAACAAGTCCGGGCTGTTTCTTCGGGATCCTTCGAGGTTCTTCGAAGGACGAAGTCTGGGTGGCCGGGGAGGCGTTACGCGGTACGGCCCCGGCGGGCGAGGAGTCGGACGACTCCGTCGCCGATGAGCTGGACGACGGTCACGATCAGGACCAGGACGACGACCGTGACGAGCATGAACGTCGTGTCGAAGCGCTGGTATCCGTAGGTGACGGCCTTGGAGCCGAGGCCCTCGCCGCCGACCGCGCCGGCCATGGCCGAGTAGCCGATGAGCACGATCACCGTGGTGGTGACGCCCGAGACGAGCGAGGGCAGGGCCTGCGGGAGCAGCACCTTGCGGACGATGGTGGGGATGCCGCCGCCCATGGCCTGCACGGCCTCGACGAGCCCGTGGTCGACCTCGCGGATCGCCGTCTCGACGAGTCGCGCGAAGAAGGGGATGGCGCCGATGGCGAGCGGCACGATCATCGCGGTGGGACCGATGAAGGTGCCGACGACGAAGGTGGTGAAGGGGATCAGCGCGATCAGCAGGATGATGAAGGGCAGCGAACGCCCGATGTTCACGATCGCACCGACGACCTTGTTCACCGGCCGGTTCTGCAGCAGTCCGCCCTTGTCCGTGAGGACGAGGAGGATGCCGAGCGGCAGGCCGCCGAGCACGGTGACGACGGTGGCCCAGAGGACCATGTAGAGGGTGTCGACGGTGCCCTGCTCCAGCAGGGGCTGCATCTCCGACCAGGTCACTTGGCACCTTCCTTGGCCAGTACGGGAACGGTGTCGGCGACGACGCCCTCGGCTTCGACGAGTTCGACCTGGAGGCCCTGCTCGCGCAGGAAGCCGACCGGGACGACGTTGTCCTCGTACCGTCCGGGGAGCTCGATCCGCATCCGGCCGATCTGCTTCCCGCCCACGGTGTCCATCGCCGCCCCGAGGATCGAGATGTCGATGTTGTAGGTGCGGGAGAGCTGGGAGATGACCGGCTGGGTCGCGGACTCGCCCTGGAAGGTGACGTCGACGACCGTGCGGTCGGGGCCGGTGGGGGCGCCGCTGACCGGGAAGAGCTCGGCCGCCAGCTGGGAGCCGGGGGTGGCCAGCAGTTCGGCGACGGTGCCGGACTCGACGACGCGGCCGTGCTGCATCAGGGCGGCGGAGTCGCAGATCGTCTTGACGACGTCCATCTCGTGCGTGATGAGCAGGACGGTGAGGCCGAGCTGCTGGTTGAGGTCGCGCAGGAGCTGGAGGATCGAGCGGGTCGTCTCCGGGTCGAGGGCGCTGGTGGCCTCGTCGGAGAGGAGGACCTTGGGCTCGCCTGCGAGGGCGCGGGCGATGCCGACGCGCTGCTTCTGGCCGCCGGAGAGCTGGCCCGGGTAGGACTTGGCCTTGTCGGCGAGGCCGACGAGGTCGAGGAGTTCGAGGGCGCGGCGGGAGCGCTCGGCGCCGGGGACACCGAGGATCTCCAGGGGGAGCTCGATGTTGTCCTTGACGGTGCGGGAGGACAGCAGGTTGAAGTGCTGGAAGACCATGCCGATGCTGCTGCGCGCCCGGCGCAGGTCCTTCCCGGCGCGGCGGCCCTTCCCGGCGAGCGCGGTGAGGTCGACTCCGTCGACGGTCACGGTGCCGGAGGTGGGGCGCTCCAGGAGGTTGACGCAGCGTATGAGCGAGGACTTGCCGGCGCCGCTCTGGCCGATCACGCCGAAGACCTCGCCCTCGCGGACGTGCAGGTCGACGCCGTCCAGAGCGGTGACCTGGCGGCCGCGCGACTCGTAGACCTTGGTCAGGCCCGAAGTGGTGATCACAGGGTTTCCGTCACTGTCGAGTGCGCGGCGCGGGGTCCGCCGGGCACGGGGCATCGTCGTTCGGACAGTCAGGCGCACGGAGGCCTTCCCGGCGGGTGGCCGGGGTCGGCGGGTGCGCGGGGCAGGCACGGTCCGCCGCCGGAAGGCGGGAGGATCGGCGCGGCCGTCTGGCCTCGCTTCGGGGCGCGAGACGCTGGCGGGGGCCCTCAGAAGGCGCACATTCGACACATACAACGAGCACCGGGCGTCGTGATCGCCTCGGTCGCAAGGGTGCGGCTGCTCGTCGTGGTCATGTCTGCAAGTAAAGCATGCGCACTAGCGAACGAAAGGGAGGCGTCCGAATACCGGACACTGCTGAGACGCCATGCGGACACCGACGGGGCGGGGGCGGGGTCCTGTTCCGCCCGGTGTGGCCTGCGGGGACGGGGCGGGCCGGGGGTGCCGATGGTGCGGTTCGGGAGCGGCGACGGCGGGCGGATGTGGTCAAGACCACGGCCCGAGGGCGTGTTGCGAAAGTAGCGCCGGCCGCCCGAAGGGCGGGCCCGACGGCGCCTGGTGCGTGCGATCGCAAGGCGGAGGGTCGCCCCGATACTGGATGTATCGGGGTGATCCCGACAACGCGGCGAGCGTGCGTGCCAGACCCCGTCGGGCAGGCGGGACTTTCGCAACACGCCCTAGCGTCCGGAGGCGGGGGGCGAACGTCCAGAGGCGGGGGCGAGCACCCAGAGGCGGGGGGGCGAGCGCATCGGGCCTTTCGCACCGTAATACCCTCGGGCGCATGCTCGACGCCCTGACGGTCACGGTCTCCGTGGCCGCGCTCGCCCTCGCCGCCTGGTGCGGCTTCGCCGCCTTCCGGGACCAGTCCACCAAGGACTGGCACTTCATCGGCATGGCCGTCGTGACCTTCCTGGTCCTGGCCCAGCTGGTCGTCGGCATCGTGCAGCTCGCGCGCGGGGAGAAGGCCGAGGAGGGCGCGACGATCTTCGTCGCCTATCTGCTGGGCGCGCTGTGCGCGGTGCCGATCGCCGGGTTCATGTCGCTCGCGGAGCGCAGCCGGTGGGGCTCGGCGACGGTGGCGGCCGGCGCGGTCGTCCTGGCCGTGCTCGAAGTGCGCCTCTACGACATCTGGACGGTGGGCTGACCATGACCGAGACCCAGGAGAAGGCGGCGCAGGGCAAGAGGACCCGTCTCGTCTCGGGCCCGGGCATCCTGCTCGTCTGGCTGTACGGCGTGATGTCGGTCGGCGCGGTCTCGCGCTCGATCTACCAGATCGCGACCGAGTTCGACCGGGCGCCGCTCGCGTACGCCCTGTCGGCGGTCGCGGCCGTCGTGTACGCCTTCATCACCTACACCCTGGTACGGGGCGGGGAGGCGGCCCGCAGGGCGGCGCTGGTCTGCTGCGCGGCCGAGCTCGCGGGCGTGCTGGTCGTGGGGACCTGGACGCTGGTCGAGCCGTCCGCCTTCCCGGACGCGACGGTCTGGTCGGACTACGGCTACGGCTACCTCTTCATCCCGGTCCTGCTGCCGCTGACCGGCATCTGGTGGCTGCGGAAGTCGCGCGCGATGGCGACCGCCGCCTGAGGCGACGGTCCCGACGGCCGCCGCGCTCTCAGGCGGCGGCCTTCTCCAGGGTCACCAGGGTGAGCTTGGGGCCCAGCTCGCGGGCGGACACCTGCTCGTACCCCTTGCTGCGGTAGAGCCGCAGATTGCCCTCGCTGCGGTGGCCGGTGAAGAGCTGGAAGCGCTTGGCGGAGGGCTCGGCCGGCGGGATGTCGTCGGCGAAGTGGCGCTCGATCCCGTCGAGGAGTCGGCCGCCGAGGCCGTGGCGCCGCATGCGCGGGTGGACGATCAGCTTGGCGATGTGCACCGTGCCGTCCTCGTCGAGGCGGGCCCGCACCGAGGCGACGACCTCGTCGCCGAGCCGGGCCACCAGGCCGTACCCCTGGTCCAGTTCGGCGCGCAGGTCGTCGAGCGGCTGGGTGAGCGGTTCGATGGACCAGTCTCCGTACAGCTCCGCCTCGCTCTGGTAGCAGAGGTACTGCAGCTTCAGGATGTGCTCCGCATCCTGCGCGTCCGCTGCTGAGATGGTCACACTCAGGCCCATGTGTGCACGCCTCCCGCTCATGTGGTTCGCCGTCGGTTTATCGCACCCTTCCCCGTCGGCCGGGGGCGGGAACCTCTGCAGCCAGCATTCTGCGCAGGCATCCCAGGCATCGGGAACGCATCGGCCCCAAACTGCCTTGTGAGATACCCAACTCTCCTGCGATTTCTCGGTAGGTGGGGTCCTGGGGGTCGAGCATCGCGGTGAGCAGGCGCGGGCACCGGCCGGGCGTTCGAGTGACGGCGGCGCGCAGGGTGCGGTGGCGTTCGGCGACGAGGAGCGAGGTCTCCGGGGAGCCGTGCGGTCCTTCGGTGTCCGGCGGCGGTGCGGGCTCGTCCTGGTAGGGGCGCTCCCGGTCGGTGGTCCGGCGGGCGCGGCGGGCCTCGGCGCGGACGGCGCGGCGCAGCCAGTCGGCGGGGCGCTCGGGGGCACCCGTCTCCTGGAGGCGCTCCAGGAGACGGAGCCAGACGGCCTGTTCGAGGTCGCCGGGGTCGACGCCGGCCGCCGGGGCCTCGGCGTCCGACTCGGCGGCGAGCAGCGGGGCGAGGGCGGCGAGGAGGCCGGGGGTCTCGCTCTCGGTGAGCGAGCCGCTGTCGGTGTCGGTGTCGGTGGGGGTCTCCGTGCCGGTGGGGGTCTCCGTGCCGGTCTCGGTGTCGTCGGCCGTCTCGGGGGTGGAGCACGCGGGGGTCGTCATGACCGGCACGATGTCCGGGCGCTCGGGCGCGGTTGCGGTCCGGGTCCTAAACCACCCGGGAGGAGGCCGTTCGGCCCGGCGTCCGACCTGAACGGCCTCCTCCCGGGCGAGTTTCAGCCCCGGTCGGCGGCGTCGAAGTCCGCCGCGGCGAGCAGTGCGGTGTCGGGGTTGTCGGAGAAGATGCCGTCGATCCCCGTCTCCAGGTACCGCTTCAGGGCGCCGAAGGAGTCGCCGTACGCCGTCGGGTCCGTGCCACGGCGGAAGTCGGCGGGCAGGAAGCTGTTCTCGTTGCGGTGGGTGTACGGGTGGAGGAGCAGGCCCTCGGCGTGCGCGTCGCGGACGAGGGTGGTCGGGGTGCCGAGGCGCCCGGTCGCGTCCTTCGGGATCACCAGGTCGAGCGTGGGGCCGATGCCCTGCGCGTACGAGGCGATCCAGCGCAGGCCCGCGGGCGTGACGAGGTCGGCGACCGTGCGCGGGTCGCCGTCCTGAACGAAGTCCCAGGGGCGGCTGCTCGCGGCGGAGAGCAGGACGACTCCCGGGGAGTCGACCAGCTTCGCGAGGCGCTGGATGCTGCTGGGCTCGAAGGACTGGAGGAAGACCGGGGAGTTCGCGCGGTGGCGTCCGTACCGGCGCAGGAGCTTGGCGAGCCGCTCCTCCAGGCCGAGGCCGAGGGAGCGGAAGTAGGTGGGGTGCTTGGTCTCGACGTGCAGCCAGACCTCGCGGCCGCGGCGGCGGCCCTCCTCCTCGGCCCAGCGCAGCACCTCCTCGAAGGTGGGGATCGTCCAGCGGCCGTCGTAGAGGGTGTTCTCCTGGCGGGTGCCGGGGATCCGCTCCTTGGCCCGCAGGGTCTTGAGCTCGGCGAGCGTGAAGTCCTCGGTGAACCAGCCGGTGTACGAGGTGCCGTCGACGCTCTTGGTGGTCCTGCGGGAGGCGAACTCGGGGTGGTCGGCGACGTCGGTGGTGCCGGTGATGTCGTTCTCGTGGCGGCAGACGAGGTGCCCGTCGCGGGTGGGGACGAGGTCCTGCTCGATGACGTGGGCGCCGAGGTCGAGGGCGTGCCGGTAGGAGCCGAGGGTGTGCTCGGGGCGGTAGCCGCTGGCACCGCGGTGGGCGATGACGGTGGGGACGGGGAGGGAGCGGTGGCCGTGACCACGGCCGCGGCCCTCGCCCCGGGCCTCGGCGGCGTGGGCGGTGCCCGTGGGGAGGGCCGTCGAGGCCCCCAGTACCGCCGCGGCTCCGGCCGCTCCGAGAACGGTCCGCCGTGCCGGGGTCCGGCGCTCGCCCTGGGTCATGAAGGCTCCTCGTGTGTGATGTCCCGCACCTGTCAACGGGGAGCTCCGACGCTAGGCAAGGAGCCCCTACAAAGGGCAGACCTGCGTCGAACATGGCGGAAACACGCGTCAACACCGCGTATCCATTCGGTGAACCCGATGTGCGGACGAGTGTGACCCGCGAGTATCGTCGCCAGCTGCACCGTCAGCTGGTCCGACCCCGCGCGTCACCCCGGAGGAACCGTTGTCCCGTCTCGCGATCATCAAGGCAGTGCTCGGGCCGGTCATGCGCCTGATGTTCCGCCCCCGCGTGGAGGGCGCCGAGAACATCCCCGGGGACGGCCCCGTCATCCTCGCCGGCAACCACCTGACCTTCATCGACTCGATGATCATGCCGATCTGCCTGGACCGTCAGGTCTTCTTCATCGGCAAGGACGAGTACGTGACGGGCAAGGGCCTCAAGGGCCGGGCGATGGCCTGGTTCTTCACCAGCGTCGGCATGATCCCGGTGGACCGGGACGGCGGGCGCGGCGGTGTGGCGGCGCTGATGACCGGGCGGCGGGTCCTGGAGGAGGGCAAGATCTTCTCGATCTACCCGGAGGGCACCCGCTCCCCCGACGGCCGGCTGTACCGGGGCCGTACCGGCATCGCGCGCCTCACCCTGATGACCGGCGCGCCGGTGGTGCCGTTCGCGATGATCGGCACCGACAAGATCCAGCCGGGCGGGGCGGGGCTGCCGCGCCCGGGCAAGGTGACGGTCCGCTTCGGCGAGCCGATGGAGTTCTCGCGGTACGACGGGATGGACCGCGACCGCTACGTCCTGCGGGCGGTGACGGACTCGGTGATGGCCGAGGTGATGCGGCTCTCCGGGCAGGAGTACGTGGACATGTACGCCACCAAGGCGAAGGCCGCGTGACTCGCTGACGCACAGGACGGTGCCCCCGTACAGGAGTCCTGTACGGGGGCACCGTCGTGTTCGCCGCCGTGCGGCGCCGCGTCAGTGCTCGACGCCGTCCGCCAGCTTCTGGCCCCTCAGCAGGAACCAGGCCGCGACCGCCGTCGCGAGGAGGACCGCGGCGCCGACGCCGGCGGCGATCCGCAGGCCGTCGACGAACGCGTCCTGGGCGGCCGTGACCAGGGCCGTCGCGGTGTCCGGCGCGAGGGTGCCGGAGGCCTCGACCGCGCCGCCGAGCGACTCGTGGGCGGCCGATGCGACCTCGGAGGGGACGCCGGCCGGGGTGGTGAAGCCCTGGTAGACGCCGGTCACGATGGAGCCGAGGACGGCGATGCCGAGCGCGGCGCCGAGTTCGTACGCCGTCTCGGAGACGGCGGAGGCGGATCCGGCCTGCTCCTTCGGGACGCTGGAGAGGATCACGTCGGCGGTGACGGTGAACGAGAAGCCGGCGCCCACGCCGACGACGAGGAGCGCGGCACCGAGCAGCGGGTAGCCGGTCTGCTGGTCGAGCGTCGTCAGGACGGCGAGCGAGAGGCCGACCGCCGCGAGACCGCCGGCCACCACGGACCGTACGGAGAAGCGACGGGCGACGAGGCCCGCGATCAGTCCGGCCGTGACCGCGCCGATGGCGGCGGGGAGCTCGGCGAGACCGGCCTCCAGGGGCTGGCGGCCCTGGACCAGCTGGAAGAACTGGGACAGGAAGAACACCAGGCCGGAGAGGCCGAGGATGGTCAGCAGGTCGGCGAGGACGGCGCCGGAGAAGCCGCGGTTGCGGAAGAGGCGCATGTCCAGGAGCGGGGCGGGCAGGGTCAGCTGCCGACGGACGAACCCGGCCAGGCCGCCGATGCCGACGAGGGCCGCGACGGCGACGTCCAGGGAGAGGCCGTGCGAGGCCAGCTCCTTGACGGCGTACACGATTCCGATCATGCCGACGAGGGAGAGGCCGACGCTGGGCAGGTCCCAGGGGCCCGGGTTCGGGTTCTTCGACTCGGGGATCAGCTTGATGCCGACGAGGACGAGGACCGCCATGACGGGCAGGTTGATGAGGAAGACCGAGCCCCACCAGAAGTGCTCCAGGAGGAATCCGCCGACGACCGGTCCGACGGCGGCGCCGGCCGAGGCCATGGCACCCCAGATGCCGATGGCGACGCTGCGCTCGCGCGGGTCGTGGAAGAGGTTCCGGATGAGCGCCAGGGTGGACGGCATCAGGGTGGCACCGGCGACGCCGAGGAGCGCGCGGGCCAGGATCATCATCTCGGGGCTGGTGGCGTAGGCGTTCAGTACGGAGACCGCACCGAAGGCCGTGGCGCCGACGAGCAGCAGCTTCTTGCGGCCGATGCGGTCGCCGAGGCTGCCCATGGAGACCAGGAGTCCGGCGATGACGAAGGAGTAGACGTCACCGATCCAGAGCAGCTGGGTACCGGTGGGCTCCAGGTCCTCGGAGAGGAACGGGGTGGCGAGGCCCAGCACCGTGGCGTCGACCGCCACGAGGAGGACGGCCAGGACGAGGACGGAAAGGGCGAGCCACCGACCGGGGCGGTGCACGCCCTCGATATGGTCCGGGTGCTTGACGGTGCTGATGCTCACTTCTCCACGCTCCTGCGCGCTCCGCCGAGCAGCAGCTCGACGATCATGTATTGGAAGTCCTTGGCGGCGACCCGGCCGTCCTGCACGGCCCAGGCGCCGGAACCGATGAGCCCGTAGAAGGCCTCGGTGAGCCAGGCGGGGGTCAGGTCGATCCGGAAGGTGCCCTCTTCCTGGCCACGCCGGAAGAGGTCGGAGACCCGGGCGTCGAGGCGGGCCCAGCCCTCGTTCTGCTGGTCGCCCTCGAAGAGCTGGTTCTCGGTGACGAGGAACGACAGCAGGGGCGCGACGGGCTCCACCTCGGCGACGAGCCTCCGTACGACCTCGTCGGCGGGCCCGTCGTCGGTCCGGGCCCGCTCCTGGGCGGCCTCCAGCTCCTGGATCCCCAGCTCTTCGAGCGCCCGCACGAGGGCGTCCCGCCCGGCGAACTGGCGGTGCAGCGTGGCCCTGCCGATCCCGGCGGCCCGCGCGACCTCGTCCATGGTGGCGGTCGCCTTCCGCGAGAGCAGGGCGGCGGCTGCACGGAGCACCTGGGTGCGATCGACTGACATGAGACGACCATACACCGAATGAGACATCAATGTCTCACTCAATTCCTCGGTGTCTCAAAATGTGTCCGGAAGGCCCCTCCCTGAGGAAAGCCCCTCAGCACGGAGAACGACGACAGCGCCGCCGCCCGGAGGGGGCGGCGGCGCTGTGGCGGGGCGTCGCGGGGGGCTGGGGCCGAGGGAGACCTGGGGCTACTTCTGCTTGGCGGTGGACCAGGCGTGCTGGATCACCAGGTCCGCCTTGACCTCGACGAGCTGGGTGGCGACCGCCGAGGGGGCGGTGCCGCCGCGGCCGTCGCGGGAGGCGAGGGCGCCGGGGACGTTGAGAACGGTGCGGACCTCGGGGGTGAGGTGCTCGGAGATCTTCACGAACTGCTCGTCCGTGAGCTCGTCGAGCTCCTTGCCCTCGGACTCGGCGACCTTCACGCACTCGCCGGCGACCTCGTGTGCCACCCGGAACGGCACACCCTGCTTGACCAGCCACTCCGCGATGTCCGTCGCGAGCGAGAAGCCCGCCGGGGCCAGCTCCTCCATGCGCTCGCGGTTGACCGTGAGCGTGGCCATCATGCCGGTGAAGGCCGGCAGCAGGACCTCCAGCTGGTCGCAGGAGTCGAAGACCGGCTCCTTGTCCTCCTGGAGGTCGCGGTTGTACGCGAGCGGGAGGGCCTTGAGGGTGGCGAGCAGGCCCGTCAGGTTGCCGATGAGCCGGCCCGACTTGCCCCGCGCCAGCTCGGCGATGTCCGGGTTCTTCTTCTGCGGCATGATCGACGAGCCGGTGGAGAAGGCGTCGTGCAGGGTCACGAAGGAGAACTCCTTCGTGTTCCAGATGATGACCTCCTCCGCGATCCGGGAGAGGTTCACGCCGATCATCGCCGTGATGAAGGCGAACTCCGCCACGAAGTCACGGGAGGCCGTGCCGTCGATCGAGTTGCCCACCGAACCGCGCTCGAAGCCGAGGTCCTTGGCGACCGCCTCCGGGTCGAGCCCGAGCGAGGAGCCCGCGAGGGCGCCGGAGCCGTACGGAGAGACGGCCGTCCGGGTGTCCCACTGGCGGAGCCGCTCGGCGTCCCGGGAGAGGGACTGGGCGTGGGCCAGGACGTGGTGGGCGAAGAGCACCGGCTGCGCGTGCTGGAGGTGCGTACGGCCGGGCATGGCGACGTCCGCGTGCTCCTCGGCGAGACCGACGAGGGCGTCCTGGAGCTCGGCGACGAGCCCGCCGATGATGCGGGCGTGGTCCCGGAGGTACATCCGGAAGAGGGTGGCGACCTGGTCGTTCCGGGACCGGCCGGCGCGCAGCTTGCCGCCGAGGTCCGGGCCGAGCCGCTCCAGCAGACCGCGCTCCAGGGCGGTGTGGACGTCCTCGTCGGCGATGGTGCCCACGAAGGAGCCGTCGGCGACGTCGCCCTCCAGCTGGTCGAGGCCGGCGAGCATGCGGGTCAGCTCGTCCTCGGTGAGCAGGCCCGCCTTGTGCAGCACGCGCGCGTGGGCACGGGAGCCGGCGATGTCGTACGGCGCGAGGCGCCAGTCGAAGTGGACCGACGCGGACAGCTTCGCGAGGGCCTCGGCGGGGCCGTCGGCGAACCGGCCGCCCCAGAGCCGGACGTCACCGTTGTTGCTGCTCACTGCTGCTCCTCGGGAGGGTGGGTGTACGGGTGCGGGTCGCGCCGGGCGGCCGTCGCACGCCCTCAAGTAGGCATAACTATGCAGTGCACCGTATGTTTTGTCAATCCGGGCTCCGTCGGCGGGCCCACCACGGTGACCGGGTAATTCAGGGGCTTCCCCGTGCCGCTGGACCTAGGATCCGGCCATGTCGAGCAGTTCGTACGAGGACGTCACGGCCCGCCTCTCCCAGGCCGTGGAGGGGGCCGGACCCGGCGCGTGGGCGGACCTGGACGAGGAGATCCGAGGTCTGGCCCGATGGAGCCGTCTCACCCCGGCGCCGGGTGAGTGGCTCTCCGTCACGCCTCCCCGGCGGCCCACCGACGTCGAGCTGGCCCTCGCCCTCTGCGCCCCCGACGGCCGGATCCGGGAGGCCGCCCTTCCGTACGCCGCCCCCGTCCCCGCGCTCCTGCCCCTGGTCGTGATCCGGTGCGCCGACTGGGCCGGACCCGTACGCGAACGGGCCCGGGCCCTGCTGCGCGCGGAGCTGCCGGGTCTCGCCCCCGAGGCGCTCGCCCCCGTGGCCGCGGTCATCCTCCGGGAGGGCCGGCGGCTGCGCGGAGAGGCCGCGCGCGAGCTGCTGACCGCACGGCTCCGAGAGGCTCCGGCGGAGTGGCCGGCCTCGCTCCTCACCGCCGAGGACCGGGCCCTCCGGCGGCTCGCACACCGGGTCGCGATCGAGCGCGGCCTCCTCTCCCCCGCCCGGCTCGCCACGATCGCCGCCACCGACCACGACGTGGTCGTCCAGGACGTGTGCGCGCCCGCGGCGATCGCCGCCGCGGGCGAGGACGTCGACGAGAGGGTCCTCGCCCCCTTGCTGGCCTCCCGCGTCGGCCGCGTCCGGGCGACGGGAGTGACGGCGCTGCGCCGGGCCGGACGGGCCACGGACGCCGAACCGTTCCTGTACGACCGCTCCGCGCTGGTCCGCGCCTGCGCCCGCTGGACCCTGCGGGAGGCGGGCACCGACCCGCTGCCGCTCTACCGGGCCGCCTGCGCGTCCGGGGACCTGACGCCCGACTTCGCCCCGGCGGGTCTCGCCGAGTGCGGCGACCGGACCGCGGACGCGCCGCTGCTCTGGTCGCTGACCGCGCACGAGCGGCCCCGTGTGCGGGCGTCCGCCGTGGTGGGGCTGCGGCTGCTCGACGCCGCCCGGTTCCCCCGGCTCGTACCGCTGCTCGACGACGATTCGCCCCGGGTCGTACGCGAGACCCGGAAGGCGCTGGCCCCCTGGGCCGACCACTTCCCGGACGGTGCCCTGGCACCCGCGCCGCCACCCCCGGCGCCCGACCACCGCTCCGTCGGTGCCCCGGCGCCCATTGACGGGCCGATCGACGTGCCCTCCGATCCCGTCGACGTACCGGCCTCCGGGCTGCGTTCATGGCTCCGACGGGTGCTCCGGAGCGTCCGCCGACGGGAGGTCTGACCGCGGCCTGCCGTCGAACAGCCGCGCACGAGGGGCGGTGGCGGCCGTTCCGGCCTAGCGTCGCGACCGTGCGCGTCCTTCTCGTCCTCGGTGCCGCCCTGCTCTCCCTGGGCGCCGCCCCCGCCCCCGTACCCCCGCCGCTGCCCGCGCGGATGGCGTACACCGGCGGGGGCTCGCAGCTGATCACGGCCGAGGCCGCCCGCACGGGCGCCACCACGGGGACGCTCACCTGGTGGGACCGGCGCGGCGGGCGGTGGGTGAGGGCCGGATCCGCTCCCGCGCGCTTCGGCGCCAACGGGCTCGTCGAGGGGAACCGGCGGCGGCAGGGCACGAACACCACGCCCACCGGGCTCTACCGGCTGCCGTACGCCTTCGGGGTGCGGGCCCGGCCCGCCGGGACCCGCTTCCGGTACGTCCGGGTGACCGAGCGCTCCTGGTGGTGCCAGGACAACGACTCCCGCGCGTACAACCGCCGGGTCGAGGGCCTGCCCCGGGACTGCCGGGCCGCCGAGGCCGAGCACCTCGCCTCGTACGGCACGCAGTACGCGCACGCGCTCGTCATCGGCTTCAACTACGACCGTCCGGTGCGCGGACGCGGAGCCGGGATCTTTCTCCACGTCAACGGCCGCGGGGCGACGGCCGGTTGCGTCTCCGTGCCGGCCGACGCCATGCGTGCGGTCCTCGCCTGGGCCGATCCCGCGCGCCGGCCGCACATCGCCGTCGGCACGCGGAGCGGACCGACGGCGATCACCCGGTACTGAGCCTCCCGGCCCGCCTCGTCAGCCCTTCTGGGCCAACCGCAGCAGGTGGTCGGCGAGCGCCTGACCGCCCGTCGGGTCCCGGCTGATCAGCAGGAGCGTGTCGTCGCCCGCGATCGTGCCGAGGATCGCGTGGAGTTCGGCCTGGTCGATGGCGGACGCCAGGAACTGGGCCGCGCCCGGCGGGGTCCGCAGCACCACCAGGTTGGCGGAGGCCTCGGCGGAGATCAGCAGTTCGCCGGAGAGGCGCCGCATGCGCTCCTCCTTGGCGGACTCGCCGAGCGGGGCCTGCGGGGTGCGGAAGCCGCCCTCGCTGGGCACCGCGTAGATCAGCTCCCCGCCGGTGTTGCGGATCTTCACCGCGCCGAGCTCGTCGAGGTCGCGGGAGAGCGTCGCCTGGGTGACGCTCAGCCCGTCGTCCGCGAGGAGCTTGGCGAGCTGGCTCTGCGAGCGCACCGGCTGGCGGTTGAGGATGTCGACGATCCTGCGGTGGCGTGCGGTGCGGGTCTGCGGAACGGACGGCCCGCCGTGCTCGTTCTCCTGCGCGTCGGTCATCGTCGTCTCATTCTCCGGTTCGTCCTTGCCCGTTCGCCACGTCGAGGACTCCGGGGAGGGCCTGGAGGAAGGCGTCCGCCTCGGCGTCGGTGAGGACCAGCGGAGGCATGATCCGGATGACATCGGGGGCGGGCGCGTTCACCAGGAGGCCGGCGTCCTGGGCCGCCTCCTGCACCTGGGGTGCGAGGGGCCCGGTGAGCACGATACCCAGCAGGAGGCCCGCACCACGGACGTGGGAGACCAGCGGGTGACCGAGACCCTCGATTCCCTGGCGCAGCCGCTCCCCCACGGCCTTGACGTGGTCGAGGGCCGCGTCGGCCCCGAGGGTGTCCAGGACGGCGAGTCCGGCGGCGCAGGCGACCGGGTTGCCGCCGAAGGTGGTGCCGTGGTGGCCGGGGCCGAAGAGCTCCGCGGCCGGGCCGAAGGCGACCGTCGCGCCGATCGGCAGGCCGCCGCCGAGGCCCTTGGCGAGGGTCACGACATCCGGCTCGACGCCCTCGTGGGCCTGGTACTCGAACCAGTGGCCGCAGCGGCCGATGCCGGTCTGGACCTCGTCGAGGACGAGGAGGGTGCCGGTGGCGCGGGTGATCTCCCGGGCGGCCTTCAGATAGCCGGGGGGCGGGACGACGACGCCGTTCTCGCCCTGGATCGGCTCGATGACGACGAGGGCCGTGTCCTCGGTGACCGCGGCGCGCAGCGCCTCGGCGTCGCCGTACGGGACGTGGGTGACGTCACCGGGGAGCGGCAGGAACGGGGTCTGCTTGGCGGGCTGGCCGGTCAGGGCGAGGGAGCCCATGGTCCGGCCGTGGAAGCCGCCCTCGGTGGCGACCATGTGGGAGCGGCCGGTGAGCCGGCCGATCTTGAAGGCCCCTTCGACGGCCTCGGCGCCCGAGTTGCAGAAGAAGACCTTGCCGGGCCGGCCGAAGAGGGCGAGCAGCCGCTCGGCGAGGGCGACCGGGGGTTCGGCGACGAAGAGGTTCGAGACGTGGCCGAGGGTCCCGATCTGCCGGGTCACGGCCTCGACGATCGCCGGGTGCCCGTGGCCGAGGGCGTTGACCGCGATGCCGCCGACGAAGTCCAGGTACTCCTTGCCGTCGGCGTCCCAGACCTTGGCGCCCTCACCGCGGACGAGGGGCAGCCGGGGGGTGCCGTAGTTGTTCATGAGCGAGCCCTGCCACCGCTGGGTCAGCTGCTCGTTTCCGGTGCCGCTCATCATTCCCCCTGTCCGTCCGGCACGACCATCGTGCCGATGCCCTCGTCGGTGAAGATCTCCAGCAGGATCGAGTGCTGGACCCGGCCGTCGATCACGCGGGCGGTGGTGACCCCGTTCCGTACGGCGTGCAGGCAGCCCTCCATCTTGGGGACCATGCCGCTGGAGAGCTCGGGCAGCAGCTTCTCCAGCTGGCTCGCGGTGAGCCTGCTGATGACCTCGTCGCTGTGGGGCCAGTCCTCGTAGAGGCCCTCGACGTCGGTCAGGACCATCAGCGTCTCGGCACCCAGCGCCGCAGCGAGTGCCGCAGCCGCCGTATCAGCATTGACGTTGTAGACATGTCCGTCGTCCTGGGAGCGGGCGATGGAGGAGATGACCGGGATCCGGCCGTCCTCCAGGAGCGCCTCGATGGCGCCGGTGTCGATGGCGGTGATCTCGCCGACCCGGCCGATGTCGACCGACTCGCCGCCGATGACCGGCTGGTGCTTGGTGGCCGTGATGGTGTGGGCGTCCTCGCCGGTCATCCCGACGGCGAACGGTCCGTGCTGGTTGAGCAGCCCGACGAGCTCGCGCTGGACCTGTCCGGCGAGGACCATCCGTACGACGTCCATGGCGTCCTCGGTGGTGACCCGCAGGCCCGCCTTGAACTCGCTGACGATGCCGTGCCGGTCGAGGGCGGCGCTGATCTGGGGGCCGCCGCCGTGCACCACGACCGGCTTGAGGCCGGCGTGCCGCAGGAAGACGACGTCCTGGGCGAAGGCGGCCTTGAGGTCGTCGTCGATCATGGCGTTGCCGCCGAACTTGATGACGACGGTCTTGCCGTGGTGGCGGGTGAGCCAGGGCAGGGCCTCGATGAGGATCTCGGCCTTGGGAAGGGCGGTGTGCTTCCGCGCGGTGTGGCTCATGACGAGTACGCGCTGTTCTCGTGGACGTAGTCGGCGGTGAGGTCGTTCGCCCAGATGACGGCGGACTCGGTGCCGGCGGCGAGGTCGGCGGTGATGGTGACCTCGCGGTAGCGCATGTCGACGAGCTCGCGGTCCTCGCCGACGGAGCCGTTCCGGCAGACCCACACGCCGTTGATGGCGACGTTGAGCTCGTCCGGGTCGAAGGCCGCGGTGGTGGTGCCGATGGCGGAGAGCACCCGGCCCCAGTTGGGGTCCTCGCCGTGGATGGCGCACTTGAGGAGGTTGTTCCGGGCGATGGAGCGGCCCACCTCGACGGCGTCGTCCTCGGTCGCGGCGTTGATCACCTCGATGCGGATGTCCTTGCTGGCGCCTTCGGCGTCGCCGATGAGCTGCCGGGCGAGGTCGTCGCAGACGGCCCGTACGGCCTCGGTGAACTCGTCCTGCGCGGGGGTGAGGCCGGAGGCGCCGGAGGCGAGGAGGAGGACGGTGTCGTTGGTGGACATGCAGCCGTCGGAGTCGACCCGGTCGAAGGTGACGCGGGTGGCGCCCCGGAGAGCGCTGTCCAGGCCCTTGGCGTCGACGTCGGCGTCGGTGGTGAGGACGACGAGCATGGTGGCGAGGCCGGGGGCGAGCATCCCGGCGCCCTTGGCCATGCCGCCGACCGTCCAGCCCTCCTTGGTGACGACGGAGGTCTTGTGGACGGTGTCGGTGGTCTTGATGGCGATGGCGGCCTTCTCGCCGCCGTGCTCGGAGAGTTCGGCCGCGGCCTTCTCGACGCCGGGGAGGAGCTTGTCCATGGGGAGCAGGACGCCGATGAGACCGGTGGAGGCGACGGCGACGTCACCGGCGCCGACCTCGGGGCCCTTGGCGCTCAGGACCTCGGCGACCTTCTCCGCGGTGGCGTGGGTGTCCTGGAAGCCCTGGGGTCCGGTGCAGGCGTTGGCGCCGCCGGAGTTGAGGACGACGGCGGTCAGCTCCCCGTCGTCGAGGACCCGCTGGGACCAGAGGACCGGCGCGGCCTTCACGCGGTTGGAGGTGAAGACTCCCGCGGCGGCGCGGCGCGGCCCGGTGTTGACCACGAGGGCCAGGTCCGGGTTGCCGTTCTGCTTGATCCCGGCGGGGATGCCCGCCGCCGTGAATCCCTTCGCTGCGGTCACGCTCACTGTGCTTCTCCGTTCGCTTCTCCGCCCGCGCTGGGGGTACCGCCCGCCGAAGGCAGGGGGAGCAGAGGTGCGGGCATCGTCGTTGTCTGCGGACCGGCGGCTGCGCGTGCGTCTCTCACGGCGCGACTCCGATCGTGGAAAGTCCGGTGTCCTCGGGGAGGCCGAGGGCGATGTTCATGCTCTGCACCGCACCGCCGGCCGTGCCCTTGGTGAGGTTGTCGATGGCGCTGATGGCGATGATCCGGTTCGCGGCCGGGTCGTACGCGACCTGTACCTGAACGGCGTTGGAACCGTAGACGGACGCCGTCGCCGGCCACTGCCCCTCGGGGAGCAGGTGGACGAAGGGCTCGTCCGCGAAGGCCTTCTCGTACGCGTCCCGTACGGCCTCGGCGGTGACGCCGGGCTTCGCGGCGGCCGTGCAGGTGGCGAGGATGCCGCGGGGCATCGGGGCCAGGGTGGGCGTGAAGGAGACGGAGACCCGCTCCCCCGCCGGTGCGCTGAGGTTCTGGATCATCTCGGGGGTGTGGCGGTGGCCGCCGCCGACGCCGTACGGCGACATGCTGCCCATGACCTCGCTGCCGAGGAGGTGCGGCTTGGCGGCCTTGCCGGCGCCGGAGGTCCCGGAGGCGGCGACGATCACGGCCTCGGGCTCGGCGAGGCCGCCCGCGTACGCCGGGAAGAGCGCGAGCGAGACGGCGGTGGGGTAGCAGCCGGGCACCGCGATGCGCTTGGAGCCTTCCAGCGCGGCGCGGGCGCCGGGGAGTTCGGGGAGTCCGTACGGCCAGGTCCCGGCGTGCGGGGAGCCGTAGTAGGTCTCCCAGTCGGCGGGGTCCACCAGCCGGAAGTCGGCGCCCATGTCGACGACGAGGACGTCGGGACCGAGCTGCTCGGCGACGGCGGCGGACTGGCCGTGCGGCAGCGCCAGGAAGACGACGTCGTGCCCCGCGAGCTCCTCGGCGGCCGTCGGCGCGAGGACGCGCTCGGCGAGCGGGAGCAGGTGGGGCTGGAGGGCGCCGAGCTTCTGGCCCGCGTTGGAGTGGCCCGTCAGGGTGCCGATCTCGACGTGGGGGTGGGCGAGAAGCAGGCGCAGGAGTTCCCCGCCCGCATATCCGCTCGCGCCCGCGACCGCTGCTCGTACCTTCATCGAAAACCCTCCTCATGGATGGCATGACTATACGTGCGCCCGCAGTTTTATGCAACGACCACTCCCGGCCGCGGGGTGGTACTCACGGCGCGGCGCGAGGGTGGAGCGGAGCTTCTATCTCCAATCCGTGTCGTTTCTAGAATGACCGGATGGAGGACATCAACGCGATCGCACTGCTGCAGGACCCGGTACGGCGCCGCCTGTACGAGTACGTGGCGGCACAGGGCCGCGAGGTCGGCCGCAACGAGGCCGCGGAGGCGGCCGGGGTGGCGCGCACACTCGCCGCGCACCATCTCGACAAGCTCACCGAGGGCGGGCTGCTGGAGAGCGGCAGCCGCCGCCTGACGGGCCGCTCGGGGCCGGGGGCGGGCCGCCCCGCCAAGGTCTACACACGGGCGCGGACCGCGCGGTCGGTGTCACTGCCCGCCCGCGACTACCGCACCGCCGCCGAGCTGCTCGCCGAGGCCGCCGAGCAGGCCGGACTGGACGCCGGGCTCTGCGCGGCCGCGCGCCGCCGGGGCGAGGCCCTGCGCGGCTCCGCGGCACCCTGCGGCGACCTGGAGGAGGCCGTCGCGACGCTGGCCGCCCGCGGCTACGAACCACATCTGGAAGGCGCCGGGAGCGACGAAGGGACGACCGCACCCGTCGTCCGCATGCGCAACTGCCCCTTCCATGCCGTCGCCGAACGCTTCCCCCCGCTCGTCTGCGGCATGAACCTCGCACTCCTGGAGGGGCTGCTCGGCACGGACGGGGCCGTCCGTGCCCGCATGGACGCCCGCCCCGGGGAGTGCTGCGTGGTGGTCGAGAGTTCTAAAAACAATGTTGATTGACATAGAAAAGTGGGCCGTGCTGGGATGACGCCATGACCGCAGCCGCGCACGCCGCCCACCTCGCCCAGCTCAACGTCGCCACGCTCCGTCACCCCCTCGACGACCCGCGCGTGGCGCCGTTCGTCGAGATGCTCGATCCGGTCAACGCCGCCGCCGACGGCGCGCCCGGCTTCGTGTGGCGGCTCGTGGAGGACGGGGAGGCCGACGCCACCGGCCTGCGCCCGGCGGGAGAGGACGTCATCGTCAACCTGTCGGTGTGGGAGACGCAGGAGGCCCTGTGGGACTTCGCCTACCGCAGCGGGCACCTGGAGGTGATGCGGCGGCGCCGCGACTGGTTCGTGCGGCACGTCGAGGCGCACCTGGTGCTCTGGTGGGTTCCCGCGGGGCACCTCCCGACCGTCGGCGAGGCCCTGGAGCGGCTGGCGGACCTGCGGGCGCACGGGCCGTCCCCGCGCGCGTTCACCTTCGCCACCTCGTACACCGCCGCCGAGGCCGCCCCGGGCCTTCACGCCGCACCGCCGACGCCCTGAGGCGGGTTGCCCCGGCCCGGCAGGCCGGGGCGCGGGCCCCGTCACATCGCGGCGCGCCCTCACGTCAACGCGGTGACGGCACCGACGAGGAGTGAGGCCCCTATGCGCGACGACATGCTTACTGCCGCTCTGACCAGGAGATTCGACACCGATCAGGAGCTGCTGCGGGGCCTCGCCCTGCGGATGACCGGGTCGCGGGCCGAGGCCGAGGACGCGCTCGCGGCGGCACGGGCCGAGCTCGGGCGGGACGGCGCGGGCGTACTGCGCGCCTGGCTGGCGGCCCACGTGGTTCTGGCGTGCGCACGCGGGCTCCGGGAGCGTGCCGGGGGCGCGGGGCGGCCGGCTGGCGGGCTCCGGGAGCGCGCCCGGGGCATGGGGCGGCCGGCGGGCGGGCTCCGGGAGCGTGCCGCGGGCGCGGGGCGGCCGGCTGGCGGGCTCCGGGAGCGTGCCGCGGGCGCGGGGCGGCCGGCGGGCGGTGCCCCGTCCGTCGGAGAGGGGGTTCGAGGGCAGACGCCCGGTGTTCCCGACGCAACGGATTCCGTGTGGCTCGCGCTGCTCGTGGTCCTTGAGGCCCTCGGTGCCGAGGAGCGGCTCGCGTACGTCCTGCACGACCTCTTCGGGCTCCCGCCGGACGAGACCGCACGGGTCACCGGCGGCTCCCCCGCGGACGCCGCACGGCACGCCCGGCGCGTCCGGGAGCGGATGCGGGGCGGCGGAGCCGCGCGTGCCGACGGCGGTCCCGGCCGCCGGCGCGCGGTGGTGGAACGGTTCCTCGCGGCGGCCAGTGCGCGTGACGCCCGCGCACTGGCCGCCGTCCTCGACCCGGACGTCGTGGCGTACTCCGGGCACGGGCCGGTCCACGGCGCCCCGGCCGTCGCGGAGGCGGCCGGGGCCTTCGCCCGGCTCGCCCGCGTGGTGCGGCCCGCGCTGGTCGACGGGTCCGTCGGGCTCGTCGCCTTCGCGGCCGGCGTCCCGGTCTCCGCGGTGGCGTTCGCGCTCCGGCGCGACCGGATCGCCGTCCTCGACATCACCACCGGGGAGGACCGTGTGCGCACCCTCGACCTGGCCTTCCCCGACGACTGAGAGCGCGGCGGGACGAAATGCCCGTGCGCCGGGGCGGCCCGCTCCGTTAGCCTCGGCGCATGTCTACGCCCCGAATCTCCTAGCTGCGGACCCACTTCCACGCCACCCGTGTGTCCCTCAGCTGTTTCGGAGCGTTATCCCGCGATCACCGTTCGTGGTGCCGACGTGCGCGTCGGCGCCCGGCTCCTGCTGTCCGGCGTCTCCTTCCACGTCACCCCCGGCGACCGGATCGGCCTCGTCGGCCGCAACGGCGCCGGCAAGACCACCCTGCTCGACACCCTGGCCGGGCTGCGCGCCCCGGCCGGCGGCACCGTGACCCGTACCGGCTCCGTCGGCCACCTCCCGCAGGACTCGCGGGCCGCCGACCCGACCGTGTCCGTCACCGACCGGATCCTCTCCGCGCGCGGCCTCGACCGGGCCGTCCGGCGGCTCGCGGAGGCGGCCCGCCGGCTCGGCGAGGCACCCGACGCGCGGGCGCTCGCCGCGTACGACCGGGCGGAGGCCGACTTCGAGGCGGGCGGCGGGTACGCCGCCGAGGCGGAGGCGGCCCGCGTCGCCGCCGGGCTCGGCCTGCCCGCCGAGGTGCTGGACCGACCCGTCGGCCGGCTGTCGGGAGGGCAGAAGCGCCGCGTCGAGCTGGCGCGGATCCTCTTCGCCGGTCACGGCCCGGAGGACACCCTGCTCCTCGACGAGCCGACCAACCATCTGGACGCCGACTCGATCGGCTGGCTGCGCGGCTTCCTGACCGCGCACCGGGGCGGGCTGGTGCTGATCAGCCACGACGTCCAGCTCCTCACCGACACCGTCAACCGCGTCTTCCACCTCGATCCGGGGCGCGCCGCGCTCGACGTCCACAACACCGGCTGGCGCACCTACCTCGCCCAGCGGGACGCGGACGAGCGGCGCCGGGTGCGCGAGCGCGCCAACGCCGAGCGGAAGGCGTCCGCACTGCACGCGCAGGCGGAGCGCATGAAGTCCCGGGTGGCGACGGCGACGACGGCCCGCAGCATGGCGCGCCGGGCCGACCGCATGCTCGCGGGGCTCGACCCGGCGCGACAGGCCGAGCGGGTCGCCCGCATCCGGCTGCCCGAGCCCGCGCCCTGCGGCCGTACGCCGCTGGGCGCCGTCTCGCTCGCCAAGGCGTACGGGGAACGCCCCGTGCTCGGCGGGGTGGACCTGGCGGTGGACCGGGGCAGCAAGCTGGTCGTCCTCGGGCTCAACGGAGCCGGGAAGACGACGCTGCTGCGGCTCCTGGCCGGGGCGGAAACGCCCGACGCGGGGCGGGTCGTGCGCGGGCACGGGCTGCGCCTCGGGTACTTCGCCCAGGAGCACGAGACCCTCGACCCGGGCCGTACGGTCCGGGAGAACCTCGCGGGGGCGGCGCCGCACCTGACGGACGGTGAGGTACGGGCGGTGCTCGGCGCCTTCCTGTTCCGGGGCGACGAGGCCGACAAGCCGGCCGGGGTGCTCTCCGGCGGCGAGAAGACCCGGCTGGCGCTGGCCGCGCTCGTCCACTCCGGCGCGAACGTCCTGCTCCTGGACGAGCCCACGAACAACCTGGACCCGGCCTCCCGGGACGAGGTCCTGGCGGCCGTGGGCACCTACCCGGGCGCGATCGTCATGGTCACGCACGACGAGGGAGCCATCGACGCGCTGCGCCCGGAGCGGGTCCTGCTGCTCCCGGACGCGGACGAGGACCTGTGGAGCGAGGAGTACCGGGAGCTCGTCACCCTGGCGTGAGGTGATCCGGGACCCCCGGGGCCGGACCGCGTGTCGCGCCCCCGGGACCCTGGCCCTGGCCCTGGCCCTGGTTCTCGCCCTCGCCCTGGCCCTGGCCATGTGTCAGGGTCCGGTCCGGGGAGCGGAAGGGAAACCCCTGAGGTCCCGGCACCCACGCCCTAGTCTGGCGGCATGATCATCGATGCGCAGACCCACGTACGGATCGCCCGCCCCTCGCGGGACCTCGCCGCCGCCGAGCGGTTCTACGTCGAGGGGCTCGGCCTCGACGTGCAGTGGCGCACCACCGCCCGGGTGCCCGGCAAGCACGACCTGCTGATGGTCGGCCCGGCCGGTGGCGGCTGGCACTTCGAGCTGACGCGCGACCCCGAGCGGCCGGTGGAGCCCGCCCCGACCGTCGAGGACCTGTTCGTCGTCTACCTCGGCGCACCCGTGGAGGAGGAGCAGGTCGAGCGGCTGCTCGCGGCTGGCGGTACGCGGATACCCGCGCACAACCCGTACTGGGACGAGTACGGGGTCACCGTCGCCGACCCCGACGGCTACCCGCTCGTCCTCTGCTCGCGCACCTGGGGCTGAGGCCTCAGCGCCGGTCTTCCCGGTCCGGCTGACGCACCGCCCGGAGGACGACGAACTTCGCGTCGCTCGCGACGAGTTCGCTGTTCCCGAAGATGCGGCGGAGGGTCACGTGGTAGCCGAGGTGGCGGTTGCCGACGATCCACAGTTCGCCGCCCGGCCGCAGGGCGCGCCGCGCGTCGGTGAACATCCGGCGGGCGGTGCGGTCGGTGGTGGCCTGGTGGCTGTGGAACGGCGGGTTGTTGAGGACCAGGTCGACCGAGCCCGCGGGCAGCTCGCCGAGCCCGTCGCCGACGAGGAACTCGACTCGGCGGTCGTCGCCGACGTGGGCGCGGAAGTTGTCCCGGGCGGAGGCCACCGCCTGGTACGACTCGTCGGCCAGGACCAGTTCCGCCTGGGGCTCGGCCAGGGCGATGGCGAGGCCGACGACGCCGTTGCCGCAGCCGAGGTCGGCGACCCGGGCCCGGCCGAAGCCGCCGGGGAGGTTCGCGAGGAGGAAGCGGGTGCCGATGTCGAGGCGGTCGGCACAGAAGACACCGGCGTGGTTGGTGACGGTGAGTCCGGGGAGGCCGGGCGCGGGGGTGTCGGCCGGGAGCTCGTACCGGTAGGGCCAGGGGTTCGGGCCGGGCTTGAGAGCCGGGTCCGGCGTGGTGTGGATCAGTCGGGCCTTCTTCACCGCGAGCGAGGTGCGGGTGGGGCCGAGGATCCGCTCGAAGAGCTTGAGGGTGGAGGTGTGGATCTCCTTGACCATGCCGGTGCCGACGATCACGGTGCCCTCGTGCACGGCGGGCGCGATCCGGTGCAGCTGGTCCTCCAGGAGCGCGAGGCTCTTGGGGACGCGGACGAGGAGCACGTCGATCCGCTCGGGCGGCGGGTCCTGCGTCGTCAGCAGCCGGACGGCCCCGGGGGCGGCACCGGCGCGCGCGAGGTTGGCGCGGGTGGCCCGACCGCCGAGGTACGAGTCGGTGATCTGGACGAGTTCGGCGGGTCCTGCGGCCTGCAGGGCGGTCGCGAGGGCTCCCCAGCGGTCGCCGAGGACGGCGACGGTGCCGGAGAGGTCGGTACCGCTCTCGGCCAGGTGGCCCAGGAGGTATTCGTCGGCCGCGTCCCAGGCGCGCAGCTGCTCGCGCGGGTCCTCGGGGAAGCGGGTCAGCGTGAAGGCGCCCCATGACGTGCTCAAACGGTTCATCGTGCTCTCAGGCTAGCCGGTCGCGGCCCTGCTTCCCCGCCGGATGCCCGCCGGATGCGCATCAGGCGCGTAGGGGGGCCTTCGTTCAGCGCAGGGCGGCGTCGAGCTGGAGGTGCCAGAGGCCGGGGCGGCCGGTGAGGGTGACGGTGGAGAGCGGGCGGACGTCGACGTTCCAGTACGTGGAGGGCGGCGCCTTCAGCGCGTACACGAGGGCGGCCCGGACGACCGAGGGCTCGGCGACCGCGACGATGGAGCAGTCCTCGGCCGGGCGGGTGTCGAGCCAGTTCCCTATCCGGGTGATGAAGGAGAGGAGCGGTTCCCCGCCGTGCGGGGCGGTGCGGGCGTCGGTGAGCCAGGCGTCGACGGCGGACGGTTCGAGGGCGGCGACCTCGGCGAGGGTGAGGCCGCGCCAGCGGCCCATGTCGCACTCGCGGAGCGCGGGCTGGGCCAGGGGCGCGTAGCCGAGGGCCGTGCCGGTGGCACGGCTGCGCGGGGTCGGGGAGCAGTAGCGCAGCTCGGCCGCGCCGAGCGGGACGAGCGCGGGCGCGGCGACCTGCACCTCGTACCAGCCGGCCTCGTCGAGCGGCCGGTCGTCGTCGAAGCGTTCGGCGAGCAGGGAGGAGCTGCGCGCCGCCGCGACGAGCGTGACCCGAAGACTCATGGCCGCGATCGTGAGGCCGGTGGCCTCCGAGGTCAAGGGGTCGGACCGGGGCGGCCGGTCAGGCGGTGAGCTCGTCGACGGCCGAGCGCAGGCGGCGTACCCCTTCCGCGATCTCGACGGGTCCCGCCACACCCGCGAAACTCAGCCGGATGTGCCCGGCGGGGGGTTCGGCGCAGAAGTAGGGGCGGCCCGGGGCGACGGCGACGCCGGTGCGCAGTGCGGTGGCGAGGAGCGCGGCCTCGGGCAGGGTGTCGGGGAGGCGGAGCCAGAGCTGGTAGCCGCCGGAGGGGACGCGGGGCAGGGCGAACTCCGGGAGATGGAGGGCGATGGCCCCGGTCATGGCCTCCCGGCGTTTCCTCAGCTCCTGGGAGACGGCCCGGAGGTGGCGGTGCCAGGCCGGGGAGCCGACGAGTTCGAGGGCGGCCTCCTGGAGGGGGCGGGGGACGAAGAAGCTGTCGACGACCTGGATGGCGCGCAGGCGTTCCAGGACGGGCCCCCGGGCGGCGAGGGCGCCGACGCGCAGATTGGGCGAGGTGGCCTTGGTGAGCGAGCAGACGTGGACGACGACGCCGTCGGGGTCGTCGGCGGCGAGCGTCGCGGGGAGCGGCCCGGCGTCCTCGTGGACGAGCCGGCGGGCGAAGTCGTCCTCCACGACGAAGGCACCGGCGGCGCGGGCGATACGGACGACCTCGCGGCGCCGGTCCGGTGCGAGCGCGGTACCGGTCGGGTTCTGGAAGAGCGGCTGGCAGACGAAGACGCGGGCCCCGGTGGCGCGGAAGGCGGCTTCGAGGAGGTCGGGCCGGACGCCGTCGGCGTCGCACGGCACGGGGACGGGCCGGAGGCCGGCGGCGCGGGCCACGGCGAGCATGCCCGGGTAGGTGGGCGACTCGACGAGGACCGGGGCGCCGGGCGGGGCGAGGGCGCGCAGGGCGGTGGTGATGGCGGACTGGCCGCCCGCGGTGACCAGCACCTCGGCGGCGGTGACGCTGCCGCCGATCTCACGGGCGAACCACTCGCGCAGTTCGGGCAGGCCGTCGGTGGGCGGGCGCCCCCAGACTCCGGGCCGGCGTCCGGCGCGGGCCAGGGCCGCGGCGAGGGCCCGCTCGGGCTGGAGGGAGTGGTGGAGGTAGCCGCCGTTGAACTCGATCACTCCGGGCGGCGGCGTGGCGAGGGTGGCGAGGACGCCTGAGGCGTCGACGGCCCGGGGGACGAGTTCGGTGGCGATGTCGGCGCTGAGCGCGAGCTCCTGCCAGGAGGTGTCCCCGGCGACGGGGGTGGCGCGCGGCTCGGCGCGGAAGGCGCCGGCGCCGGGGCGGGTGACGACGAGGCCCTCGGCGGCGAGCTGGGCGAGGGCCCGGGTGACGGTGACCGGGGAGACGCGGTAGCGCTCGACGAGCGTGCGACTCGACGGCAGCTTTCCACCTGGCGAGTAGCGGTCGAGCTCCGCCCTCAAGGATTCCACCAGTTCCGCGACACTGCTACGCTCACTCATGAGACCACAGAATAGCGCTACCAACAGCAGCACGATAGCGGTCGCGAGCACTTCGGCCGCCACCGCGACCGCGACGGCCACCACCGCCGTCGGCGCCACCGCTCCCGCCTCGCGGACCCGTGGCACCCTGCTCGCCCTCCTCGGCGTGGTCTCCTTCTCCCTGACGTTCCCGTCGACCGTCTGGGGCCTGGAGAGCTTCGGCCCCTGGTCCCTGGTGGCCGTCCGCTCCACGCTCGCCGCCCTCATCGCCGGCGCCTTCCTCCTCGCCGGCCGGGTGCCGCTGCCGGAGCGCCGCCACCGGGCCGGCCTGGCCGTGGTCGCCGGCGGTGTCGTCATCGGCTTCCCGCTCCTGACCACGCTGGCCCTGCAGACCTCCACCACCTCGCACGCCGCCGTCGTCGTGGGTCTGCTGCCGCTCACCACCGCGACGCTCGCCGCGATCAGGACCGGGCGCCGCCCGTCGCGCACCTTCTGGTTCGCCGCGGTCTCCGGGGCCGTCGTCGTCCTCGCCTTCACGCTCCAACAGAGCGGCGGCGCCGTGTCCACGGGCGACGTCTACCTCTTCGGCGCTCTGCTCGTGTGCGCCGCCGGCTACACGGAGGGCGGCCGACTGGCGGCCCTCATGCCGGGCTGGCAGGTCATCGGCTGGGCCCTGGTCCTCTGCCTGCCGCTGATGGCGGTCGCCTCGGCGGTCACGCTGTCGATCGAGCCGGTCCACCTCAACGCCCACGGTGTCCTCGGCCTGATCTGGGTCGCCGCCGGTTCCACCTTCTTCGGCCTGTACGTCTGGTACCGGGGCATGGCGGAGATCGGCATCCCCAAGGCCAGCCAGCTCCAGCTCTCGCAGCCGCTCCTGACCCTGTTCTGGTCGGTCTTCCTGCTCGGCGAGTCGCTGCCCCTGGCCGCCCCGCTCGCCGCCGTGGGCGTCCTCGTCTGCATCGCGGTCACCCAGCGGGCGAAGAGCTGACGCGACGAACGGGGGTGGCGCGGGTCACAATGGCAGTCAGAGGCCCCGAACAGGACAGCGCGTTCGCGAGGAGGTCACCCCGATGCAGGCGAGCGTGGGCGACAAGCTGCTGGTGCACGGCCGCACCGTCGGTCATCACGACCGTACGGCCGAGGTTCTGCAGGTGCTGGGGGAGAACGGCACTCCCCCGTACCGCGTGAAATTCGACGACGACGGTCACGAGGCCCTGATGTCACCTGGCCCCGACACCGTCGTACGCCCTCACTCCGAGACGGGGGGCTGAGCCCTCCCCTTCGGCGGACGGACCCTGGTCGGGTAGTGATCGGCCACCACGGTGGCCATCGCCCCGGCCCGGTCCTCGGCCACCTCCTTCGCCGCGAAGAAGCAGTGCCCGCCGACCGAGTCGTACGTGGCGGCGAGCGCCAGATGGCGTGACAGCTCCCTCGGGTCCTGCCAGGCCGCCGGCTGGGCGGGATCGCCCGCCTTGTAGAGCGCCTCGCCGACGTACAGGCCCACACCGGTCCCCCGGACCACCGCGTCCCACCAGGGCAGCAGCTTCGCGTAGTCGGCGGCGGGCAGCCCGATGTTCCAGTAGAGCTGCGGCACGACGTGGTCGACCCAGCCCTCCCTGATCCACTTGCGCGTGTCGGCGTACAGGTCGTCGTACGTCTGGACTCCGGCACGGCTGTCCGAGCCCTCCGGGTCGGTGGCGATGTTCCGCCACACGCCGAAGGGGCTGATCCCGAAGGCCACGTTCTTCCTGGTCTCCTTGATCCGGACCGCCATCTCGGAGACCAGCAGATCGGTGTTGTTCCGCCGCCAGGCCGCCTTGTCGGGGAAGTCCGCCCCGTACCGCGCGTACGCCTCGTCGTCGGCGAAGACCTGCCCGGCCACCGGGTACGGGTAGAAGTAGTCGTCCCAGTGCACGGCGTCGATGTCGTAGCGTCGCACCGCGTCCAGCATCGCGTCCTGGACGAAGCGGCGGACCTCCGGAAGGCCGGGGTCGTAGTACAGCTTCCCGCCGTAGGGCAGCACCCAATCCGGACGGAGCCGGGCCGGATGGCCGGCGACGAGCCGGGTGGGATCCGTGTGGTTCGCCACACGGTACGGGTTGAACCAGGCGTGCAGTTCGAGTCCGCGCGCGTGGGCCTCCTCGACGGCCGTGCCCAGCGGGTCCCAGCCCGGGTCGCGGCCCTGCGTACCGGTCAGGCACTGCGCCCACGGCTCGTACGGCGAGGGCCACAGGGCGTCGGCGGTCGGCCGGACCTGGAGGACCACCGCGTTGAGGCGGCGCTCGACGGCCGTGTCGAGGTGGGCGAGGAGTTCGGCGCGCTGCGCCTCGGCGGTCAGGCCGGACCGGGAGGGCCAGTCGCGATTGGCGACCGTGGCCATCCACACACCCCGGAACTCACGCCGTCGGCGCGGCCGGCCCGACAAGGCATCCGGCGCCGCATCCGAGGCCGGACCCGTCCCGGCACCCGTCTCGGCACCCGCCGCCGCTCCGGCCGTCGCTCCCGTCACCGCGAGCGCCGCCCCTCCGGCGGCGCCGGCCACGAACCCTCTTCTGCCGATAGGCCGCACTTGTACCCCTCCGCTGTCGGATACGTCACACCCACCCGGACAGCATGCCCGCCCCGGACGATCGATCATCGGTTAATGAGCGGTAACGTCGTGGGGGTCGAGGCGGACGCACCGGAATCACACGGGGCCCGCCGCCAGAGAAGAGCGAAAGGCACGAGGTGACGGACTCCATGGCCGACATTGAGCGCGTCGGAGTGGTGGGTTGCGGCCAGATGGGCGCGGGCATCGCAGAGGTGTGTGCCCGCAGCGGCCTTGAGGTGAAGGTCGCCGAGACCACCGGCGAGGCGCTGGAGCTCGGCCGCACGCGGCTCTACAACTCGCTGACGAAGGCCGCCGAACGCGGCAAGATCAGCGAGGAGGAGCGGGACGCGACGCTCGCGCGCCTCAGCTTCACCACCGACCTGGGCGAGTTCGCCGACCGCGACCTCGTCATCGAGGCGGTCGTCGAGAACGAGCAGGTCAAGACCGAGATCTTCCAGGTGCTCGACCAGGTGATGACCCGGCCCGACGCCATCCTCGCCTCGAACACCTCCTCCATCCCGCTCGTCAAGCTGGCCGTGGCGACCTCCCGCCCCGACCAGGTCATCGGCATCCACTTCTTCAACCCGGCCCCGGTGCAGAAGCTCGTCGAGCTGATCCCGGCCCTCACCACCTCCGAGGGCACGATCAGCCGTGCGCAGGCCTTCGCCGAGAAGGCGCTCGGCAAGCACGCGATCCGGGCGCAGGACCGCTCCGGCTTCGTCGTGAACGCCCTGCTCGTGCCGTACCTGCTCTCCGCGATCCGGATGTTCGAGTCGGGCATCGCGAGCCGCGAGGACATCGACAACGGCATGGAGTTCGGCTGCGCCCACCCGATGGGCCCGCTGAAGCTCTCCGACCTCATCGGTCTCGACACGATCGCCTCGATCGCCGACTCGATGTACGCCGAGTTCAAGGAGCCGCTGTACGCCGCTCCCCCGCTGCTCCAGCGCATGGTGGACGCGGGCCGGCTCGGCCGGAAGACGGGTTCGGGCTTCTACCCGTACGCCTGACCTCCGCCTACCCCGAACACCGGACGGCCCGTACACACGCACAGGTACGGGCCGTCCGGCATGTCCGGCGCCCGCTCAGCCGAGGCGCAGATGGTGGAGCATCAGCAGCCCGGCCGCCATGTTGGCCGCCGGGATCTCGCCCCGGGCGATCATGTCGGGGACCTGTTTCAGCGGGATCCAGGCCCGCCGTGAGGACTCGAAGGCGTCCTCGGGCGGGCCGGTGTACGTGGCCCGCTCCGCCCAGTAGAGGTGGTGACGGGCGTCGGTGAGGCCGTTCGACGGCTCGACGGTGAGGAGATGGCGCAGCGGCCCCGGCCGCCAGCCGGTCTCCTCCTCCATCTCGCGGGCGGCGGCGGTCTCGACGTCCTCCCCGTCCTCGACGACACCGGCGGCCAGTTCCCAGCCCCAGCTGTCGGTGATGAAGCGGTGGCGCCAGAGCATCAGGACTTCGTCGGCCTCGTTGACGGCGGTCGCGACGGCGACCGGGCGGAGCCGGATCAGATAGTGGTCGAGGTGGCGGCCGTCCGGAAGTTCGACGTCCGCGAGGTTCACTTGGAACCAGCGATTCTCATACACAGAGCGTTCGCTCAGTTTCGTCCACTGCACGTTCTTGCCACCTTCCGACTGATCGGTGCTTGTTTGGTGGCAATATCGCAGCAGTTGGCGGGCTACAGGGGAACGCGCAGAGCCCCGTCGATGAGAGCCGCCGCTTCCCGGGCGTCGCCGCCGCCGCTCGCGAGCAGATGCTCCCGCACCTGCCGCAGACGGTCCCGCAGCCGTCGTGACTCCATGCCCCGGGCCCGCTCGGTCATCTCGACCGCCGTGCGCGCGGCCCCGTCGACCTCGCCCCGCCGCAGCTCGATCTGGCACAGCATGGCCAGCCGGTGCACCCGCCCCCGGTCGTGCGAGGGCGTCCGGACCGCCGCCGAGGCGTGCTCGTGGGCGGCCGGGAGATCGCCCAGACTGAGCAGGGCCTCCGCGACCTGCACGTTGACGAGCCCCGGCTGGACGTACCCCGTCTCGGCCGGTTCCGCCCCGGGGGTGATCCTCTCCGCCTCCGCCTCCGCCCGCCGGATGCAGGCCAGCGCGGCGGCCCCGTCGCCGAGATGCGCGTACGCCTTCGCCTGCATCGCCGTCAGATCGGCGGCCAGCGCCGGGGTGATCTGCCGTCCGGCGGCCCGCAGCGCGGCCTCCGCGAAGGCGACGGCCTGCCGGTACTCCCCCATGAACAGCGACTGGTTGACCAGGAGCGCGATGACGTAGGCGCCGAGCCCGCGGTCCCCGCTGGCCTTCGCGAGCCGCAGCGCCTGATGGAAGTAGCGCTGGGCGAGCCCGTGCGCGTCCGCGTCGTACGCGCAGATTCCGGCCACCGCGACCAGGCCGCCGGTGGCCCGGTGCAGCCGTCGGCCGAGCGCGTCGCTGTACGCGCCCCGGAGCAGCGGCGCGGTCTCGTTGGTGAGGAAGCCGACGATCCGGGCGCGCGTCGCGATGCCCCCCGCCTTGCGGTACATCTGCTCGTAGTGGGACCGGGCGGCGCTCAGTACGGCGATGTCCGCCGCGGAGACCGCGGCCCCCCGCCCGTCGCGGGAGACGTCCACGTCCTCCGGCGGGTTCTCCCACTCCCACACCGGCATCACCGCGGGCGTGCCGGTCACGGCCTGGGCGCCGACTATGTGCGGCCGCTGCTGCTCGTCGGAGCGCCACAGGGCGGCCGCGCGCTCGACGAAGCCGGAGAGCGGCGTGCCGAAGGCGGGCGGGGCTCCGCCCGGGACGCCGAGGCCGATGTCGTCCAGGGTCACCTGGCGGTGCAGCCGGGCGGCGAGCACCTCGCAGATCAGGTCGGGCACCTGGCCACGCGGGCGCTGGCCCTTCAACCACCGGGCCACGGCGGTGTGTTCGTAGCGCAGGGGGATCCCCCTGGCCCGGCCGGCCCGGTTCACGCGGGCGGCGAGCCCGGCATGCGAGACGCCCGCCTCGTCGAGCAGGGCGTCGAGCAGGGTGTTGGGCTGCATGCCCCCTCCGGTCGCTCGGTGGACTCAGCCTAGGGGTGTCGGAGCCGGCCCGTGGCCGAAACCGAACGGGGGGATTTCGCACGGGGTGTGAACGAAGTACCCGTTCTTCCGGTCCGCGCGCTCTGCCCGCCCCGTTCCCGCGGCGCTTGACTGTGCTTCTCGCCGCAAGGCGAAGACCGGGCCGCCGGCTCCCCCTCGTACAGTGCGGCCGCCCGGTCCGCGTCGTCCGCCCCGCTGATCTGCCCGACACTCCGTGGCGGGGCGGGCGACGCCGGTTCCGGCCCCTCCGCTCAACAGTGGGAGGAGGGGGCGGGCCGGGGGCGGCGCAGCCCGGGTTCGGCGGGCTGCGCCGGCACCCGGACACGGTCGTTGCGTACGACGAGGAGCGCGATGTCGTCCGCGAGCCGGCCGCCCGTGTGGTCGAGGAGGGCCGCGTGGACCCGGCGGACGAGCTCCGCGGGCGCCTGTCCGGCCAGCCGGGTCAGGGTGTCGCCGAGGGCGAAGAACCGGCCGCGCTGGTCGCGGGCCTCCTCCGCACCGTCGGTGTACAGGACCAGCGTCTCGCCCGGAAGCAGCCGGGAGCCGGCGTACGGCACGAGCACGGCGGGCAGCGGGAGGACCCCGAGCGGCGGAAGCGGCTCACCGAGCGGCAGCCGCTCCACCCGCCGTCCGAGGCGGTACGGGCCGGGGTGGCCGCAGTTGAGCACGGACAGCCGCCCGTCGGCCGCGACCTCCAGGAGCAGCAGCGTCACGAACTCCTCGGCCGCCGGATGTTCCGGCTCCACCCCGCCCCGCGCCGGGTGCTCGTCACGCGCCCGCTCCCGCAGGTGCCGTTCGAGGGCCCGCTCCAACCGCCGCAGCACTCCGCCCAGTTCGGGCTCGTCGTGGGCGGCCTCGCGGAAGCTCCCCAGCACGGCCACCACGGCCCCGAGCGCGGCGAGCCCGTGCCCCCGCACGTCGCCGACGACGATCCGCACGCCGTACGGGGTGGCCACCGCCTCGTACAGGTCCCCGCCGACGGACGCGCCCCGGGAGGCCGACAACTGCCCGGCGGCGAGCGCCAGTCCGTCGAGCCGTGCGGGCGGCGGGCGCAACAGCACCTGCTGCGTGGCGTCGGCGACGGCCCGCACCCGGGCCAGCTCGCGGGCGAGCCCCCGCCGGACGCCGAGGACGAGCCCGGTACCGACGGTGAGGAAGACGACGCTGGTGGCGATCCGCATGGGCAGCCCCGGCTGCCGGGCCAGCGGACACCCGAACTTCCACAGCACGGCCACCGCGCCCCAGGCGGTGGGAAGAGCGAGCGGGGCCAGCCGGCGGAGCCGGGAGCCAGCGGAGACCAACGACCTGGAACGGATCATGCACGGCCCTTCCCGAGCCACCGACAGCGCCCGAAGGCCCTGCGGCCCACAGGTCCGCCCCTGCGGCCGCGTCGATTCTGCCGACCGTACGCAGTACGGGGGAACACCCACCGGCGATCTCACCCGAAGGAGTGAGCACCCCCGGCGCGCCGCCCTTCGCCAGTCCTCCGCCACGCGCACACGCGGGCGAACACCGGTCCGGCGTACGCCCCGAGGGCCGCCGGTCGGCTGCGCGAGCGCGATGGGGTGCGTGGGCATAATCTGGAGGAAGAAGTCTTGATGAGGCCCCGTGACCGTCACATGTGAGGCCACTCACGATGAAGCTCCGCACCTCCTCCCGTGCCCTGGCCACGTCGGTCGCCCTGACCGCCGCGTTCGTGTGCGGATCGCTGGCCACCGCGGCTCCGGCCTCGGCCTATGCGCCCGACGCGACGACCGGGCAGCCTGGTCAGGTGGTACTTCCTCAGGTCCAGGTGGCCGACGTCGGCACCACCACGCAGGACCAGCGGCTCACGTTCCAGTCCGACGGGCCTCGGGTGTTCCGCTCCGCCGCCGTCCCGGCCGCGGACGCGCAGAACATCGTGGCCGCCTACGACCTCCAGCGGTGGAACGGCTCGCAATGGGTCAATGTGGCCCACCAGCTGTACGAGCGTCAGATCCTTCCCGGCGAGAACGAGATCCCCCTGTCCATGGTCTGGATCCAGCCGCCCACGAGCGAGGGCACGTACCGCATCGTGTTCAGTTTCGGCTGGAGCCGGACGAGCACTCCCGATCGCGTTCTGGGAGAACAGCGTTGGACGTCCAGCACGACGGACGACCTCACGTGCGGCGGAATCCTCCGGGCGTGCGACGCCCGCTCCGGACACCTCGTGATCGGTGCGCCCGTCCCCTAGGGCGTGTGTCGAAAGTCCCGCCTGCCTGGCGGCTCCCGGCACGCACGCTCGCCGCGTTGTCGGGATCACCCCGATACATACGGTATCGGGGCGACCCTCCGCCTTGCGATCGCACGCACCGGACACCGCCAGTCCTGCCCTTCGGGCAGACGGCGCTACTTTCGACACACGCCCTAGTCCGAACCGGGCGTGCGCGTGGGGAACCCTGAGGAGGGCAGCCTCGTGTTCCGCTCACTCCGTGTCATCGCCGCCCTCGTGGCCGCTCTTCTCAGCGCGCTCGTCCTGGGCGCCGGCCCCATACCCCCGCCCCTGCCGAACCCCGTCTGGGTGAGGAACATCGACGACGTCCTGAACCGGAGCAAAAGCCTCGTGGAGACGTACCGCCCCGGAGAGTCGGCCGCACTGACCGAGCTGAAGGCCAAGCTGGACGAACTCATGCAGGCGGTCCCGGCCCAGCGGTCGGAGGAGATCACGGCGGCCATCGTCCGAGGACGGCAACTGGCAGAGCAGTTTGACGACAGGGCCTAGGAGAACGGCGGAGGGCCGCCCCGGGAATCCCCGGGGCGGCCCTCCTCTCGCGTGCGCTACGGCGCTCAGGCGCCGCGCAGGACGGCGCCCGTGCGCTCGGTGGCCAGGGCCACGGCCGCATCGCGGGCCGCGGTGGCCTCGTCGACCGTGAGGGTACGGTCCGTGGCGCGGAACTTCAGCGCGTACGCCAGGGACTTGGTGCCCTCGTCCAGCTGGTCGCCGGTGTAGACGTCGAACAGGCGGACGGACTCAAGGAGTTCACCCGCGCCCTCGCGCAGCGCGGACTCGACCTCGGAGGCCGGGACCTCGGTGGCGACGACCAGGGCGACGTCCTGGGTGGCGACCGGGAAGGAGGAGATACGGGGAGCCTTCAGCGGGCCCTCGTTCGCCTTCTCCAGGAGGTCCAGGTCGATCTCCATCGCGCAGCTGCGGGCCGGGAGGCCGAAGGCCTTGACCACGCGCGGGTGGAGCTCGCCGGCGTGGCCGACGAGGACCTTCTCGCCGTCCACCTCGACGTGGAACGCGGCGCAGCGGCCCGGGTGCCACGGGGCGTGCTGGTCGGCGCTGATGATCAGCTCGACCCCCGACTCGGCGGCCACGGTCCGGCCGGCCTCGATCGCGTCCGCCCAGTCGGACGGCCGGCCCTTGCCCCACCAGCCGGCCTGCTCGCGCGCACCGGCGAGGACGACGGCGGCGCGGCGCGGCTGCGCGGGGAGCGCGGCGTTGACCTCGGCGACCTCCTCGTCGGTGGGACGGCGGTCGACGGGCAGCCGGACGGCGACGCCGGGCTGTCCCTCGGGCCGGAAGACGAGACCGGTCTCGAAGAGCGCCAGGTCGTGGCTGCCCCGGCTGTCGTTGCGGCGGAGCGCGCCGAGCAGGCCCGGCAGCAGCGTCGTACGGAGCGCGGGCTCCTCGTCCGAGAGCGGGTTCACCAGGGTCACGAGGCTGCGACGGGCGTCGTCCGCGTCGAGACCGAGGTTGTCGAGGGCCTGCGCGCCGATGAACGGGTAGTTCAGCGCCTCGACGTAGCCGGCGCCGGCCAGGGCGCGGCCCACGCGGCGGTGGGTGCGCTGGCGCTCGGTGAGCCCGCGGCCGGCCGGGGGCTTCGGCAGCGTGGAGGGCAGGTTCTCGTAGCCCTCCAGCCGGATGACCTCTTCGGCGAGGTCGTTCGGCTCGCTCAGGTCGGGGCGCCACGAGGGCACGGTGACGACGAGCTCGTCCTGGCCGTAGACGTCGCAGCCGACCTCCTGGAGGCGGCGGACGACGGTCTCGCGGCCGTAGTCGACGCCCGCGACCTTGTCCGGGTGGTTCGCCGGCAGGGCGATCGTGCGCGGCGCGGACGGGGCGGTGATCTCGGTGACGCCGGCCTCGGCCGTGCCGCCCGCGAGCAGCACGAGGAGGTCGACGGTGCGCTGCGCGGCCGCGGCGGCGGCCTGCGGGTCGACACCGCGCTCGAAGCGCTTGGACGCCTCGGAGGACAGCTTGTGCCGGCGGGCCGTGCGCGCGATCGAGATCGCGTCGAAGTGCGCGGCCTCGATGACGACCTCGGAGGTGCCGGTGACGACACCGGTCTCCGGGTCGGTCACCGGGTCGGCGATCTCCGTGTTGGCCCCGCCCATGACGCCGGCGATGCCGATCGGACCGCGGTTGTCCGTGATGACGAGGTCCGCCGCGTCCAGGACGCGCACGGTGCCGTCGAGGGTGGTGATCTTCTCGCCGGCCTCGGCGCGGCGGACCCCGATGGGGCCGTCGAGCCGGTTCCGGTCGTAGGCGTGGAGCGGCTGGCCGAGCTCCAGCATCACGTAGTTGGTGACGTCGACGGCCAGCGAGATCGGGCGCATGCCGGCCTTCTGCAGGCGGCGCTGCAGCCAGATCGGGGAGCGCGCCTCGGGCGCGAGGCCGACGACGGTGCGCGCGGTGAAGCGGTCGCAGCCGATCGGGTCGGAGACCTGGACCGGGTAGCCGTACGCGTTCGGCGCGGGCACGTCGAGGAGCGCCGGGTCGCGCAGCGGCAGGCCGTACGCGGTGGCGGTCTCGCGGGCGACACCGCGCAGCGAGAGGCAGTAGCCGCGGTCCGGGGTGACGGCGATGTCGAGGACCTCGTCGTACAGCTCCAGGAGGACCGTGGCGTCGATGCCGATCTCGTACTCCGGCGGGAGCACGATGATGCCGTGCGTGCCGTCGTCGCCCATGCCCAGCTCGTCGCCGGAGCAGATCATGCCGCGGGAGACCCGGCCGTACGTCTTGCGCTCGGCGATCCGGAAGTCACCGGGGAGGACGGCGCCGGGCAGGGCCACGACGACCTTGTCGCCGACGGCGAAGTTCCGGGCGCCGCAGATGATCTCCTGGGGCTCGCCGGTGCCGTTGGCCTGGCCGACGTCGACGGTGCAGAAGCGGATGGGCTTCTTGAACTCCGTCAGCTCCTCGATGGTGAGGACCTTGCCGACCACCAGGGGACCGGTCAGGCCGGTGCCGAGCTGCTCGACGGTCTCGACCTCGAGGCCTGCCGAAATGAGTTTGGCCTGGACGTCGCGGCCGGTCTCCGTCGCCGGAAGGTCGACGTACTCCCGCAGCCAAGAAAGCGGGACCCGCATCAGATCTCCATCCCGAACGGCCGGGTGAACCGGACGTCACCCTCGACCATGTCTCGCATGTCGTCGACGTTGTGGCGGAACATCAGCATCCGCTCGATGCCGAACCCGAAGGCGAATCCGCTGTACTTCTCGGGGTCCACACCGCAGGCGACGAGCACCTTCGGGTTGACCATGCCGCAGCCGCCGAGCTCGATCCAGCCCTCGCTGCCGCAGGTGCGGCAGGGACGGTCCGGGTTGCCGACGGACTCGCCGCGGCAGACGTAGCAGAGCATGTCCATCTCTGCGGACGGCTCGGTGAAGGGGAAGAAGTTCGGGCGGAGCCGGGTCTTCATGTCCGGGCCGAAGAGCGCCTGGACCATGTGGTCCAGGGTGCCCTTGAGGTCGGCCATGGTGAGGCCCTCGTCGACGGCGAGCAGCTCGATCTGGTGGAAGACCGGGGTGTGCGTGGCGTCGAGCTCGTCGGTGCGGTAGACGCGGCCGGGGCACACCACGTAGACCGGGGGCTCCCGGTCGATGAGGGTGCGGGCCTGGACCGGCGAGGTGTGGGTGCGCAGGACGACGCCGGACTCGTCGCCCGTGGTGCCTTCCGGCCCCTGGACGAAGAACGTGTCCTGCATCTGGCGCGCCGGGTGGTCCGGGACGAAGTTGAGGGCGTCGAAGTTGAACCACTCCGCCTCGACCTCGGGGCCCTCGGCGACCTCGTACCCCATGGAGACGAAGACGTCCGCGACACGCTCCATGAGCGTGGTCAGCGGGTGCCGGGCGCCTGCCGGGACACGGTCGTACGGCAGGGTGACGTCGACGGCCTCCTCGACGAGGACGCGGGCGTCCCGCTCGGCCTCCAGCTCGGTCTGCCGGGCGGCGAGCGCCTTGGAGACGATGCCGCGGGCCTGGCCCACGATCTTTCCGGCGGCGGCCTTGGCCTGCGGCGGCAGGGCGCCGATCTCGCGGTTGGCGAGCGCAAGCGGCGAGGTGCCGCCGGTGTGCGCGGTCTTCGCGTGCGCGAGCGCGTCGAGGTCGCCGGCGGCCGCGAAGGCGGCGAGCGCCTCGTCCCGCATGCGCTCGATCTCTTCCGGTTTCAAGGCCTCGACCTCGACCGGGTCGTACGACTTATTCGGTGCCGACATCTCTTCCCGTGCTTCCGTTTGGCTGGCTGGGCGCTGCCCCGCTCGACGACAAGGGCGCAAACGTGCCAAAGGTCGAGTCTAACGGGGCGCTCGGACGGTGATGAGCCCGTGGGCAGGCCGGGCGGCCTCAGATCTCTTCTGGAACTCGTCTGAATCGCGTCAGATCTCGTCAGATGAGATGGGCCGGGGTGCCGACGGGCAGGGTAAATCGGAACTCGGCCCCGCCACGGGGGCCCCGTCCGACGGTGATGGTGCCGCCGTGGGCCTCGACGATGCCCTTGACGATGTAGAGGCCGAGGCCGGTGCCGCCGCGTTTGCTGCCCCGCCAGAAGCGGGTGAAGACACGGCTCATCGACGCTTCGGGGATGCCGGGGCCCTCGTCGCTCACGGTGACCTCCGTCCCCTCTTCTCCGTCGTCGCCCGCCGTTCCGGGTGCCACCTCGATGGTGACGGTTCCGTCGCCGTGGCGCACCGCGTTTTCCAGGAGGTTGCCGAGGATCTGGTCGATCTTGTCGGGATCGGCCCACAGGGCGGGCAGGCCGGGCCTGATCCGTACGAAGAACCGGTCCGGGGACTGGCCGCCGGTGGTGTGGACCTGGATGTGGCGGCCGATGGCGGCGGCGAGGTCGACGGGCTGGCGGCGCACCTCAAGGCGGCCGGAGTCGATCCGGGAGATGTCGAGGAGTTCGGCGATGAGGCGCTTGATGCGGCCCGCGTCGGCGTCGACGGTCTCCAGCATGAGCCGCTTCTGCTCGTCGGTGAACCGCTCCCACTTGTCGAGGAGGGTCGCGGTGAAGCCCTTGACGGAGGTGAGCGGGGAGCGCAGCTCGTGGGCGACGGTGGCGATGAGCTCGGCGTGGCTGCGCTCGGTGCGGCGGCGGGCGTCGGTGCCGCGCAGGGAGACCACGACGCGGCGGACCGGGCCGGTGGGGTGCTCGCGGACGTACCGGGCGGAGACGAGGACCTCGCGGCCGCCGGGGAGGAGCAGGTTGCGCTCGGGCTGGCCTCGGCGGGTGGCGAGGCCGCCGTACGGGTCGGTGAGGGCCCACCAGCGGCGCCCCTTGAGGTCCTCCAGCGGGAGGGCCTGGTCGAGGGGGAGGCCGAGGGCCCGGTCGGCGGGTACGGCGGTGATGCGGCCGGCGGCGGCGTTGAAGCAGACGACCCTGCCGGTCTCGTCGGCGATGACGAGTCCGTCGGGCAGGTCGTCGGGGTGGACCCCGGCGAAGGTGACGGGCCCGGCGTCCGCGGTGGGGGCCGTGGCGTCCGGGCCGGCGGTGGAGGCCGTGGTGTCCGGTCCCTCCGTGTCCGCGGCTGCCGGGGCGGCTCCGGGCTGCTCCGGGGCGTGCGGCGCGGCGCTCCGTGCCTGTGCGGGACTGTCCGTGCCGACCGTCATCCCCGTATCCCACCCCTCCGTGTAGCGCAGTGGGCCCCCGAGTGCGTCACTCTACTGGGCACAGGCGCCGGAATGGACCCTTCAGGCGGAGGTTCGGGGGCGCTGGGCGCGTGCGGAGGCGTACAGGCACACGGCGGCCGCGGTGGCGAGGTTGAGGCTCTCGGCCTTGCCGTGGATGGGAACGCGGACGACGGCGTCGGCGAGGGCCCTGGTCTCCTCGGGCAGGCCCCAGGCCTCGTTGCCGAAGATCCAGGCGGTGGGCCCGCCCATGGTGCCGGCGTCCAGCTCGTCGTCGAGGTCGTCCTGGCCCGCTCCGTCGGCGGCGAGGATCCGTACGCCCGCGGCCTTGAGGCCGGCGACGGCCTGCTCGACGGGGACGCCGACGGCGACCGGCAGGTGGAAGAGGGAGCCGACGGAGGCGCGGACGGACTTCGGGTTGTAGAGGTCGACGGAGGCGTCGGTGAGGACGACGGCGTCGGCTCCCGCGGCGTCGGCGCAGCGCAGCACGGTGCCGGCGTTCCCGGGGTCGCGTACGTGCGCGAGGACGGCGACCAGCTTGGGGCGGGCGGCGACGATCTCCTCGAAGGGCGAGTCGAGGAAGCGGCAGACGCCGACGATGCCCTGCGGGGTGACGGTCTGGGAGACCTCGGCGAGGACCGCGTCGGAGGCGTGGTGGACGCGGGCGCCGGAGGCGAGGGCGGCCTCGATGATCGGGGCGTACCGCTCGGCGGCCTCGACGGTGGTGAAGAGCTCGACGAGAGTGGGTTCGCCGCTCGCCCCGCGGTGCTCGACGGCCTCCCGGACGGCCTGCGGGCCCTCGGCGATGAAGAGGCGGTCCTTGCCCCGGAAGTTGCGCTTGGCGAGCCGTCGGGCGGCGACGACGCGCGGGGAACGCGGGGAGATCAGCTCGGGGGTGACCATGAGGTGCGGCGGTTCTCTCTATCGAGGGGGACGGCGACTTCGGGGGCCGACGCACCCGGACCCGCAGGCGCGAGCGCCTGCGGGTCCGGGCAGAGGTACTGCGGCCTGGAAGATCAGGCGGCGGCCTTCGGGGCGTTGACGTCGGCCGGCAGAGCCTTCTGCGCGACCTCGACCAGCGCGGCGAACGCGTTGGCGTCGTTGACGGCCAGCTCGGCGAGGATCTTGCGGTCCACCTCGATGTTGGCGGCCTTCAGACCCTGGATGAGGCGGTTGTACGTCATGCCGTTCAGACGGGCAGCCGCGTTGATGCGCTGGATCCACAGCTGACGGAAGTCGCCCTTGCGCTTCTTGCGGTCGTTGTAGTTGTAGACCAGCGAGTGGGTGACCTGCTCCTTGGCCTTGCGGTACAGGCGCGAACGCTGACCGCGGTAGCCGGAGGCCGCCTCGAGGATCGCCCGGCGCTTCTTGTGGGCGTTGACTGCCCGCTTGACGCGTGCCACTTGTTAACTCCTTGTAGCGGGGTCGCGGTGGGTACTCACACGACCCGAAAAAACGAATGGATCCCGGTCTGAGCCGGATGCCCCCGTCGCCGAGGGCGGGAGATCAGATCAGATGCCCAGCATCTTCTTGATCTTGGCGGCGTCACCCGGGGCCATCTCGGCGTTGCCGGTGAGGCGACGCGTCAGCTTGGACGACTTGTGCTCGAGCAGGTGGCGCTTGCCGGCGCGCTCGCGCATGATCTTGCCGGAGCCGGTGACCTTGAAGCGCTTCTTGGCACCGGAGTGCGTCTTGTTCTTCGGCATCGCGCCGTATCTCCTCGTCAGTGGCGCTCCCCCGGTGCGGACACCGGACTGCCGGGAGCGTCAATTCTTCGTGTGGTGGTTCCGGGCGGGGCCCTGGGCTGCCTGGGTGGCAGCCCGTGGGGTCACGCCTCGGGGTTCTCGACCGGAGCCTCGGCGGGAGCCTCGGCGACCGGAGCGGCCTCGGCCGGAGCGTCGGACGCCTCGTCGGCGGCGGCACCCTGACGCTCGGCCTTGCGCGCGGCCTGGGCCTCACGCGCCTCGGCCATGGCCTCGGTCTTCTTCTTGTGCGGGCCGAGAACCATGATCATGTTCCGGCCGTCCTGCTTCGGGTTGGACTCGATGAAGCCAAGCTCCTCGACGTCCGACGCCAGCCGCTGAAGCAGCCGGAAACCAAGCTCGGGGCGGGACTGCTCACGACCACGGAACATGATCGTGATCTTGACCTTGTCGCCCTGCTTGAGGAACCGGACGACGTGACCCTTCTTGGTGTCGTAGTCGTGCGGGTCGATCTTCGGCCGGAGCTTCATCTCCTTGATGACCGTGTGCGCCTGGTTCTTGCGCGCCTCACGGGCCTTCATGGCCGACTCGTACTTGAACTTCCCGTAGTCCATGAGCTTGCACACGGGCGGACGGGCGTTCGCCGCGACCTCGACCAGGTCGAGGTCGTACTCCTGTGCGAGCTCCAGGGCCTTGGCAAGCGGAACAATCCCGACCTGCTCGCCGCTGGGTCCGACAAGTCGCACCTCGGGAACGCGAATCCTGTCGTTGATGCGGGGCTCGGCGCTGATGGATCCTCCTAGGTAGCACCACGCGACCGCCTGGCGGACGGACGCGCAACGTCTGTTCATTGAGACCAACCGAGCCGGCACATGAAAAACGCCCCGGACGGGACACAGGCGGGGCTCCAAGGAAATACCGGAGCACCGCCGCGGTGAACCGCGGGGCGCAGACTCGGGCGGTTCCATCGTCCGTACGGAACGATGGGGACCGCCTGACCGGTGACCCGCCGCCCGTGAGGGTGGTCAGGTGGGAGTACGGAGCCTCCACTTGTGGGCCGGGCACACACGTGTCCGGCCGGTCGTTACACAAGGTTAGCAGGACCCGGCGGTCTCCGCTAACCGAGGACCGGCCTATCGTATGAGTCATGAGCGAGACCCCCCAGAACGAGTCCGCGGACTCCCCCGAAAACCCCGACTTCGACGCCATGACCCGCGACATCGCGGAGGTCCCGGCCGTCGAGGTGATCGTGACGGTCGCCGTCAACCTGATGAGCGCCGCCGCGGTGAAGCTCGGGCTCACCGAGGAAGGCGACAAGTACAAGGACCTCGACGAGGCCCGCAAGCTGGTGCACGCGCTCGCGGGCCTGCTGGACGCCGGCGCGACGGAGGTCTCCTCCTTCCACGCCGCTCCCCTGCGGGACGGCCTGAAGTCCCTCCAGCTCGCCTTCCGCGAGGCCTCCCTGATCCCGGACGAGCCGGGTCAGGGGCCGGGCGAGAAGTACACGGGTCCCGTGTACGGCTGATCCGCCCGTACGACTTACCTCTTCACGTAGAAGGGCTCGCCCGGAGGCGTGGCCGAGGCCGGCAGGAGTGCCAGGTCGAGGCCCCGCACCAGGCGGGCCCTCAGTGTTTCGTCGGCGGCCAGGGCGCGGGCCACGCGCTGGGCGGCCTCCGCCGGGGCGGCGTCCCCGGCGAGGACCAGGGCGAGGGTGCCGTCCGCGCTGCCGGGGCCCAGGTGGGCGCGGAGGACGGCGGGCTCGGCGGCGACGGCGGCCCGGACGGCCTCGCGCACGGCGGGGTCGTCGAGCGGGTCGGCGCTGGCGCGGCCCTCGGCGAGGGCGAGCAGCGCGGGACCGCTCAGCTGGTACGGGACGGGGCCCGCGAGGTCCAGGACGACGGTGTCGGCCTTCTCGTGCGCCGCGGCCTGGAGCGCCTGGTGGAGCGGGACGGCCACGGGCCGGGCCTCCGGGTCCCAGAGGGCGAGCGAGGCGATCGAGGTGAAGGCGGGCAGGGCCCGGCGGTCGCCGGCGGTGAGGGTGGGGACCGCCATGTCGCTGGTCTTCTCGCGGCGCAGGCCGTTCTCGTCGGTCTCGACCTCGCCGAGGACGGCGACGACGGGGACGAGGAGCCGGGCGCCCTTGAGCGCTTCGAGGACCGGGCCGTGCGCGGTCCTGTCCTCCGCCCAGGCCGCGAGGGCCGCGGCGAGCCGCGGGTCGGCGGTGCCGTCGTCGTCGGAGAAACCGGGGTCCGGGATGTTCTTGAGCGCCACGCACCGAGCCTAACCGGCGAAGGGCCGTGCGCTGTCCGCCGGGTGGCGGGCGGGGATCGCCGGGGTGGGGCGGGGACTGCCGGAGGGCGGGGCGGGAGTGGTTCACCGGCGGGCGGGGGCCGTCCGTCGGCGGGCGGGGCCGTCCGCCGGTCGTCGGTGCCCGGCCGGTCAGCGGGGGCGCTTCGTGCGGCCGATGGCGAACGCGGTCAGAAGCAGCAGGGCGCCGAGTCCGCCGGCGACGGGCGCCAGCAGGCCGAGGGGGCGGCTCTCCTCGACGGCGGCCGTCGGTCCGGGACCGAAGTACTGCTTCCGGTAGCCGGTGGTGGCGTTCTTGGGGTCGCCGCCCTTGAGCGCGGCCCCGGCCTCGATGGCGGCGGCCGGGTCGACCGTCCCGTACCCCCTGGAGTCGCTCCGGCCGCCCTTCGGGCGGTTGCGGGCGGTGTCGATCAGGAGCTGCTTGACCTGGGCCGGGGTGAGGTCGGGGTGGGCGGACCGGACCAGGGCCACGGCGCCGGAGACGAACGCGGCGGCGGCGCTGGTGCCCCAGCCCTCGTAGTAGCGGCGGTCGGGGTCGGCGATGACGATGTCGACGCCGGGGGCGCTGACCGTGGCGTACCAGCGGCGGGTGGAGAACGAGGCGCGGGTGCCGTAGCGGTCGACGGCGGTGACGGCGATGACGCCGGGGTAGGCGGCGGGGTACGAGATGTGGTCGCCCTTCTCGCCGCCGTTGCCGGCGGAGGCGACGACGGAGACGCCCTTGGCGAGCGCGTACTGGACGGCGGCGTCCTCGCCCGCGTCGGGGTGGGCGGACTTGGAGTCGTCCCCGAGGGAGAGGTTGATGACGTCGGCGCCGTGGTCGGCGGCCCAGCGGATGCCTTCGGCGAGGGCGGTGCCGCGGGTCTTGCGGGCCTTGTCGCGGGCCTTGTCGCTGCTTTCCAGGATGACCCGGACGGGCAGGATCTCGACGCCGGGGGCGACGCCGAGGACGCCGCTCTCGTCGCCGGGGCCGTGGCCGTGCCCGGCGATGATGCCGGCCATGGCGGTGCCGTGGCGGGCCCAGGCGCGGTCGCCCTCGGAGGCCCCGAAGCCGATGAGGTCGTGGCCGGGGAGGACGGAGCCGGCGAGGTCCGGGTGGTCGGCGTCGACGCCCGTGTCGAGGACGGCGACCTTGATCCCCTCGCCCTTGGTGGTGCGCCAGGCCTCCGTGGTGTGCATGGCCTCCAGGCCCCACTGGCGGGCCCGGATGGTGTCGGCGTGGGCGGGGGCGGTGGTCGCGGGCAGCACGGAGAAGGAGGCGGCGAGGAGCACGACGGCGGCCGCGCGGGCGGGACCGGCCGCGCGTGTGACGCCGGCCGCGCGGGCGGTGACGGAGGGGCTCGGCATGGAGGGAGTCGGCCCGGTCGGGGTCGGGGTCGGGCGGGTCACCGGGCGTTCTCCCTCTCCTTGACGGTCGCGGCCACGGCCTTGCGCAGCAGTGCTTCGAAGCGTCCGGTGATGCCCTTGGCCTCGTGACCGAGGCCGGACTGGGCGGTGGCGTCGGTACGGCCCCGGGCCATCGCCCGGTCCGCGGGCTGCGGGCGGTCGACGGCGCGGCCGTCGGCGAAGCCGGAGACCGCGGTGACGACGACGGGGAGGTCGGCGGGGGCGCTCAGCCACCAGCTCGCGCGCTGGCGGGCGCCGAACGCGGCCGCGACGGTGGAGGGGCCGGAGAGCGCCGGGGGGACGTCCTCGCCCAGGCGGGCGGTGAGGCCGCCGCCCTGACCGAGGGTGCGCTGCGTCTCGGCCTCGGCGCGGGTGAAGACGAGGCCGACGGTGATCACGCTGCTGGCGGTGGCGTCGGTGTACGTGGCGCGCAGGACGCGCTCGCAGCCGAGCGGCTTGAGGGTGGCGAGCAGGCCCTTGGGGAGGACGGCGGGCGAGCAGGCGGTGTCCGGGGCGACCACGATCCGCGTCCAGGTCCGGGCGGCGGCGCCGGGGCCCGCGCCGGGGCCGGGGAGCGTGCGGGGGAAGAGGGTGTCGACGGGGGCGTTGTGCCAGAGGTCCTTCGCCTCGGTGTACCCGGCGGGTTCGGCGGGCCTCGCGGGTTCGGCCGAGGCCAGCCATATACCGGCGAGGGCCCCGCCGATGAGCCCGCCGCCGAGGACGACGCAGGCCGTGACCGCGAGCACGCGCCCGGTGCGGCGCGGGCGTACGGGGCGCAGGCGGGTGGTGGTCTCGGCGGGCGACTCGGGCGGCAGGGTGCCGGCGAGGCCGTATCCGTACGGGGGCGGGGTGGCGGGGCGCGTCGTCCGGGCCGCGCCGGAGGTGTCGCGGATCGCCCGGAGCCGGGTGGTGGTCTCCACCTCCGGCAGCTCGCCGGCCCCGGACGGGGCGCCCCCGGCGCGGCCGGGCGCGGACGCCTGACGGGACGACAGCGGCGGGGCCTCCTGCGGGAGGGGCGCGGAGACCCCCGCCGGGCGCGCGGACGCGGCCCGCGTCGGCTGCTGCTGGGCACGGGTGGTCTCGGCCGCTCGGGGCGCTGCGGGCGCCGCCGAGGGCGCTCCCGCGGACGCGGAGACGGACGCGGGGCGCGGCGGGGCCGACCGGGGAACCGCCGGGGGTGCCGTCCTGGGGCGCTCGGGGGCGCCGGGGGCGGTCTGCGGCGCGGTCGCAGTGGCCGGGGTGGTTCCCGGGGCAGGGAGCGCGACGGAAGGGGCCGGGGCGGCCGGCGACGCGACCGGAGGGGCCGGGATGGCCCCCGGGGCGGGGCTCGGCGCGGGAGCCGGGGGCGTCGGCGACGTGACGGGAGCGGCCGGGGCGGTCACCGGGGCGGGGCTCGCGGGAGCCGGGGCCGTCGGCGACGCGACCGGAGTCGCCGGGGTGATCCGCGGCGCGGGGCCGGCGGGGGCCTCCGGCGGGGCCGTCGGGCGCGGTGGTGCCGTGCGGCGGTCGAAGGTTTCCGCGGCCGTGGGGGGCGCCGTGCGCGGCAGGGGGGCCTGGGGGTTCGCGGATGCCGGGTGGTCGAGGCCCTCCGGCGCGGGAGGCATCGGGCGGGGTCCGGGGGTGCCCTCGGGAGCCGGTGCCTTGGCGCGCGGCGCGGGGGCCTGGGCGGTCGGGGGTGCCGCTTGGAGCGGCTGCGGGAGGAGCGCGTCGGTGATGCGGGACGTGGGGTGTGGGTGTTCCGCGGTCATCCCCGTCCCCCGCTCGTGTCGACAATGCCCGTCACTCTACGGGCTGTTCCCCGTCGTGGAGGAACCCGGGCGGACCGAGGCCGGGGGCTACCCACCCGTATACCTGTCTGGCAAGCTCGGGCCATGACTCCCCGCGCCGCCGACCGGGCCCGTTACGACCGCGCCACCGCTCACCTCGACGCGCCCGTGGCGATCGTCGACCTGGAGGCCTTCGACGACAATGCGGCGGACCTCGTCCGCAGGGCCGCAGGCAAGCCGATCCGCGTCGCGAGCAAGTCCGTGCGCTGCCGCGCGCTCCTGGAGCGGGTGCTCGCGCGGGACGGGTTCGCCGGGATCATGTCGTTCACTCTGGACGAGTCGCTGTGGCTGGCGCGCGCCGGCTTCGAGGACGTGCTGCTCGCCTATCCGTCGGCGGACCGCGCCGGCTTCGCCGAGCTCGCCAAGGACCCGAAGCTCGCCGCCGCCGTGACGGTGATGGTCGACGACGTGTCCCAGCTCGATCTGATCGACGCCTCCCGCGCGGGCGGGGCGGAGGAGATCCGGGTCTGCCTGGAGCTGGACACGGCGCTCCACCTCCTCGGCGGGCGGGTCCGGATCGGGGCCCGGCGCTCGCCGCTGCGCACCCCCGCCGCCGTGGCCGAGGTGGCGCGCTCCGTGGTGCGGCGTCCGGGGTTCCGGCTGGTCGGGATCATGGCGTACGAGGGGCATGTCGCCGGTGTCGGCGACGCGGTCGCGGGCCGGCCGCTGCGCTCGCGGGCGATCCGGCTGATGCAGTCCGCCGCCCGCCGGGAGCTGGCGGAGCGCCGGGCGGCCGTCGTCCGTGCGGTCCGGGCGGTCGCCCCGGACCTGGAGTTCGTGAACGGCGGCGGCACCGGGAGCGTGCAGCACACGGCGGCCGAGGACGCGGTGACGGAGATCGCCGCCGGTTCGGGGCTCTTCGTGCCGCGGCTCTTCGACAACTACACCTCCTTCGACGGCCGGCCGGCCGCGCTCTTCGCGCAGCCCGTCGTCCGACGTCCCGGTGTGGGCGTGGTGACCGTGCTCGGCGGCGGCTATCCCGCGTCCGGGGTGGCGGGCCCGGACCGGCTGCCCGTGCCGTATCTGCCGGAGGGGCTCCGCTACGACCCGCAGGAGGGTCCGGGCGAGGTCCAGACCCCGCTGCTCGGCTCGCCGGCCGACGACCTGCGGATCGGCGACAAGGTGTGGTTCCGGCACGCGAAGGCCGGCGAGCTCTGCGAGCGGTTCGCTCAGCTCCGGCTGGTCGAGGGCGACCGGGTCACGGCCACCGTGCCGACGTACCGGGGGGAAGGGCAGACCTTCCTCTGAGGAGGCCGTGCGGGGCGTCTCAGAAGACGGTGTCCCGCTGGTCCGGGATCACCGTGCCGTCGGGGCGGCGGACCGGTTCCGCCGTGCCGTCGCCCGCCGTGTAGCCCGTCGTGGCGCAGGGGTACGGGGTGGTCTTCTGCCGCTTCGGCTCGATGAACATGGGGTTGACGAGCCAGCGGCCGTCACCGTTCTCGTATGCCCGGCACATGAGTTCGTTCTTGTTGCGGTTGAGGACCAGGCGCAGGCCCGTCGCGTCCCGCAGGAACGAGATGTCCGTGTCGGAGTCGCCGGCGGCGAACACCTGCCGCCGTGCGGCCGGCTGGACGCGCTCGGCGGCGGGTCCGCGCACGCCGAGGATCTCCTGGTTGATCCAGCAGCGCTTGCCGTCGATGTACGTGATCATCTCGTCCTCGCCGTCGCGGACCGTGCCGCAGCCTTTGAGGTGGGCGGTGAGCCGGCCGTGCTCGGTGGTGTTGCGGATGCCGAGGGCATGGGAGGGGTCGACTCCGACGCCCTTCGCCCAGACGTCGACGACGGGTTCGGGCGAGGCGGAGACGATCCAGACGTCGAAGCCGGCGCGCCGGAGGGTGCCGATCAGGTCGCGCTGCTGCTCGTAGTAGCGGATCCAGCCGGTGACCTGTGCGGTGCCGACGCGCTGGGTGGCGCCCTGCGGGGCCGCGAGGTTCTCGGTCCGGGCGGCGGCCGCGAAGGACTCGACCTGGCGGGTGGTCCAGCCGCGCAGGAGCTGGGCGAGCCAGGCGTACTGGGGCTCCATGCGGCGGTGGTCGTGTCCGGCGAAGGCGGTCTTCCCGCCGGTGGTGGCGCCCGTGCCGTAGACGGCGAGGAGTTCGTCGGCGCAGCGGGTGTCGGTGGAGGTGGGGAGGGTGCGGGTACCGGTGGGACAGGCGTCCCCGAGGGCGGTGGCGGCCTCGGGGGTGAGGTGGCGGCTGGTGGTGGACCAGTCGCCGCCGCGGGGCGGGCGTATGCGGTCGTTGCGCAGGAGCCAGTAGAAGGTGGCGTCGCCGACGTCGTTCTTGATGACGGTGTTGTCCCAGTCGAAGACCGCGAGGGGCTTCTTCCTCCCGCTCCCCTTCCCGGTGCCTCTGTTCTCGCAGTGCTCGGCGATGAGGGCGTCGATGCGCGCCTTGTTGTCGCCGTACCAGCCGTCGGAGCTCTTCAGGGCGGGGCAGGCGGCGGTCCCGGCCTCGGCCTGTCCGGCGGAGGCGGGGCCGGTCGCCGCGAGGGTCCCGGCGAGGACGAGGGCGGCGGCGGCCGCGGACGTGCGGAGCCGGTGGTTCATGATCGCTCTCCTGTCTGTACGCCGAACAGCCGGGCGCCTTGCGACGCCCGGCTGCCGGGTGGGGATGTGGGGGTGTGCGGGGGGGGTGTGGCGGCGGTCTAGAGGGGCGTCACGTACGCGCCCGAGATCCCGCCGTCGACGAGGAAGTCGCTGGCGTTGACGAAGGAGGAGTCGTCGCTCGCGAGGAACGCCACGGCGGCGGCGATCTCCTCGGCCTCGGCGAAGCGGCCGACCGGGATGTGCACGAGGCGGCGCGCGGCCCGCTCGGGGTCCTTGGCGAACAGCTCCTGGAGGAGGGGCGTGTTGACCGGCCCGGGGCAGAGGGCGTTGACGCGGATGCCCTCGCGGGCGAACTGGACGCCCAGCTCGCGGGACATCGCGAGGACGCCTCCCTTGGAGGCCGTGTACGAGATCTGGCTGGTGGCCGCGCCCATGATCGCGACGAAGGAGGCGGTGTTGATGATCGAGCCCCGGCCCTGGCGGCGCATGTAGGGGAGGGCGGCCTTGCAGCACAGGAAGACGGAGGTGAGGTTGACGTCCTGGACGCGCTTCCAGGCCTCCAGGCCGGTGTCCAGGATGGAGTCGTCGTCGGGCGGGGAGATGCCGGCGTTGTTGAAGGCGATGTCGACGGAGCCGTAGGTCTCGAAGGCGGTGCGGAACAGCGCCTCGACCTCCTCCGGGTCGGTGACGTCGACCTTCACGAAGGTGCCGCCGACGGCCTCGGCGGCGGCCTTGCCGGCCACCTCGTCGATGTCTCCGCAGACGACGTTGGCGCCCTCGGAGGCGAGCCGCCGGGCGGTGGCGAGTCCGATGCCGCTGCCGGCTCCGGTGATGACGGCGGTACGGCCGACCAGGCGGCGGCAGATGATCTCGTTGCTCACAGTGCGGGACCCTCCGTGCTGATGAAGACGTTCTTGGTTTCGGTGAAGGCGGTCAGGGCGTCGGGGCCCAGTTCGCGGCCGAGGCCGGACTGCCGGTAGCCGCCGAACGGGGTCCAGTAGCGGACGCTGGAGTGGGAGTTGACGGAGAGGTTGCCGGCCTTGACGGCGCGGGAGGCGCGCAGGGCGCGGCCGACGTCCCGGGTCCAGATCGAGCCGGAGAGGCCGTACTCGGTGGCGTTTGCGAGCCGGATCGCGTCGGCCTCGTCGTCGAAGGGCAGGACGACGGCGACCGGGCCGAAGATCTCCTCGACGGCGCAGGGGGCGTCCTCGGGGATGCCGGTGAGGACGGTCGGCGGGAACCAGAAGCCGGGGCCTTCGGGGGCCTTGCCGCGGATCCCCGGGAGGTCCTCGGTGGCGTAGGAGCGGACGCGGTCGAGCTGGGCGCGGGAGATGAGGGGGCCCATCTGGGTGCGCTCGTCGAGCGGGTCGCCGACGACGATCTCCTCGACGGCGGGGGTGAGGAGCTCCAGGAAGCGGTCGTAGGCGCTCCGCTGCACGAGGATGCGGGTGCGGGCGCAGCAGTCCTGGCCGCTGTTGTCGAGGAAGGCCATGGGGGCCGCGGCGGCCGCCGCCTCGATGTCCGCGTCGGCGAAGACGATGTTGGGGCTCTTGCCGCCGAGTTCGAGGGTGAGCCGCTTCACCTTGTCGGCACACTTGGCCATGATCGATTTGCCGACCCGGGTGGAGCCGGTGAAGACGATCTTCGCGATGCCGGGGTGCTCGACGAGGGCGTTGCCCGCGACCGGTCCCGTGCCCGGGAGGACCTGGAGGAGCCCTTCGGGCAGGCCCGCCGCGAGGGCGAGTTCGGCGAGGCGGAGCGCGGTGAGGGGGGTGGTCTCCGCGGGCTTGAGGATCACCGCGTTGCCGGCGGCGAGGGCGGGCGCGGTGGCCCAGGCGGCGATCGGCATGGGGAAGTTCCAGGGCGCGATGACGCCGACGACCCCGAGGGGTTCGAGGATGGTGACGTCGAGGCCGCCGGCCACCGGGATCTGGCGGCCGTTGAGGCGCTCGACTCCCCCGGCGGCGAAGTCGAGCAGGTCGCGGACGTTGCCGGCCTCCCAGCGGGCGTTGCCGATGGTGTGTCCGGCCTCGGCGACCTCCAGGTGGGCGAGTTCCTCGACGTGCTCGTCGACGACGGCGGCGAAGCGGCGGAGCAGCCGGGCACGGTCGGCGGGCGCGGCGGCGGCCCAGCCGCGCTGGGCGGCGGTGGCGCGGGCGACGGCGGCGTCGATGTCGGCCGGGGTGGCGGCGGGGACGGTGGCGACCAGCTCCTCCGTCGCCGGGTTCAGTACGTGGAGCAACTCGTTCCTTTCGGTACTCACGGGCTCAGAGGCGTTCGAAGGAGCGGCGCAGCTCCCAGTCGGTCACCGCGGCGTCGAAGGCGTCGAGCTCGACGCGGGCCATGTTGCGGTAGTGGGCGACGACCTCGGCGCCGAAGGCGGCCTTGGCGATCTCGCTGGTCTCCCACAGCTCGGCGGCCTCGCGCAGGGTGGTGGGGACGTGCGCGTACTCGGCGGTGTAGGCGTTGCCGGTGCAGGGCGGCGGCAGTTCGAGGCGCTGCTCGATCCCGTACAGGCCGGCGGCGACCAGGCCCGCGACGGCGAGGTAGGGGTTGACGTCGCCGCCGGGGAGGCGGTTCTCGAAGCGGGTGGAGCGGCCGTGGCCGACGGTCCGGAGCGAACAGGTGCGGTTGTCGTGGCCCCAGGCGACGGCGGTGGGCGCGAAGGAGCCGGGCTGGAACCGCTTGTAGGAGTTGATGTTGGGGGCGTAGAGGAGGGAGAAGTCGCGGAGGGCGGCGAGCTGTCCGGCGAGGAAGTGCCGCATGGTCGCGGACATGCCGTGCCGGTCGTCCCCGGCCATCACGTTCTCCCCGTCGGCGTTCTGGAGGGAGAGGTGGATGTGGCAGGAGTTGCCCTCGCGCTCGTTGTACTTCGCCATGAAGGTGAGGGAGTAGCCCTCCTGGGCGGCGATCTCCTTGGCGCCCGTCTTGTAGACGGCGTGCCGGTCGCAGGTGACGAGGGCCTCGTCGTACTTGAAGGCGATCTCGTGCTGGCCGGGGTTGCACTCGCCCTTGGCGGACTCGACGGTGAGTCCGGCGCCGGTCATCTCGTTGCGGATGCGGCGCAGGAGGGGTTCGATGCGTCCGGTGCCGAGGACGGAGTAGTCGATGTTGTACTGGTTGACGGGGGTGAGGCCGCGGTAGTTCGCGTCCCAGGCCTGCTCGTAGCTGTCCTTGAAGACGATGAACTCCAGCTCGGTGCCGACGTGGGCGGTGAAGCCGTGTTCGGCGAGGCGCTCCAGCTGGCGGCGGAGGATCTGGCGGGGGGCCGCGACGACCGGGGTGCCGTCGGCCCAGGCGAGGTCGGCCGTCACCATGGCGGTGGCCTCGTTCCAGGGGAGGCGGCGGAGGGTGGTGAGGTCGGGGTGCATGGCGAAGTCGCCGTAGCCGCGGTCCCAGGAGGACATCTCGTAGCCGTCGACGGTGTTCATCTCGGTGTCGACGGCCAGAAGATAGTTGCAGCCCTCGGTGCCGTGGCCGAGGACGTCGTCCAGGAAGAACTGCGCGGCGAACCGCTTGCCCTGGAGCCGTCCCTGCATGTCGGGGAAGGCCAGGACTACGGTGTCGATCTCGCCGCTCGCGACGAGGGCGTGCAGCTCCTCGACGGTGAGCGGGGGTGTGCGGTCTGCCACGGGATTGCTCCTCCTTCGGCCTGCCGGGAGCCATAAGGTATTGCCGAAGACCATTGCTTGGGAAGTCCTGGAGAAAGGGAAACGAGGAACGTGGCCAGTACGAGTGAACCGGCGGACCGGCTGACGCCCGTGCTGCGGCCGGTGCGGGCGGGCAACGGCTTCGAGGAGGCGCTGCAGCAGATCCTCCAGGTGGTACGGCTCGGGCTGGTGCCCGGCGGCGAGCGGCTGCCCGCCGAGCGGGAGCTGGCGGACCGGATGGGGATCAGCCGGGTGACGCTGCGCGAGGTCCTCAAGGTCCTCCAGGAGCAGGGGCTCGTGGAGAGCCGGCGCGGCCGGTACGGCGGCACGTTCGTGCTGCCCCGCGTCCAGACCGCCGACGAAGACGAGCTCCGCCGCCGGATCGCCTCGGTCGACATGGAGGACACCCTGCGCTTCCGTGAGGTCCTGGAGGTGGGGGCCGCCGGGCTCTGCGCGGCCCACGGACTCGACACGGCGGGCGCCGAGCGGCTGCGGGCCGCACTGGCCGCGACCCATGACGCCCCGCTGGCCGAATACCGCCGCCAGGACACCCTGCTCCACCTCACGCTCGCCGAGCTCTCCGGCTCGCCGACGCTCACCGCCCAGTACGCCGCCGTACGGGCGACGGTGAACGACCTGCTGGACTGCATCCCCCTGCTCGTACGCAATCTGGAGCACTCCCAGCACCAGCACACCGCGCTGGTGGAGGCGGTCCTCGACGGGGACGCGGACGCGGCGCGCGAGGTGATGCGGGAGCACTGCGCGGGCACGGCGGCGCTGCTGCGGGGGTTCCTGACATGAGGCGGGCGTCCCCGGGTACGTAACCCGAAAGTAACGCACGGGGCTTGCGCTCCCCCACCGGCCACCGCAAAGGTATGGCTCCAATCCATTGGGCCCGTTGCGGGGAGCTGACGCTGCCATGACGCTCGAAGACACCACCGGCACACCCGGGGGCACCACCCCACCGAAGGACGACTACCTGGAACGGCGCGCCCTGCGCCGCGGCAGCGCCGGCTGGCTGCTGCTCACCGGCCTCGGCGTCGCCTACGTCGTCTCCGGGGACTTCTCCGGCTGGAACATCGGCCTGTCGAAGGGCGGCTTCGGCGGACTCGCCGTCGCCATGGTCCTCATGGGCGCGATGTACGCCTGTCTGGTCTTCGCGCTCGCCGAGCTCTCCGCCATCCTGCCCACGGCGGGCGGCGGCTACGGCTTCGCACGCCGGGCGCTCGGCACCTGGGGCGGTTTCCTCACCGGCACGGCGATCCTCATCGAGTACGTCCTCGCCCCCGCCGCGATCTCCATCTTCATCGGCGACTACGTCGAGTCCCTCGGCCTCTTCGGCCTGGAGTCCGGCTGGCCGGTCTACCTCGTCTGCTTCGCCCTCTTCATCGGGATCCACCTGTGGGGCGTGGGCGAGGCGCTGCGCTTCAGCCTGATCGTGACGGCCATCGCGGTCGCGGCGCTCGTCGTCTTCGCGCTCGGCGCGTTCACCGACTTCCACGTCGACGGCCTGAACGACATCCCGGTCGACGGCGAGGCCTTCGGGTCGAACTCCTGGCTGCCCTTCGGCCTGCTCGGGATCTGGGCCGCGTTCCCCTTCGGCATGTGGTTCTTCCTCGGCGTGGAGGGCGTACCGCTCGCCGCCGAGGAGGCGAAGGACCCCGTCCGCTCGATGCCGAAGGCGCTCGCGATCTCGATGGGGATCCTGGTGCTCCTCGCCGTCGTGACCTTCCTCGCCGCCACCGGGGCGCGCGGCTCGGCCGCCGTCCAGGACGCGGGCAACCCGCTCGTCGTGGCGCTCCAGGGCGACGGGGAGCCCACGGCCCTCAGCCGCTTCGTGAACTACGCGGGCCTCGCGGGCCTCGTCGCCTCCTTCTTCTCCCTCATCTACGCCGGATCGCGCCAGCTCTTCGCACTCTCCCGGGCCGGCTACCTGCCCCGGTTCCTCTCTCTCACCAGCCGCCGCAAGTCGCCGTACCTGGGGCTGCTCATCCCGGGCGCGATCGGCTTCGCACTCGCCGCCGGCACCGGCGACGGGGCGCGGATGCTGAACATCGCGGTCTTCGGCGCCACGATCTCGTACGCCCTCATGGCGCTCTCGCACATCGTGCTGCGACGGCGCGAGCCCGGCCTGCACCGGCCGTACCGGACGCCCGGCGGCATCGTGACCTCGTCCGTCGCCTTCGTCCTGGCGCTGTCGGCGCTGGTCGCGACCTTCCTGGTGGACCGGACGGCGGCCTTCATGGCACTCGGGGTGTACGTGATCGCTCTCGCCTACTTCGCGTTCTACAGTCGGCACCATCTGGTGGCCGGCGCGCCGGAGGAGGAGTTCGCGGCGCTCGCCGCGGCCGAGGCCGAACTCGCCCGCGACTGAGCCTCCGGGTCACCGATGTCCGTACCGCCACCCGCCTTTCGGAGGAAGCACGTGTCCAAGCCGCTCATCGGCGTGACCACCTACCTGGACCAGGCCCGTTGGGGGGTGTGGGACATGCAGGCCGCGCTGCTGCCCTCGCGGTACCCGTGGCTCGTCCGGGAGAGCGGGGGGCTCGCCGTGATGCTGCCGCCCGACGGGCCGGCCGCGGCGGCGGAGGTCGTGGCCCGGCTCGACGGGCTGGTCGTCGCGGGCGGGGCGGACGTCGAGCCCGTACGGTACGGGGCCGAGCCCGACCCCCGTACCGGTCCGCCGGCCCGCGCCCGGGACTCCTGGGAGCTGGCCCTGATCGACGCGGCCCTGGCCTCGGGCACGCCGCTGCTCGGGATCTGCCGGGGGATGCAGCTGCTGAACGTGGCCCTCGGCGGGACGCTGGTCCAGCACCTCGACGGACACGTGGAGGCGGTCGGCGTGATCGGGCGGCACGCGGTCAAGCCGGTGCCGGGCACGCGGTACGCCTCCCTCGTGCCCGAGCTGACCGAGGTGCCGACCTACCACCACCAGGCCGTGGACCGGCTGGGCACGGGCCTCGCCGTCTCGGCCCACGCCGAGGACGGCACGGTGGAGGCCGTGGAGCTGTCCGACCCCGCCTGGGCCCTCGGCGTGCAGTGGCACCCGGAGCTGGGCGAGGACCTGCGGGTGATGCGCGGCCTCGTCGAGGCGGCGGGGGGCCGCCGGGGGTGAGCCCCCGGCGCGGGCGCCGGCGCCGCGAGGCAGGCCCTTGGCCTCAGTGCGCGGGTGCGGGCGGGGGGGCCGTCGACGCCGTAGGCCTGGCTCCCGGCCTCAGTGCGCGGATGCGGGAGAAGGCTCTCCCGCCGCGAGCCGGGCCCTCGGCCTCAGTGCACGGGTGCGGGCGGGGGCGCCGTGAGGTCGGTCCAGGTCGTCGGGCCCGCCGTGCAGGGGCCGCCGTCGTGGACCAGCAGGCGTCGCTGCGCCGGGTCGACCGCGACCGTGGCCAGGGTCGCCCACCGGCCGCCCAGGGTCCCCTCGGCGGGGGCGTGGCAGCAGACCTCGGCGCCGTCGTCCCGGTGGGCGGCGAGCAGGCGCACGAGCGCGTCGGGGCCGAGCGGGCCGGGTTCCGCCTCGCGGACGCGCGCGGAGAGCAGGCGGTGGCGGTCGTACGTCTCCGCCTCCCGGCGCCCGCGCAGCTCCCCGGCCGCGAGGGCCGGATCGAGGAAGTGGTTGGTGCGGACCAGCCAGCCCCGGTCGTCCGGGGTGACGACCGCCGAGCCGCCGGGGGCGAGTTCGACGGAGGCGGCACGGTCCGCCGTCACCACCGTGACGACGGTGGACGCCGAGACCGGGGCGGCCGTGAGGAGGTCGAGCGCCTCCGCGAACGAGCCGGCCGAGCCGAGCACCCGGCGGGCCACGAGATGGACGGGGACACCGCCGGCGGCGTCGCCCGCGTGGCCGAGGATGTTGAAGAGCACGCCCACACCGGCGTCGTTCACGCCGATCTTCCCGAGGACGCCGTGCTCGGTGATCCCCGCGAAGCCCCGGGTGTCGCCGGTGACGGTCTGGAGGTGCCAGGCGTCGGCCAACTCCTCGTGCCAGTCCCAGCACTGGCCGCCGGCGGTGGTCCCGGCCCCGCCGGTACGGACGAGGGTGGAGCACTCCCCCGTCCTCGGCGCGCCGGCCTCGGCGAGGATCTCGGTGCGCGCGTTGAGCGCGGCGATCGTCGTGCACGGCAGCCCGGAGCCTTCGGCGACCCCTTCCATCTCCTCGACCAGTTCGGGCGCCCAGGCCCGGGTCGCGTCGACGGTACGGAGGGCGAGGGCGGGCACGTCGAGCGTCCGGCCGCTGCCCGCCGCGACGGTCGCGAAGAGTTCCTCGTACACCTTCCAGGCCCGTGCGATGCCGTCGCGGGCCTGCCGGCCCCGGTCCTCGCCCCGGCGCCTCGGCGAGTCCCCGCCGATCCGGAGGACCGTACGGCCGGTCACGCGGAGGCCCGGGCGGCGAGCACGGCGGAGTCGTTCCGCATCAGGAGGGCGTAGAGGCCCGCGGCGACCGTCATGCCGACCGGCAGGGAGAGGTCGAGGCCGCCCATGGCTCCGGCGACGGGGCCCGTGTAGAGGGTGTTGACGCAGAGGGCGGCCGAGGCCACGCCCGTCACGAGGGCGAGGGCGCCCGGGAGGTTGACGCCCCGGGTGTACCAGAAGGGGCCGCCGGGGGTCTCGTCCGAGAGCGCGGGGCCGTCGTAGCGGCAGCGGCGGAGCACGATGTCGGTGGCGTAGACGGCCATCAGGGGACCGCTCAGGACCACGATCACCTGGAGCACGTTGCTGACGGTGTCGAGGAAGTTCGAGACGAGCAGCCCGTAGAGGGTCAGGGCCACCGCCGCGGCGCCGTCGAAGAGGACGCTGACGGTCCGGCGGATGCGGAGGCCGACGGCCTGGAGGGCGAGGCCGGCGCTGTAGGCGGTCAGGGCGTTGATGGAGATCGTGCCGAGGACCAGAGCGAGCAGGAAGACGGGGGTGAACCAGCCGGGCAGGATCGTCTGGAGCGCGTTCTGCGGGTCGCTCATGTCGACGACGGTCGCGGCGAACGCGCCCAGCGAACAGACGGCGACGCTGGGCAGGAAGGCGCCGAGCGCCGTCCAGACGACGACCGCCTTCTTCGAGGCCGTGCGGGGCAGATAGCGGGAGAAGTCGGCGCTCGTGGTGTACGAGAGCGGCCCCGAGGCGATCATCGTCGTCCCCGCGACGAGCAGGGTCCAGAGGGGGGCGCCGCCGAGCCGCTCTGCGGGGGCGTACGAGAAGTCGGCGTGCCGCAGGACGGCGAGCGCGACGACGCCGAAGGCCGCGACCAGGGCGAGGGTGATCGGCAGGTACAGCTTGATGATCAGGGCGTGCCCGTAGACGCTGATGACCAGGGTGAGCGCGGCGATGACCACGATCACCGCCACCTTGACGGGGGTGTTCGCCGTGATGCCGGCCTTCTCGACGAGGGCGAAGGCGGCGGTCGCCGCGGCGGCGAGGTTGAGGGCGAAGTAGCAGACGGAGACGAGCCAGCCGCCGACGGCGTTGTTCACGCGGTTGCCCAGGACGCCGTAGACGGCCCGGGTGATCACCTCGCTGGGCGCACCCGCGGCGGGTCCCGAGGTGGCGAGCAGGCCGGTGAGCAGCCAGAAGAGGTTGCCGACGACGATCACGGCGACGGCCTGCCAGAGGGTCAGGCCCATGAGGACGAGGGCACCGCCGATGACGAGGCTGAGGTAGTTCACGTTGGCCGCCGCCCACACGGAGAAGAGCTCGCGGGGGTGTCCGTGGCGCTCGCCGTCGGGGATGTGGTCGATGCCGTGCGCCTCGATGCGGCCGGGCCTGTCGGCGGCCGCCGGAGGAGTGGCCTCGGCCTCCTGGGAGCGCGGGATCGGGTCGGGAATCGTGGCAGCCATGCGGCCCTCCGAGTGCGGGTGATGCCCTCCAGGCGACCGTTCGGTGCCCACCTGGTTGCTTATTGGTCGCACACTCAATAGCATCCCGGGTATGTCGTCAAGCGTCCAGCGCAAGCGAATTCGGAAATCCCCGGAAGCCCGACGGGCGGAGATCGTGGAGACCGCGGCCCGCGTCGCCCTGACCGAGGGCCTCGAGTGCGTCACCCTGCGGCGGATCGCCGACGAGCTCGCCGTCCGGCCGGGTCTGATCAGCCACTACTTCCCCTCGGCGGAGGACCTGGTGGCCGAGGCGTTCAGCGTCGCCTCCACCGGCGAGCTCGACGCGCTGCTGCCCGCGGACCGGGCGCACGGGACACCCACGCAGTACCTCGCGCGGTACTTCGCGCTCTCGGCCGGTGACGCCTACGACGACATCAGCCGCCTCTGGATCAACGCCCGGCACCTCAGCCGCTACCGTCCCGTCCTGCGCGACCGGGTCGCCGTCCAAGAGCTCGCCTCCGACGACCGCCTCTCGGGGCTCATCCGCGAGGGCGTGGAGCGGGGCGAGTTCCGCACGGACGACCCGCGGGCGGCGGCCATCCAGATCCTGGTGGTGCTCGACGGTCTGGGCGCCCACGCGAACACCGACAGGAGCGACCGGCCGGCGGCCGTGACCCGGATGGCCGTCACGACGGCGGAGCGCGAACTCGGCCTGCCGTACGGCACCTTGACCGAGGTGACACCGCTCCCGGAACCGACGGAAGCGACCGGGCCGACCGGGCCGACCGGGCCGGGTGAGCCTGCCGAGACGGGCGACGAGCGCGCGTCCGGCGAGGAGCCCGGTGGGTCGGGTGGGTCCGGCGAGTCCGGTGACGCCGGTGGGTCGGGTGGGTCCGGGGAGTCCGGTGACGCCGGTGGGTCCGTTGGGTCCGGTGGGTCCGGCGAGTCCGGCGAGTCCGGTGGGTCCGGCGGCTCCGGTGGGTCCGGCGGCTCCGGCTCCTCCGGGGAGTCCCCCGGGCCTGCCGACCCGGCCTCTCCCCGCTGACGGCCTTCACCCCGCCGCCCCCACCGGTCCCAGCGCCTCCCCCGGCCCCGCACCCAGCACCCGTACCCCGCTACCGATCGCCACGTACCGCCTCCCCCTCCCCCCTGGAGCCCCCGTGAGCACCACCCGACTCGTCCTGCTCTCCGCCCGGCTGCTCGACCCCGCAAGCGGGGACTTCCTGCCGCAGACCGCGCTGGCCGTCTCCGGCGACGGCCGGATCTCCGCTCTGGGCGACGACCGCGAGATCCGCGGCCTCGCCGGTCCCGGCACCACCGTCGTCGACCTCAAGGGCGCCGTCGTCACCCCCGGTCTCGTGGACGGTCACGTCCACCCGGTCACCGGCGCCGAGCTGACCGGCGGCCTGGACCTGTCGCACTGCGCCGGCCTCGACGACGTACGGGAGGCGCTCGCCCGCGAGGTCCGGCGCCTCGGCCGCGGGGAGTGGCTGTTCGCCTGGGGGCTCGACCCGAACGTCTTCGGCGACCGGCCCGTCGGGATCGCCCCCTTCGACTCCGTGCTCGACGGGGTGCCGGCCTTCCTGCTGCTCTTCGACGCCCACTCGGCGCTGGCCAGCCGCCGGGCGCTCGAACTCGCCGGGGTCGACGGGCCGCGGACCTTCGCGCAGGCCTCCGCCGAGGTCGTCTGCGACGCCGACGGGCGCCCGACCGGACTGCTCCAGGAGGACGCCGCCTGCGCGCTGGTCGAGCGGGTCGCCCCGCAGCCGACCCGCGAGGAGCGCCGGGAGGGGCTCGCGACCGCCCTGCGGTCCATGGCGGCGGCCGGTCTGACCGGCGGCCACGTCATGGACGCGAACGGGGACAGCCTCGCGCTGTACCGGGAGCTCGACGCCGCCGGTGAGCTGCCGCTGCGACTGCGCGTCGCGCCCTGGTGCCAGCCCGGCACCGACGCGGACGGCGTGCGCGCCCTGATCGAGCAGCAGGGCACGGGCGGCGCGCTGTGGTCGGTGACGGGCGTGAAGCTCTTCATGGACGGGACCATCGACAACGGCACCGCGTGGCTGGAGCGGCCCGACCGCAACGGCGAGTCGACGGCCGCGTTCTGGCCGGAACCCGCCGCGTACACGGAGATCGTCGGGGAACTGCACCGGGCGGGAGTGGCCACGGCGACGCACGCGATCGGGGACGCGGCCGTACGCCACGCCCTCGACTCCGTCGAGAAGGCCCAGGCCTCCGGCGCGGTCCGGGTACGCCACCGGGTGGAGCACATCGAGACGGTGCCGGACGACACGCTCCGCCGGTTCGCAGAGCTCGGCGTCGTCGCCTCCATGCAGCCCACGCACTGCTGCGACTTCACCCGCGCCGACCACACCGACAACTGGTCCCGCCGTCTCGGCGAGGAGCGGGCCTCGCGGGCGTGGCGCTGCCGTGACCTGCTGGACTCCGGGGCGACCGTCGTCCTCGGCTCCGACTGGCCCATCGCGCCGTTCCCGCCGCTCGGCGTGCTGGCCGGGGCCCGGCACCGGCGTCCGAGCCGTGACCTCGGCCAGGCGCCGCACGGGCCCGAGCAGGCCCTGACGGGGCTGGAGGCGCTGCGGGGCATGACGACGGGACCGGCGTACGCGGCGGGCGAGGAGCACGAGGCGGGCCTGCTCGCGCTCGGCCACCGCGCCGACCTCACGGTCTTCGCGGACAGCCCGGTCACGACGTCGGCGACCGAGCTCCCGGACCTGCCGGTCCTCCTCACGGTCCTGGACGGCCGGATCACCCACCGCGCCACGGGAGTCTGAGGACCCCCCGGCCGAACCCCCGGCCCGTCCTCAGCCCGTCGGGCGGGCGCGGGTCAGTGACAGCAGGTCCCGGGCCGGGCCCGTCGGGCGGTGGCCCGCGGGCCAGACCGCGCGGAGGTCGCGGCGGAGCAGGACACCCTCGACGGGGATCGCGACCAGGCGGCGGGAGGCCAGCTCCTCCGAGATGGCGAGTTCGCTGAGGACCGCCGGGCCCGCCCCGCTGACGGCCGCGGCCTTCACGGCCGTCGTGGAGGCGAGTTCGAGGAGAGGCTCGGCGAGACCGCCGTGCCCTGCGAGGGCCGCGTCCAGGACCTGCCGGGTCCCCGAGCCGCGCTCCCGCAGGATCAGCGGGGTCGCGGCCAGTTCCGCCGGGTCCAGGGAGCCGCGCCGCCGGGCCCAGGGGTGCGAGGGCGCGGCGACGAGCGCGAGCCGGTCGTGCGCGACGACCGCCCCGTCGAGCCCGTCCGGCACGGCGAGCCCCTCGACGAAGCCGACGTCCGCGTCGCCCGCGAGGAGCTGCTGCGCGACCGTCGCGGAGTTCCCGGCCTGGAGCGACACGGCCGTGTCGGGGCGCTCGGCTCGCAGCGCGATCAGCCAGCCCGGCATCAGGTACTCGGCGATGGTCATGGACGCGGCCACCCGCAGCCGCGAGTCGCGCCGCCCGCGCAGCGCCTGGGCGCCCGCGTCGAAGGCCTCCGCGGCCTCGACGATCCGCCGCGCCCAGTCCGTCACGAGCGCGCCCGCGTCGGTGAGCCGCGAGCCGCGCGGCGAGCGGTCGACGAGAGCCACGCCGAGCTGGCGCTCCATCGAGCGGATCCGGCTGCTCGCGGCGGGCTGGGTGATCCCGACCTCGCGGGCGGCCGCGCCGAGGCTGCCGTGCCGGGCGACGGCGAGGAGCAGTTCGAGCGCGCCGAGGTCGGGGACCCGGTGGGACAGGTGCGGCCTCGGCTCGTCGCCCGCCGGCCCGGGCCGCCCCGGTATCTCACTGCTCATAAACCCAGCTTATGACGTCATAGTCGCAAGATCCCTGGTGGGTGTGGTGAAAGGGCGCGACGGTGGGGTCATGGCAAGCCTCGCAGCACCCCGCACGGCCTCCGGTCCGCACTCCCGCGCCACCACCCCCGGCGCGCACACCGTCGCCCCGGCCGCACCTCCGGCCCGCTCGGCGTCCCCGGTCACCACCGCGGCCACCACGCCGGCCGTCTCCCCCGCCCGCCTCGTCCGCTCCGTCCGGCACCTCGGACCCAACTGGTACGCCTCCGTCATGGGGACGGCCATCGTCGCCAACGCGGGCGCGGCCCTCCCGGTGGACGTCCCCGGACTCCGTACCGTCTGCGCCGCGGTCTGGGCCCTGTCGCTCGCGATGCTGCTCGTCCTCCTCGCCGCCCGGACCCTGCACTGGATCCACCACCGCGACCAGGCCCGCGTCCACCTCATGGACCCCGCCGTGGCGCCGTTCTACGGCTGTCTCTCGATGGCCCTGCTCGCCGTCGGCGGCGGCGCGATGATCGTGGGCCGGGACTGGATCGGGCTCCCCGCCGCCCTGGCGCTCGACACCGTCCTGTTCACCGCGGGCACGGTGATCGGCCTGGCGGCGGCCGTGGCCGTCCCGTACCTCATGGTCGTGCACCACAAGATCGAGAGCGCGTCCCCGGTCTGGCTGCTGCCGGTCGTCGCCCCCATGGTCTCCGCCGCGCTCGGCCCGCTGCTCGTACCCCACCTGCCCGCCGGGCAGGCCCAGCAGACGCTGCTCGTCGCCTGCTACGCGATGTTCGGGCTCAGCCTGCTGGCCACCCTGGTCATGCTGCCGCTGGTCTTCGGCCGGCTCGTGACCGGCGGCCCGCTGCCCCTGGCGCTCACCCCCACGCTCCTCCTCGTCCTGGGCCCGCTGGGCCAGTCGACGACCGCCGCGAACAAGTTCGCCGACGTGGCCCCGGGCGTGCTGCCCGCCCCGTACGCGCACGGCTTCGCCGCCTTCGCCGTCCTCTACGGCGTGCCCGTGACGGGCTTCGCGCTCCTCTGGCTGGCGCTCGCCGGGGCCATGGTGCTGCGGGCGCGCCGGCGGGGCATGGGCTTCGCGATGACGTTCTGGGCGTTCACCTTCCCGGTCGGGACCTGTGTGACCGGTGCCGAGGGACTCGCCGCGCACACCGGTCTCGCCGCGTTCCGGTGGCTCGCCGTCGGCCTGTACGTGTTGCTCGTGGCGGCCTGGCTGGTGGCCGGTTTCCACACGGTGCGCGGGCTGCTCAGCGGCGCGCTGCTCGCCGGGCCCGGGTCAGCTCCCACGACAGCGCCCGGGGCGCCTCGGCCAGCGACGGCCCGTACCAGGTGAGCAGACGTCCGTCGACGAGGGCGGCGGCGGTCCCGGGGAAGGCCTCGGGGCCGTCGTTCGCCGTGAAGCGGTAGGGCTCGTCGGGCAGGACGACGAGGTCGGGCGCGGTGGCGCGGAGCTCGTCGATCGGGATCCGCGGATAGCGGTCGAGATGGTCCTCGTAGACGTTGCGCACGCCGAGGCGGGCGAGCAGGTCGCCCGCGAAGGTGTCGCTGCCGAGGACCATCCAGGGGCGGCGCCAGATCGGCACGACGGCGGTCGGCGGCCGGCCGTCCGGTCCGGGCTCCAGGGGCGTCACGGAGTCCCAGGCGGCCTCGGCGTCGACGAGCCAGCGCGGTCTGCGCGGGACGCCGCAGGCGGCGAGGACCCGTGTCAGTTCGCTCAGGCCCTGGTCGAGGGTGCGGATCTCGGTGACGAGGACGTCGAGCCCGGCGGCCCTCAGGGCGGCGAGGTCGGGGGCACGGTTCTCCTCCTCGTTGGCGAGGACGAGGTCGGGCGCGAGCGCGGTGATCGCGGCGACGTCGGGGTTCTTGGTGCCGCCGATCCGCGCGACGTCGAGGCCCGCGGGGTGGGTGCACCACTCCGTCGCGCCGACGAGGACTCCCGGCGCGGAGACGGCGACGGCCTCCGTCAGGGAGGGGACGAGGGAGACGACCCGCGGCACGGCGCCGGCGGTCCTCATTCCTCCTCGACCTCGACGTGGTCGGCGACGGCGACGACGAGAAGGCGGGTGCCGGGCTCGGTGGCGCGCCAGCGGTGCCGTACGCCGCCGGAGAGGTAGAGCGTGTCGCCGCGGCCCAGCCGGTGGGCGCGGCCCTCGGCCTCGACCTCGGCGGCGCCGTCGGCGACGTACAGCAACTCGTCGTTCCGGTGCTGGAACTCGCGGCCCGCGTCCTGCTCGCCGGTGAACTCCATGGCGTGCAGCTGGTGGCGGCCGCGGACGAGCCCGCGGACGCCGGCGGGCAGCGCGGCGGACCGCTCGTCGGCCCGGACGACGTCGACGGTGCGGGAGGCCTCGGCGGCGGCGAGGAGCTCGCCGGCGCTGGTCTCCAGGGCCTCGGCGACGAGTTCGAGGGAGCGGCGGCTGGGGCGGGCGCGTTCGTTCTCGACCTGGCTGAGGAAGGGCACGGAGAGGCCGCTGCGGGAGGCGACGACGGCCAGGGTGAGCTGCAGCGCTCGCCTGCGTCTCTTGACGGCCGCGCCCACGCGGGGCGCTTCCTTCTCGTCCATGTCGGCTCCCTCCCTCGTGCCTCGCGCGTATCCGTACCGGGCGGTTACCTGAACCTTACGCAGCTTTGGGGCGGGGTTTCTCGTCGTGCCGAAAAGGGGTGGTCGCCGATCACGTTCGGCGACCACCCCTTTTCGGCCAGTGAGCGGACGGGCCTACTGCGGAGCGAGTTTCTCCGCGAGGCCGGGGTTGCGGTCCAGCCAGGTGCGGACGGCCTGCTGCTCCTTGCCCTTGCCGGTCTCCTGGATGACGGCTTCGAGGTCCGTGAGCTGCTTCTCGGTGAGCTCGAAGTCCTTCAGCCAGGCGCCGACCTCGGGGTTGTCGGCGGAGAAGCCCTTGCGGGCGAGGGTGTGGACGCCGTCGCCCTTGCCCCAGCTGCCCTTGGGGTCGGCGAGCTTCTTCAGGTCGTGGGCCGAGTAGGCCCAGTGCGGGGACCAGAGGGTGACGACGACCGGCTCCTTGCGCTCGTACGCGCGCTTCAGCTCGGCCAGCATGCCGGGGGTGGAGCCGTCGACGACCTCGTACTCGCCCTCCAGGCCGTACTCCTTGAGGACCTTGTCCTTGAGGATGCCCATCATTCCGGCGCTGGGCTCGATGCCGACGATGCGGCCCTTGAACTGTCCGGCCCTGCCCTTGAGGTCGGCGAGCGAGTCGACGCCCTTCACGTACGAGGGGACGGAGAGCTCCAGGGAGGTGGGGCCGTACCAGGAGCCGAGGTCCTCCAGCTTGTTCCTGTACTTGTCCCAGTACTGCTGGTGCGTGACGGGGAGCCAGGCGTCGGTCTGGAAGTCGAGCTGCCCGCCGGCGAGGCCGGTGTAGAGGGCGCCGGCCTCCAGCTGCTTGGTGTCGACCTCGTAGCCGCGCCGCTCCAGGAGCTCCTTCCAGAGGTACGTGGAGGCGATGCCCTCGTCCCAGGGGATGTAGCCGATGCTGATCTTCTTGCCGTGGCCGCCGCCCGGGCCCGAGGCGCTGGCGGGGCTCGCTCCGGAGCCGCCGAGGAAGCCCGTACCGCCGGCGACGAGGGCGAGGACGACGACGCCGACGAGGGCGGTCACGGGCTGCGGGCGGTGGGCCCACAGCTTCGCGCCGGGGCGCTTGGCGCTCAGCGCGGCGCGGGCCTTGGCGGCGGCGCGGCGGCCGAGCGGGGAGACCTGGCGGCCGAGGGCCCCGGTCATCCGGTCCAGGTACATGGCGAGGACGACGATGGAGACGCCGGCCTCGAAGCCGAGGCCGATGTCGACGTTGCCGATGGCGCGGTAGACCGCGCCGCCGAGGCCGCCGCCGCCGACCATGCCGGCGATGACGACCATGGAGAGGCCGAGCATGATGACCTGGTTGACGCCGGCCATGATCGTCGGCAGGGCGAGCGGGAGCTGCACGCGCAGGAGGGTGTCGCGCGGGGTGGTGCCGAAGGCCTGGGCGGCCTCGACGAGTTCGCCGTCGACCTGGCGGATGCCGAGCTCGGTCATCCGGACGCCCGGAGGCAGCGCGAAGACGATGGTGGCGATGATGCCGGGGACGACACCGACGCCGAAGAAGATGATGCCGGGGATGAGGTAGACCATCGCCGGCATGGTCTGCATGAAGTCGAGGACGGGCCTCAGGATGGCGCTGACCGTCTGGGAGCGGGCCGCCCAGATGCCGAGCGGTACGGCGATCGCCAGGGTGACGAGGGTGGCGACGAGGACGAGGGAGAGCGTGGCCATGGCCTCGTCCCACAGCTGCACCGAGTCGACGAGCGCGAAGCCCGCGAAGGCGAGGACGCCGGCGGCGAGGCCGCGCAGCCACCAGGCGACGACGGCGAGGATGCCGGCGAAGAGCAGCGGCTGGGGTGCGGACAGGACGGCGTCGATGCCGTCGTAGAGGCCGGTGACGCCGGTGCTGACGGCGTCGAAGAGCCAGGAGAGGTGGGCCTGGAGCCAGTCGACGGAGCTGTCGGTCCAGTCACCGAGGGGGAGCCTAGGCACGGGCGGTCACCTCCTCGCTCGCGAGCCCGCCCATGACGGCGAGGAGACGTTCCGTCGGTACGACTCCGAGGACGGAGCCTTCGGAGTCCTGGACGGTCACGGGGTGCCGGGCCAGGGCGGCGACGGCGCACAGGTCGGCGACGAGGGTGTCGGGTCCCACGGCCCGGCAGTCGCAGTCCGCAGGGCAGTCGGCCGGCACGGCGCCGTCGGTCATGACGGCGGAGGCGGTCAGCACGCGGGAGCGGTCGACGTCCTGGATGAAGGAGGCGACGTAGTCGTCGGCGGGACGGACGAGGATGTCCTCGGCGGTGCCGAGCTGGACGATCCGGCCGTCGCGCATGACGGCGATCCGGTCGCCGAGGCGCATGGCCTCGTTGAGGTCGTGGGTGATGAAGACGATGGTCTTCTTCAGCCGCTGCTGGAGCACGAGGAGCTGGTCCTGCATGTCGCGGCGGATGAGCGGGTCGAGCGCGCTGAAGGACTCGTCCATGAGGAGCAGGTCGGCGTCGGTGGCGAGGGCGCGGGCGAGGCCGACGCGCTGCTGCATGCCGCCGGAGAGCTCGTCGGGCCAGGACTTCTCCCAGCCGGCGAGGCCGCACAGTTCGAGGGCCTCGGCGGCGCGGGTCTCGCGCTCGGCGCGCGGGACGCCCTGGACCTCCAGGCCGTAGGCGGCGTTCTCGAGAACGTTCCGGTGCGGGAAAAGCGCGAAGTGCTGGAAGACCATGCTGATCTTGGTGGCGCGGACGGCGCGCAGCTCGCGGGGGGAGAGCGCGGTGAGGTCGCGGCCGTCGAAGAGGACCCGTCCCGCGGTGGGTTCGAGCAGACCGTTGAGCATGCGCAGGAGGGTGGACTTACCGGAGCCGGACAGGCCCATCACGACGAAGATCTGACCGGGTTCGACGACGAAGCCGGCGTCGACGACGGCGGCCGTCGTCCCTTCGCCACGCAGTTCGTCACGGTCGGCACCGTCGGCGAGCCGCCGGACGGCCTCGTCGGGTCGTCTGCCGAACACCTTGTACAGGTGGTCGGCCTGGAGCCTGGACACATACACCTCACGGGTAGCAACGAGAACGGCCCGCCACCCCCGCGCGGCCGGGCCGTGGAGCGGGCGGGATCGGCCCGCGGCCCGTCGCGTACGGGGATTCTCCTGTGCCGAATCCCCGTACCGGGTTCCGCTCCGGGCTCGCGCCTGCCCTCCTTCACAGGGTGCAAACGCAAAGGTGACGGGGGTCACGTGCATGCGGAGAGCCGGGGCGGGGGCAGGCCCGCCAGGGGCGAGGTCACGGGGGGCCTGTCGCTCGGAGGGGAGTGTCGGTGGGGTGCGGCATGATCGGGGGGTGACGCGACGCCTGATGCTCCTCGACACCGCCAGCCTCTACTTCCGCGCGTACTTCGGCGTACCGGACTCGGTCCGCGCGCCGGACGGCACTCCGGTGAACGCCGTGCGCGGGCTCCTCGACTTCATCACCCGGCTCGTCCAGGACCACCGCCCCGACGAGCTGGTGGCCTGCTGGGACGAGGACTGGCGGCCGCAGTGGCGGGTGGACCTGATCCCCTCGTACAAGGCGCACCGGGTGGTGGTCGAGACGGAGACGGGCCCGGACGTGGAGGAGATCCCCGACACGCTCTCCCCGCAGGTGCCCGTGATCGAGGACGTCCTCGCGGCGCTCGGGATCGCCCGGGTCGGCTCCGCGGGGTACGAGGCGGACGACGTCATCGGGACGCTGGCGGGCCGCGCCGCCGGACCGGTGGACATCGTCACGGGCGACCGGGACCTGTTCCAGCTCGTCGACGACGCGCGCGGGGTGCGCGTGCTGTACCCGCGCAAGGGCGTCGGCGACTGCGACCTGGTGGACGACGAGCTGATCCGCACGAAGTACGGCGTGCGCCCCGACCAGTACGCGGACTTCGCGGCGCTGCGCGGGGACGCGAGCGACGGGCTGCCCGGGGTGAAGGGCATCGGCGAGAAGACGGCCGCGCAGCTGATCACGGAGTACGGGGACCTGGCGGGGGTGCGGGCGGCGGCCGAGGACCGGACGTCGAAGCTGACGCCTGCGAAGCGGCGCGGCATCGTGGAGGCGGCCGCGTACCTGGACGTGGCACCGACGGTGGTGCGGGTCGCCGGGGACGTACCACTGCCGGAGTTCGACCCGGCCCTGCCGACGGCACCCCGTGACCCGGCGGCCCTGGACGCGCTGGTGAAGCGGTGGGGTCTGGGCGGGGCCGTGGGCCGGCTGCTGCCGGTCCTGGCCCGCTGATCGCCTTGATCCACACTGGGCGACAGCACCAGGGGATGCTAGCTTAGGCATACCTAAGTTCGTCGAGTCAGGAGAGCCCCTCGTGGCAGAGCAGCCGGCCCGCAAGGCACCGAAGGCCACCGAAGCGCGCGTGGTGCGCACCGAGCGGATCACCCCGCACATGGTGCGGGTCGTCCTGGGCGGCCCCGGACTCGACTCCTTCGAGGCCGGCGAGTACACCGACCACTACGTGAAGCTGCTGTTCGCCCCGGAGGGCGTCACCTACCCCGAGCCGTTCGACATGGAGCGGATCCGGGAGGAGTTCCCCCGGGAGCAGTGGCCGACGACGCGGACGTACACGGTACGGGCCTGGGACCCGGTCCACCGCGAGCTGACCGTCGACTTCGTGGTCCACGGCGACGAGGGCCTCGCGGGCCCCTGGGCGGCGCGGGCCCAGGCGGGCGAGACCGTGCGCTTCCTCGGCCCCGGCGGCGGCTACACGCCGGACCCGGCGGCGGACTGGCACCTGCTCGCGGGCGACGAGAGCGCGCTGCCGGCCATCGCGGTGGCGCTGGAGCGGCTGCCCGCGGGGGCCCGGGTGCACGCCTTCGTGGAGGTCTCGGACGCCGCGGAGGAGCAGAAGTTCGCGACGGCGGCGGGCGTGGACGTCACCTGGCTGCACCGGGGCGACCGTCCGGCGGGCGAGGCCGTCGTGGAGGCCGTGCGGGGGCTGGACTTCCCCGCGGGCGACGTGCACGCCTTCGTCCACGGCGAGGCGGGATTCGTGAAGGACCTCCGCCGGCACCTGCGGATGGAGCGCGGAGTGGCGCGCGAGCGGCTGTCCATCTCGGGGTACTGGCGCCTGGGCAAGACGGACGAGGCGTGGCGCGCGATCAAGCGCGAGTGGAACGACCAGGTGGAGCGCGAGCAGGAGAGCTGACACTCCGAGCACGCGTGAGGGGGGGTGGGCCGAGGGCCCCACCCCCCCCCTCACGGCATCACTCACCCCTCGACACCGCACACCGCACACCGCACACCGCACACCGCACACCGTCATGTCACGTCACCTCACGACGTCACGTCACCTCACGACCTCACGTCGCCTCACGACCTCACGTCATTCCCTGTCGTCAGGCCCGCCGAAGACTCGGTTCGAGGCGTCCACGTGCGCCAGCCGCCGCAGTGCCGCGAAGATCGCGTCGCCGAGCACCGTGCCGACCACCGCGCTCTCGACGAGCTCCTCGCGCGCCACGTGGTGCGCCACGTAGTCCATGTCCGCCCGCGCCACCTGCTCCGCCGCGTCCGCGTAGGCGTCGAGGATCTCGGCGAACCCGCCGTGGCCGACGTCGTCGAGCGCCGCGAGGGCCGCCGCCAGCGCCTCCCCCGCCGGGTTCTCCGGATAGGCGTGCCAGCCGCGCGCGGCGACCAGCTCCGCGACGCTCTTCCGCGCCTCCTCGATCACGGTGTCCGGCTCACGGTCGTAGCGAGGCACCAGCCGGTTCGCCGTGACGCCCAACACCTTGTGCATCGACCGCTCGGGGTCCTCGACCGCCACGATCACGTCACGGATCGCCGCAACCGACATGCCGCCCACGTCGAGGAGTGCCCGGATCAGCCGGAGGCGCTGGACGTGCGTCTCCCCGTACGAGGCCTGGTTCGGGCTCGTCAGCTCTCCGGCCGGCAGCAGCCCTTCCCGTACGTAGAACTTGATCGTCGGTACGGACACCCCGGTCCGGCGACTCAACTCTCCGATGCGCACCGCGCGTTCACCTCTCCGGTCTTTCGACGGCCTTGCCGACCGACACCTCCATCATAGATAGTGGCGCTATCAGATAGTGGCGAGTGCCACTATCCATAATCCCACGGGGGGATTCGTATGTCCTCACTCAGCCCACTCGCCCGGCTGCACCGACCGCTGGTCTGGTTCGCCGGCTCGATGGTCGCCCTCGCACTCGTCTCCGCCGTCGGCCTGGCCGTCGACGACCGGATCCTGGTCGGCGCGCCGATCTGGGCCAAGCCGTTGAAGTTCTCGGTCTCATTGGTCGCCTACACGCTCTCGCTCGCCTGGATGATCTCCCTGCTCCCCACGACCCACCGCGCCCACCGCGTCGGCTGGTGGGCCGGAACCGTCGTCGCCGTCTCCTTGACGGTCGAGATGGTGCTCATCACCCTCCAGGTGGTCCGCGGCACCCAGAGCCACTTCAACCAGGCGACCCCCTTCGACAACGCCGTCTTCCAGATCATGGGAGCCAGCATCGCCATCCTGTGGCTGAGCGCCCTGGTCGTCGCGGTACTCCTGCTGCGCGCCCGGATCCTCGACCGCGCCACCGCCTGGGCCGTCCGCCTCTCCTCAGTGATCGCCCTCGCGGGCGCCGCCGTCGGCTTCCTGATGGTCCCGCCGACACCGGAACAGCGAGCGGTCGACAACCCCCCGATCAGCGGCGCCCACAGCGTCGGGGTCCCGGACGGCGGCCCCTCCATGCCGGTGACCGGCTGGTCGACCACCGGCGGCGACCTGCGCGTGCCGCACTTCTTCGGGATGCACGCGCTCCAGCTGCTCCCGCTGCTCCTGCTCGTCCTGGCCGCTCTCGCACCGCGCTTCGCCCGGCTCGCCGACGACCGGGTGAGGCTCCGCCTCACCCTCACGGCCTCCGGCGCCTACGCGGCGACCTTCGCCCTGCTGACCTGGCAGGCCCTGCGCGGCCAGGCCCTGTCCGCACCGGACGCGGTGACGCTCACCGCGGCGGGGGCGATCGCCCTGGCGACCGCCGCCGCGACCGCCCTCTCCCTCCGGGGGCCCTCCCCCACCCCCACCCCCTCCCCGTCCCCCGCCCCGCCCCCGTCCCCCTCCGAGGAGGCCGCGGCATGACCGCCTTCCTCTTCGAGCTGACGTTCCTCCTCGCGGCGCCCGTCTGGCTGCTGATGATCCTCACGCCGGGGTGGCGGATCACCGAACGTGTCGCCGGCTCGCCGCTGACCGTCCTCCCGCTCCTCGCGGTCTGGGCCGTCTTCGCCGGCCCCGTCCTGCCGGAGCTGTGGACGGCGGTGAGCAGCCCCGACATCGACACCTTCCGTGAACTGGCCGCGCTCCCGAACGGCGCGGGCGCGATCTGGGCCCAGATCCTCGCCTGGGACCTGCTCCTCGGCCAGTGGATGTACCGCGAGTCCCGCCGACTCGTCCTCTCCCCCTACCTGATGGCCCCGCTCCTCCTCATGACGATCCTGCTCTCCCCCATCGCCCTCCCGCTCTTCCTGGCGGCACGGTCCTGGAAGAGCAGGCAGGGTTTTCCGGACACCCTTTGAGCACCGTCGCACCACACGGTGAGGGCAACGGCCGCGTTCGGCACTGCGCCGCAACTGCCGGTCCTGCCGCCGGACATCGCACCCGGCCGACCGATCCTGAAGGCCCTACGGCCCGGCTCCCCCGCCACACGGGGGTGGCCGGGCCCCGCACGTTCCGGGCGGTTCGGCCGGTTGGTTCTCCTGCCGCCCAACTGCCTCTCACCTGCCCCTCTTTCGCGCGGAGACCGCTGGCGTGATCTCCACCCGACGATGTTGACCGTGCTCATCTCGCGCCCGAAGCTCTCACCTGGCCCGCCCAACCGCCACATCGTCACCACGACTGTCCGGCACGCGGGTTGACCATTTCCCCTCTCCGTAAGGATCTTGCGATGCGCCGTACGGCCACGTTCTTAGCCACCGCCCTGCTCGCGGCAGCCGCCGTGCTCACCGCGCCCGCCGCCGGCGCCGCCGAGCGTCCCGCCCCCGTCGCCGACGGCCCCGCCATCGCCGCCCAGCAGTCCGCGAGAACCGTCCCGGGCCCCGGCGGCGTCGGGAGCTGTACCGAATCGGGCAACTCCGCCACCTGCACCGGCCTCGACCCGATGCAGACCTGGAGTGTCAACGGCACCTGCGCGACCTGGGACTTCGCCACCAATTCCTACGTCTTCTCGCAGGCGTGGGGCGGGTTGGTCAGGGGCGACACCACCGCCTTCGCGACCTGCTTCGGCTCGGCCACGTGGTGGTGGGGCGGCGTCTCGTTCGGATCCCCCGTCCCGGCCGGTCCGGTCGGGCAGGTCACCGGCCTCGCGGGCAAGTGCCTGGACGTGCGCGGCGGCAGCATGGCCAACAAGACTCCCACCCAGATCTGGGACTGCCTCGGCAATGTGAACCAGACGTGGAAGGTCGGCGCCGACGGCACCATCCGCGCCGTCGGCGTGTGCCTGGACGTCTGGAACGGCCGCACCGACAACGGCACCCAGGTGCACACCGGCCCCTGCAACGGCAACATCGCCCAGCAGTGGTCGGTCCGGAGCGACGGCGCGATCGTCAACACGAAGTCCGGCCGCTGCCTGGACGTCCGCGCCTACGACACCACCAACGGCAACGTCGTGCAGATCTGGGACTGCAACGGCACCTCGAACCAGATCTGGCACCTGCCCGTCTGATACGACCCGGCCGCCCGGCCCGGTGGCCTGCGCCCCGGAGTCTGCACCCCGGGGCCCTCGCCCCGGGGCCGCCGGGGCGTCAGTTCCGGGCGCGGACGGTGGCGACGACCTCGCGGTCCGGCTGGAGGGTGAGGCTCGGGACCGGGCGTATGTCCCTGGTGTAGAGCTCCAGCTCGAAGCGGCGGGCGAGGACGGCCAGCACCAGGACGGCCTCGACGAGGGCGAAGCGGGTGCCGAGGCAGACGCGGGGGCCGCCGCCGAACGGGAACCAGGCGTACTCCGGTATGTCCTCGGCGGGTCGGCCGTCCTCGGTGGTGAGCCACCGCTCGGGGCGGAAGGCCTCGGCGTCGCCGTACCAGCGGGGGTCGCGCTGGGTGGCCCACTGGCTGGACCAGACGCGGGTGCCGACGGGGACGGGCCGGCCGCCGAGGGTGGCGCCCTCCTTGGCGATGCCGGTGATGAGCCAGATCGTCGGGTAGAGACGGAGGGTCTCCTTCACGACGGCCTGGGTGTACGGAAGGGAGGCGTAGTCGTCGTAGCCGGGTTCGTGGTCGGCGAGGACCCGGTCGAGCTCCTCCTCAAGGGCTTCACGGACCCTCGGGTTGCGGGAGAGCAGGTACCAGGCCCAGACGAGTGTCGAACTGGTCGTCTCGTGGCCCCCGATGTAGAGGGTGACCGTCTCGTCGCGGATCTCCTGGTCGGAGAGCCGGGCGCCGGTCTCGTCCCGGGCGGCGAGCAGCCGGCTGAGGAGGTCGGGGCGCTCGGTGTCGCCGTCTCGGTGCCGGGCGACGACGCGGGAGACCTCCGCGTCGATGACGGCGGTGGCGCGCTTGATGCGGGCGCGTCCGGGGGTGGGGACCCAGTCGGGCAGGATCGCTCCGATGCCGCTGAACTCGGCGCCGATCTCCTGCTGGGCGATGTCCATGGCCCGACCGATGGCTTCGGCGTCGGCGGCCGTGTCGACGCCGAAGATGGTGCGGACGGCGATGAGTTGGGTGAGGGCCGCCATCTCCTTCTTGACGTTGATGGGCTGTCCGTCGCTCCACCGGTCGGCGAGGTCGACGGCGCACTCCGTCATGGTCGCCGCGTAGGACCGGACCTGCTTGGGGCGGACGGAGGGCTGGACGAGGGAGCGCTTGCGGCGCCAGTCGGCGCCCTTGGCGACGACGACGCCGTTCCCCAGGAGGGTGCGGAAGGCGATGCCGAGGTCGGGCTGGTCGAAGGTCCGCTCGACCTCGGTGAGGAGTTCGCCGACCGTGTCGGGGTGGGCGATGAAGAGGGCGGGGCCGCGGCCGAAGCGCCAGCGGACGAAGTCACCGCGCTCCCTCAGCTGTTCGAAGAAGGCGAGGGGGTCCTTGCCGAAGGCGGGCAGGTTCCCGAGGAAGGGAAGTCCTCGGGGGCCGTCGGCGATCCGTGGTGTCGGCTGTGCCGTGTCGCCGCGTGCCCCGGCGTCCTGACCGGCGTGCGTGGTCATGTGCGTCCCCTCCCCAACTGGCCTTCCCTGTGTACGAGTCCATGCAAGCGGAAGGGCTGACCGGCGCGCCACCCCTGTGGACAACGCCCTGTGGACAACCCCTCGCACAGGGGACGGAACGGCCGGTGCCCGTGGCGTGATCGCCACGGGTACCGGCCTGAAAGGAACGTGCCTGAAAGGAACGCGCCTTAAGGGCACGTGCCTGAGAGGAACGTGACTTGAGGGAACGTGCCTGAGAGGAACGTGCCTCGAGGGAACGTGCCTCGAGGGAACGTGCCTGAAGGGAACGTGTGTCGTCAGCCCACCGAGCTGTAGGCGACGACGCCCCGCAGCAGCGAGTCGACGGCCTTGCGGGCGTTCTTGGAGACCGTGCTGTTCTCCTTGGGCGCCGCCGCGGCGATCTGTCCGAGGACGTCGATGACCTGCTTGCACCAGCGGACGAAGTCGCCGGCGGGCATGTCCGCCTCGCGGAGGACCTCGTCGAGGCTCTTCTCGGAGGCCCACTGGTAGGCGGCCCAGGCGAAGCCGAGGTCGGGCTCGCGCTGGCCGACGCCCTCCGCCTGGTTGATCTTGAATTCCTCTTCGAGGGCGTCGAGACGTCCCCAGATCCTGACCATCTCGCCGAGCGCCGCCTTGGCGTTGCCCGTGGGCAGCTTCGGCGCGACGGCGTCGTCGGCCTGGCGCGACTCGAACACGAGGGCCGAGACGCACGCGGCCAGTTCGGCCGGGGTGAGCCCCTCCCAGACCCGGTCCCGGAGGCATTCGCTCGCCAGCAGGTCGAGCTCGCCGTAGAGCCGGGCGAGCCGTTTGCCGTTGTCGGTGACCTCGTCGCCCCGCAGGTAGTCGAGCTCGGTGAGGAGCGCGACGATCCGGTCGAAGGTCCGGGCGATCGTGTTCGTCCGCCCCTCGATGCGCCGCTCCAGCTGGTGCGTGTCGCGCTGGAGGCGGTGGTAGCGCTCGGCCCAGCGGGCGTGGTCCTCGCGCTCGTCGCAGCCGTGGCACGGATGTGCGCGCAGCTCGGTGCGCAGCCGGGCGATCTCGCGGTCGTCGGCGGCGGCCGAGCGCTGTCTGTGGTGACGCTCGGGGTGGACGTGCCCGGCCTTCGACCGCAGCGCGGAGGCCAGGTCCCTGCGGGACTGCGGCGAGCGCGGGTTGAAGGACTTGGGGATCCGCATGCGGTCGAGTGCCTCGACGGGGACCGGGAAGTCGATGGAGGCGAGCCTCTTGACCTGCCGCTCGGCGGTGAGGACGAGGGGCCGGGGTCCGTCGTGGTGCTCGAAGCCGCGGTGCCCGTTGGTCCGCCCGGCGGGGATGCCGGGGTCGAGGACGAGGGCGAGTCCCGCGAACTTGCCGGTGGGGACGTGGATGATGTCGCCGGGCTTGAGCTTCTCCAGCGAGCCGGCGGCCTGGGCGCGCCGCTGGGCGGCGCCCTGCCGGGCCAGTTCCGTCTCGCGGTCCTTGAGGTCGCGGCGGAGCCGCGCGTACTCCTCGAAGTTCCCGAGGTGGCAGGTCATGCCCTCGCGGTAGCCCTCCAGGCCCTCTTCGTTCTTCTGTACCTGGCGCGAGATGCCCACGACGGAGCGGTCGGCCTGGAACTGTGCGAAGGAGGTCTCCAGGAGCTCGCGGGAGCGGTGCCGGCCGAACTGGTCGACGAGGTTGACCGCCATGTTGTACGAGGGGCGGAAGCTGGAGCGCAGTGGGTAGGTGCGGGTGCCGGCGAGTCCGGCGAGGTGGCCGGGGTCGAAGCCGCGCTGCCAGAGGACCACGGCGTGGCCCTCGACGTCGATGCCGCGGCGGCCGGCGCGGCCGGTGAGCTGGGTGTACTCGCCGGGGGTGATGTCGGCGTGCTGCTCGCCGTTCCACTTGACGAGCTTCTCCAGGACGACCGAGCGCGCGGGCATGTTGATGCCGAGGGCGAGGGTCTCGGTGGCGAAGACGGCCTTCACGAGGCCGCGGACGAAGAGCTCCTCGACGACCTCCTTGAAGGTGGGGAGCATGCCGGCGTGGTGGGCGGCGATGCCCCGCTCCAGTGCTTCGAGCCACTCGTAGTAGCCGAGGACGTGGAGGTCCTCGGTGGGGATGGAGGCGGTCCGCTCCTCGACGATCTCGCGGACGCGTCGGCGTCCCTCTTCGTTGTTGAGGCGGAGCCCGGCGTGGAGGCACTGCTGGACCGCGGCCTCGCAGCCGGCGCGGCTGAAGATGAAGGTGATGGCGGGGAGCAGGCCCTCGGCGTCGAGGCGCTCGATGACCTCGGGGCGGCCGGGTGTCCAGATGCGGGAGCGCTGGCGGCGCTCGCGCTCGCGGTCGGCCTCGCGGATCATCTTGCCGCGGCGCCGGTCACGCGGGTTGTACGTCGAGTTCTCGGTGCGGGACAGGCGGACGAGGTCGGGGTTGACCTCGCGGCGGGAGGAGCCCCGGCCGCCGTGGTCGGTCTCCTCCTCGAAGAGGTCGTACATCCGGCGTCCGGCGAGGACGTGCTGCCAGAGGGGTACGGGACGGCTCTCCGAGACGATGACCTCGGTGTCGCCGCGGACGGTGTCGAGCCAGTCGCCGAACTCCTCGGCGTTGGACACGGTCGCGGAGAGTGAGACCAGCGTGACGGATTCGGGGAGGTGGATGATCACTTCCTCCCAGACGGCGCCGCGGAAGCGGTCGGAGAGGTAGTGCACCTCGTCCATGACCACGTAGCCGAGGCCGGAGAGGGCCTGTGACCCCGCGTACAGCATGTTGCGGAGGACTTCGGTGGTCATGACGACGATCGGTGCGTCGCCGTTGACGCTGTTGTCGCCGGTGAGCAGGCCGACCTTGTCGGCGCCGTACCGCTTGACGAGGTCGGCGAACTTCTGGTTCGACAGCGCCTTGATGGGTGTCGTGTAGAAGCACTTGCGGCCCTGGCCGAGGGCGAGGTGGACGGCGAACTCGCCGACGATGGTCTTGCCGGAGCCCGTGGGCGCGGCGACGAGCACGCCCTTGCCCGCTTCGAGTGCCTTGCACGCCTCGATCTGGAAGTCGTCCAGGTCGAAGTCGTAGAGCTCGCGGAAGGGGAACAGCGCGGTGGCCTGCTCGGCGTTTCGGGCAAGGGCGGCCGCGTACGCCTCGGCTGGTGTGAGGTCCTCTGTCATCTTGTTGTCGAGCCTACCCGCCACGTCTGACAGTGACGCGATCTTTATCGGGGCAATGCCCGCGGGGGCTCCGGCGCGGGACATGCGAAGGTCCCCGGACCGAGTCCGGGGACCTTCGCGTGATCAGGGGACCTCTACGGGGTCAGGTGATGTCGTCGTAACCGTTGAGCCGGTGTGCGGCGGCTCCGCCGGTCTCTCCCGGTCCGGTGGCCTGTCCGGGCAGGGCCCGTGCGGCGGGGACGGCTTCGACGGCGCCCACTGCCTCGGGCGTGAGGTCGAGGACGGAGGCCTCGTCGTCGTCGAGTGCGGCGTCGGGGTTCTTGCGGTTGCGGCGGCGGTCGTTCAGGAGCGAGAAGCCGACGGCTCCGAAGTACAGGATCGTGATGGGTCCCGCGAGGGCGATCATGCCGACCGGGTCGGTGGTCGGGGTGATGATCGCGCCGAAGACGAAGACGCCCATGATCACGCCGCGCCACCAGCCGGCCATGCGGCGACCGGTGAGGATACCGGTGAGGTTGAGCATCACCAGGACCAGCGGGAGCTCGAAGGCGAGGCCGAAGACGAGCACCATGCGCAGGGTGAAGTCGAGGACGTCACCGAGCGAGAGGAGGTTCTCGGCGCCACTGGGGGTGAGGCTGATCAGGACCTTCACGCTGATGGGAAGGATCAGGTACGCGAGGTAGGCACCGGCGGAGAACAGCGGAACGGCCGCGGCGACGAACGCGTACGTGTACTTCTTCTCCTTCGTGTGCAGTCCGGGCGCGACGAACGCCCACAGCTGGTACAGCCAGACCGGACTCGCGACGACGAGACCCGCGGTCAGGGAGACCTGGATCGTCGTGCTGAAGGGGGCCGTCAGTGTGTTGAAGGTGACCCTCGCGCAGTTTCCGCCGTCACTGGTGACGCCCTCTGCACACTTGGGCACCGATTGCGACAGGAACACCAGGAGCTCCTCGCTGTACACGAGGGCGACGATCGTCACCGCTGTGATGGCGAGGAGACCCTTCGCCAGTCGGTTGCGGAGTTCACGCAGGTGCTCCACGAGGGGCATGCGGCCCTCGGGATCCTTCTCCTGCTTGCGGGCAGACTTGGGCAACCCACGTCCTCATCTCGTGCGGCAGCCGCCGCACGGTGCGGCGGCCGCGGCGGACCGGGTCAGCGCTTGGTGGTGTCCGAGGGCTCGGTCACGGGACGCGAGCTGGTCACGTCGCCGGGAGCGGCCTGGATCGTGCGCGGCGCGGGCTGCTGGTCCTGCGCTCCGGTTCCGGCGTGCGGCGGGTCGGCGGGGGCGGGGGCGCTCTGCTGGTCGTCCGACTTCATCGCCTTGGCCTCGCTCTTGAGGATGCGGGCCGACTTGCCCAGCGAACGGGCCATGTCCGGGAGCTTCTTGGCGCCGAACAGGAGAATGATGACGACGAGGATGAGAATGATCTCGGTGGGGCCGAGCCTACCCATAGCTGTTTACCTTCTTCACCGAGGCGACATGGAGTGCGTGCCCGGCGGGTCGGACATGCGTCCGGCCACCGCGCTGCCTGCGATCGTAACCCGCAGGAGTAAACGCGGGGCAATGCCCGTGCATACTCCCGATTGCGTCCCACGAGCCCGGACCGAGGCCGCTTCCTGCAGCGTACGGCACCGGCTCAGCGCAGTGTCTCGCCGGTCCGGGCCAGTCCGAGGGCGGAGTTCTCCAGGTCTTCGGCGGCCTGGGTGATCCGCTCTGTGGTGTGGGCCACTTGACGGCCGAGGCGCTGGACCTCCAGGAAGACCTTGATGCCGAGGACACCGAGGACGGCGATGCCGAGGAAGCCGAGGGCGATGGCGAGCATGGGCCAGAACATGGTCAGAGCCTAGACCTTGGGCGGGATCGGGTCGTTCGGGCGGTGGTCAGACGGTGGTGTGGAGGCGCAGGGTCCGGACGCCGCCGCCGGTGAGGAGCTCGACGATGCGTTCGCCCGCGGGCTTGCGGACGGAGCTGCCGCACTCCGGGCAGGTGAAGGAGTAGAAGGTCGTGCGCCGGCTCGCGCCGATGGCCAGGCGCAGGGCGCTCGCGGAGAGTTCGAAGCGGGCACGGCAGTCGGGGCAGGCGGCCTTGAAGAGGACGGGGGCCATCGTCGCGGCAAGACCAGGCATGACGGACATCTCCCTCGATTCCCATGGGAACAACCGGTTCGGCACCACAACAGCAACAGCGTCCTCGCGGCGGAGAACGTCACACACCCTCGTACGCGGCGAGCGCGGCGGTCGCCGCCTCCCGGGCGCTGTCGGCGAGCTCGCGCGGGGCGACGATCCGCCCGTCGCTGCCCAGTCGCAGCCCGAGCCGTCGCAGCGAGGCGGGGTCCGGCGTGCGCAGTGTGATCCGCAGGCCGCCGTCGGGCAGCTCCTCGGCCCGGTCGTGCGGGTAGTACTCGGCGACCCAGCGGCCGCCGGGGCCGACCTCGACCACGACCTCGGGGTCGTCGGCGGAGGGCTGGACCAGGCCTTCGGAGAGGTCGCGCAGCTCCAGCTCGGGCGGGGCCGCGTGCTCGTCGAGGAGCCGGATCTCGACGACCCGGTCGAGGCGGAAGGTGCGGCGCGCCTCGGAGAGCCGGCACCACGCCTCCATGTAGGTGTGGCCGACGGCGAAGAGCCGGATCGGGTCGACCTCGCGCTCGGTCAGCTCGTCGCGCGCGGGCGAGTAGTAGCGCACCCACAGCCGGCGGCGCTCGGAGATGGCCCGGTCGACCTCGGCGAAGACGCCGCCCTCGGACTCGAAGGTGACCGAGAGCCGGGCGCTGGCCCCGGCGGCCTCGCCGGCCGCGGCCTCCAGCTTGGCGGTGGCGCGGACCAGGGCGTCCCGGTCGCTCTCGCGGAGCCCGGGCAGGGTGGCGACGGCGCGGGCGGCGACCAGGAGGGCGGTCGCCTCGTCGGCGGCGAGCCGGAGGGGCTCGGCGACGTCGTCGGGGTTGTGCCACCAGATCCGGTCGCCGTCGGTGTCGATGTCCAGCAGGTCGCCGCCGCGGAAGCTGGTGCCGCACATGGGCAGCACGTCCAGGTCGGAGATCAGCTCGTCCTCGGTGATCCCGAAGGCGCGTGCGACGTCGGCGACGTGGGCGCCGGGGCGCTCACGGAGATAGGTGACGAGGGACAGCATCCGCCTCGTCTGGTCGATCGCGTTGGCAGCCATGTGTACGTCTCCCCCTCAGCCCTTGGCCACGGCGCGCAGCCGGTCCAGTACATCCGCCCGCAGGTCGGCGGGTTCCCGTACGACGACGTCCGGGCCGAATTCGACGAGCCAGGCGTCGAGCCCGTGTCCGTACGGGATCTCCAGCTCGTCCCAGCCGTCGTCGCCCACCTGTACGGACTGGGCGCGGGCCCGCAGCGGGTAGCCGCAGCCGGCGCGCAGCCGGATCCGGGCGGAGCGGGTGGCGGTCTCGCCGGCCCAGCTCTCGACGGTCTCGCGGACGGTGACGACGTCGGGTACGGGGGCGGTGAAGGCGCCGGCCCGGGAGCGGACCTTGCCGGTGATCCGGGAGAGGCGGAAGACGCGCTCGGCGCCCCGCTCGCGGTCCCAGCCCGCGAGGTACCAGTGGCCGCGCCAGCATTCGAGGGTCCAGGGCTCGACCTGGCGGGTCTCGGGGCGGGCGGCGTTGGCCTTGCGGTAGTCGAAGACGACGGGCCGGCGGTCGCGGCAGGCGAGCATGAGGGGCTCGAAGGCGGCCTCGTGGACCGGGATGCGGGGTTCGAGGGCGCTGGGCTGGACGTCGTACGAGTCCTCCGCCTCGGGCATTCCGGCGGCGCGGAGCTTCTGGAGGGCGCCGCTGGCGGCCCCGGCGAGGCGGGCCTGCTGCCAGACCTTGGCGGCGAGGCCGAGCGCGGCGGCCTCCTCGGCGTCGAGGGTGATGGGCGGGAGACGGTTGGAGTCGCGGCGGGCGAGGTAGCCGGTCTCGCCCTCCAGGTTCTCGACGGTCTCGATGACGAGGCCCAGCTCGCGCAGGTCGTCCTTGTCGCGCTCGAACATCCGGTTGAAGGCGTCGTCCCCGCTCGCTTCGAGGTAGGCCTCGATGGAGCTCCGGAGTTCGCGCTTGCTCAGCGGGCGGCGCGTCCCGAGCAGGCACAGCGCGAGATTCATCAGCCGCTCGGACTTGGCAATCGCCATCGACGCCCCGCACCTCTTTTGCCGGTTCCACTTGTCGGACGTCCGACCGTACCGCCCCGGGGTGTCGGGACAAAAGCCGAGGGCCCCCGCCATGGACGGCGGGGGCCCTCGGAGCGGCCGGAACGGCCGGGGGGACGGATCAGACCGCGACCAGGTCGCAGACGAAGATCAGCGTCTCGCCCGGGGCGATGGCGCTGCCCGCGCCACGGTCGCCGTAGGCGAGGTGGGCGGGGATGATCAGCTCGCGACGGCCGCCGACCTTCATGCCCTGGACGCCCTGGTCCCAGCCGGAGATGACCTGGCCGACGCCGAGCTTGAACTGGAGCGGGGTGCCGCGGTTCCAGGAGGAGTCGAACTCCTCGCCGGTGGAGAAGGCGACGCCCACGTAGTGGACGGAGACGGTGGCGCCGGCCTTGGCCTCGGCGCCGTCACCCTCCCAGATGTCCCTGATCTTCAGGTCCTTCGGCGGCTCGCCACCCGGGAAGTCGACCTCGGGCTTCTCGATGCTCACTGAACTGCTCCTCATACTGATGAACTGCGCGATCGGGACAGTCTTACATCTTCGTCAGGATGTCCACGGCGAAGACCAGCGTGGAGTTCTTCGGGATCCCCTGCTGCTCCTTGTCGCCGAAGGCCTCGGACGGCGGGGCGACGATGAGGACGCGGCTGCCGACCTTCTTGCCGACGAGGCCCTTCTTCAGGCCCTCCAGCGTGAGCTGCGGGAGCGGGAAGTTCGTGGGCTTGCCCGTGGCGTACGTGGAGTCGAAGACCTTGCCGTCCTTCCAGAGGGCGGCGACGTAGTTCACGACGACCGTGTCGGTCTCCTTGACGACCTCGCCCTTGGACTCGAGGACGTAGTTCGCGACGAGCTTGGTCGGCGGGGCGACCTTGGGGACGGTCAGCGTGGGCGCCTTGCCGTCCGTGTTGGTGCCGACCTTCGGCAGGTCCTTGTCGTCCTGCGCGACCGGGGTGCCGGTGGCGGACTTCGGGATCGTGACGGACTTCAGGATGTCCACGACGAAGACGAGGGTGGCGTTGGGCTTGATGCTCGGGGGCGAGCCGGCCGCGCCGTAGCCGAGCTCCGGCGGGATGCCGACCTCGATGCGGCTGCCGACCTTCTGGCCTTCGAGGGCCTGCTCCCAGCCCTTGATGACCTTCCCGTCGCCCAGCGTCAGGTCGAAGGGCTGACCGCGGTCGAAGCTGTTGTCGAAGGGGGTGGTGGAGTCCCAGGCCTGGCCCAGGTAGTTCACCTGGAGGGCGTCACCCTTCTTCGTCACCGGGCCGTCGCCCTCGCTGATGACGTTGACCTTCAGTTCCTTGGGCGGGTCGCCCACGCCCTTGGAGAGGGTCGGCTTCTCGCCGAACTTGGCCCCCGCGGTGATGGCGGGCAGCCCGTTCGTCATCGAAGCGGAATCGGAGCCCTTGTCGTCGCTGCCGCACGCCGCTGTCGAGAGCAGCAGCAGCGGGACGACGAGAAGGCCGGCAAGTCGGCGCACGTGTTCCTCAGATCTCAGACGGCACAGTAGTTGTGCCGACACTCTAGGCGCTCCTCCTGTCACGTCGAGGGCCCCGCACGTCAAACGTGCGGGGCCCGGGGCTCGTCCGTGCCGGTCCTACATTCCGGCGATCAGCTTTTCCACCCGGTCGTCGACGGAGCGGAACGGGTCCTTGCACAACACCGTGCGCTGCGCCTGGTCGTTCAGCTTCAGGTGGACCCAGTCGACGGTGAAGTCCCGGCGCTGTTCCTGGGCGCGGCGGATGAAGTCGCCGCGGAGCCGTGCCCTGGTGGTCTGCGGGGGCACCGACTTGCCCTCGAAGATCTTCAGGTCGTTGCAGATCCGGGCCGCCTGGCCGTTCTTCTGCAGCAGGTAGTAGAGCCCGCGTCGGCGGTGGATGTCGTGGTACGCGAGGTCTATCTGCGCGACGCGCGGGTTCGACATGGTCATGTTGTGCTTGGCCCGGTAGCGCTCGATGAGCCGGTGCTTCATGACCCAGTCGATCTCGGTCTCGATGCGGTCGAGCCGCTCGCTCTCGATCGAGTCGAGTGTGCGGCCCCACAGCTCCAGGACCTGCGCGACGGTGCCGGAGCGGATGCCGCGCCGGTCGACGAAGTCGACGGCCTTCTCGTAGTACTCGCGCTGGACCTCCAGTGCGGAGGCCTCGCGGCCGCTGGCGAGCCTGACCTTGCGCTGGCCCGTGATGTCGTGGCTGACCTCGCGGATGGCCCGGATGGGGTTCTCCAGGGTCAGGTCGCGCATCACGGTGCCGGCCTCGATCATGCGGAGCACCAGGTCGGTGGCGCCGACCTTCAGCAGCATGGTCGTCTCGGACATGTTCGAGTCGCCGACGATGACGTGGAGGCGGCGGTACCGCTCGGCGTCCGCGTGGGGCTCGTCCCGGGTGTTGATGATGGGCCGTGAGCGGGTCGTGGCGGAGCTGACGCCCTCCCAGATGTGCTCGGCGCGCTGGGAGACGCAGAAGACCGCGCCACGCGGGGTCTGGAGGACCTTTCCGGCACCGCAGATGAGCTGCCGGGTGACGAGGAAGGGAATGAGGATGTCCGCGAGGCGGGAGAACTCCCCGTGGCGGGCGACGAGATAGTTCTCGTGGCAGCCGTAGGAGTTTCCGGCCGAGTCGGTGTTGTTCTTGAAGAGATAGACGTCGCCCGCGATTCCCTCCTCGTGCAGGCGGCGTTCGGCGTCGACGAGCAGGCCCTCGAGAATGCGCTCGCCTGCCTTGTCGTGGGTGACCAGTTCGGTCACGTCGTCGCATTCCGGTGTTGCGTATTCCGGATGCGAACCCACGTCCAGGTACAGGCGGGCGCCGTTCCGCAGGAAGACATTGCTGCTGCGGCCCCATGACACGACACGGCGGAAGAGGTAGCGCGCCACTTCGTCAGGAGACAGTCGGCGCTGTCCCCTGAACGTGCACGTGACGCCGTACTCGTTCTCCAGCCCGAAAATGCGGCGGTCCATGTCTGAACATTACGCCTGACGGCGTGTGATGAAACCGGGTTGGGCGTTCCCGTTCCGATCATTTTCCGATCAGTGCGTGTTCTTTTCGGTGTGTACGGAGGTGGGGCCGCCCGCACCGACGGCGTGTCGCGCGTCCTGCGTGGCCGAAACCACCGGGGGCGCCGGGTTCGCGGGGGCGTGGAGGACACGGCCGGTGGCGAGGAGGACCAGGAGGGCGACGAGGCCGCCCGCTCCGGCCACGGCGAATCCGGCGACGGTCCCGGCGAGTTCCACGGCGGGTCCCGCGACCGCGGAGCCGAGGGCCGAGCCGACGCCGAACGTCGTGACGAGCCAGGAGAAGGCCTCGGTGACGGTGCCGGCCGGGGCGTGCCGGTCGACCACGATGAACGCGCAGGCGAGGACCGGGGCCAGGAAGACGCCGGAGAGGGCCGCGAGGCCGGTCATGGCGACCGGTCCGGGGGTGAGGACGAGCGGCAGGTAGCAGACCGCGAGGAGGAGCACGAGGACGCGCAGCCGCCGCTCGGGGGCGCCGGACCACTGCCGGGCGCCGTAGGTGACGCCGCCGACGAGGGCTCCGAGGCCGAGCGCGGCCATCAGCCAGCCGTAGACCGACGGGGTGCCCCGGTCGTCGGCGTAGGAGACGGCGGCGACGGTGATGGAGCCGAGGGCGAGGCCGACGAAGAAGAACGAGCCGAGGAGGGCGAGGAGACCGGGCGAGCGCAGGGCGCCCAGCCAGTGGGCCTCGCGGGGTGCGGAGCGCCAGGCGCGGGAGGGCTCGGAGAGGACCACGGCGAGGGCGCCGAGGACGCCGAGGACGTTGATGACGAGCAGGGCCGCGGCGGGCGACCACAGGGAGACGAGGAGGGTCAGCAGCAGCGGGCCGACGGTGAACATGACCTCCTGGGCGACCGCGTCCATGGCGTACGCCCGGTGGACCCGGTCCTCACGGCCGAGGACGCTCGGCCACAGGGCCCGGAGGCCGCCCTCCAGGGGCGGGGTGAAGAGGCCGGCGGCGATCACGGCCGCGTAGGCGAGGGCGAGCTGGTCGATGCCGGTGAGCGCGAGCAGGACCATGCCGAGGGCGGAGAGGACCGCCGCGGGCAGCTGGACCCGGGGCTGGCCCTTGAGGTCGACGGCGCGGCCGAGGAGGGGCTGGCCGACGGCGGTGGCGACGCCGTAGGCGGCGATGAGGCCGCCGGCGAGCGTGTAGCTGCCGCCCTGGTCGCGGACGAAGAGGGTGAGGGCGATGGGGCCGACGCCGTTGGGCAGCCGCCCGACGAGCGTGCCGGCCAGCAGCCGGGCGGCGTGCGGTGCCCGGAGTATGTCGAGATAGCCGCCGTGTGCCGTGGCCTCGGTGGCCATGTCGGTCTCCCCTCCCCCGGACTCGCCGAGGTTTTACGTATAACGTCCGAGGTCATACGTACCATGTCCGCAGCGCGCGGGTCCACCCCGCGCCAGGCCACCCCCCGGGTGACCGGCCCGTGAACCGTCCGACGCGGAGGCTTGTGTGCAGACCCCGGAGCCGCTCGGCGGCGCCCGCCCCACCAGCAGGGACGTCGCCAGGACCGCGGGCGTCTCGCAGGCCACCGTGTCGCTCGTGCTCGGCGACAAGTGGCGCGGGCGTGTGTCGGAACGCACGGCCGAGGTCGTGCGGGAGGCCGCCCGGAGCCTCGGCTACCGGCCCAACCTCGCCGCCCGCAACCTCCGCCTCGGCCACACGCGTACGGCGCTGCTCGTCGTCCCGGCGCTCACCAACGAGTTCTTCGCCCGCGTCTACACGGGCGCGGCGACCGTGGCCGCCCGGCACGGCTTCGGGGTCGTCCTGTACCCCTCCCCCGACGGCGTCGGCCCGGCCAGGGACCCCTTCGCCTCGGCGCGGGCGGCCCTGGACGGGGTCATCGCGTCCTCGATGGCCTCGGACGCGCTGAAGGCCTTCCGGGGCACCGACCTGCCCCTGGTCATGCTCGACAGCGACCCCGCCGACACCGGCGCCGCCGCGCACGTCAACCTCGACATCGCGGACGGCATGCGGCAGGTCACGGGCCACCTGCTGGCCCTCGGCCACCGGCACTTCGTCCACCTGGCCTCGGCCGTGCCGTCCTGGACCTTCGACGTCCGCGGCGCCGCGCTCGCCGAGGCCCTCGCCGGCGTCTCGGTGCGGACGGTCCGGGCGCCCCTGGACGTGCACGGCGCGATGGCCGCCACCGAGCGCGCCCTCGCCGCTCCCGGGCCCCGCCCCACCGCGCTCGTGTGCGACGACGACATCCTCGCGGCGGGCGCCTGCAAGGCCCTGCGGCGCCTCGGACTGCGGGTCCCCGAGGACGTCTCGGTCACCGGTTTCGACGACCTCGCGCTCGCGACCGCGGTCGAACCGGAGCTGACCACCGTCTCGCTGCCCGCCGAGCGCATCGGCGAGCGGGGCATGGCGGCCCTCCTGGCGGTCCTCGCGGGCGAACCGCCGCAGCCGGACGACCTCCCGGTCACCCTGGTCCCCCGCGGCTCCTCGGGCCCCCCACCGGCCGCCTGAGCCGACGACGCCGAGGGCCCCCTCCTCGGCGGACAGGCCGAATACCCGACCCGAGGCGGGAAAGTCGAGGGCCTCGACCCGCGGCGGACAAGCCGAAGGCCCCGGTCCGAGGCGGACAAGCCGAAGGCCCCGGTCCGAGGCGGACAAGCCGAAGGCCCCGGTCCGCTCGCGCGCACCGGGGCCCCTTCGACAAGGAACGCCTACTCCTCCGGAACCTCGTCCGAGGGCTCGTCCGTCTTCGTCACGGCCGCGTTGTCCGCCTGAAGGAGACGGGACAGCTGGCGGCCGATGATCCGCTTGAACTTGCGCTGCTGCGGGCGCGTGCGGTCCAGGACCGCCACCTCGAGGCGCTCCGCGGGGATCTCCCGCTCGCTGCCGTTGGTGTCCCGCGAGAGCGCCTGCACGGCCAGCTTCAGGGCCTCGGCCAGGGACATGCCGTCCCGGTGCCGCTGGTCCAGGAAGGAGCTGATCTGCTCCGCGTTCCCGCCGACCGCGACCGAGCCGTGCTCGTCCACGATCGAGCCGTCGTGGGGCAGCCGGTAGATCTGGTCGCCCTCCGGCTCGGTGCCGACCTCGGCGACGACCAGCTCCACCTCGTACGGCTTCTCCCCCGCGCTGGAGAAGATCGTGCCGAGCGTCTGGGCGTAGACGTTGGCCAGGCCGCGCGCGGTGACGTCGTCCCGGTCGTAGGTGTAGCCCCGCAGGTCGGCGTAGCGCACGCCGCCGATGCGGAGGTTCTCGTACTCGTTGTACTTGCCGGCGGCGGCGAAGCCGATCCGGTCGTAGATCTCGCTGAACTTGTGCAGGGCTCGCGAGGGGTTCTCGCCGACGAAGACGATGCCGTCCGTGTACTGGAGGACGACGAGGCTGCGGCCTCGGGCGATGCCCTTGCGGGCGTACTCCGCCCGGTCGGCCATGGCCTGCTGGGGTGAGACGTAGAACGGAGTGGACACCGGCGGTCCGTCCCTTTCTTCTGGGCTCCTACAGAGCGACGAGTGGTCAGAGCAGGGCGGCGCGCGGCCCGTCGGGCTGCGCGAGACGCCGCTCGGTGACCGACCGGGCCAGCTCCGAGGACTCGGCCTCGGTGAGCCTGCGGAAACCCTCCTCGGTGATGACGGTGACGAGCGGGAAGATCCGGCGGGCCATGTCGGGGCCACCGGTCGCCGAGTCGTCGTCCGCCGCGTCGTAGAGCGCCTGCACGACCAGGGTCGTGGCCTGCTGCTCGGTGAGGTCGGCGCTGTAGAGCTTCTTCATCGAGCCGCGCGCGAAGATCGAGCCGGAGCCGGTGGCGGCGTACCCCTGCTCCTCGGAGCGGCCGCCGGTGACGTCGTAGGAGAAGATCCGGCCCTTGCCCTTGCCCTCGTCCCAGCCCGCGAAGAGCGGCACGACGGCGAGGCCCTGCATGGCCATGCCGAGGTTGCCCCGGATCATGGTGGACAGGCGGTTCGCCTTGCCCTCCAGGGAGAGCGTGGCGCCCTCCACCTTCTCGAAGTGCTCCAGCTCCAGCTGGAAGAGCTTGACCATCTCCACGGCGAGACCGGCGGTGCCGGCGATGGCGACGGCGGAGTACTCGTCGGCCGGGAAGACCTTCTCCATGTCGCGCTGCGCGATCATGTTGCCCATGGTGGCCCGCCGGTCGCCGGCGAGGACGACCCCGCCGTCGAAGGTGACCGCCACGATGGTCGTGCCGTGCGGGGCGTCGAGGACGCCCTCCGGCAGCTTCCGGCGGCTCGGCAGCAGCTCCGGCGAGTGTGCCGACAGGAAGTCCAGGAAAGAGGACGATCCCGGCGTCAGGAAGGCCGCCGGCAGACGCCCGGTGCTACGAGGGTTGGCTTCCACGCGATTCCTTCCGGGTGGGAGAGTCGGCCCGCCGTGGGACGCGCGGGCCGATCTTGCTTGCTGTGCACGGACCATACCCGTGCCACCGCCTGTCATCCGTCCCCGGACCCACGGCTTTTGCCGGGGCTCCGGGGACGGAGGGGTACAGGCGCGGGAGGCGGCTACTCGCCGCCCTTCTGGACGAAGCTACGAACGAACTCCTCCGCGTTGGACTCGAGGACGTCGTCGATCTCGTCCAGCACGGAGTCCACGTCGTCGCTCAGCTTCTCCTGGCGTTCCTGGAGATCGGAGCTCGCCTCCGTGGTGGTCTCCTCGACCTCCTCCGTGGAACGCGTCGCCTTCTGCTGTCCGCCGCCGGTGTCCTTGGTCGCCATATCCCTCACCCCGCTCGAAATCGGCCCGCTCGGTTGAGTCCGTACAAGATCAGACCCTATAGGTCGGGTCTGACTTCGGCCCCGCAGTTTCCACTTCGCCCGGGCACTGATTCCATGATTCCCAGTGCCGGGGCATTTCAGGCCCGTACCGGGCCCCCGATCATCCGCCGGACAGGACGCGGACGAGTTCCTCCGCGGTCCGGCAGCGGTCCAGGAGCGCCTTCACATGGGCCTTGGTGCCGCGCAGCGGCTCCAGGGTCGGCACGCGCTGGAGCGAGTCCCGGCCCGGCAGGTCGAAGATCACCGAGTCCCAGGAGGCCGCGGCCACGTCGTCGGCGTACTGCTCCAGACAGCGGCCCCGGAAATAGGCCCTGGTGTCCTCCGGAGGCACCGTCTCGGCCTCCCGCACCTCGGGGTCCTCCAGGAGCCGCTTCATGCGCCCTCGGGCCACCAGGCGGTTGTACAGGCCCTTCTCCGGGCGCACGTCCGCGTACTGGAGGTCCACCAGGTGCAGGCGGGCCGCGTCCCAGTCCAGGCCGTCCCGGCGCCGGTAGCCCTCCATGAGCTCCCGCTTGGCGATCCAGTCGAGCTCGCCGGCCAGGCTCATCGGGTCGTTCTCGAGCCGGTTGAGGGTGTCCTCCCAGCGCGTGAGGACGTCCTTCGTCTGCTCGTCCGCGTCCGAGCCGTACCGCTCGTCCACGTACTTCCTCGCCAGCTCGAAGTACTCCATCTGGAGCTGGACCGCGGTGAGCGTCCGGCCGCTGCGGAGCGTGACGAGGTATTCGAGGGTCGGGTCGTGCGAGACCTGGTGGAGCGTCCTGACGGGCTGGTCGACGGCGAGGTCCACGGTGATGAACCCGTCCTCGATCATCGACAGGACCAGCGCGGTCGTGCCGAGCTTGAGGTAGGTCGAGATCTCCGAGAGGTTGGCGTCACCGATGATCACGTGCAGTCGGCGGTACCTCTCGGCGTCCGCGTGCGGCTCGTCGCGCGTGTTGATGATGGGCCGCTTGAGGGTGGTCTCCAGACCCACCTCGACCTCGAAGTAGTCGGCGCGCTGGCTGATCTGGAAGCCGTTCTCCCGGCCGTCCTGACCGATGCCGACCCGGCCCGCCCCGGTCACGACCTGGCGGGAGACGAAGAAGGGGGTCAGGTGGCGCACGATGTCCGAGAAGGGGGTCTCCCGCTTCATCAGGTAGTTCTCGTGCGTGCCGTAGGAGGCGCCCTTGTTGTCGGTGTTGTTCTTGTAGAGGTGGATCGGCTGGGCTCCGGGGAGCTGGGCGGCGCGGACGGCCGCCTCCGCCATGATCCGCTCGCCGGCCTTGTCCCAGAGGACGGCGTCCCGCGGGTTGGTGACCTCGGGCGAGCTGTACTCGGGGTGGGCGTGGTCCACGTAGAGCCGGGCACCGTTGGTGAGGATCACGTTGGCCAGGCCGATGTCCTCGTCGGTGAGCTGGCTGGAGTCCGCGGCCTCGCGGGCGAGGTCGAAGCCGCGGGCGTCCCGCAGCGGGTTCTCCTCCTCGAAGTCCCAGCGGGCGCGGCGCGCCCGGTGCATCGCCGCCGCGTAGGCGTTGACGATCTGGGACGAGGTGAGCATGGCATTGGCGTTCGGATGCCCTGGGACGGAGATCCCGTACTCCGTCTCGATGCCCATTACTCGCCGTACGGTCATGCGGCCCTCCTTGCCCGGCGTCGCTCACAGTGCGCGACTCGGCGTTACCGAAGAGCCTAGAACGGCTCCGCGCTGGTGGGGAGATCACTTGCGGTATTTCCCGTGCTGCCGGAAGAAACCCGTGCTGCCCGGGAAGAATTCTGGACGGAATGCACCGGCTGCGGATGCCCGGTTTCCGGACATCCGCAGCCGGTGTGCGTTTTACAGGTACTGACCGGTGTTGGCCACCGTGTCGATGGAGCGTCCCGTGTCCGCGCCCTGCTTTCCGGTGACGAGCGTGCGGATGAAGACGATCCGCTCGCCCTTCTTCCCGGAGATCCGGGCCCAGTCGTCGGGGTTGGTGGTGTTGGGCAGGTCCTCGTTCTCCTTGAACTCGTCCACGCAGGCCTGGAGGAGGTGGGAGACCCGGATGCCCTTCTGGTTGTGGTCGAGGAAGGCCTTGATGGCCATCTTCTTGGCCCGGTCGACGATGTTCTGGATCATCGCGCCGGAGTTGAAGTCCTTGAAGTAGAGGACTTCCTTGTCGCCGTTGGCGTACGTGACTTCGAGGAAGCGGTTCTCCTCGGATTCCGCGTACATCTGCTCGACGACCGACTGGATCATTCCGTGGGCGGCGGCGGCCTTCGAGCCGGCGTGCTCGGAGATGTCGTCCGTGTGGAGCGGCAGGGTGGCCGTGAGGTACTTCGCGAAGATGTCCTTCGCGGCCTCCGCGTCCGGACGCTCGATCTTGATCTTGACGTCGAGCCGACCGGGCCGCAGGATCGCGGGGTCGATCATGTCCTCGCGGTTGGAGGCGCCGATGACGATGACGTTCTCCAGGCCCTCCACACCGTCGATCTCGGCGAGCAGCTGGGGGACGATGGTGTTCTCCACGTCCGAGCTGACACCGGAGCCGCGGGTGCGGAAGAGGGATTCCATCTCGTCGAAGAAGACGATGACGGGGGTGCCCTCGCTCGCCTTCTCCCTCGCACGCTGGAAGACGAGGCGGATGTGCCGCTCGGTCTCGCCGACGTACTTGTTGAGGAGCTCGGGCCCCTTGATGTTGAGGAAGTAGGACTTCCCCGCGGGCTGTCCGGTCACCTCGGCGACCTTCTTGGCCAGCGAGTTGGCCACGGCCTTCGCGATCAGCGTCTTGCCGCAGCCCGGCGGCCCGTAGAGCAGGATGCCCTTGGGCGGTCGGAGCTCGTGCTCCTTGAAGAGGTCGGGGTAGAGGTACGGGAGCTCGACCGCGTCGCGGATCAGCTCGATCTGGTTGCCCAGACCGCCGATCTTGTCGTAGTCGACGTCCGGGACCTCCTCCAGAACGAGCTCTTCGACCTCGCTCTTGGGGATGACCTCGTAGACGTAGCCCGACCTGGCGTCGAGCAGCAGGGCGTCGCCGGGGCGGATGGTGACGTCCAGCAGAGGCTCGGCGAGCCTCACCACCCGCTCCTCGTCGGTGTGCCCGACCACCAGGGCGCGCTCGCCGTCCTCGAGGATCTCCTTGAGGGTGACGATGTCCCCGGCGCGCTCGAACTCCATGGCCTCGACCACGTTGAGCGCTTCGTTGAGCATGACTTCCTGGCCGCGCCGGAGCTCTTCGAGCTCGACGCTGGGGCTCACGTTCACCCGGAGCTTGCGGCCCCCGGTGAAGATGTCGCACGTGCCGTCCTCGTTCGCCTGCAGGAAGACACCGAAGCCGGCCGGCGGCTGTGCGAGCCGGTCGACCTCCTCCTTGAGGGCCACGATCTGGTCGCGGGCCTCACGGAGCGTATTGGCGAGCCGCTCGTTCTGCGCGGACACGCCGGCCAGGTTCGTCTGCAGCTCGACGATCCGCTCTTCGAGAATCCTCGTGTGTCGCGGAGAGTCGGCGAGCTTGCGGCGCAGGACGGCGATTTCCTGCTCGAGATAGGCAACCTGACCGGCGGGGTCCTCAGACCCTCGCCCCGGCCGGATGCCGCGGTTGATGTCGTCGTCGTGGGCTGCCACGGTCCTCACCTCCTCCAAGGGGAGCTGGACGCTTCCTGACCCTACCTGCGTGGGTGGTGATTGAAACCCCTAGATCAAAAAGACTCCGGGCCGTGTCCGATCTTCACCCTTGCGCTTCCCCTCTCGCCAGCTGAATACCCACCCTTTCGCCGTCTGAAAGCGGGCGGTTGTATCGTCGTCATGGGTCAACACCCTTCAGAGGGGGCCCGACTTACCCGCGCGAAGCAGAAACGGCAGGAGAAATGACCGTGCAGAACGAGGCCCCGGCGACGGGTGTCGAAGAGGCCCTGGAGGTCTGGATCGACCAGGACCTGTGCACCGGGGACGGGATCTGCGCGCAGTACGCTCCCGAGGTCTTCGAGCTGGACATCGACGGGCTCGCTTATGTGAAGAGCGCCGACGACGAGCTGCTGCAGGACAGCGGGGCGACGACGCCGGTGCCGCTGCCGCTGCTCCAGGACGTGGTGGACTCGGCGAAGGAGTGCCCGGGCGACTGCATCCACGTGCGCCGGGTCTCCGACAAGGTCGAGGTGTACGGCCCCGACGCGGAGTGACGGGTCAGGCGCTCCGTGCCTCGGCACGGGCGACGCGGACGAAGGCGCCGCCCTGCCAGTTCCAGCTGACCTGCTCCTTCTCGTCGGGGCAGCACATGGGGACGTCGAGGGACGAGTAGCCGAGCAGGGTGGCGTGGACCGCTCCGTCGCGTACGTGGAGCTCGGCGACGCTCTTGCCCGCTTCCGGCTCGACGAGCGTGGCCACCACGCGCGCGGGGGTGCCCGTGCCCTTGCCGCGGGTCAGGACGTAGACGCCGCTCGGCGGTGTGCCCGAGCCGGCTTCGCAGTGCACGACCGCAACGGTCTCCGGGTTCCCGTCGCCGTCGAGGTCGCCGGAGGCACGCTTCGCGATCTTGTGGGGGCCGCCCCTGCACTCCAGGGGGAAGTCGACCGTCGCGGCCTCGGGGGCGGGCGCCGGACGCGGGGCGGCGGGGGCCCCCGTGGCTCCGGCGGGGCCGGGCTGGAGCAGTCCGGCCAGGGCGACGACCGCGGCGGTCGCGGTGGCGGTCGCGAGCCAGTGCGCGGGTCTGGCGTGCGTGTGCGCGAGGCCGGACGGATCCACGGGGTCCTGGGCGGCGGAGTGCTGCACGCGAGACGTCTCCTGTGAGGGCGGTGCGGAGGGTTTCGGGCATCGTGCCACACGTCACAGGGCTACGGAACAGGCGGGGTCTCACCGGGCGTCGGCCGCGGCTGCCCGTGCGTCAGACCTCGGGGCCGCGCGTCGCCGCGGGCGGGCCACGCGGCGCCGCGGGCGGGGCCGACCGGGCTCGAACATGAGGACGCCGCCGTCGAGTTCCAGCCCGGGGGCGGGAAGTCGACGGCGGCGGCGTGCGGGTGTCGGGACGTCAGCCCTTGTTGGGGCCTTCGTAGTCCTCGCCGTACGCGCCCTTGGCGGGGCGGCGGCGGCGCATCGGGGGCTCGACACCGTCCGCGAGGCGGCGGGCGGTGACGAGGAAGCCGGTGTGGCCGATCATGCGGTGATCGGGCCGGACGGCGAGGCCCTCGACGTGCCAGTTGCGGATCATGGACTCCCAGGGCTGCGGCTCGGCGTAGCAGCCGAACTCGCGGATGGACTCCACGGTGCGCGCGAGCTGCGTGGTGGTCGCCACGTAGCAGCAGAGGATGCCGCCGGGGACGAGGGCCTTGGAGACGGCCTCCAGGCACTCCCAGGGAGCGAGCATGTCCAGGATGACGCGGTCGACGTCCGTGTCGGACAGGTTGTCCTGGAGGTCGCCGACGGTCAGCTGCCAGGCCGGGTGGGGACCGCCGAAGTAACGCTCGACGTTGCCCTTCGCGATCTCGGCGAAGTCCTCACGGCGCTCGTAGGAGTGCAGCATGCCGCTGTCGCCGATGGCGCGCAGGAGGAAGCTGCTCAGCGAGCCCGAGCCCACTCCCGCCTCCACGACGCGGGCGCCGGGGAAGATGTCGGCGAAGGCCAGGATCTGCCCCGCGTCCTTGGGGTAGACCACGGCGGCGCCGCGGGGCATGGACAGGACGTAGTCGGGGAGCAGGGGGCGCAGCGCGAGGTAGGCGACGTTTCCCGTGGTACGGACAACGCTGCCCTCGGGGGCGCCGATCAGTTCGTCGTGCGGGAAAGAACCCTTGTGGGTGTGGAAGTTCTTTCCCTCTTCGAGCGTGAACGTGTAGTGACGGCCCTTGGGGTCGGTCAGCTGAACCTGGTCCCCGACCTTGAAGGGCCCGCGTCGGCGGGCGGCACCGGTCGGTTCGGACATGTGAGCACCTTATCAAGGGCCCGGGGTTACGAAGACGGTCGCGCCATGGCCCGGACGAAGGCGCGCTCCACGTCGGTGGTGGCGAGGACTCCGTAGATCTCCCCGGTCTCCTCGACGACGAGGTACTCGGTGGCGGGGCTGGCGCGGAGGTGGTCGAGGAGGGGCTGGCCGGTGAGTTCCGCGGGGACGCGCATCCCGTCCACGAGGTCCTGGGTGAGGGCGCTGACGGCGACCCAGGGGCGGCGGTGCTGGGGCACGGCGGCGATGGCGGCCTCGCGGACGATGCCGGTGGGGTCGCCGACGCCGTCGACGACGACGAGGGCGCGGGCGCCGGCCTCGTTGGCGCGGCGGAGGGCCTCGGAGAGGGGGGTGGCGGGTTCGACGGGGATGGCGCGCCGGGTGAGGGTGCGGGCGCGGAGCTCGGGGAGGTGCTCGCGGAGCCGGGCCACGCGGAGGCTGTTGCCGGCGCCGGTCCAGATGATCGCGGCCAGGATGGCGGCGAGGAGGGCGTCGGTGACGGTGTCGAGTCCGCTGATGTCGTCGGTGGAGTTGCCGAGGAAGCCGGTGCGGGTGAGCAGGGGCAGGCCGACGAGGACGAGGACGGCGAGGGCGCGGCCGACCCAGGCGGCCGCGACGGTGCCGGTCATGGGCTTGCCGGTGATCTTCCAGACGACCGCGCGGAGCATGCGGCCGCCGTCGAGGGGGAGGCCCGGGAGCAGGTTGAAGGCGGCGACGATCAGGTTGGAGATCATCAGGCCGGCGAGGAGGACTCCGGGGACGGTGCCGGGCTCGACCAGGTACAGGGAGAGGTAGAACACGCCGGAGAGGACGAGGGAGAGGAGCGGGCCGACGAAGGCGAGGACGAACTCGCGGCCGGGGGTCTCGGTCTCCTTCTCGATCTCGGAGACGCCGCCGAAGAACTGGAGCTGGATGCGGCGCACGGGCAGCTTGAAGCGGAGCGCGGCGATCGTGTGGGCCAGCTCGTGGACGAGTACGGAGGCGTAGAAGGCGACGGCGAAGAAGAGGGAGACGAGGTAGCGGGCGGCGCCGAGTTCGGGCAGGACCCGCTCGATCTGGTCGCCGAAGACCCAGGTGATGAGGGCGGCGACCAGGAACCAGCTGGGTGCGACGTAGACGGGCACGCCGAAGGGGCGGCCCATGAGGATCCCGCCGCCGGGCTCCTCGGTCCGCTGCGGCTTGGGCTCGTCCTGGTTCACGGGTTCCTTTCGTCGCGACGTGTGGACCACGTCGGTGCGTCACGGTTCGATCATGCAGTGCGACGGGGTCCCAGGTCGATGGTATTCCGCTCGCTGTCGGTGGCGGGTCGTAGGGTCTGTGTCATGAGTACGAGCGAGCAGGTGCCGGCGGAGCCCCGGGCGCCCATGTCGTTGTCGCCGTCGCGGGCGAGCGATTTCATGCAGTGTCCGCTGCTGTACCGGTTCCGGGTGATCGACCGGCTGCCGGAGAAGCCGAGTGCGGCGGCGACCCGGGGCACGCTGGTGCACGCGGTGCTCGAGCGGCTCTTCGACGATGCGGCGGCGGAGCGGACGGCGCCGCGGGCGAAGGCGATGGTTCCGGGGCAGTGGGAGCGGCTCCTGGAGGCGAAGCCGGAGCTGGGCGAGCTGTTCGCGGAGGATCCGGACGGGGAGCGGCTCGCGGGGTGGCTGGGTGAGGCGGAGCGGCTGGTCGAGCGCTGGTTCACGCTGGAGGACCCGACGCGGCTGGAGCCGGCCGAGCGCGAGCTGTTCGTGGAGACGGAGCTGGATTCGGGGCTGCGGCTGCGCGGGGTGATCGACCGGGTCGACGTGGCGCCCTCGGGCGACGTGCGGATCGTCGACTACAAGACGGGCAAGGCGCCGCGGCCCGAGTACCGCGAGGGCGCGCTGTTCCAGATGACGTTCTACGCGCTGGTGGTGTGGCGGCTGAAGCGGGTGCTGCCGCGGCGGTTGCAGTTGGTCTATCTGGGCAGCGGGGACGTGCTGACGTACGACCCGGTGGAGGCGGACCTGCTGCGGGTGGAGCGGAAGCTCCTGGCGCTGTGGGACGCGATCCGGCTGGCGACGGAGACGGGTGACTGGCGGCCGCGGCCGACGAAGCTGTGCGGCTGGTGCGACCACCAGGAGGTCTGTCCGGAGTTCGGGGGGACTCCCCCGGTGTATCCGCTGAAGATCGTTGCCGCGCGCCCGCCGGAGTCGGGTGAATCCGGGCAGGGCAGAATGGACCCGGCGCCGTCGGCACCGTGACGGCGGCCCGTGCCGTGAGCTCAGCCCGCCCCGTGAAGGAGTCCTTGTGACGATCCGCGTCCTCCTGGTCGACGATCAGCCGCTGCTGCGCACCGGCTTCCGGATGATTCTGGAGGCGGAGCAGGACATCGCGGTGGTGGGCGAGGCCGGTGACGGTCTCCAGGCGCAGGAGCAGGTGCGTGCGCTGCAGCCGGACGTGGTCCTGATGGACATCCGCATGCCGCGGATGGACGGTGTGGAGGCGACCCGGCAGATCACGGGTCCGGGCCGGGACGGTCCGGCGAAGGTGCTGGTGCTGACCACGTTCGACCTGGACGAGTACGTGGTGGAGGCGCTGCGGGCGGGGGCGAGCGGCTTCCTGCTGAAGGACGCCCCGGCGAACGAGCTGGTGCAGGCGATCCGGGTGGTGGCGGCGGGCGAGGCGATGCTGGCGCCGTCGATCACGCGCCGGCTGCTCGACAAGTACTCGGCGCATCTGCCGACGGGTGAGGAGCAGGTGCCGGACGCCCTGAGCACGCTGACCGACCGTGAGGTCGAGGTGCTGAAGCTGGTGGCGCGGGGCCTGTCGAACGCGGAGATCGCGGCGGACCTGTTCGTCAGCGAGACGACGGTGAAGACGCATGTGGGCCATGTGCTGACGAAGCTGAGCCTGCGGGACCGGGTGCAGGCCGCGGTGTACGCGTACGAGAGCGGTCTGGTGCGGCCCGGCGGCAATCAGTAGCCGGTCGCGGGTACGGCGGAGGGCCCGGTGCGCGTGTCGCGCGCCGGGCCCTCCGTGGTGCGGGCTCAGCCCTTCTTCAGCTCCCAGAAGCGGAAGACGGTGGACGCGTCGAGGGTCCATTCGAGGCCGGTGACGTCGTCGCGGGCGACGGCGTACTGCTTGCCCTGCCAGAGCGGGAGGAGCGGGAGTTCCTCGGCGACGAGGTCCTGGAGCTGCCCGTACTCGTCGGAGGAGGCGGCGCGGTCGGCGAGGCCGGCGGTCTTCGGGAGGATCTTGCCGGTGATGGTGGCGTTCTCGTAGCCGTTGCCGAGGACGTTGCCCTCGCCGAAGAAGGGGGCGGTGAAGTTGTCGGCGTCGGGGTAGTCGGGGACCCAGCCCTTGACGTAGACGCCGTACTTGCCGGCGGCGATGTCCTTCTCGTACTGGTCGAAGGCGACGGACTTGACGTCGGCCTCGAAGAGTCCGCTGGCGTTGAGCTGGCCGGCGATGGCCTTGAGCTCCTGGTCGGTGGCCGGGCCGTAGCGGCTGGGCGTGGACCAGAGGGTGAGCTTGACCTTGCCCTTGATGTCCGCGTCGCGCAGGGCCTTCTTCGCCTTGGCCGTGTCGGGGCTGCCGTAGGTGTCGAAGAAGGCGGTGTTGTGACCGGCGATGCCCGAGGGGACGATCGAGTAGAGCGGCGTGGCCGTCGACTTGTAGACGTTCTCGACGAGCTCCTCGCGGTTGACGAGGTGGGCGATGGCCTTGCGGACGCCGAGCTTGCCGACCACGGGGTCGTTCACGTTGAAGACGAGGTGCTGGACCTCGGCGCTGGTGCCCTGGATGACCTCGATGCCCCGGTCGTCCGTGGTGTCGGAGTTCTCGAGCGCGGCGATGTCGTCGGCGGCGAGGCCTCGGTAGGCGACGTCGATGTCACCGTCGGCGAGGCCCTTGGAGAGGGCGGCGCGGTCTCCGCCGTAGAGCTTGAGGGTGATGGCCCCGTTCTTGGGCTTGGCGGTGCCCTTGTAGTTGGGGTTGGCGGAGAAGGTGGCCTCGGTCTCGCTGAAGGAGTCCAGCTTGTAGGGGCCGGAGCCGGTGGCCTTGCCGTCGGTGCGCAGGGCGTCGGCGGGGTAGTCCCGGTGGTCGACGATGGAGCCGGCGCCGGAGGCGATCTTGCTGGGGAAGGTGGCGTCCGGGACCTTGAGGCGGAAGACGACGGTCTTCTCGTCGGGGGTCTCGATGGACGCGATGCTGGAGAGCAGCGGCGCGGGACCGGACGGGTCGGCGATCTTGAGGGCCCGCTCGAAGGAGAACTTGACGTCCTTCGAGGTGAGCGCGTTGCCGTTGGAGAAGGTGAGGCCGTCCCGGAGGGTGCAGGTGTACACCTTGCTGCCCGAGGTGAAGGCGCACTTGTCGGCGGCCTCGGGCTCGGGCTCGGCACCGCCCTTGGGGAAGGCCAGCAGGGACTGGAAGACGTTGTTGAACAGCAGCCAGGAGCCGGGGTCGTAGCCGGCCGCCGGGTCGGTGGCGAGGATCTCGTCGGACATGCCGACGCGTATGCCGCCGCCGGAGCCCGAGCCTCCGCCCTGCTCGGTGCCGCAGCCGCTGAGGAGGGCGGCGGACAGCCCCGCGGCGAGCGGGGCCGTCAGCCACTTGTTGTGTGCCTTCACAGAACTTGCCTCTTGATCTCTTGCCAGGCCGGCCGCGCGCTGGTGCGCGGCCGGTAACCGATCCTGTCGCGGGTGGTTATGCGGTGCCGCGGCCCAGTTCCCAGAGCAGCAGGTCGGAGGACGTGTTGAGCGCGTACTCGACCCCCGAGAGGTCGTCGCGTGCGGCGACGTACTGCTTGCCCTGCCACAGCGGCAGGACGGGCACGTCCTCGGCGACGATCTTCTGGATCTGCCCGAAGACGGGGCTTGCGGCGGTGCGGTCGGCCTGCCGGCGTGACCGCGGGATGAGCTGGTCGCGGACGACCTTGTTGACGTACGGGGTGTTGAGGAAGTTGTCGCTGTCCAGGAAGGGAGCGATGTAGTTGTCCGGGTCCGGGTAGTCCGGGAACCAGCCGAGTCCGTAGACGGCGTAGTCGCCGCGCTTCTGCGCCGGGCGGAAGGTGGACCACTCCGCGCCGCGGGTGGTGGCGGAGAAGAGGCCGCTGGCGTCCAGCTGCTTCTTGAGCGCCTCGAACTCCTGGGCGGTCTCGGAGCCGTAGTGGTCGGTGGTGTAGTTCAGGGTCACCTTGACCGGGGTGCTGACTCCGGCGTCCTTGAGGATCTTCGTGGCGCGGGCGGTGTCGGAGTCGCCGTACGCGTCGTAGAAGGGGGTGGCGTGGCCGGTGATGCTGGAGGGGATGAGCGAGTACAGCGGCTCGGCGGTGGGGCCGTAGACGCCGTTGACGAGGGCGCCGCGGTCGACGACGGCGGCCATGGCCTGGCGTACGGCCTTCTCCTTGACGGAGGGGTCCTTGGTGTTGAAGCCGAGGTAGCGGATCTCCAGGCCGGGGACCTCGGTGACGCGGATGCGTTCCTTGGGGGTCTCGGTGAGCTCCCGGATCTGCTTCTGCGACAGCGAGCGGGCCATCATGTCGATGTCGTCGCTCTCCAGGGCCTTGCCCATGGCGCCGGCGTCGGCGAAGGCGCGCAGCTCGACCTTGTCGTTGCGCGGGACGATGTCGCCCTTGTACTTCGGGTTCCTGGTGAAGACGAAGCGGGCGGCCTTCTCGCCCTCGCGCTCGACCTTCATCGTGTACGGGCCCGAGCCGTCGACGTCGAAGCCGTCGCGGAGCTTGTCGGCGGGGTACTTGTCCTTGCTGAGGATGCCGGCGACGGGGGTCGAGAGCTTGTACGGAAAGGTGGCGTCGGGGGCCTTGAGGTGGAAGACGACCTCGTCGGCGCCCTTGGCCTCGACGGTGTCGATGCCGGCGAGGAGCGCGGCCGTTCCGTTGTCCGACTTGATCTTCAGGACGCGCTCGATGGAGTACTTGACGTCCTCGGCGGTGACCGGCGTGCCGTCGGCGAAGGTGAGGCCGGGGCGGAGCTTGCAGCGGTAGCTCTCGCTGGCCTTGTCGGAGAAGCCGCAGCTCTGGGCGGCCTCGGGGACGGGCTCACCGCCGCCGCGGGGCACGTGCAGCAGCGTCTGGACGGTCTGTCGCAGGATGTTCCAGGTGCCGGTGTCGTAGGCGAAGGCCGGGTCGAGCGGGGCGGGGGCGTCCTGGGTCGCGATGAACTGGTCCGTGGTGCCGACGACGATGGCTCTGCCGTCCTCCGCTCCGCCACAGGCGGCGAGCAGGGGGGCCAGCAGTACGGCCGCGGCGGGCAGCACCAGGGTCTTGCGGTTCATCAGGGACGTTCTCCTCATCCGGCACTGGGATACAGCGGTCTGGGACACTCCGCCGCCGGCCGCCCGGTCGGGGCGGGAGCGATCGGGCCGGGTGTTGCGATCGGTCCTGTGCTCACGGCGACTTGGGTGTGCGCCGGTGCACGCGGTTATACGGCGAAGTACTCGCGAAAGATTAGTGGGCGCGGCCCCTATTGCCCGACCGCGGGCAGGGCCGGGGTAATCGCACAGTGATCATGAATACGGAAGGCTCGATAGTCATGCGGCGCCGCGATGCGGACGGGGGCCACCGAACCGGGACAGATGGGATCGCCGAAACCAGATGATTCCGGTCACCTCACGCATCCAGGCCACCCACCGGCGGGCACTCTGGGTGACGAAGGTCACGTGGAGGCTTTATCGGTGAATGGCCTGGCCGATTTCCGCGGCGAGAAAGCGCGGTCCTTCGGGAAAGCTCAGAAGAAGCTCAGATGCGGGTGATCAAAGTGCGCAGGAAGGGCACGTCGACTTCCTCCAGGGAACTCACCACGACGCGGCCCGGGGACGGCGCGATCGGGGCGACGGAGGGCACCGCGACGACCCGGCATCCCGCGGCCTCGGCGGCCGCCACACCGGTCGCCGTGTCCTCGATGACGGCACAGAGCGTCGGGTCGGCGCCCACGCCGCGCGCGGCCGTCAGATAGGGCTCGGGGTGCGGCTTGGTGCGGCCGACCTCGTCCCCGGCGACGGTGAGCGCGAAGCGGTCCCGGCCGAGCGAGGCGAGGATCCGGTCGATGATCCGCCGGTGCGAGGCGGAGACCAGCGCGGTGGGGATGTTGTGCCGGGCCAGCTCGGCGAGGAGCCGCTCGGCGCCGGGCATGAGCGGGACGCCCCGGGCGATGCGCTGCTCGAACTTCTCGTTGAGCAGGACCGTCAGCTCGGCGACCGTGATGTCGGCGCCGGTGGAGTCGATGAGGTAGCCCGCGCTGCGGGTCATGGGGCCGCCGACGACGATGTCCCGCCAGGCCTCGTCCAGCCGGTGTCCGAGGTCCGCGAAGACCTCGACCTCGGCGTCCCACCAGAACCCCTCCGTGTCGACGAGGGTCCCGTCCATGTCGAGGAAGACCGCCTGCAGGGCGGAGCTTCCGTTCGCACGGAACAGGGACGCGGGCACCGTACTGGTCATCCGGCACACCTTCCTTGGAGGGACGAGAAGGCCGGCCCCCCTCCCCGGTACGGGGAGGAAGACCGGCCTGCACTGGACCGACAAGTGTACGTCGCAGGCGCCCCAGGCGCTCGGATTTACCTCGCGGCGCTCACCGGGCGTTGAAGTACGTCGCCTCCGGGTGGTGGATCACGATGGCGTCGGTGGACTGCTCGGGGTGGAGCTGGAACTCCTCCGACAGGTGCACGCCGATCCGCTCCGGCTGCAGCAGGTCCGCGATCTTCGCGCGGTCCTCCAGGTCGGGGCAGGCGCCGTAGCCGAGGGAGAAGCGCGCGCCGCGGTACTTCAGCGCGAACATGTCCTCGACGGCCGCCGGGTCCTCGCCGCCGAAGCCCAGCTCGGCGCGGACGCGCGCGTGCCAGTACTCGGCGAGGGCCTCGGCGAGCTGGACGGAGAGGCCGTGCAGCTCCAGGTAGTCGCGGTAGGAGTCGGACTCGAAGAGCTTGGCGGTGGCCTCGCCGATCTTCGAGCCGACGGTGACGACCTGGAGGCCGACGACGTCGGTCTCGCCGGACTCCTCCGGGCGGAAGTAGTCCGCGAGGCAGAGGCGGCGGCCCCGGCGCTGGCGCGGGAAGGAGAAGCGGGTCCGCTCGTTCCCGGCCTCGTCCAGGATGATCAGGTCGTCGCCCTTGGAGACGCAGGGGAAGTAGCCGTGGACGACGGCCGCCTCCAGGAGGTTCTCCGTGTGGAGGCGCTCCAGCCAGCCGCGCAGCCGCGGCCGGCCCTCGGTCTCGACGAGCTCCTCGTACGAGGGTCCGTCCCCGGCCCGGTTCTGCTTGAGGCCCCACTGGCCCTTGAAGAGGGCGCCCTCGTCGAGCCAGGACGCGTACTCCTTGAGCGGGATGCCCTTGACGACCCGCGTGCCCCAGAAGGGCGGCGTGGGCACCCGGTTGTCGGTGGCCACGTCGGACCGGCCGGCGGGCTCCTGCTCCTCGACCTGGAGGGCCGCCGCGTCCCGCTTCACGACACGGCGCTGCTTGAGCTCGGGGAGCGCGGCGCCGGGGACACCCCGCTTGACGGAGATGAGGGCGTCCATGAGGCGCAGGCCCTCGAAGGCGTCGCGGGCGTACCGGACCTCGCCCTGGTAGATCTCGTGGAGGTCCTGTTCGACGTAGGCGCGGGTGAGGGCGGCGCCGCCGAGGATCACGGGGTACTTGGCGGCCAGCTCGCGCTGGTTCAGCTCCTGGAGGTTCTCCTTCATGATCACGGTGGACTTCACGAGGAGGCCGGACATGCCGATGACGTCGGCCTTGTGCTCCTCGGCGGCTTCCAGGATCGCGGAGACGGGCTGCTTGATGCCGATGTTGACGACGTTGTAGCCGTTGTTGGAGAGGATGATGTCGACGAGGTTCTTGCCGATGTCGTGGACGTCTCCGCGGACGGTGGCGAGGACGATCGTGCCCTTGCCCTCGGCGTCGGACTTCTCCATGTGCGGTTCGAGGTGGGCGACCGCCGTCTTCATGACCTCGGCGGACTGGAGCACGAACGGCAGCTGCATCTGGCCGGAGCCGAAGAGCTCGCCGACGGTCTTCATGCCGTCGAGGAGGGTGTCGTTGACGATGTCGAGGGCCGCGCGCTCGACGAGGGCCTCGTCGAGGTCCGCCTCCAGGCCGTTCTTCTCGCCGTCGATGATCCGGCGCTTGAGCCGCTCGTCGAGCGGCAGCGCGAGGAGCTCCTCGGTCTTGCCGGCCTTCAGCGACTTGGTGTTGACGCCCTCGAAGAGCGCCATCAGCTTCTGCAGCGGGTCGTAGCCCTCGGCCCGGCGGTCGTAGATCAGGTCGAGGGCGGTGGTGACCTGCTCGTCGTCGAAACGGGCGATCGGCAGGATCTTCGAGGCGTGCACGATCGCCGAGTCGAGGCCGGCCTTCACGCACTCGTCGAGGAAGACCGAGTTGAGGAGGATGCGCGCGGCCGGGTTGAGGCCGAAGGAGATGTTCGACAGACCCAGGGTCGTCTGGACCTCCGGGTGGCGGCGCTTCAGCTCGCGGATCGCCTCGATCGTGGCGATGCCGTCCTTGCGCGACTCCTCCTGACCGGTGCAGATCGTGAAGGTCAGGGTGTCGATGAGGATGTCGGACTCACGGATGCCCCAGTTGCCGGTGAGGTCGTCGATGATCCGCTCGGCGATGGCGACCTTGTTCTCGACGGTACGGGCCTGGCCCTCCTCGTCGATGGTCAGGGCGATGAGCGCGGCGCCGTGCTCCTGCGCCAGCCGGGTGACCTTGGCGAAGCGGGACTCCGGGCCGTCGCCGTCCTCGTAGTTGACGGAGTTGATGACGGCGCGGCCGCCGAGCTTCTCCAGACCGGCCTGGATGACGTCGACCTCGGTGGAGTCGAGGACGATCGGCAGGGTGGACGCGGTGGCGAACCGGCCGGCCAGCTCCTCCATGTCGGCGACGCCGTCGCGGCCGACGTAGTCGACGCAGAGGTCGAGCATGTGCGCGCCCTCGCGGATCTGGTCCCGGGCCATCTCGACGCAGTCGTCCCAGCGGCCGTCCAGCATGGCCTCGCGGAACTTCTTCGAGCCGTTGGCGTTCGTCCGCTCGCCGATCGCCATGTACGAGGTGTCCTGGCGGAACGGGACCGTCTGGTAGAGCGAGGCGGCGCCGGGCTCGGGGTGGGGCGTGCGCTCGGGGGGCGTGACGCCGCGCACCCGGTCGACGACGTGGCGCAGGTGCTCGGGCGTCGAGCCGCAGCAGCCGCCGATCAGCGACAGGCCGTAGTCGCGGACGAAGTTCTCCTGGGCGTCGGCCATCTCCGCCGGGGACAGCGGGAAGTACGCGCCGTCCTTGGTCAGGATGGGCAGGCCGGCGTTGGGCATGCACATCAGCGGCGTGCGCGAGTGGCGGGCGAGGTAGCGCAGGTGCTCGCTCATCTCGGCGGGGCCGGTGGAGCAGTTCAGGCCGATCATGTCGATGCCGAGCGGTTCGAGCGCGGTCAGCGCCGCGCCGATCTCCGAGCCGAGCAGCATGACGCCCGTGGTCTCGAAGGCGAGCGAGCAGATGAGCGGCACGTCGACGCCGAGGGCGTCCATGGCGCGGCGGGCGCCGATGAGGCTGGACTTGGTCTGCAGCAGGTCCTGGGTCGTCTCGACGATCAGGGCGTCCGAGCCGCCGGCCAGCAGGCCCTCGGCGTTCTGCTGGTAGCCGTCGCGCAGGACGTCGTACGTGGTGTGGCCGAGCGACGGCAGCTTGGTGCCGGGGCCGATGGAGCCCAGCACCCAGCGCTGGCGGCCGTCCTTGGCGCCGTACTCGTCGGCGACCTCGCGGGCGATCCGGGCGCCGGCCTCGGAGAGCTCGAAGATGCGGTCGGCGATCTCGTACTCGCCGGCGGCCGAGTGGTTGGAACCGAAGGTGTTCGTCTCGACGCAGTCGACGCCGACCTCGAAATACGCCTCGTGGACCGAGCGAACGATGTCAGGTCGGGTCACGTTCAGGATCTCGTTGCAGCCTTCGAGGTTCTGGAAGTCCTCGAGGGTGGGGTCCTGTGCCTGGAGCATGGTGCCCATGGCTCCGTCGGCGACGACCACTCGACTGGCGAGTGCCTCGCGGAGGGCTGCGGCGCGGTTCCGGCTGTCAGCGGAAGGGGTCGGCAACGAGGCCATGGATGAGCTCCCTGGGATGCGACGGCTGTCGGCTTTGCACTCTCGGTGGAGGGTGCACGGGGTCAGCGTAACCGCGCTCGGCCCGGGGTGGACATGGTGTCCCACGGGCCGGACGGCATCCTGTGTGCGGGGACTCCCGGTACGGACCGTTCTTGACCGACACTGTCTTGTGTGAGCCAAGGTCGGCATCGACCGATAGTGTTCAGCATTGTCGAACAGCGTGAAGAGGGAGAAGGGTCGGGCGATGGCGAAGAACATCCAGTCGCTTGAACGGGCGGCGGCGATGCTGCGACTGCTCGCGGGCGGCGAGCGCCGGCTCGGCCTGTCCGACATCGCGTCCTCGCTGGGGCTCGCGAAGGGCACGGCCCACGGCATCCTGCGCACGCTCCAGGCGGAAGGCTTCGTGGAGCAGGAGGCGGCCTCGGGCCGCTACCAGCTGGGGGCGGAGCTGCTGCGGCTCGGGAACAGCTATCTGGACGTGCACGAGCTGCGGGCCCGGGCCCTCGTCTGGACGGACGACCTCGCGCGGTCGAGCGGCGAGAGCGTGCACCTGGGGGTGCTGCACCAGCGGGGCGTCCTGATCGTGCACCACGTCTTCCGGCCGGACGACAGCCGTCAGGTCCTGGAGGTGGGGGCCATGCAGCCGCTGCACTCCACCGCACTGGGCAAGGTCCTCTCGGCCTACGACCCGGTGGCCCACAGCGAGGTGCTGGAGGTGGATCGGGAGGCGTTCACGCCCCGGACGACCACGGAGCTGCCCGCCTTCGAGTCGCTGCTCGACCTCACCCGGGCCAAGGGCTGGGCGGCGGACGTGGAGGAGACCTGGGAGGGCGTGGCCTCGGTGGCGGCGCCGATCCACGACCGGCGGCGGATGCCGGTCGGCGCGGTGGCGGTCACGGGCGCGGTGGAGCGGCTCTGCCCGGGCGGGGAGCTGCGGCCCGAGCTGGTGGCGGCGGTACGGGACTGCGCCCGCGCCGTCTCGCGGGACCTGGGGGCCGGCCGCTTCTGACATCGCGCGACGGCACGCGGGGCGCCCACGGGCACCCACCGGACGCCGTACCGCGATCCGACGCCCCGTCAACAAAAACCCGCCGGTAACGATCCCGTTATCGGCGGGTTTTTCGCTTCCCGGACCCTTGACGCGCTGTTAAGCCGGGGGCAAAACTTCCGTGCATCGGTCGGCAATGCCGAACACCTAACGGCAATAGGCGCTAGAGTGTGGCAGTGCCAAGGGCCGACAACGCCCTCACACGAGGGCGCGGACCACCGGTGGGACCCGGGGTTCGCCTTCCCCTGGACGAAGGACAAAGGAGTCGCGGGTGTCCAGCTCCGACATCTTCCTCGGCGAGACCATCGGTACCGCCGTACTCATCCTGCTCGGCGGCGGTGTCTGCGCCGCCGTCACGCTCAAGAGCTCGAAGGCCCGCAACGCGGGCTGGCTCGCGATCACCTTCGGGTGGGGCTTCGCCGTGATGACGGCCGTCTACATGACGGCTTCCCTCTCCGGCGCCCATCTGAACCCCGCCGTCACGGTCGGAATCGCGATCAAGGACGGCGACTGGGGCAACGTCCCGGTCTACGTCGCCGGCCAGATGCTCGGCGCGATGATCGGCGCCGCGCTGGTCTGGGTGACCTACTACGGACAGTTCCAGGCCCACCTCAGGGACCCGGAGACCGTCGGCGAGAAGCCGATCGAGGGCCCCGGCCCGGTGCTCGGCATCTTCTCCACCGGCCCCGAGATCCGGAACACCTGGCAGAACCTGGCCACCGAGATCATCGGCACGGTCGTGCTGGTCCTGGCCGTGCTCACCCAGGGCCTCAACGACAGCGGCAAGGGCCTCGGCGTCATAGGGGCGCTCATCACCGCCTTCGTCGTCGTCTCGATCGGCCTCTCGCTCGGCGGCCCGACCGGCTACGCCATCAACCCGGCCCGTGACCTCGGTCCGCGCATCGTGCACGCCCTGCTCCCGCTGCCGAACAAGGGCGGCTCCGACTGGAGCTACGCCTGGATCCCGGTCGCCGGTCCGCTGATCGGTGGCGCCATCGCCGCGGGTATCTACAACATCGCGTTCGCCTGAGCCGTCCTTCTCCCTGACCTCCCTTGGAGCACACCGTGACCGACGCACACACGTCCGGCCCCTTCATCGCGGCCATCGACCAGGGCACCACCTCCTCGCGCTGCATCGTCTTCGACAAGGACGGCCGGATCGTCTCCGTCGACCAGAAGGAGCACGAGCAGATCTTCCCGAAGCCGGGCTGGGTCGAGCACGACGCCGCCGAGATCTGGACCAACGTCCAGGAGGTCGTCGCCGGCGCCCTCGCCAAGGCGGAGATCACCTCGGCCGACGTCAAGGCCATCGGCATCACCAACCAGCGCGAGACCACGCTGCTCTGGGACAGGCACACCGGTGAACCCGTCCACAACGCCCTCGTCTGGCAGGACACCCGCACCGACGCCCTCTGCAAGGAGCTCGGCCGCAACGTCGGCCAGGACCGCTTCCGCCGCGAGACCGGCCTGCCGCTCGCCTCGTACTTCTCCGGCCCCAAGGTCCGCTGGCTCCTCGACAACGTCGAGGGCCTGCGCGAGCGCGCCGAGCGCGGCGACATCCTCTTCGGCACCATGGACTCCTGGGTCATCTGGAACCTGACCGGCGGTGTCGACGGCGGCCACCACGTCACCGACGTCACCAACGCCTCGCGCACCATGCTCATGAACCTGCACACCATGAGCTGGGACGAGAAGATCCTGCAGTCGATGGAGATCCCGGCCGCGGTGCTGCCGGAGATCCGCTCCTCCGCCGAGGTGTACGGCACGGTCAAGGGCGGAGTCCTCGACGGCGTCCCGGTCGCCTCCGCGCTCGGCGACCAGCAGGCCGCCCTCTTCGGCCAGACCTGTTTCGCCGAGGGCGAGGCCAAGTCCACGTACGGCACCGGCACCTTCATGCTGATGAACACCGGCGACAAGATCATCAACTCCTACAGCGGCCTGCTGACCACGGTCGGCTACCAGATCGGCGACGCCAAGCCGGTCTACGCCCTGGAGGGCTCGATCGCCGTCACCGGTTCGCTGGTGCAGTGGATGCGCGACCAGATGGGCCTGATCAAGTCCGCCGCCGAGATCGAGACCCTCGCGTCCTCGGTCGAGGACAACGGCGGCGCCTACTTCGTGCCGGCCTTCTCGGGCCTGTTCGCCCCCTACTGGCGCTCCGACGCCCGCGGCGTGATCGCCGGCCTCACCCGGTACGTCACCAAGGCGCACATCGCCCGTGCCGTCCTGGAGGCCACCGCCTGGCAGACCCGCGAGATCACCGACGCCATGACGAAGGACTCCGGCGTCGAGCTGACCGCGCTCAAGGTCGACGGCGGCATGACCTCCAACAACCTGCTGATGCAGACGCTCTCGGACTTCCTGGACGCGCCGGTCGTGCGTCCGATGGTCGCCGAGACGACCTGCCTCGGTGCCGCCTACGCCGCCGGCCTGGCCGTCGGCTTCTGGCCGGACACCGACGCGCTGCGCGCCAACTGGCGCCGTGCCGCGGAATGGACCCCTCGCATGGACGCCGACAAGCGTGACCGCGAGTACAAGAGCTGGCTCAAGGCCGTCGAGCGGACCATGGGCTGGATCGAGGACGAGGAGTAAGACGACATGACCACCCTGCAGAGCGTCCCTGCCCTTGGGACGCACCCGGCGTCCGGCTCTCTCCCGAGCCGCGCCGAGACCCGGGACCAGCTTTCCAAGGCGACGTACGACCTCCTGGTGATCGGCGGCGGCATCCTGGGCATCTCCACCGCCTGGCACGCCGCGCAGTCGGGCCTGCGGGTGGCCCTGGTGGACGCCGGCGACTTCGCCGGCGCCACCTCCTCCGCCTCCTCGAAGCTCCTCCACGGCGGTCTGCGCTACCTGCAGACCGGCGCGGTGAAGCTGGTCGCGGAGAACCACTTCGAGCGGCGTGCGGTCTCCCGCCAGGTGGCACCGCACCTCGCCAACCCCCTCACGTTCTACCTGCCCGTCTACAAGGGCGGCCCGCACGGCGCGGCCAAGCTCGGCGCCGGCGTCTTCGCCTACAGCGCCCTCTCGGCCTTCGGTGACGGCGTCGGGCACCTGCTCTCCCCCGCCAAGGCCGCCCAGGACGTGCCGGAGCTGCGGACGGACAACCTGAAGGCCGTGGCCGTCTACGGCGACGACCAGATGAACGACGCCCGCATGGCGCTGATGACGGTCCGCGCCGCGGTCGACGCCGGGGCCACCGTCCTCAATCACGCCGAGGTCACCGGGCTGCGCTTCACCCGCGGCCGGGTCACCGGCGCCGAGCTCAAGGACCGCACCAGCGGCGACGAGTTCGGCGTCACCGCCCGCCTCGTGCTCAACGCGACGGGCCCGTGGGTCGACCACCTGCGCAAGATGGAGGACCCGAACGCGGCCCCCTCCATCCGCCTCTCCAAGGGCGCGCACCTGGTCCTCAAGCGGACCTCGCCGTGGAAGGCCGCGCTGGCGACCCCGATCGACAAGTACCGCATCACCTTCGCCCTCCCCTGGGAGGACATGCTGCTCCTCGGCACGACCGACGAGGAGTACGAGGGCGACCCCGGCCAGGTCGAGGTCACCGAGAAGGACACCGCCCAGATCCTGGACGAGGCCGCGTTCTCCATCCGCGACCAGCAGCTCTCACGCGATCTGATCACCTACGCCTTCGCCGGTCTGCGGGTGCTCCCGGGCGGTCCCGGCGACACCTCGAAGGCCAAGCGCGAGACGGTCGTCACCGAGGGCCGCGGCGGCATGCTGTCGGTGGCCGGCGGCAAGTGGACGACCTTCCGCCACATCGGCCGCACGGTCATGAAGAAGCTGGAGCAGCTCCCCGGCCACCCGCTGGGCGAGGACTACGAGTCGGTCTCGACGCTGCCGAAGCGGCTCCCGCTGCCCGGCATCGCCAACCCGAACGCGGTCGCGCACCGGCTGCTCGTCGACGGCCCGGCGCCCGGCCCGCGGATGGCCGCCGACACGGCCAAGCACCTGGCCACGCACTACGGCTCGCTCTCCTTCGACATCGCCCGCATGGCGAACGAGAACCCGGAGCTCGCCGAGCGCATCCACCCGGACGCTCCCGAGATCTGGGCGCAGGTCGCCTACGCCCGCGACCACGAGTGGGCCGAGACCGCGGACGACGTGCTGCGCCGCCGTACGACGCTGACCATACGGGGCCTGGCGACGGACGAGGTCCGCGCCGGTGTCGAATCGATGCTGCGGAAGTAACACCCGTACACCCAGGGGCGGTTCCTCTTCGAGGGGCCGCCCCTGAGGCGTGCCACGCGCCGTCCACACCGCCGCAACACTCCGCGCGCAGAGTGGAGGCATGAGATTCCAGGTCCTCTCGATCGTCCCCCACTCCCCGCACCCGCTCACCGGCGAACTCCTCTCCGCCGCGGACCGGTTGGAGCAGGTCGTCGCGCTCGGCGAGACCGCCGAGCGGCTCGGCTTCGACGCGTACGCGGTCGGCGAGCGGCACGCGGGCCCGTTCCTCTCCTCCGCGCCGACCGTGCTCCTCGCCGCGCTGGCGGCCCGCACCACCCGGATCCGGCTCCTCACCGGCGTCACCGTCGTCGCGGTCCTCGACCCCGTCCGGGTCGCCGAGGACTACGCCACCCTCGACCAGCTCTCCAGGGGCCGGCTCGAACTCGTCGTCGGCAAGGGCGCGGAGGCCGGTCACTTCGACCTCTTCGGCCTGGACGAGGAGCGGCAGTGGGACCTCCAGAAGGAGAAGTACGAGCTGCTCCGCCGGCTCTGGACGGAGGAGGGCGTCGACTGGGAGGGCGAGTTCCGGCCGCCGCTGAAGGGCGTCACCACGATCCCCCGCCCGTACGCCGGTCCGCCGCGGATCTGGCACGGCTCGGCGACCAGCCTCAACTCCCCCGAGCTCGCGGCGAAGCACGGCGACCCCCTCTTCACCGCCAACGCGATCCAGCCGAGGGAGGCGTACGCGCGGCTCATCGCCCACTACCGCGAGAAGTTCGAGGAGTACGGGCACGATCCGGCCCACGCGCGCGTGGCGGCCGGTTCGGGCGGGCTGCTCATCGCCGACACCGCCGAGCAGGCCGTCGCCCGCTACCGGGACCTGTACGAGGCGAAGGTGCGGCAGAGCTTCCGCCCGCACCTGGAGGGCAGGACCGGCTACAACACCCCGTTCCGCACGATCGAGGACGCGATCGCGGGCGGGCCCCAGCTGATCGGCTCGCCGCAGCAGATCATCGACAAGATCCTCGGCTACCACGAGCACTACGGGCACGACCTTCAGTCCGTCACGGTCGACGGCTTCGGCCGGTCCACGGCCGAGCAGACGGAGACGCTCCAGCGCTTCGCCGAGGAGATCGCGCCGGTCGTCCGGAGGGAGGCGCCGAGCACGCTCTGGGAGGAGTGAGACCGCCGTGTGCGGAGGCGAGTTCCTGGGTAGTCGATCAAGGCCGCACGGGTTTTCGGGGCTGTCCGGGGGCTGCGGGCGGACCGCCGGAAAGCCGTAAGGTTGGTCCGTACGACAGGAACTTCGAAAAGGAGGCGCTGGGTGATCGAGCTCGAGGGGGTACCCGAGCTGATCGACCCGGTCATGGTGGCCGCGTTCGAGGGCTGGAACGACGCCGGCGACGCCGCCTCCACCGCGGTCGCCCATCTGGACCGGGAATGGAAGGGCGAGGTGTTCGCGGCCCTCGACGCCGAGGACTACTACGACTTCCAGGTCAACCGTCCCACGGTCTTCCTGGACAACGGGGTCCGGAAGATCACCTGGCCGACGACCCGGCTCTCCGTGGTCCGGATCGGCGGCGACAAGCCCCGTGACCTGGTGCTCGTGCGCGGGATCGAGCCCTCGATGCGCTGGCGCTCCTTCTGCAACGAGCTGCTCGCCTTCGCCCACGAGCTGGGGGTGGAGATGGTCGTGATCCTGGGCGCGCTGCTCGGGGACACGCCCCACACCCGGCCCGTCCCCGTCAGCGGGGTGACGTCCGATCCGGATCTGGCGCGGACGATGGACCTGGAGGAGACCCGGTACGAGGGTCCGACGGGCATCGTCGGCATCCTCCAGGAGGCGTGCACGCACGCGGGCGTGCCCGCGGTGAGCCTGTGGGCGGCGGTGCCGCACTACGTGTCGCAGCCGCCGAACCCGAAGGCGACGCTCGCGCTGCTCAACCGCCTGGAGGACCTCATCGGTCTGCGCATCCCGCTGGGCGAGCTGCCCGAGGACGCGCGCGCGTGGCAGCTGGGCGTGGACCAGCTGGCCGCCGAGGACAGCGAGGTCGCCGAGTACGTGCAGACGCTGGAGGAGGCGCGGGACACGGCGGAGCTGCCGGAGGCCTCGGGCGAGGCCATCGCGCGCGAGTTCGAGCGCTATCTGCGGCGGCGCGAGCCGGGCACCGGGCCCGGGGGCGGCCCCGGGGTGGCGACGGAGGGCGGCGACTCGCCGTTCCTGCGGGATCCCGGGAGCGGCCGGACGAGGCCCCCGAGGCCGGAGCGGCCGGCGCCGGGACCCGGGCCGGAGTCGGTGCCGGGGTCCGGAGCGGGACCGGAGCAGGCCGGCGAAGGGCCGGCGGACGAGCCGCCCGGCGAGAGCGGGGACGGCGACTCCCAGGAGTAGCGGTCGGTACGGGAGGGGTGCCCGAGGGCGCCCCTCCCGTACGTGTGTCGGACCGTGTGACCGGGCGGGACCGCGTAAGACCGCGGGACGGTGCGACGGTCCTGGCAGTCCGTCAGTACGTCGTACGGACGGCCGTCCGTCCCTACGTCGGACGGCCGTCGCTCGCCACGCGGTCACGCGGTCACGCGGTCACGCGCAGGTGAACCGGGCCGCCGCCCAGTCGCCGTGGTCGCCGCTCTTCGACCCGTTGGTGTCCGTGATCCGCAGCCGGAGGTGCCGGGCCCCGGTCACGTCGACGTCCACCGGCAGGGTCGCGGACGCGCCCGTCAGCCGGGGCGAGGTCCACAGGACCTTGCCGTCCGCCTCGACCGAGAAGGCCACGTCCCCGTAGCCGTTGATCTCGTCGTCGATGCCGACGTCCGCGGTGAGGGCGGTGCAGCGCCCGCCGAGGTAGACCTCGATGTCGGAGTCGGCGTGGGCGCCGATCCCCTTCTCGTAGGTCTTCCCCGCCAGGGTGAGCGGCCGGCCGTCGGCCGCGCCGGACTCACCGTTGGAGCGGTCGCGTTCGGGCGGCCCCCAGCCGTTCGTGGAGCGCAGCCAGACCAGGTCGCTCGCCCAGGCGTCGGCCGTCGGCGGCGGGGGCATCACGCCGACCGAGAACCGCTGCGTGGCGGTGCGGTCGGTGCCCGCGGCGCGGTGGCGCGCGCTCGCGGTGAGGGTGGCGTCGCCGGGCTTCGCGTCCGCGGCGGGGGTGACGGCCACGTCCACGCGCCGGGTGGTGCCGGCCGGGATCCGGCCGATCGGTGCGGCCGGGGTGACCTGCCAGCCGGCCGGTGCGGCGAGCGTGACGCGGACGTCGGTGGCGTCCCGGGTGCCCGCGGTGACGTCGACCGCGACCGTGCTCGGGGTGCCCGCGCCGAGCTCCTGGCCGGTGGGGACGGCGAGGGTGGCGGGCGCGCCCGGTACGGCGCCGCCGACCGCGCTGGTCTCGGTCAGCCGCAGCTCGAAGGCGCGGTCGGTGGAGAGGGCCGCGGTCTTGATCCGGACCACTCCCCCGCGGTCGTCGCGGTCGTACCACCAGCCCTGGGCGGCCGCGTCGAAGGCGGCGCGGGAGGTGAGGGCGGGCAGCCTGGTCCCGTCGAGCCGGACGGCGCCGGGGGCGTCGCCGGTGTGGACGGTGAAGGCGTACGGCCGGGCGGTGGGCTTCCCGGTGTACGTGCCCTTGCTCGCGCCGATGCGGACGGTGACGTCGCCGGGGCCGCCGTTCGGGGCGCGGACCTCGGCGCGCTGGGTGGCGTACCTGCCGCCGCGGTGTTCGCGGGTGACGCCGTCGTCCTCGTACAGCTCGAAGGAGGAGTCGCCCTTCGGGTAGACGTCCCAGGCGATCGGGTCGCCGGGGGCGCGGTCGGTGTACGAGCGGATGTCTCCGGGCCACATGGGGACGGTCGCCCCGGCCCGGACGAAGAGGGGCAGGGTGTCGAGCGGGGCGCTGTAGTCGTCGACGGTGACGGGGCCCTCGTAGGTGCGCCCGCTCCAGTAGTCGATCCAGGTGCCCTTGGGGAGGTAGATGCCGTCGCGTTCGACGGCGTCCTGGTAGACGGGGGCGACGAGGAAGTCCTCGCCGCTGAGGAACTGGTACTTCGCCGCCTCGCTCGCGGCCTTCGGGTCGTCCGGGTACTCCAGGACGAGCGGCCGTGCGAGGCCGACGCCGGTCTTCGTGGCGCGGTGGGCGTGGCTGTAGATGTACGGGAGCAGGGCCTCGTGGAGCTTGAGGGAGGCGCGGTTGATCGAGGTGTACGGCTCGCCGTACCGGAAGGGCTGCTTATCGCTGGCGGCCCAGCCGTCCATGGTCATCGTGACCGGCAGGAAGGTCTTCCACTGGAGGTCGCGGGTGTACGTCTTGGCGCTGCCGCCGAAGATGCCGTCGACGTCGCCGGTGGTGTAGGCGAGGCCGGACATGGAGGCGCCGGCGTAGGTGGGGATCTGCCAGCGGATGTACTCCCAGCTGCCCGCCTGGTCTCCGGACCACTGGACGCCGCAGCGCTGGGCGCCGGACCAGCTCTCGGGGGCCCAGGTGAAGCCGCGGGCGTCGCTGTTCGCCTCGATGCCGGCGTGGGCGTCCTTGCAGCCGTCGAGGGCGAACTTGTAGCCCGCGCCGACCCAGGCGACGTCGAGCTTGGCGACCCGCTGGCCGGCCTTGACCTGGTCGGCGAGCTTGTCGAGGCCGTCCTCGGTCCACAGGCCGAGCTTCATGCCCCGCTCACCCAGGCCGGTGGAGGCCTCGGCGAGGTTCTCGTAGCCGCAGCCGTAGCCGTCGTTGACGAGCATCCAGCCGTTGGGCATGTCGTTCTCGACGTAGCCGTCGGCGACCTTCAGGGCGTCGAGGGTGCGGCGTTCGCCGCGGTTGGCGTTGTGGAGGTAGCAGTCGGCGTCGCCGATCTCCAGGCCGTAGACGGGCGGGAGGAAGGGCTTGCCGGTGAGGCGGGTGTACTGGCCGATGACGTCCTTGAGCGCGTCCTGGCCGGTGCCGGCGAAGTAGTAGGCGTCGAAGCGCCGTTCCTTCGCGGTGGTGGTGACGGGCTGGGTGAAGGCGTAGGTGTTGGGCGCGTACGTGTTGCGGAAGACGCCGTAGCCGGCCGAGGAGAGGTAGAACGGCACGGAGTTGGGGTGGCCGCCGTCGTTCCAGTTGTAGTCGACGGCGACCTCGACCGTCTTGTCGCGGTGGGTGGTGTTGCCGCGGCCGTTCTGCATGCCGGCGCCGTAGAACTGCTCGTCGGCGCCCCGGGCGAGGGTCTGGGTGGTGCGGTCCTGGTTCCAGGTGAGGCCCTGGGACTCGGACCAGAGCGGGGTGCCGTCGGCGCGTACGGCCGAGAAGCGCAGCGGCGACTTGGTGACGCGGAGGGTGACCGCGGAGGTGCCGAGTTCGTACCGGTCGCCGAGGTCGCGCCACCGGGTGGCCGGGGGCGGGCCCTGCGGCAGGACGATGTCGGTGCCGGTGGCGTCGGTGAACTTGCCGTCGGGGGCGAGTTCGATGCGGAAGGTGTCGGCGGTGACGAAGGAGACGCGGGCCTCCGCCTGGCCCGCGGTCAGCCGGTAGGCGGCTCCGTCGGCGGCGAAGCCGGTGACGTCTCCGACGGTGGTGTCGGACGGGTCGGCCGAGGCGCTGCCACCGGGTCCCGCGAAGGCGGTGAGCAACCCGAGCAGTGCACCGGCGACTGCAGCTCTCATGCGCATTGATGATTGCATGAGGCTTATTTAGCGCAGATTCGAGCATCGCGACAGGACAAAAGGAACCGCCCTCGGACTTCGTCGGGAAGTCCGAGGGCGGTTGCCCGAAAGCCGGTTGCTCCGAAGCGCTCCCTTACAGGGCGACGCCCAGGAGTGCGTCGACGGTGCGGGAGACGAGACCGGGGGCGGACTCGTCCGTGCCGCCCTCGGCGGTCTGGAGCGCGGCCCAGCGGTCGACCGCGGCCAGGGCGGCCGGGGCGTCGAGGTCGTCGGAGAGGGCCTCGCGGACCTCCTCGACGAGCGCGTCGGCGGACGGGCCGTCGGGGCGGGAGACCGCGGCGCGCCAGCGGTCGAGCCGATCCACGGCGTCCTGGAGGACCTGGTCGGTCCACTCCCAGTCGGCACGGTAGTGGTGGGAGAGGAGCGCGAGCCGGATGGCGGCCGGGTCGACGCCGTCGCGGCGCAGGCGCGAGACGAAGACGAGGTTGCCCCGGGACTTGGACATCTTCTCGCCGTCGAGGCCGACCATGCCGGCGTGGACGTACGCCTTGGCCATCGGGAACTCGCCGGTGAGGGACTGGGCGTGGGAGGCGCCCATCTCGTGGTGCGGGAAGATCAGGTCGGAGCCGCCGCCCTGCACGTCGAAGCCCATGCCCAGGTGGTCCAGGGCGATGGCGACGCACTCGATGTGCCAGCCCGGACGCCCGGCGCCGAGGCTGCCGCCGTCCCAGCTCGGCTCGCCCTCGCGGGCCGCCATCCACAGCATCGGGTCGAGCGGGTTCTTCTTGCCGGGGCGCTCGGGGTCGCCGCCGCGCTCGGCGGAGAGGTGGCGCATCAGCTCGGCGGAGTAGTTCGAGACCTGGCCGAAGTGCGGGTCGGCGTCGACGGAGAAGTAGATGTCCCCTTCGAGCTCGTACGCCGCGCCGGAGTCCCTGAGCTGCTCGACGAGCGGGATGATGCCCGGTATGGCCTCGACGGCGCCGATGTAGTGCTGCGGGGGCAGCATCCGCAGGGCGGTCATGTCCTCGCGGAAGAGGGCGGTCTCGCGCTCGGCGAGGCCGACCCAGTCGATGCCGTCACGGATGGCGCGCTCAAGGAGCGGGTCGTCCACGTCCGTCACGTTCTGGACGTACAGCACCTGCCGCTTGGTGTCGAGCCACACGCGCTGAACGAGGTCGAACGCGTTGTAGGTCGCCGCGTGACCCATGTGGGTCGCGTCGTACGGCGTGATGCCGCAGACGTAGATACGGGCGACGGGGCCGGGGGCGAGGGTGACTCGTCCGCCGGTCGCGGTGTCGTGGATCCGGAGGTCGCGGCCCTTGCCGGGAAGGGCGGGGACCTCAGAAGCGGGCCAGGCATGCATGACCCGAGCGTAACCGGACAGGTGTTCCGGATACGAACCGGATCCGGGATCTTGACCGATTAGGCGCTCTTGCGGGTCGGAGGCTTGCGTGCATACCCCCCAGGGGTGCAGACCCCCCTCCCGCGATGGCCGAAACCTTTCGGTCGGGCCTCAGACCGGCGGCCAGGGGATCGGCGGCCACAGCCCCGAGGGCTCAGGGTGCCGCCCGCTCGCCCGCAGCGCGGCCACGCGCGCGCGCACGGCCGCCACCTCGGCGCCGGTCAGCAGTTCCGCCAGACGGGTCGCGAGGGGCGCTCCGGGCGCCAGGAAGCGGTCGAGGCCGTCGAGGACCTCGGCGGCCTCGGCGGGCAGCTCCTCGCCCGCCCAGCCCCACAGGAGGGTGCGCAGCTTGTCCTCGACGTGGAAGGTGACCCCGTGGTCGATGCCGAACAGCCGGCCGTCGGGGGCCGGCAGCAGATGCCCGCCCTTGCGGTCGCCGTTGTTGATGACGGCGTCCAGGACGGCGAGCCGCCGCAGCTCCGGGGTGTCGGCGTGGACGAGGAGCGCGGTACGGCCCTCGGCGATCTGCGCGGGCCCGACGGCCTTCCAGCCGTCCCCGGCCTCGTCCTCCTCGGTGAGGGCGAGCAGCCGCGCCTCCGGGTCGGCCTCGATCCACAGCTGGACCATGCCCTCCCCGTACGGTCCCTCGCGGAGCACCGTCGGCGGGATCAGGCCCCAGCCGGTGGCCTCGGAGATCTCGTACGCGGCGACCTCGCGCTGCGCGAGGGTGCCGTCCGGGAAGTCCCACAGGGGCTGCTCCCCCGCGACCGGCTTGTACACGCAGGCCGCCTCACGGCCCTCGTACGCGACGGAGCAGTACAGCACGGCGTTGGACGCCTCGCCGACCCGGCCGCGCACGGTGAGCTCACCGTGCGCGAGCAGCTCGGCGGCCGGCAGGGTCTCGGGGCTGCTGCTCATGCTCCGCGGCGGTATCCGTTCTGGCGCGGGCAGACGTGCCCCTCGGGGTCGAGCGGCAGGCTGCACAGCGGGCACGGCGGCCGGCCGGCGTTGACGACGTCCAGGGCCCGCTTGGCGAAGGACCGGGCCTGGGAGCCGGTGAGCCGGACGCGGAGCATCGGCGGACCGTTCTCCTCGTCCTGGAGCAGGCGCTCCTCGGCCTCGGCGAGGTCCTCCTCGGACTCCACGTCGAGTTCGACGAGCGCCTGCGCCTCGACGATCAGGCGCTGCTCCTCGCCGTCCCAGGCGAGCGCCATGGTGCCGACCCGGAACTCCTCCTCGACGGGCGCGTCGAGGGGGGCCGTGTCCGCGCTGTCGGCGGGGGCGATCGAGGGGACGGGGGCGTTGCCGCCGGTGCGGCGCACGACCTCGTCCAGGAGCTCGTCGATGCGCTCGGCGAGCGCGGCGACCTGCGCCTTCTCCAGCGCGACACTCGTGACCCGGCCGCTCGCGGACGCCTGGAGGAAGAACGTACGGCGGCCAGGCAGTCCGACCGTGCCGGCCACGAAACGCTCCGGTGGGTCGTAGAGGAACACCTGACGGGACACGTTCCCGGCTCCCTAAAGTCTCGACAGTCGTACTACAGCGGCGCAACCACCCTACTGCGCGGAGGGATCACGGTGCGCCCGCACCACCCCCGACCTCCGCCGCACCACTGTTGTCGGGGGCCTCCCGGGGGACGAGCGCGGCGAAGTCACCGGTGTCGCCGAGGCGGAGGAGGAAGGGGCGCAGCCGCGTGTAGCGGATGACGGTGACCGAGCAGGGGTCGACGTGGATCCGCTGGAAGAGGTCGAGGTGGAGGCCGAGGGCGTCCGCCACGATCGACTTGACGATGTCCCCGTGGGAGCACATGACGTACGTGGCGTCCTCGCCGTGCTCGGCCTCGATCCGGGCGTTCCAGTCCCGTACGGCCTCCACGGCGCGGTTCTGCATGGCGCGCATCGACTCGCCGCCGGGGAAGGCGGCCGCGGAGGCGTGGGCCTGGACGACCTCCATCAGCGGATCGTCGCTCAGCTCGGCCAGCTTGCGGCCGGACCAGTCGCCGTAGTCGCACTCGCTGATCCGCTCCTCGACGTGGAGCGGGAGGTCCGGGCGGGCGTCGAGCAGCGGCCGCAGGGTCTCCTGGCAGCGCTGGAGGGGGCTGGAGACGGCCGCGGCGAGCGGCACGCCCGCGAGCCGCCCGGGCAGCGCGGCGGCCTGCGCCGCGCCGCGCTCGTCGAGCGCGACCCCGGGCATGCGCCCGGCGAGGACTCCGGAGGTGTTGGCGGTGGAGCGTCCGTGCCGGACGAGGATCAACGTGGCCATGCGGGCCAGCCTAGATGAATGAGTCCGATTTCCGTGCTGGTCGCGACCATGGCGAAGGGCGCCCGTTGGTCAGTGTGTGAAGACAAACCTGGACGCCCTTCTGG
>NZ_JBIBVC010000008.1:66162-366729 GCF_043080005.1 Streptomyces sp. NPDC015130 | reverse complement strand
TCCGCAACACGCTGCAGAACAACGAGGGCGCCAAGGCCGGCCTGAACATCCAGGCCACCACCGCGTACGGCGACATCACCGCCCGCAGCATCTGAACCCCGTAATCCCGCCCGAAGGAGCACACCCATGACGAACGTGACCAGCAGGATCACCGAAGGCCGTGACGATGCCGGGGTGGTCACCCCTGACCTTGCGACCGTGCCGGAGGCTGCTGCGGGGCAGGAGCGCCCGGAGCTGCGGAAAGCGATCGAGGAGATGGTCGAGGCCGGTTTCACCGGCGTGACGTTGCGCGTGCACGACGAGCGGGGCGAGTGGGTCGGTAGCGCCGGAACGCGCAGGCTGGGCGAGAGCACGCAGCCGGCGACGGACGGGTATGTCCGGATAGGCAGCGTCACCAAGCCCTTCACCGCGACCGTGATGCTGCGACTGGTGGCCGAGGGCAAGGTCGGGCTCGACATCCCGGTGGCCGACTACCTGCCCGAGTTCGCGCCGGACCGGCGGATCACGGTGCGGATGCTGCTCCAGCACACCAGCGGGGTGTTCAACTTCACCGGCGAGTACTACGACGACGGGACGTTCGCGCCCGGCATCCCCGCGACCACCGCGGGCCGGGAGTGGGTGGACAACCGGTTCAAGACCTACCGGCCGGAGGAGCTGGTCCGCCTGGCGCTGTCCAAGCCGGCCCGGTTCGAGCCGGGGAGCGACTGGAGCTACTCCAACACCAACTACGTGCTGGCCCGGCTGGTGATCGAGAAGGTCACCGGTCACTCGCTCGCCGAGGAGATGCAGCGCCTGGTCCTGGGGCCGCTCGGGCTGTCGGGCACCATGATGCCGGACACCAGCCCGGAGATCCCCGAGCCTCACGCCCACGCCTACTACCGGTACGAGGACGGCGGTCGGCGGGAGACGGTCGACGTCACTCGCCAGAACCCCTCCTGGATAGCCACCGGTGGTGACATGATCTCGACCACCCGGGACCTCCACACCTTCATCTCCGCCCTGGTGAGCGGCGAGCTCCTGCCCGCACCGCTGCTCGCCGAGATGTGCACGACGCATCCCAAGGCCGGTTACGGCCTGGGGGTGATGGTGCAGGACGTCGGTGATGGCGGCACCGTCATCACCCACAACGGCGGCATGGCGGGCCACGCGGCGCTGATGTACAGCACGCCCGACGGCAGCAGGACCCTGACCGCCGCGGTGAACTACGTGGACGACGCGGCGCTGTCCATGGCGGTGGCGTTCCAGCAGGCGACACAGAAGCTCGTCGACGTGGTGTTCGGCAGCGGCCAGGCCGAATCCGCCTGAGCGACCGGCTTGTTCGGCCCTGCGGCTGATTCCCCGACCTCAAGCGTTCTCGTCGCGGGGTGTGGCGACACGTCCACCAGAAGATAGTAGCCATGGACATAATCGCCATGTACTCTACTCGACATGAGCAAGGCTTCACCGGGCCCCACGCCCGGCTTCCTGGTATGGCGGCTCGCCAACAAGTGGCGCGTCGCGGTCGATCGCGCCTTGGCCCCACTCGGCCTCACCCACGCGCAGTACGTACTGGTCGCGTCGCTGCACGGCATGCAGCGCGCAGGAGAACGGCCCAGTCAGCGCCGGCTCGCCGACAACACCGGTCTGGAGGCGCTGTACGTCTCGAAGCTGGCGCGCGCCCTGGAGTCGGCCGGCCTGATCGAGCGCACCCGCGACGCCCGCGACCCGCGCGCCGTGCAGCTTGCCCTCACCGAGCAGGGCCGGGCCGTCACGCGGCAGGCGATCACGGTGGTCCAGGAACTGCTTCAGCAGTTGCTGGAGCCGCTCGGCGGCCTCGACGCGCCTCGGACGCGCGCGTTCACCGACGAGCTGACGACCCTGCTCGACGCACCTCTCACTCCATCCGAACCGAACGACGAGAGCACTCAAGGGAGAACATCATGACCGTCGACGCATCCACCACCGCACCTGTCGCCGACGCCCGCGCCCTCGGCCTGGCGCACTACGCCGCCCGCGGCGTCCTGGAGCACGTCCTGGCCCGGCACGGCTTCACCTTCCAGCAGCAGGTCACCCTGCGCGCCGCCATCACCGCCGACGCCCCGCAGACTGCGGACGATCTCGTCACCCAGATCCAGGGCTCCCTCAAGTCCGATCCGGCCGACATCCGCGCCACTCTCGACGAGCTGCTGGCCAAGCAGCTGCTCGTCGCGGACGGCGCGCACCTTCACCCCACGGATGCGGGGCGCGAGGCGCTCGCCGCCGCCAGCGCGGAGACCGCCCCCGTATCCGCCCGCGTCTGGGGCGGGATACCCGCCGAGGACCTGGCCGCCGCCGGCCGTGTCCTCGCCCTGGTCACCGCGCGTGCCAACGCGGAGCTCGCGGCGCTGACCACCTGACCGAGCCCGTGGGGGGGCCGCGACCGATGACCGCCGTCGCAGCAGGATGACGAGCTCAGTGTCCGAGTAGGTCCAGAGCCCGGTCCCCTTGCGCGCAGCTACGCTCGAGTGCGTGCCGGTTGGCTGGCGACAGGCGACTGGATGCGCCTCGGCGACTGCCGTCCAGCATGCTCTGCGCCGTGGTCAGCCAGCCCGTGACGGGTTCCACTCCGAGGAATTCGGCCAGGCGCGACAGTTCCCTGATCGGGTGGTCCAGCAGCTCCTCGTAGACCAAAGCGGTCCGCATCGATGCGGGAGTCTCCTCCAGGTGGGCGATACCTTCCGTGACCAGGCGGGACCACAGCTCGCCGAACGCGGTGAGCGGGATGTCACGGTCCCACACCAGCGCGGGATCGAACCGGTCGGCGAGCAGGGGGGCCAGGTCAGGCGGAAGAGTCCGCACGTGATCCTCGGTGAGTTCGGAGAGGCGGCCGACGCCGCAGTGTTCGAGGATCTCACGCAGGAGCAGGATCGTTCGGTAGCCGGGATGCCGGCTCATGGACAGGGCGCAGTCAGGGCCGGAACGGGCCAGGTGAACGAACCGGGCCTCGGGAAAGAGCCTACGGAGGCGGGGGATCCATTCAGTGGAGTAGCCCGACCGTTCCACGACCGCTGTGCGACCGAACCGTTCGCACAGCACCCCGAACAGAGCGCGGTAGTGGTCGGCCGCGTGGCGGGCGGGCCACCGTCGGACCGTTCGCCCGAGGTCGTCGAACAAGTCGTCCGGCTGGTCCGACAGGTGGGGCAGCACCATGAGCAGAATGGCCGGGATCCCCGCCCCCTGGGCGACGTACCGCCCTGGTCGTCGCGTGTAGAGGAACTCCGGGAGCGGAACCCCCGAGCCGATCATCTTCTCGAAGACCGGGTTCGGCTCGGCGAGCAGGTTCCAGAACTCCTGCCCTGACAGCCGCTCCTCCGGAAGACCGCCGACGCCTACAGAGGCGAGCAGCTCGTTGAGGCTGAGTACGTCGGGGTGGAGGTTGAGCACGCGTGACAGGGCGGTCGACCCGCTGCGGCCTGTTCCCACGATGAACGTCAACGGGCGCACGATCTCCCCTTCCGGTCGGGTGATCGCACGATAGCGGAACGTGACGGGAGGCGTTTCACTTGGCCCCTGAGCGTTGTCCTTGGCCCGCCTGCGCGTGGGGGTTGGCTCGGGCCGTTCGGGCGGGTGGCGCTGCGCTGGTCTGATCGGCTGCAGCGCCATGGGTTTTCTCGTTGCTCCACCGCGTGGCCGATGAGTTTATGGCTCCCGGCCGGTCCAAGCTCGTGACACCCCAGGAAAGGACACCGCCATGTCGGAGCTTCTCGTCGACTTCATCACTTCCCTCGACGGCTACGCATCAGGAGAGGGATGGCCCGGGTTCTGGGGCCTCGAGGGCCCGGAGTACCTCGCATGGCTCGGCAAGCAGCCCGAGGTCACCTATCTGATGGGAGCGAACACCTACCGCCTGATGTCGGGCTTCGCCGCAGGCGAGGTCCCCGATGGACAGGACGAGTTCAGGCCCGAGGAAGAGGCGTCCGTCGACGAGCTCACGCGAGCGTCCAAGGTGGTGTTCTCGTCCTCTCTCGAAGAGCCTCTGACGTGGGCGAACTCCACGCTCGTCCGCGACGACGCCGTCGAGGCGGTCCGCGCCATGAAGTCGAGTGGGTCGGGTCTCCTCAGCACGATCGGCAGCCTCAGCCTGTGTCGGTCCCTGCTGCGAGCCGGCCTCGTCGACCGCTTCCGGGTCGTGATGTTCCCGGTGATCACCGGGGCCACGGGCGCAGAGCGCATCTACGACGGCTATCCGGACGTTGCCCTCGAGATGACCGAGCACCGCACCTTCGACGGCCGCATCCAGCTGGTCGAGTACAAGCCCCGCGTACTCGAGCACCCGCCGCTCGGCGCCCCTGCGTGACCGTCGCCCCGACCGCCGGTCTGAACAGCGGCCAGGCCGGCGCCGGCAGGGCGGAGCCCCCGGCGCCTCCGGAGCAGCTGGTCCGGCGCGCACTCATACGTGGCGTCTCGTCAGGGACGTTCGTAGTACTGGAGGATGCCGCCCGCGGAGAAACAAAGGGCCCCGGTGAGGGTGCCCCAGTTGGCGATGTCGGCGTTGATCAGGCTGCCGGTGGCGGGGCGGTCGTACGCGGCGAGTGCCGAGACCATGAAGAGGACGGAGCCCAGCTGGTTCACGGCGACGATCCACCAGCCGAGGTCGCGCTGCCGGACGCACGGCCGGCCGTGGCAGATCTCGGCGAACGCGAGGTGGCCGGAGATCAGGAAGAGCACGCAACCGATCACATCGGGTGCCCAGATCAACCGGTTGACCTGCTGGGCGGTCAGGCCCTGGAGGAAGGAGTCGAGCAAGTCGACGGCGAAGACCAGGGTGCCGACGAACAGGACGAAGGCGCTCAGCCAGTCGACCCGCATCGGCTCGTAGCTCCACCACCGCCACCCTTGGGCGACGAGGGTGGCCTCCCCTCCGGGCACGTGCCGCGGGGCGTTGACGACCTGGAGCAGGGAGACGTAGCCGCCGGCGTTGAAGAACAGACCGCCGGCGAAGTAGATCGAGGCACAGGTGGTGGCGTCAGCGGAGCCGAACTGGGCCACGGCGGCGCCGGCCGCGAAGAGCGCTCCGCCGATGACGAAGGCGGTGGCGGCCACGGCGTTGAGCCTGCGCAGCCGGCCGAGGGCGGTGTCGTCGGCGCTGGCAACACGGGCGTCGGCCGCCCCGGGCGGACGGACGGCCATGAGGCCCCGGCGCCGGGCGGGCCGGGATTCCCAGACGGCCGTGCCGCCGCCGGGCGGCTGCCAGGTGAGGCGGGTCGTGAACGGTCCTGTGCCTTCGGCGCGTTGATCGGGCTGTCCCACGGGCCGAGACTAGAGGTCTTGCCCGCTCGTCGGCCGAGCGCAACGCCGCCGGTGAGGCGGACAGGGCCTCACGAGTGCGGCGAGCCGCCGACACCGAGGGCGGGCGCGACCTCGTCGGAGTCGGGTCATGAGGCCGTCACCGTCTGTCTCTCTCCAGCAGCTTCATCAGCGCGCGGGCTGCCGGGCTGGTGGCATGCGGCGGCGGCAGCAGGGCCACCGTCTCGTAGACCGCCTCGCCGGGGTCGGCGAGAGGGGCGGCATGCAGGGAGTCCCGTTTGTACCGGAAATGCCGAGGTACGGCAGCGACACCGAGGCCCTCCTCCACCAGGTCCAGGAGGCTGTGCACGTCGTTCACCTCCAGGCTCACGGTCCGCCGTACACACGCGGAGGCGAAGGCCTCGTCCGTGGCCCGGCGTGGTCCCCAGCCGGGGTGGAAGTCGACGAAGACCTCCTCGGCGAGGTCTCCGAGGGTGAGGTCCGGGCCGGCCGCGGCGAGAGGGTGTTCGGAGTGGCACAGCAGGGTCATCGGCTCGGTGGCCAGCGGCACCGACCGCAGTTGGTCGGAATCCGCCCGGGTACGGTAGGCGAAGGCCAGGTCGAGGCGCCCCGCGGCGACGTCCTCGGCCAGTGCGAGCCCACCTTCCTGCCGGAGCCGTATCTCCACCTCCGGGTGCCGCTGCCTGAACGCAGCCAGCAGCCCCGCGACGTGCACTCCGGCGACGCACTGCTCGGACCCGAGGGAGAGCGTGCCGCGCACCACGCCCTGCACGGCCGCCACCGCCTCGTGTGCCGCCCGTACCTGTGCCAGGATGCGCTCCGCCTCGACCAGCAGCGCCCTTCCGGCCTCCGTCAGCGTCACCCGACGGGTGCTCCGTACGAACAGCGGCGCCCTCAGGTCCCGCTCCAGGGCGCGGATCGATGCCGAGAGGCCGGACTGGGAGACCATCAGCCGCTCCGCGGCCCGTGTGAAGTGCCGGTCCTCGGCGACGGCGACGAAGTGCTGAAGATGGCGCAGTTCCATGACTCAGAAGCCTATGCGCTGAATCCCATCGGATTCTCCTGTTGGATTCATGCCCAGACGTCGGGGGAGATTGGTCACGCCACGACGAACCCGCCGCGCATCGCTCACCGTGCGCCGGTCCCACACCATGGAGTCGCGTTGTACACCGCACACCCCTCCCGTTATGACGACATGCCCTACCGGCGCTCCGGGCGCAGCGGCCTGAAGCTCCCGGCCCTCTCCCTGGGGCTCTGGCACAACTTCGGCCCGGACCGTCCCGCCCAGACCCAGCGCGCCATCCTGCGCCGTGCCTTCGACCTCGGGGTCACCCACTTCGACCTGGCGAACAACTACGGCCCGCCGCCCGGCGCGGCCGAGTCCGCCCTCGGCGAGTTCCTGCGGACGGATTTCGCGCCCTACCGCGACGAGCTGGTCGTCTCCACCAAGGCCGGATACCTGATGTGGCCCGGGCCGTACGGCGAGTGGGGCTCCCGGAAGTCCCTGCTGTCGTCGCTCGATCAGAGCCTGGGCCGGCTCGGCCTCGACTACGTCGACGTCTTCTACTCACACCGCTTCGACCCGGACACGCCCCTGGAGGAGACCATGGGCGCCCTGCACTCCGCGGTCCGGCAGGGCAAGGCGCTCTACGTCGGCGTCTCCAACTACTCGGCCGAGCAGACCCGTGAGGCAGCCCGCATCCTCGGCGAGCTCGGTACCCCCCTGACCATCCACCAGCCCCGCTACTCCATGCTCGACCGGCGCCCGGAGGACGAAGGCCTGCTCGACGCCCTCGACGACCTGCGGGTCGGTTCCATCGCCTACTCCCCGCTGGAACAGGGCCTGCTCACCGGGCGCTACCTGGACGGCATCCCCGATGACTCCCGGGCCGCGAGCGACAGCCCCTTCCTGAACCGCGACGCCCTCACCGAGGACCTGGTCACCCGGTTGCGCGCCTTGAACGACATCGCCGCGTCCCGTGGCCAGACCCTGGCCCAGCTCGCCCTCGCCTGGGTGCTGCGCGGCGGCCGCGTGACCTCCGCCCTGGTGGGAGCAAGCAGCGCACGGCAGCTCGAGGACAGTGTGGCCGCCCTGCGCAACCTCGAATTCGACACCGCGGAACTCGCCCTCGTCGACACGCTGGCCCGCCCCTGAGCCACGAGGCACCGCGAGCGTGGGGCCGGACAAGGCCACTGCCCGGAGTCGCGACTGTGTGAAGCTGCCGACGGATTTGGCCGGTCGACGGCCGATGGGGTTGGGTACGCAGGTCAATGAATTCGATCATGTTCCGGCCGTCTCCGGGCACGATCAGGGCATCGGAGGAGTCCAGGTGAAGGTAGTAATACGGGGGGCCGCCGTCGCGGCGGTCATGGCGCTTGCCCTGACCGGGTGCAAGGACGGGAGCACGACGGCGGAAGGCACGGCGAAAGGCAGCCCGACCACGGGAGAGGCGACGGCGAAGTCTCCCGCCAAGGGAGGGGGAGAGTCGTCGGCACCCGCCGACGGCAAGGGCGTGACACCGCACTTCCCGCCGGTCTGGGTAGACGCGACGGGCCTGTACTACGCGCTGCCGTCCGACGGCAGCGTCGGCGACGTCATGGTCGGCGGTGATCCCGTCGTGGTCCAGGGCGACGAAGTGGTCAAGGGCTGCCCCGAGCTGACGAAGTCGCCGTGTGCCGGGATTCAGGCGATCGGGAACAGGGACATGGAGGCCCGGGGCTCCGCCGACGAGGCGCGAGTGGAGTTCACGCTCTTCACCTTCGCCACGGCGAAGGACGCGTCCACCACGATGAAGAACCTGGCGGAGCACGAACGCAAGGAGAGCGCAGAGTACGGCGAGCCGGCGAAGCCGGCGACCGTGGACGCCGGCGCAGACGAGACCCAGGCGATGCAGGACGGCGACAGCTTCGAGGTCGTCATGCGCATCGGCGCCGTCGTAGCGCACCTCCACGCGAGCAACACCGAGCTCGGCAACGTGGAGTACGCGGCGAAGGTCCAGATCGCCCGCGTGAAGTCCGTCTCGAACGGCATCAACCCGGACCGCTGACCCCCAGGCGGATTGCGAAAGGGGCCCCTGCCGGCATCTGTAGTGTCGGCAGGGGCGCTTTTCCAGCCGCAGAATCTGGGGGCCGGCGCGGCTTCTCCGGTGCCGAGTCGAAGCTCGTGCCCGAGTCCCGCGCCATCAGGTCCGCGACAGGCCGCGGGGTCCGACGGGTTCACTCTCCCCCGCACCCGCCACAACCACCGCAACTGCTGTCGCTGCTGCACGAGTCGACGTCGGTACCGGCGCCGCGTGTGTCACCGCTGTTGCTGCGGCTGCGGTGCCGGGTGGGCTGTGGGGGCGGGGGTGGTGGCTTCGGGCGTTCCTTGGTGCGGACGATCGCCTGGCGGATCGAGTCGGGGAGGGCCGCGCGGGCCATCTCGGTCTCGTCCCGGCAGACGGTGTCGAGGGCCTTCCAGCGGCATCGTTTCTCGGACGGCCAGAGGCATGCCAGGGTCCATTGGACCAGCCAGGCGGCCATGCACACGTAGAGCCAGGACATGCGGTGGGTTTCGGGGAAGAAGGCCGTGGGGGCGATGGCTCCGCCGGCGTGGACGCCCATGCCGAACGTGGTCAGCATCGAGGTCGCGAGCATGAGGGACTGGCTCTTGCCCGAGGCGGTCAAGTGCACTGCAGGTGCCCGGCGTTCGACGAGTTGCCGGAACGGGGCGAAGCGGGCTTCGGTGGAGATCTCGTGCAGTGGGGTGGTCGTCCCCGACGGCGTGGCGCGGATCGCCTCCGCCAGGGCGCGGAGGGCATGGTCCGTCTGCTTCCTCCCGCGGTGGGAGGGGCGAAGCCCGCCCGTGGAGGACACCTTCACGGCGCCGTCGTCGACGAGCATGCAGACCGCGGTCTCGGCGGCCTCGCTCATTCCGCCGAGCAGGAACGAGGCCTGTACGGGATGGGGCTTGAAGGCGAGGAGGCGCTCGACCACGCGCCGCTCGTCCCGGTCGCGGAACCAGCAGTACATCCCACGCAGTCCGTTGCACAGCGCGAAGATCAGCAGCCAGGAGGCCACGATCCCCTCGCTGTCGGTCAGCCACCAGTCCACCTGTCGCCCCCGTCTCGGTGTGGTCCCCGGCCGTACCAGAGGGCCGCCCCTCGACCGCACAGTTGAGCGATCGACCCCTCTGCCAGTACCAGACCCGTACGCCCTCGCCGTGGTTCCCGAAGGGGTGAGACGGATGTCAGTCGGCCGCCGGAGTCCGGACCGCCGGACGGGGGAAGCGGAATTCCGTACGGCGGTGGCCGGTCGTCCCGGGGCGGAGTACGGCGCTCGGGTAGGCGGGGCGGTTGGGCGCGTCGGGGAGGTGCTGGGTCTCCAGGCAGACGGCTCCGTGCCGGCCCAGGGGGTGGCCGGTCGGGCCGGTGAGGGTGCCGTCAAGGTGGTTGGCCGTGTAGACCTGGAGGCCGGGGGCGGTCGTCCAGACCTCCATGGTTCTGGCACCGTCCGGGGTGGTCAGACGGGCCGCTCGGCGCGGAGCCGCGGATTCGTCGGAGGCCAGGACCCAGCAGTGGTCGTAGCCCTGGGCGCCGCGGATCTGGTCGTCGTCGGCGAGGACGCCGGTGCGCAGGGTGCGGGGCGCGGTGAGGTCGAACGGCGTACCGGCCACCGAAGTGATCGGGCCCAGGGGGATGCCGGTCGCGTCGACGGGGAGGTAGGTGTCGCCGTCGACCTGGAGGGTGTGGTCGAGGATGTTGCCGCCGTCCGCGGCCAGGTTGAAGTACGCGTGGTTGCTGAGGCTGAAGACGGTGGGGCGGTCGGTGGTGGCGGTGCAGTCGAGGGCGAGGGTGCCGTGGGCGTCGAGCGAGTAGGTGGCCGTGACGTCGAGAGCCCCGGGGAAGCCCATGTCGCCGTGGGGGCTGTGGAGGCGGAGCCGGAGCTCCACGGTGTCGTCCTCGGTGTGCGGGGCCGCTTCCCACACCCGGGCGTCGAAGCCAGCAGGGCCGCCGTGGAGGGCGTGGCCCCGGTCGTTGACCGGTACGGCGTGGGGTGTGCCGTCGAGGGTGAAGCGCCCGTGGGCGATGCGGTTGGCGTAGCGGCCGATCAGTGCGCCGAGGTAGGGGCCCTTCTCCGCGTACTGGTCGAGGGACGGCAGCGACAGGACCACGTTCTCGGTGCGGCCGGTGGCGTTGGGGACGCCGAGGGCGTGGAGGATCCCGCCGTACGTGAGGATCTCCGCGTACGTGCCGGAGGGGGATTCGAGTCGCCAGAGGGTGACCTCCTCCCCCGTCGGGGTGGTGCCGAACGGCCTGCTGTGGATGGTGGGTCGGGGCATGGGGTGTCCTCGTCACGAGTGGGCGGGGAGGCCGAAATGGGATGGGTATCGGCGCCGGGCAGTGTTTCTCCGTGGCTGCTGCCGGCCGCCGCCGGGGCGTGCGCGCCTGAGGCGGGCCGGGCCCCGGCCGTCGTGGGCAGGCGGCCTGTCGCGGGCCTCGCCCCGGCCGACGTCGGCAGGCGGCCTGGTCGCGGACCGTCGCCCCGGCCGTCGTGGGTAGGTGGGCCTGGTCGCGGACCCTCGCCCCTGCCCCCGTGGGTACGTGCGGCCTGGTCGTGCGTCAGTCGCCGGCTTCCGACGTGGGCCGCTCCTGTCCGGCGGCGGGGGTGGGTGCGGCGCCGGTCGACTCCCGTACGACGAGCCGGTATCCGGGTCTGATGCGCCGGGGTTCGGAGACGGGGCCGCCGGTGAGGCGTTCGACGAGACGGTCGACGGCGTGCCGGGCGATGGCCGGTTTGTCGGGGGCGACCGTGGTGAGGGTGGTGGCGCCGTAGCGGCTCTCCTCGATGTCGTCGAAGCCGACGACGGCGATGTCCTCGGGGACCCGAAGGCCTCGTTCGGTGAGGGTGCGGAGGGCGCCGAGGGCGATGAGGTCGTTGTACGCGAAGACGGCGTCGGGGGCGCTGCCGCGGTCGAGGAGGGCGGCCATGGCGGCGGCGCCGTCGCTTCGGCCGTAACCGTCGGTGGCGACGACCAGGGACTCGTCGGGTGCGAGGCCGGCCGCGGTGAGCTCCTCTCGCCAGCCACGCAGGCGGAGGTGGGCGGGCTGGCGTTCGCGGCCGGTGCGGGAGCCGAGGAAGGCGATGCGCCGGCGGCCGAGGTCGAGGAGGTGGCGGACCGCAGTGCGGGCGGCGGCCACGTTGTCGATGGCGATCTGGTCGTACGGCGCCTCGTACTCGCGCTCGCCGAGCAGAACGAGCGGCGAGGTCTCCTGGCGGGCGAGGAGGTCGTCGTTCTCCAGATGGATGGGGCTGAGGATCAGCCCGTCGATGACGTGGGAGCGGAACTCCTGGCACACGAGCAGCTCGCGCTCGCGGAGTCCGGCGGTGTGGTCGACGAGCACGGTGTAGTCGTGCTGGGCGGCCGCGTCGATGACGGCTCCGGCGAGTTCCGCGAAGTAGGGGTTGCCGAGTTCGGGAACGGCGAAGGCGATGATGCCGGTGCGGCCCTTGCGGAGGTGGCGGGCCGTGAGGTTCGGCCGGTAGCCGAGCTCGTCGATGGCCTGCTGCACCTTGGCGCGCATCTGCGGGGTGACGTGGGGATAGTTGTTGACCACGTTGGACACGGTCTTGATGGAGACGCCGGCCCGCTGCGCGACGTCCTTGAGGCTGACGCCCACGGAACTCCTCTGGTTCGGCTCTGAACGGTCGGCCACCGGTGGTCCGGGGCCGGTACGGCCCGTCCCCGGTGGGGTCGGGCGCGCTCCTGGCCCCGGGTCACGGGGGCCGGTTGGGGTGGTTCCGGCGTCAGAGCGTCCTTCTGCTGCGTGAAACGTACCTCTGCGCGACGACGACGAGGATCAGGAATCCTCCGCTGACCACCGATTGGTAGGAGGAGTTCAGCGAGCCGATCTGGTTGATCAGGTTCTGGATGACGGCGAGCAGCAGAACGCCCCAGAGCGTGCCGCTGACCGAGCCTGCGCCTCCGACCAGCAGAGTTCCGCCGATGACGACGGCGGCGATGGCGTCGAGCTCCATGCCGGTGCCGATGATGGTGACGCCTGAGGAGAGCCGGGCGGCGTTGAGCGCCCCCGCGAAGCCCGCGAGGAGGCCGCTCAGGACGTAGACGGTCACCTTGGCGCGGGCGACGGGGAGTCCCATGAGGGTCGCGGCGTCGCCGCTGCCGCCGACGGCGAAGAGCGTCTGGCCGAAGGAGGTGCGTTGCAGGACCAGGCCGCCGAGGCCGAAGAGGGCGAGGGCGACGAGGATCGGGTAGCCGAAGCCGCCGATGCCGCCCTGGCCCAGCTCGGCGAAGGCCGAGCCCTTCGGCACGAGGTAGGTGGTCGCGCCCTCGTCGGTGATGGCGAGCAGCAGTCCGCGTGCGCCGAGCAGGGAGGCCAGGGTGACGATGAAGGGCGCCATGCCGGCCCGGGCGATGAGCAGGCCGTTCAGTGTGCCGATCGCCCCGCAGACCAGGAGCGGCACGAGCAGCGCCGGGAGCAGGCCCCATTGCGAGGCCCAGGCGGCGAGGACGCCGCCGAGGGCGAAGACGGAGCCGACGGACAGGTCGATGCCGCCGGTGATGATCACCAGGGTCATGCCGAGCGCCACGATGGAGAGGAACGACGCCTGGACGAGTACCCCGCGGGCGTTGTCGAGGGTGGCGAAGGTCGGGTACGCGAAGGAGGCGATGAGCACGACGAGCAGCAGGACGGCCAGGACCCCTTGGCGCTGGACCAGGGAGAGGAGGCGTTCCGCCGGGGTGAGGCCGCTCGCGGGGCGGTCCGTGTCGGCCTTGCCCCCGGGTACGGAGCCCTTGACGCCGGTCCCCGGGGCGGTGAGGGAGGTGGTGGGGTTCATCGGGATCGGCGCTCCCGTGCGACGTAGACGGCGGCGATGATGATGGCCGCCTGGGCGATCTGGGCGGTGGAGTCGGGCAGGTCGTGCTTGACCAGGGTGGCGCGCAGCAGCTGCATGAGGAGGGCGCCCGCCAGGGTGCCGAGCACGCGGACGGAGCCGCCGCTCAGCGGGGTGCCGCCCACCACGACGGCGGTGATGGCGGAGAGTTCCATCAGGGTGCCGAGGGAGGACGGGTCGCTGGCGGTGAGGCGTGCGGTGGCCAGGATGCCGGCGAGGGCGGCGAGCACGCCGCAGAGGACGTACACGACGGTGAGTACGCGCTTCACCGGCAGGCCGGCCAGGGCGGCGGCCTTGCGGTTGCCGCCGATGGCGACGACCTGGCGCCCGAACGTGGTGCGGTGGACGAGGAAGGCGACGGCGAGCGCCAGGATCCCGGCGATCAGGACGACCAGGGGGATGCCCAGGAGGCTCCCGGTGCCCAGGGCCAGCAGGTCCGGGTTGACGATCTGCTTGAGCTGCCCGTCGGCCAGGACGAGCGCGATGCCGCGGCCGCCGACGAACAGGGCGAGGGTCGCCACGATGGGTTGCAGCCCCACCACCGAGACCAGGGTGCCGTTGACGAGGCCGACGACGGCTCCGGCGAGCAGGGCGACGAGCAGGGCGGGCACGAGTCCGTAGCCGAGGTAGAGGGGCAGCAGCGCCGTGGCGAGTGCCATGGCGGAGCCCACGGACAGGTCGACGCCCTCGGTCCCGATCACCAGGGCCATGCCGAGCGCCACGATGACGATCGGGGCGACCTGGATCAGCTGGGTGCGGAGGTTGTCGACCGTGAGGAAGTGCTCGGTGAAGAAGGCGTTGAAGAGCAGCAGCGCGGCCACGGCGGCGTAGACGCCGTACTCCTGGAACCACGCGGTCGTGTTCCGCCGGGCCGCGGTGCCGCGGACGGGCGCCGCGGCGGCCTGGGTGGTCATCGGGGGTCCTCCTCGGCGGCCGGGGCCGGAGCCTGGTGCGCTGCACGGGTCGAGGGCGCCGCGTCCGGCGGGGAGCCGGGCCCGGCGGGCTTGGTCGGGGGTACGGCCCCGGGGGCGCCGGTCGCGCGGTCGGATGCGGGGTCGGACCGCACGGGCTCGGGGTCGGACGCCACCGGGTCGGAGAGCGGTACGGCTCCGGTGGCCGGGGCGTCGGGGTCGGTGGGGGTCGCCGGTTCGCCGAGGTGCGCCGTGCCGGGAGGCTGCGGCGAGCCGGCGGGCTCCGTGGCGGCGCCGGTCGGCGCGGTGTGGTCGGCCAGGGCCGCGAGGAGGGCGTCCTCGGAGACGTTCTCGCCGACGAGTTCACCCGCGGTGGCGCCGCTCCTGAGGACGACGATCCGGTCGGCGCCCTCGACGAGCTCCTCGATGTCCGAGGAGATGAGCAGGACCGCGAGGCCCTCCCGGGCGAGCTCGTCGATGAGGGCCTGGACCTCGGCCTTGGCCCCGACGTCGATGCCGCGGGTGGGTTCGTCGAGAAGGAGGACCTTCGGTTCGAGACAGAGCCAGCGCGCGAGGAGCACCTTCTGCTGGTTGCCGCCGGACAGTTCGCCGACCTTCTGCTCCGGGCTCGACGCCTTGATGCGCAGTCGTTTCATGAAGACGTCGACGACGCGGTCCTGCCGCGCGCGCGAGACGATGCCCGCGCGGGAGAGCCGGGGCAGGGCGGCGAGGACGATGTTCTCGCGGACCGACAGGCCCGGGACGATGCCCTCGGCCTTGCGGTCCTCGGGGAGCAGGCTGATCCCGGCGCGGATGGCGCCGGCGGAGGACGAGCGGCCCAGCGGGGCGCCGCCGACGCGGACCTCGCCCGCGTCGAGGGAGAGGGCGCCGGCCAGCGCCTTGGCGGTCTCGCTCCGGCCGGAGCCGAGCAGGCCGCCGAGGCCGAGCACCTCGCCGGGGTACAGCTCCAGCGAGACGTCGTCGAGCTGATGGCGGCGGACCAGGCCGGCGGCGGTCAGGACGGGCTCGCGGGCGACGTCGTGGCACGCGGAGCCGAAGCTGGTCAGGCCGTGCCGGCGGACCTCGGAGATCTCGCGGCCCAGCATCATGGACACGAGCCCCATGCGGTCGAGTCCGGCGAGCGGGCCGGTGTGGATGTGGCGGCCGTCGCGGAGCACGGTGACCCGGTCGCAGATCCGGTAGAGCTCGTCCATGCGGTGGCTCACGTACACGACGGCGATGTTCCGGCGGCGGAGGTCCTCGATGACCCGGAAGAGCGTCTCGACCTCGCGCGGTTCGAGGGACGAGGTGGGCTCGTCCATCACGACGACGTGGGCCTCGACGGAGACGGCCCGCGCGAGGGCGACCATCTGCTGGGTGCCGATGCCGAGGGTGCCCAGGGGGCGGCGGGGGTCGACGGTCACGCCGAAGCCGCCGAGGAGCGCCGCGGCCTCGGCGTGCATGCGCGGGAAGTCGATGAGCCCGAAGCGGTTCTTGGGCTCGCGGCCGAGGAAGATGTTCCGGGCCACGCTCATCAGCGGGACCAGGTTCACCTCCTGGTAGATGGTGGAGATGCCGGCGGTCTGCGCCTCGGAGGGACGGGCGAACCGCACTGGTCGTCCCGACAGCAGCAGTTCGCCGCTGTCCGGGCGGTGCACGCCGGTGAGCACCTTGATGAGGGTGGACTTGCCCGCGCCGTTCTCGCCGACGAGCGCATGGGTCTCGCCGGCACGAAGGGTGAACGTGACGTCGTCGAGCGCGACCACGCCGGGAAAGCGTTTCCCGACGCCGCGTGCCTCGAGCACCGTCGGCGCGGCCGAGGGCGGGGTGCCGCTCGTCGCGGTCGGCGCGGCCTCGGGCGGCGCCGCTTCGGGGGGTGCCATGAACGTGGCCTTCCGGAGAGGGAACGTGGAGAGAGGAGAGCGTGGAGAGAGGGAGCGGGGAGGGCGGCCCGGGGCGGGTGCCGGGCGGACCCGGACCGACTGGGCTCGGGGCCGGGTGGACACCCGGCAGGACGCCGTACGGAGGCCGCCTGCGGCCGGAGCGGACCCGGACGGGACTCGACACCGGGGCCGGGCACGTACCGGAGCCGCAGCGGTCGGGCACGTGTCCCGGACACCTGCGGAGGCCGTACCGGTGGGGCGCGAGCCCGCACACCCGCCGACGGCGGTGCGCGTCAGGGGCGAGCCCGGACGCCCACCGGAGCCGTACCGGTCGGCCGCGAACGCCGCGTACCTGACGGGGCCGTGCGAGCCGGGCGCGGGGCCGGACGCCCGTCTGAGCCGTACGGTCGGCCGCCAGGGACGGGGCGGCCGACCGGACGAACCGCGGTTCCCGCCGGTGACGGCGGTCCCGCCCCGGCCTGTCCGTGGTGACCGGCCGGGCCCGGGTGGCCTTCCCTGCCGGTCCCGTGGTTCCCGACGGGATCACGGAGCCGGATCGGGCCGGCCGTGGGTCAGTACGCTCCGCCGAGGGACGACTTGGCGTTGGTCGGGTCGTAGGAGCGGTCCGAGATGATGACGTCCTCGGGAATGCCCTCGCCGGAGTAGAACTTCTGCGCGGTGGCGAAGGCGAGCGGGCCGAAGCGCGGGTTGGACTCGATGACGGCGTTCAACTCGCCGTTGGCCAGGGCCTGTACGGCGTTGCGGGTACCGTCGATGGAGACGATCTTGACGTCCTTGCCGGGGGCCTTTCCGGCCGCCTTGAGGGCGGTGACGGCGCCGAGGGCCATCTCGTCGTTCTCGGCGTACACGGCGGTGATGTCGGGCTTGGACTGGATGAGCTGCTCCATGACCTGCTGGCCCTTGTCGCGGGCGAACTCGCCGGTCTGCTGGGCGACGATCTCCAGGCCCGGTGCGGTCGCCTTGACCTGGTCGACGAAGCCCTTCGTGCGGTCCGTGGTGACGCTGTTGCCGGAGGAGCCGAGCAGGATGGCGACCTTGCCCTTGCCGTCGGTGGCCTTGACCATCGCGTCGGCGGCGCGCTTGCCCTGCTCGACGAAGTCGGAGCCGAGGAAGGCCAGGTAGTCCTTGCAGGCGGTGGCGTTGACCTTGCGGTCGATGGTGAGGACGGGGACCTTCTTGGCGGCTGCGGCCTGGAAGGCGGGTTCGAGGCCGTCGGAGTTGAGCGGGGCGACGATGAGGAACTGCGCGCCCTGGGCGAGCATGTCCTGGATGTCGCTGATCTGCTTGGGCAGCTGCGACTGGGCGTTGGTGGTGAGGAGCTTCTTGACGCCGATCCTGGCGGCTTCGTCCTTGATGGACTGGGTCTCGGCGATGCGGAACGGGTTGGCCTCCTTCTCCGACTGGGAGAAGCCGACGACCGCGTTCTTGAGGTCGAGCTTCGGGGCGCCGTAGGTGGTGAGGGTGCAGCCCGGGCCGGCGGACGCGGTGGGCGTCTGGACGGTCTGGGCGCCCTGGCTGCTGTCGCCGCCCGCGTTGTCCGTGGTCTCCGACTTGGCGCAGCCGGAGAGGGCGAGCGTGGCGGTGGCGGCGACGATGCAGGCGACGGAGAGCGTGCGGTATCTCTGCGGAAGGATCATCGGGAGGACACTCCTTGGCGGGGGGACAGCACCGCCGAGTGGCGTGCGGTCGCTCAGAGCAGGGAAGCGGAGCCGGTCCGCCGTGATGGGACGGCAGACCCTGTGGTGCGCAGCCTCGTTCAGCCCGGATCATGCCCATGAGCTGGGCGGACACGGGCTCGGAGCAGCTTCCCGAGGGGGCGGCGACTCCGGCTTTACAACGTTATAACCGCGCCTCGACGGGCTCTGCAAGAGGCCGGGGCGACGTTTCCGGAATGCTTCGACCGATCGCATCCGCCGTTACGGCACGGGAGTTGACGGCGGGTCGGGCGAAGGGTGCGCGGGGTCTGGACAGCCTCCGCGGCGCGTGCTGTCATTCCGCTGCACAGAGTTTTCCAACGTTGAAATGACAGCCCGCCCGCCCCTCACGGCACCGCCGTGGGGATGTCCGGGCGGCTCGTTCGGCGCCGGCCTCCGCCTGCCGTCGCGACTGTGCGGCAACCGCCGGGCACCCCTGCCCCCGAGGTGGACACGGCACTCCGCAGGGGCACTTCCGCCGACGTGTGTTCCCGAGGTCCGGCCGCTCCGATCCCCTCTCCAAGAGGAAAGATTCGATGACACGACGAAACACCCGCCCTCGAACCGGAATATGGGCGCTGCTGACCGCCGCCGCCCTGGTGCTGCCCGTCGGCGCCCTGACCCCGACCGCCTCGGCCGCCCAGCCGGGCGCCGCCTCCTCCCCCGCCGACTCCCACGTCTCCTCCCCCGCCTCCGCCCGGGACGCAGCCGTCGAAGTGCACGGCCTCAAGGGCGAGTACTTCAGCATGTCGGCGCCCGGTGCCCGGGACTTCGACAAGCTGGGCGGCACCTCCCTCGACCCGCAGATCAACTTCTCCGGCCTCACCGGCACCTTCCAGTCGCTGACCGGACGGGCCGAGCACACCACCGCCCGCTGGACCGGGCGGATCGAGGCGCCGGTCACCGGCGACTACACCTTCCACGGCATCGGGGACAACGGCTTCCGGCTGTTCGTCGACGGCAAGCCCGTGATCGACCACTGGGTGCCGGACTGGGACCGCGAGCAGACCAGCGCCCCGGTCCGGCTCACGGCCGGCGAGAAGCACGACTTCCGGCTGGAGATGTTCCAGGACGTCGGCGGGGCCAACATGTTCCTGCGTTGGTCGACCCCGACCCTGGCCAAGCAGCTGGTCCCCGAGTCCGCCTTCACCCCGCCCACCGACTTCCAGGTCTACCCGGTCGAGCCGACGGTCCCGGCGAGCGGACGGCAGCTGCGCCTGCGGTTCGACCACCCGGTCGGCGGCCTGGCGTCGGTGGCCGAGCACCTCACGGTGGAGGCGGACACCACGCCCATGCCGATCCGCTCGGTCACCGTGGCCGGCGACGACCCGAACACCGCGGTCGTCGAACTGGCCGAGGCCGTCCAGAAGGGCCAGCAGGTACGCGTCGACTACGACGGCGCCGGCGGCCTGAGGAACGGGGACGAGACCGTCCCCCGGATCCTCCGCTCGGCCGCCAACGCCTCCACGCACCGGCTGACCACCGAGTGGGGCGACAAGCTGGACCGCAGGAACCCGCTGCCGGAGTACCCGCGCCCGCAGCAGGTGCGCTCCCGGTGGAAGAACCTCAACGGCCCCTGGCAGTTCGCGGGCGCTGACGCCGGTGAACAGCCGGTCTTCGGCAAGGACCTCGACGAGAGGATCGTGGTGCCCTTCCCCGTGGAGTCCCAGCTGTCCGGGATCGAGCGGCACGAGGACCACATGTTCTACCGCCGCCTGGTGGACGTGCCCAAGGACTGGAAGGTGGGCAAGGCCGGCAAGCACAACCGGCTGATGCTGAACTTCGGCGCCGTCGACTACCGGGCCACCGTCTGGGTCAACGGCAAGCGGGTGGCCGAGCACACGGGCGGCTACAACGCCTTCAGCGCCGACATCACCGACGCCCTCAAGGCGAAGGGCCCGCAGGAGGTGGTGGTCGCGGTCACCGACACGGGCGGCCCGAACCAGCCGACGGGCAAGCAGTCCTCCCACCCGGGCGGCATCTTCTACACCCAGTCCTCGGGCATCTGGCAGACGGTGTGGATGGAGCCCGTCGCCCCGGTGGCCGTCGACGACCTCGTCACGACCCCCGACATCGACACGGGCACGCTGGCCGTGAAGGTCGAGTCCGCCCGCGCCTCGGCCGGGGCGCGCGTGGAGGCCGTCGCCCGTGACGCCCGCGGCAAGGTCGTCGGCCGGATCTCCGGCCCTGCCTCCGGGACCCTGCGGCTCCCGGTCGCGAATCAGCACCTGTGGAGCCCGGACGACCCGTACCTGTACGACCTGGAGGTGCGTCTGACCGACGGCAGGTCGATCGACCGCGTCGACGGCTACTTCGGCATGCGCGAGATCGCGATCCAGAAGGTGGGCGGCTTCCAGAAGCTGGTCCTCAACGGGAAGCCGATCTTCTCGCTGGCCACGCTGGACCAGGGATTCTGGCCGGACGGCCTCTACACCCAGCCCAGCGACGAGGCGCTCGCCTTCGACCTCGAGGCGCACAAGAAGCTCGGCTTCAACGCCGTACGCAAGCACATCAAGGTGGAGTCGGACCGCTGGTTCTACCACGCGGACCGGCTGGGACTGCTGGTCTGGCAGGACTTCGTCTCGGGCGACCTCAAGGACGACGCCGGCCACCAGGCGTTCGTGGACCAGGGCCGCGAGATGATGCGCCGGCACCACGACTCCCCGTCGGTCATCGGCTGGACGGTCTTCAACGAGGGCTGGGGCGAGTGGGACCGCGAGGAGACCGGCCGGATCGCCGAGGCGGTCAAGGCGGCCGACCCGTCCCGCATCGTCAACGCCCACAGCGGGGTGAACTGCTGCAACTCGAAGGGTGACTCCGGCAAGGGCGACATCGTCGACCACCACGACTACGACAACACCGACCCGGCCTACCCCGACCACCGGGCGGCGCTGGACGGCGAGCACGGCGGATTCACCCTGCGCACCCCGGGCCACATGTGGCCGGGTGCCCCCACGGTGATCTACAGCGGGGTGGCCGACAAGGAGGCGCTCACCCGCAAGTACGTCGAGAACACCGAGCAGTTCTACCTGGAGGCGGCGGGCGCCGAGCTGTCCGGATCCGTCTACACCCAGATCTCCGACCTGGAGAACGAGCTCAACGGCCTCTACACGTACGACCGACGGGAGATCAAGGTCGACCCGTCCAGGGTCCGTGCGATCAACCTCAAGGTCATCGCGGCAGGCGCCGCCGCCGGACAGCGCGGCCCCGTCAAGGGCGGCGCCTCCTGGTCCCTGGACGAAGGCACGGGCACGACCGCCCGTGACGCGGGCCCGAGCGGGCGGACGCTCACGCTCAACGAGGGAACGGGCTGGAGCGCCGGGGTCGGCGGAAGTGCGCTGAAGTTCGACGGCCAGGGCCACTTCGCCCAGACGGACGGGCCCGTCGTCGACACCACGACGAGCTACTCCGTGTCGGCGTGGGCGACGCTGGACTCCCTGCCGGGCAACTACGCGACCGTGGTGAGCCAGGACGGCCGACGCCAGGAGAACCCCTTCTACCTCCAGTACGGCCAGGGCGCCTTCGCCTTCAGCACCCCGGGCGGCAACCGCGCCCGCCACGTCACGACGCCCGAACTCGGCCGCTGGTACCACCTGGTGGGCGTCCGGGACGCCGAGAGGAACGAGATCCGGCTGTACGTGGACGGGATCCTGGCCGCCACGGCGGCCGCGGGTCCGGCCGATGTGAGCACAGGTCCGTTCGCGGTCGGCCGCGCCAAGTGGGGCGGCGGGAACGTGGACTTCTGGAAGGGCTCGGTCGACGGGGTGCACGCCTTCGACAAGGCGCTTTCCTCCGAGGAGGTGGCCGCGCTGCACACAGCCGAGAAGCCGTAGGGCGACGTCCGCGGGGCCGCGCGCGGGAGCACCGCGCGGCCCTGGGATCCCCGGACCGCGGGCACGGGCCCGCGGTCCGGGCCTTCGCCATGCCCGGGGGCGGTGCCACGGGGCCGCCGTCGCGACGGCCGAAACCTGGTATGGACCTGACAAGCGCGGCCCGCTAGCGTGGCGGCGGCGCTCACTGAGAGCGCTCTCAGGATGGCCAGCCCCCCACACCAGGAGGTCCCGTGAAACGCACCACCCCCCTGCGCGCCGCCATCGCCGCCGTGCTCCTGACGTTCGGTCTGGGCGCCGCCCAGGCCGGCGCGGCCCCGCTCCCGGAGCCCGCGGCGGCGCCGTCCGCCTCGGCCGGCCTCCTCGACGCCATGAGCCGGGACCTCGGGCTCACCGCGGCCGAGGCGGAGGAGCGGCTCAGCGCCGAGAAGGCCGCCGTCGAGGTGGAGAAGGCCGCCCGCCGGAGCGCGGGCGCCGCCTACGGCGGTTCCTGGTTCGACGCGGCGACCGGGCGGCTCGTCGTCGCCGTGACCGACCGCACCGAGGAGGCGGAGGTCCGGGCACTGGGCGCCGACACCCGGCTGGTCCGGCACAGCGCGGCGGCACTGGACCGCGCCAAGGCCCGCCTGGACACGCTGAACGCACCCGCCGGAGTGGCCGGCTGGCACGTCGACCCGAAGAGCAACAGCGTCGTGGTCGACGTCGTGCGCTCCGAGCGGCAGACCCCCGCCGTGCGGTCCTTCGTGGACCGGGCCCGGGCCGGCGGCCTCGTCACCGTCGCCGAGACGGCGCAGGCACCCCGTACCTACGCGGCGGGCACGGTCGGCGGCGACCCGTACTACACCGGCAACGTCCGCTGCTCGATCGGCTTCTCCGTGCACGGGGGCTTCGTGACGGCCGGGCACTGCGGCCGGGCAGGAGCGGCGGTGCGCGGCTGGGACGGCTCCGCGATGGGCACCTTCCAGGGCTCCTCGTTCCCCGGTGACGACTACGCGTACGTCTCGATCCACAGCGGCTGGTGGACCGTGCCCGTCGTGCTCGGCTGGGGCACCATCCCCGACCAGCTCGTCCGCGGTTCGGCCGAGGCCCCGGTGGGCTCCTCGATCTGCCGCTCCGGCTCCACCACGCACTGGCGCTGCGGCACGGTCCTGGCCAAGAACGAGACGGTGAACTACAGCCAGGGCGCCGTCCACCAGATGACCAAGACCAGCGTCTGCGCCGAGGGCGGCGACTCCGGCGGCTCGTTCCTCAGCGGCGACCAGGCCCAGGGCGTCACCTCCGGCGGCTGGGGCAACTGCTCCACCGGCGGCGAGACCTGGTTCCAGCCGATCAACGAGATCCTCGGCCGGTACGGCCTGCGGCTGCACACCGCCTGAGTCCGTGACGCCGAACGGGTCCTTCCGGGCACATCCGCCCGGAAGGACCCGCGGAACGGATGCCCGTCCGGCCCGCACGGGCCGGACGGGGTTCGCGTCAGGGCGCCCAGGGCGCCTCGACCGACCAGCTGCTGTCGGCGCCGAGCGTCTGGGGGCGGTCGAAGCCCCCGCTTCCCGCGCCCGAGGCGATGTACACCGCGGACTCGAAGTGACGCAGGTAGGCGCCGGGGATGGTCACCGACTCGAAGGAGTGGCAGCGGGGGTCGGCGAGTCCGGTGACGGTGCGGAACGAGGCGTCCTGGCGGGCGCCGTCGGCGGAGGCCGCGGTCAGCACGTCCGTCCGGGCCAGGGAGTCGGAGTGGCGTAGGTAGCGGTCGGTGTGGCCGGCGGTGGTGACCCGGAAGGAGCGGACGTGGCCGAGACTGAGGCCCGGCGTGGCGTTGAGGTTGCGGGAGGCGGCGATGAGCGCGCCGTGCGCGGCCCGGAGTCGGGCGGTGTCGACCTTCTGGACCCTGCGGTCGTAGCTGAACAGGCCGTTGTACTCGCCCTCGACGTCGGTGATCTCGGTGTAGACGTACGCGGACAGGCCCTTGGTGAGCATGAGCTGCTGGGTGTCGCGGACCATGCCGGTGTAGCGGTCGTCGAGCTGCGCGGCGCTGGACACCTGCTCGTAGGCGAAGAACCGTCCGTCGGGGCTGTACTCGTGGCCGGGTGTGCGCAGCCCGATGCCGCCGAACTCGCCGAGCACGGAGACGCGGGTGGCGGAGGGTCTGGGTCCGTCGGGGCCGGTGTAGACGTGCCAGTCGACGATGTCGCCGGTGCCCGGATCGCCCTTGGAGGCACAGCAGTTGTAGCCGCTGTGCGAGTTCATCAGCCGACCGGGGTCGTAGTTCTCCAGGTCGGTGGTGATCCGTCGGGTGTCGTCGAGGTTCCACTCTCCCCAGCCCTCGTTGAAGGGCACGTAGGTGACGACGGCCGGCGAGAAGCGGTGCTCGTCGATGATCTCGCGGGCCTCGGTCTCGAACTCGGAGATCTGCGCCGGGGTGCGGTTGGCGTCGAAGGCGGGAGTGGAGGGGATGTCCTGCCACACCAGCAGTCCGAGCCGGTCGGCGTGGTAGTACCAGCGGGCGGGCTCGACCTTGATGTGCTTGCGCACCATGTTGAAGCCGAGGTCCTTGTGCTTCTGCAGGTCGGAGGCGAGGGCGGCGTCGGTGGGCGCGGTGTAGAGGCCGTCGGGCCAGAAGCCCTGGTCGAGGGTGCCGATCTGGAAGACGAACTCGCCGTTCAGGGTGGGTCGCATGACACCGTTGACGAGTCTCTTGCCGATCTCCCGCATGCCGAAGTAGCTGGTGACCGTGTCCACGGCGGCGCCCGACGGATCGCGCAGGGTGACCCGCAGGTCGTGGAGGAAGGGGTCGTCGGGCGACCATCGCCGGGCGTTCGGCACGGGTACCGAGAACTCGGTGAAGCCGCCGACTGCGGTGCCGACGACCTGGGCGCCGCTCAGGGCCTCGGCCTGGACGCTGTGACCGGCGACGTCACCCCGTGTGAAGACCTTGACGCGTGCGGTGTTCGTTGCGAGGTCGGCGCGGATGTCGACCGAGTAGATCGACGACATGGGGGTGGGTTCCAGCCAGACGGTCTGCCAGATGCCGGAGGTGGGCGTGTAGAAGATGCCGCTCGGGTTGTTCGTCTGCTTGCCGACGGGCTGCTTCTCGCCGCGCCCGTCGGTGGGGTCGTAGACGCGCACGATCAGTTCGTTGGCTCCCGCGCGCAGCTGCGGGGTGATGTCGACCTCAAAGCGGTCGTAGCCGCCGCGGTGGCCGGTGACGCGGGTGCCGTTGACCCAGACGGTGGCCTCGTGGTCGACGGCGCCGAAGTGGAGCTGGACCCGTCGGCCGGACCAGTTCTGCGGGACGGTGAAGGTGCGGCGGTAGAACATCAGGTCGCGGTTGTCGTTGCGCATGATCCCGGAGAGCGCGGACTCCACCGGGTACGGGACGAGGATGCGCTCGGGCAGGGTCTGGCCGACGGGGGGCGCGGCGTTGCGGTCGACGTTTCCGGCGCCGTCGACGGGCGGGTTGAGGAACTCCCACTCCCCGTTGAGGGACATCCAGTCGGGCCGCGTCATCTGGGGGCGCGGGTAGTCGGGCAGCGGGTTCGTGGTGGACACCTGGGAGGTCCACGGGGTGGTCAGGGGCGGCGTCTTCGGGACGACGGCGGAGGCGGCGGTGGTGCCGGTGAAGACGAGTCCTCCGGCCATCGCCAACAGGGCCGCCAGACAGGCGACGATGCGTCGCATCGAACTCCTCCTGGGCAGGACGGCGCCCGGAACCGCCGACACGCCGACCGTCGAGTAGGTCGAAGTCCGTTGGTTCCGTGCGGAGTTGGCGAGCGGCTCAGACAGCGGGCGAATGCCCCGCTCCTCGGATCGGCCGAGGTGGGGGGGGAACCGCACACGGGACAGTTCCCAACGGAATCTCTCGCGGAAAACCATGAAATCAAACAATTACCGCCGCACGCGCGGGATGGTTCGTACCAGCGTCTTGACGTGGGCATCTCGGACTTCGATGCCGCCGACAGGGCTTACATCGTTGTACACACACACCGAGCCGTTCACGGGAGTACCGACGAGACCCCGACCCGCCCCCGCACTCCCTCAAGCCAGCCTTAAGCAAGCATTAAGCCACAGGACAGGAGGGAAAAGCCCAGGTCAGCGGCGCGTAAGGAGAGATCGCTGACGTTGCCATGACAGTTACCCCTCCGTAATACTCACTGCCCGCGGACGGCTTCGCGTCGCACTGAGAGCGCTCTCAGTGCGACGACCCCGGGTTCGCCCCGCTCTGTCGCCCTCGTTCCCCAACCCCCCAGACAAGGGAGCACGCCCATGGCTGCTGCTCATCGCGCACGACGCTGGTCCTTCGGCGGCGTGGTGCTCGTCGTCGCCGCCGTGCTCGTCGCGGCCGTCCTCATCTCGTTCAGCGGATCGGTCGCACCGCGGGCCGATGCCGCGATCGCCGCGCAGACCTGGTCCGACGAGTTCGACGGCGCGGCCGGCCGCGCCCCCGACGGCGCCAAGTGGACGCTGGAGACCGGTGGTTCGGGCTTCGGCAACCACGAGCTGCAGTACTACACCAACAGCACGTCCAACGCCGCGCTCGACGGCCAGGGCCATCTGGTCATCACGGCGAGGAAGAACACCGACGCCGGGCTCGGCTGCTGGTACGGACAGTGTCAGTACACCTCGGCCCGGCTGAACACGGCCCGGACCTTCACCCAGGCCTACGGCCGCTTCGAGGCCCGCATCAAGATCCCGCGTGGCCAGGGCATCTGGCCAGCGTTCTGGATGCTCGGCAACGACCTCGGCACCGTCGGCTGGCCCAACAGCGGCGAGATCGACATCATGGAGAACATCGGCCGCGAGCCCAACACCGTGCACGGCACGGTGCACGGCCCCGGCTACTCGGGAGCGGGCGGCCTCGGCGCCGCGTACAGCCTGCCCGGCGGCCGCGCCTTCGCCGACGACTTCCATGTGTTCGCCGTCGACTGGAGCCCCAGCTCCATCGTCTGGTCGGTGGACGGCACCACGTACAAGACCCTCACCCCGGCCGACACCGGCGGCAAGAAGTGGGTCTTCGACCACCCGTTCTTCATCATCCTCAACCTCGCGGTCGGCGGCGACTGGCCCGGCAGCCCGGACGGGTCCACGGCCTTCCCGCAGACGATGACCGTCGACTACGTCCGTGCCTCCTCCTCCGGCAGCGCGCCCGCCGCCCGCCCGATCCGCGGCATCGGCGGCATGTGCGTCGACGTGGCCGGTGCCTCCAGCGCCGACCGCACCCCCGTCCAGCTGCACAACTGCACCGGAAACGCCGCCCAGCAGTGGACCGTCGGCAACGACGGCACCGTCCGCGCCCTCGGGAAGTGCCTGGACGTGGCGGGTGGCTCCACCGCGGACGGCGCGGTCGTCCAGCTCTACACCTGCAACGGCACCAACGCCCAGAAGTGGACGTACACCGCCGCGCACGACCTCACCAACGTCGGCGCGGACAAATGCCTGGACGCCAAGGGCAACTCCTCGGCCGACGGAACCCGGCTCCAGACCTGGACGTGCACCGGCGCGGCCGGCCAGAAGTGGACCCTCGGCTGACCGGTCCGACCCGGCGGACGGGCCCTCCCCTCCCGTCCGCTCCTCCCCTCCCGTCCGCTCCTCCCCTCCCGAACTCCCCGCATCCCCTCGCTCCCCCACCCGACCTCACGCAGACCTCCCACCCGACCTCACGCAGAACGGACCCCCACCGTGACGGCACGCCACCAGCGAACGATGTCCCGCAGAAAGATCCTCGCCGCGACCGCGGGCCTGGCCGTGGCGGTCCCCGCCGTGGCCGCCTGGCTCGAAACCGGCGCCGGCGCGGCCACCACGCCCACGCTCCCCCTCGACCTGGTCAACACCACCGGCAACAACACGGTGTACGCCTACGTACTCGGCCGCGACCCGGCGGCGGGCGGCAACTGGGCCTTCATCCAGGCCAACGGCTCCACCCTGTACCACCCGCCGGCCCCGGCCAACGACCAGACCCCGCTCGGGGCCGACTGCGCCATCGCGCTCAACGCGTCCGGCGCCGGCGCGCGAAGGGTGACGCTGCCGCGCCTGTACAGCGGCCGCATCTACTTCTCCGTCGGCGCGAAGCTCACCTTCCTGATGAACCGCGGGGGCGGGCTGGCCCTGCCGTCGGTGAGCAACCCCACCGACCCCAACGTGAACGTCCACCACGACTTCTGCGAGTTCACCTTCAACGCCGACCAGTTGTACGCGAACATCACGTTCGTCGACATGGTCTCGCTCCCGATCGCCTTCCAGCTGGAGACCGGTCAGGGCACTCAGACGGTGCGCGGGCTGCCCTCCGACGGCCTCTCCCGGGTCGCCTCGGCCCTGCGCGCCCAGTCCGCCGCCGACGGCAGCGACTGGAGCAGGCTCATCGTCGGCAAGGGCGGGGGCGGCGACCTTCGCGTGCTCAGCCCCAACCTGGCGATCCGCGGCAACAACGCTCTGTTCCGAGGCTACTTCGACAGCTATGTCGACGAGGTGTGGAACAGGTACCGCTCCACCGACCTGCGCATCGACACCCAGTTCACCTGGGGCACGCTCACCGGCCGGGTCAACGGCGACACCCTCGTGTTCCCCGGGGCCGGCAGCTTCGCCAAGCCGTCGACCCTGTCGATCTTCTCCTGCAGCGACGCGCCGTTCACCACGGGCAACGACCTGATGGGCAACCTCAGCGCACGACTCGCCGCCGCTTTCAACCGCACCACCCTGCTGGACAACCCGCACCAGCCCACCGCCGAGAACCCGGCCGCCTTCTACACCCGGCCCCGCACCAACCACTACGCCCGCATCCTGCACAACACCACCCCCGACCATCTGGGGTACGCCTTCCCGTACGACGACGTGCACCCCGCCGGCGTCGACTTCGAGGGCAAGGTGCAGTCCGGCAGCCCCGGCCGCTGGACCATCACCGTCGGCGGCGTGGCCGGCGGGGGCGGCACGCCGAGCCCGACGCCGACCGCCACCGCCACGGGCGGCGGGGTCAGCGCCTTCACCACCATCCAGGCCGAGGCGTTCAACGCCCAGTCGGGTGCCCAGGTCGAGGGGTGCTCCGACAGCGGCGGTGGCTCCGACGTCGGCCACCTGTCCAACGGCGACTGGCTCAAGTTCTCGTCCGTCGCCTTCGGCGCCACCGGCGCCACCCGGTTCAGCGCCCGCGTCGCCTCCGGCGCCCCCGCCGGCGTCAGCGGACTGGTCCAGGTCCGCCTCGGCGGCCCCACGGCCGCCCCGGTCGGCAGTTTCGCCGTCGCCAACACCGGCGGCTGGCAGGCCTGGCGTACCGTGCCCGCCGACATCGGCCGCACCACCGGCACCCACGACGTCTACCTGACCTTCGACAGCGGTCAGCCGGCCGACTTCGTCAACGTCAACTGGTTCACCTTCGCCTGACGGGTGTCCGTGCCGGGGTCCGCCTCCACGCGGGCCCCGGCCTCGTCCTTGCGGGCGCGGGACGGACCAGCCGCCCGCACAGGTCAGGACGGCGCAGGCGGGCAGCGGGTACGGCTCAGACCAGCGCGTTCTTGTAGAAGATGCTGGAGCGCCGGTCGCCCTCCACACCCGTGGCGAATCCGATGAAGAGACGGGCCTCGCCGGCATCCGTGCGGTAGATCGCCAGGCCCTCGGGCTCGCGGTGGTGGAGGGTGGCGCCGGCCTTGGTGAGGACAGGGCCCTGCTCCACGGTGCCCGTGTTGATGTCGATGCTGGTGACGTAGGAGTTTCCGTCGCCGGTAGGGGTGCCGTCGCCGGGGTAGGCGTCACCGGTCAGGAAGTACATGTACGAGCCGTAGAGGGTGTAGCCCTGCGGAGTACCGGAGATGGCCGGCTGCTTGAAGTCGACCAGCGGGGCGCCGAAGTTGCGCGTCTCAAGAGCGGAGAGGGGATAGACGGCGATGCGCTTCCCGGCGCCGGTGTGGTAGCGCACGATCACACGCCGATGGACCGGATCGACAGAGCAGGTGTACTCGGTGGCCCCGGCGATCGGCCGGTACGCGGCCGAGCCGGCCGGCGAGTTCAGCGTCGTGCCCGCGGTGTAGCGGATGGGGGCGAGCGCGGTGCCGTACCCGCTTCCGTTCGCAGCGCACTCGATCCACAGCTCGGTGCCGGAACCGTCCGGCAGCGCGGCGAAGGCGACACCGTGACCGAAGCCGTTGAGGTGCATGTACGAGATGTAGTTCCCGTCGAAGTCCATCTTGTTGATGCACAGGTCACCGGCGGACTCGGGGCTGCCGCTTCGCTTGGTCGCCACGAACAGGAACTTGTTCACCCAGTCGAAGGCGAAGCTCTGCTGAACCCGCACACCGTGCGTGTTCGCGGACCGGAACAGGTCGTGCGACGGTTGCGTGAGGTCGAACCGCTTGGTGACGGCCACGTCGGCCGAGGCGGTCTGCGCGCCGGCGCCGAGCCCGAGCGCGGCAAGCGAGGTGCCGGCCCCGGTGAGTATGAGGCTGCGGCGGGAGAGGGGGAAGCCGGGGGTTCGGTTCATGGGGGGGACTCCAGGCAAGGGTTGGGGGGATGAACACGTGATGCTATCCACCGCCGAAATGGCGTCATGTACGGGGCCCCGATGGGCGGTTGGGGCGTTCGGCCGACTGGCACCCGAGCAGCGGAAGAGGCGTCCGGCGACGGTGGTCCGCGTCCAAAGCAGCTGGGGGCCCGTTCCGTCCGAATCATTGCTCCCGAGAAGAGGCTTCGTGGACTCGACGCGTCGTTCCCAGGGGATCCGCAGTCCGGCGTCGCACCCGTGCAGCGTTCTCACGGTGCGTGACCGGCGCCCAGGGCCCCATGCTGGAGTGCGGGACCTGTCTCCCGGCCGCCCCGCGGCGGCAGAGGCCCGTGCCCGTCATGCCGACGAACGGAGCACCGCCGCCATGAGCGACCTCATCCTGATCCGCCACGGCGAGACGGAGTGGAGCGCCACCGGACGCCACACCGGCCGTACCGATCTGCCGCTCACGCCGGAGGGCGAGGCGGAGGCCCGTACCCTCGCCCCGTTGTTCGAGGGCCGCCCCACGTCCTTCGTACTCACCAGTCCCCTGCGGCGCGCCCGGCACACGGCGGACCTGGCCGGGCTGCGGGACAGGGTGGTCGACGAGGACCTGCTCGAGTGGGACTACGCCGGGTACGAGGGGCTGACCACCGCCCACATCCACGAGACCCGGCCCGACTGGTCCCTCTGGGAGGACGGCGTGGCCCCGTACGCCGACGGCCGGCCGGGCGAGACCGCGGAGGACGTGGGGCGGCGCGCCGACCGGGTCCTGGCACGCGTCGCGCCCCTTCTCGCCGCCTCCGAGGACGACGGCGTGCTCGTCGCGCACGCGCATCTGCTGCGCGTCCTGACCGCCCGCTACCTCGGCCTGCCGCCCTCCGACGGTCGGCTGTTCCTCCTCGCGACGGCGCGGGTCGGCAGGCTGTCCACGGAGCACGGACTGCCGGTGGTGTCGGGCTGGAACCAGCGCCCGCTCCCTCCTGTCCCTCCCATCTCTCCTGTCCGTCCTGTTCCTCCTGTCCACGAGTGACACGGCATCGCCGATACGCGCCACCGAGGCACTCGGCGCAGCCGAACGGGTGCAGGTTCCGCCCCCTCGCTCGCCCGCTCCGACGAGTGGCGGGCAGCCGGAAGCAGCGATGCGATGGGGCCATGCACGAACGTCGGCAGGTGAGGCACCCGTACGCCGGGCACTGGGCCGCGTGGCCGCCGGTGACCGGTGCTGCGGTCATGGCCACCGGAATCCTGTCGGTCGGTCTGAGTCTGACCGGCTTCGAGGTGGTCTCCGTGGTGGCGCTGTGCCTGGCCACGGCACTCTGGGTGCTGCTCGCGTTCGGGTTCTCCGCCCTGATCCTGGAGGACCGACGCCGCTGGGAGTCGATCGCCGACACCCCGCCGGCTCTCACAGCGGTCGCCGCCACGACGGTGCTCGGTGTCCGGTTCGAACTCCTCGGCCTCACTCCGGTGGGCGTGTCGCTCCTGGTGATCGCCGCGCTGGTGTGGCCCGTGATGCTGATCGCCGTCCTCCGGCACCTGACCCGGCGGGCACCGGGCGCCGTGTTCCTGATCTGTGTGGCCACCCAGGGGCTCGCGGTCCTGGGTGCCGTCCTCGCGCCGGAGGTCGGCGACTGGCTTGCCCGGGTGGCCCTCGGCCTGTTCCTGCTGGGTCTCGTGTTGTACGTCGACGCACTGGCCCGCTTCGACGTCCGCCAGGTGGTGACGGGCGCGGGCGACCAGTGGATCGCGGGTGGGGCCTTGGCGATCTCCGCGCTGACCGGATCGAAGCTCCTCGCCTCGGGCGTCTGGTCGGGCGGGGCGGCCACGACGCTGCGGGTCGCCACGCTCGTCCTGGTGGCTCTCGATCTGGCCTGGTACGCGGTCCTGCTGTGCGGCGAGGTCGCGCGCCCGCGCCTCGGCTACGACGTCCGTCGCTGGGCGACGGTCTTCCCCCTGGGCATGACGGCGGTGGCGTCCCTCTCGGTGTCGGCCGCCACCGGGGTCGGGTGGCTGGAGGGGGTGGGGCGCGTACTGCTGTGGATCGCCGTCGCCGCGTGGCTTCCGGTCGCCTACGGCTTCGCGCGCTCGCTCGTGGGCCGCGCGCAGGACCGCTCCTCCCCCGCTGCCGGCGACGGTCGACCGCTCCGCGCGCGCCGGAGGCGGTGACGACCGCAGCGACCGAAGCGGTCGCGCTGCGGATCGACCGCAGGGGCCGAAGCCGTCGAGCCGCGGATCGACCGCAGCTGACCCGGAAGCCGTCGGGCCGCGGATTCCAGGTCAGCTGCTACGGGGGAGGTGCCAGTGGTAGGGCCGGATGAGCTCCGTCAGGCTGTCCGGGCCCCAGGATCCCTTGGCGTACGGTTCGACCGGCGGCGGGGAGTCCAGGAGGGGCGCGGCCACCTCCCAGAGTCGTTCGATGCCCGTCGCGTCGGTGAAGAGCGACTGGTCGCCCAGCATGGCGTCCAGGATGAGGCGCTCGTAGCCCTCCAGGGCGTGGTCCTGACTGAAGGAGTCGGCGTAGTCGAAGACCATGTCCGCCGGGGTCAGGCGCATGTCGGGGCCGGGCTTCTTGGCGAGGAATCGCGCGGTGATGGTTCCGGGGTCGTCGAAGTCGATGACGAGCTCGTTGTGACGGCCTTCCGCGGACTCCTGCGCGGCCAGCGGGAACATCCGCAGGGGTGGTTCGCGGAAGCCCAGGGTGATGACGTGCCGGCTCGCGGCGAGGGCTTTGCCCGAGCGGAGGTAGAAGGGGACGCCTGCCCAGCGCCAGTTGTCGATCTCCAGGCGCAGGGCCGCGAGCGTCTCGGTGTCCGAGGCCGGATCGACTCCCGGCTCGTCGCGGTAGCCGTCGTACTGTCCCCGGACCACCCGGGCCGGGTCGACGGGGCGCAGGCTCTGGAAGACCTTGTCCTTCTCCGCGCGCAGCGAGTTCGCGTCCAGGGTGGCCGGCGGTTCCATGGCGATGAACCCGAGGAGCTGGAACAGGTGCGTGACGATCATGTCGCGGAAGGTGCCGGTCCCCTCGAAGAAGTGGGCGCGGCCTTGGATGTCGATGTGCTCGGGGACGTCGATCTGCACGTGGCTGATGTGGTCGCGGTTCCAGATCGGTTCGAGAAGACCGTTGGCGAAGCGCAGGGCGAGGATGTTGTCGACGGACTCCTTGCCCAGGAAGTGGTCGATGCGGAAGACGCGGGACTCGTCGAAGACGGTGTGGATGGCGTCGTTGAGGGCCCGGGCGGAGGCGAGGTCCGTGCCGAACGGCTTCTCCACGATCACCCTGGCGTTCCGGGCCAGTCCCGAGGCACCGAGCAGCTGCACGACCGAGGCGCAGGCCTGCGGGGGTACGGCGAGGTGGTGGAGGAGCCGGGGAGTGCCGCCGATCTCCCGTTCGGCCTCCTGGACGGCGGCGACGAGCGGGCCCGGGTGCTCGGGGTCGGCGGCGCCGAAGGTGAGTCGGCTCGCGAATTCCCGCCACTCCGGGCCCTCGGGCTTGGCGAGGCCGAACTCGGCGACCGCCTCGCGCGCGTGTTCGCGGAACGCCTCGCTGCTCAGGGCGACCGCGGCGGGTGCCGAGCCGACGATCCGGTAGCGGTCGGGGAGCAGTCCGGCTCTGGCCAGGTGGTACAGGCCGGGCAGGAGCTTGCGGCGGGCGAGGTCGCCGGTGGCGCCGGAGATGATGATCACGTGGTCGTCGGGGGTGGCTCCGCCGGGGCTGGGGGATGCGGCCACGTCAGCTCGTCCTCTCGCCACGGTCGTCGTCGGACTCGTCGTGCGTCGTGGAGTGGACCTGGTGGGCGGGCCCGGTCGCCGGGTCGGTGAACCGGTCGCCTCGGGACAGCACGTCCGGGATCTGCTCCATGGGGCCACTGTGGAGGCCCCGCGGGAGTCCGGCACCCTCCCGCGGGCCGACCGGGCGACTGGGGACGTACCGACCAGCGGCCGAGCCGACATATGTGATCACCGCGGCAGCCCGGCCTGCGCGGCGTGGCCGCGTGGGCGTCGGCGCGCAGGTGTGCTCCGGGCTGGGGCAGGCGGTGGCGGGGTTCAGGCGGTGGGCGGGGTGAGAAAGACCCGTTCCAGCAGGTCATACAGGGCGCCCTGGTCGTCGGCGCCGAGCCCGGCCAGACCCTCCTGGGTGATGCGCATCTTCGCACGGATCGCGTCGGTGACGCGCTCGCCCTCGGCCGTGAGGATCACGTTCTTGACGCGCCGGTCGGCCGGGGCGGCTTCGCGGCGCACCAAGCCGCGCTTCTCCAGCCGGTCGATGATCCCGGTCATGTTGGAGGCGTCGCAGGTCATGGTCTCGGCCAGGGCACGCATCGCGGCCGGTCCCCGGCGCAGCACGGTGAGGGCCCGGCCCTGGCTCGCCGTGAGGTTCTCACTCGCCGCCGCGACGGTGAAGTCGCCGTAGTAGACGCCGAGCGACACGGAGAGCAGCTCCAGGAGCTGGGCCGTGTCAACGCGGGGAGCTTCTGTCATGGCGGCCACTCTAGCCCAGAGATACTTGACCATCTCAAACGTCGACGTCTACCGTCGCTCTCGTTGCATGAAGTTCTCAAGCATCAAGGTTGTCAAGTAATTGCCACGAGGAGCGTCCCTGTGACCGTCACCGCGTCCCCCAGCTCACGCGCTGCCGAGATCCTGTCCCGGCCTGTCACGCTGAACGGCCTGACCGTCCCGAACCGCATCGCCATGGCCCCGATGACCCGCATGTTCTCCCCCGGCGGGGTCCCCGGCGAGGACGTGCGGTCGTACTACGCGCGCCGCGCCGCGGCCGGCGTCGGCCTGATCGTCACCGAGGGGACCTACGTCGGCCACGAGTCGGCCGGGCAGAGCGACCGCGTGCCGCGGTTCCACGGCGAGGAGCAGCTCGCGGGATGGGCGAAGGTCGCCGAGGACGTCCACGCGGCCGGCGGCACGATCGTGCCGCAGCTGTGGCACATCGGCATGGTGCGCGAGCAGGGCCAGGCGCCGTACCCCGACGCACCGGCGATGGGCCCCTCCGGCATCCGCACGGACGGCACCGAAGGCACGGGCAAGGCCATGACCCAGAGCGACCTGGACGACGTCATCGGCGCCTTCGCCGAGGCCGCCGTGGCCGCCGAGCGGATCGGCTTCGACGGCGTCGAGCTGCACGGCGCCCACGGCTACCTCCTGGACCAGTTCCTGTGGGCGGGGACGAACCGCCGCACCGACGCCTACGGCGGCGACCCCGTGGCCCGTACGAAGTTCGCGGCCGAGATCGTGGCCGCGGTCCGCCGGTCCGTCTCGCCCGAGTTCCCGGTGATCTTCCGCTACTCGCAGTGGAAGCAGGACGCCTACGACGCGCAGCTCGCCGAGACCCCGCAGGAGCTCGAGGCGATCCTCGCCCCGCTCGCCGCGGCCGGCGTCGACGTCTTCCACGCCTCCACCCGCCGCCACTGGATCGCCGAGTTCGACGACTCGGACCTCAACCTGGCCGGCTGGACCAAGAAGCTCACCGGCAGGCCCACCATCACCGTCGGCTCGGTCGGCCTCGACGGCGACTTCATCCACGCCTTCGCCGGCCAGGGCGCCCCGGTCCAGGGCATCGACGAGCTCCTCGACCGCCTGGAGCGGGACGAGTTCGACATGGTCGCCGTCGGCCGCGCGCTGCTCCAGGACCCGGAATGGGCTGCGAAGGTCCTCGCCGGGCGCACCGACGAGCTGAAGCCGTACGACGCGTCCGCCGTGAAGACGCTCAGCTAGGGCCTGTCACGACCGCTCGGCGACGCGGCCGAACGAACGGGTGCGGCCCGACTGCAAGCCGGGCCGCACCCGTGTCGAAGCGTCCGCCCCTCCCTCCGACACCTCAGGGCGGGGCCTGCCGTTGGTGACGGGTCCCGTCCCGAGGCGGACACCCGTCCGGCAGGCGGGCAGACGACTCCCGCGGTATCGCCGGACCCCTGCCAACCCGGGGCAGGGACAGCGCTCCCTTGCTACCGCCGCGTCAGAAGGTCCTGGTCAAGTAGCAGGCTTGGGGGGAAGTCGGTCCTGGTCGTGAAATGATCACGTGTTTTCGGCTTCCCGGGGTGAGGACGCCTCCCCGCAGGCGGTGCAGTAGTACGTGGGGACGGTGCCGGCTGCGGCGGCACGGTCCACGGCGGCTCGTGCCTTGCGCGCGTCCCGGTTCTCGCTTCGGACGATGGCTATCGTGCCGACGAACAGGAGCACGGCGACGACGGCTCCGATCGCTGTGAGCCAGGGCCAACCTCGGTCGTCGGCGTAGTACTTGCCCGCAGCCCCGGCCATGAGCGCGATCACGGTTCCCTCGGCGAAGTGCATGCAACCGCTGCCCTCGGTCGCGTCGGCGACCGGCACGGCAGCCGCCGCTCCGCACCGCGGACACACCGCTGACCCGTTCGCCGCCCCGCCGTCCACCCCGTTCACCATGGCCCCATCATGCCGCCACCTCGCGTGTCCATGCCAATCGGTCGGCGGACCGGCAGCACCGGCAAAGGGCCACAGTCGACGCGTATCTGCCGGCCACCGGCATCGAGGATGGCCGGGGCCCGTCCTCGATGCCGGTGGCCTGGCCTCACTTCAGGTGCCGGGCGAAGAACCGGGCCCCGGCGTCGAGCTCGAACTGCGGGACGCCTGTGTGTCCGCCCATGTTGGCGTGCAGCGTCTTCTCCTTGGAGCCGAAGGCGTCGAACAGGTCCAGGGCCGCCTGCCTGTCGTTCCCTTCGTCGTCCCATTGCAGCAGGACCTGCAGTGGAACGGTGACCTGGTGGGCCTCCTCGAAGATGGAGCGAGGCACGAAACTCCCGGCGAAGAAGCCGGCGGCCGAGATGCGCGGCTCGACCACCGCCAGTCGGACGCCGATGGAGATCACTCCCCCCTCGTATCCGACGGGGCCGCCGGTGTCGGGCAGCGACAGGAGGGCGTCCAGGGTGGCCTGCCATTCCGGGACCGACTTCTCGACGAGCGGGAGGACGAGGGCGTCGATGATCTCGTCGCCGACCGGTTCGCCGGCCTCCATGGTCCGCCGCAGGTCGGCGCGGGCCTGCTCGGCGGCGGCCCATCGGGGCCGGTCACCGCTCCCGGGGAGCTCGATGGTGGCCGCGGCGAAGCCGTACGTCGCCGCGTAGTACCGGGCCCGCCCCGCCAGCCGCGGGTACATCTTGCGCAGGCCGAGGGGCGGGGGGCTGATCAGGATCAGCGGGGCCGGTGCGGATGCGGACGCGGGCGTCCACAGGATGCCGGGGATCTCACCGAGCGTGAACTCGCGTTCGAGGACGCCGTCGTCGAGGCGCTGCTCAGAACTGAATCGCATGGTCGTGCCTTTCGGGAGTGCTCGTGAACGGCGCTCCCGGACGACCTATCGCCCGACCGTGACCCCGGAGGGGAGCACCCATGTCGATACTGCGTTCACGGGTACCACCTCCTCGTTCTCTCGCACGGCCTCCGGGAAATTAGCAGTGGTCGCCGTGGTCCGCCAACAGGTTTTCGCAGGGCGGAACCCCGACCGTGGTGGTCAGGCCCTGACGTCCCGTACGGGATGCCGGCTGAGGATCGAGACGCGGTTGAAGGCGTTGATGGTGATCGCCACCCAGATCACCGCGGAGATCTCGTCGTCGTTCAGGACCTCCCGGGCCGGTCCGTAGGCCCGCTCCTGCACGAGGGAGTCCGCCGGGTCCGTGGTGGCCTCCGCCAGGGCGAGGGCCGCGCGCTCCCGCGGGGTGAAGAGCTCGGTGTCCCGCCAGGCGGGGAGCACGCCGAGGCGCCGGGTCGTCTCCCCGGCGCGCAGCGCCGCTCTGGTGTGGACGTCGAGGCAGGAGGCGCAGCCGTTGATCTGCGAGACGCGGAGGTTGACCAGTTCCACCAGGATGCGGTCGAGGCCCGCCTCGGCGGCGGTCGCGCGGACGGCGTCGGCCGTCGCCACCAGGGCCCGGTAGGCCGTGGGACTCTGCTTGTCGAGGTAGACCCGTCGGCCGTCCTGGACCACTGTCACGTCGTTCACCCTGCGCTCCTTCGACCGAGCCGTGCACGTCACGGGTTTCGGGGCTATGATCACCCATAGTTGTTGAAAACAAAACTACAGTCTCGATGTGCGAGATACGAGAGGGGTCGGGCATGGACGACACGGAGGTGCAGGTCCTCGGCGCCCGGGACGTCCCGCTGGGCGGCCCGCGCGCCATGACCGTGCGGCGCACCCTGCCCCAGCGGGCCCGGACGCTGATCGGGGCATGGTGCTTCGCCGACCACTACGGCCCCGACGAGGTCGCCGAGTCCGGTGGAATGGACGTCGCTCCCCACCCGCACACCGGCCTGCAGACCGTGAGCTGGCTGTTCAGCGGCGAGATCGAGCACCGCGACAGCCTGGGCAGTCACGCGTTCGTACGGCCCGGGGAACTGAACCTCATGACCGGCGGCCGCGGCATCAGCCACACCGAGGTCTCCACACCGGGCACCACCGTCCTCCACGGGGTGCAGCTGTGGGTGGCACTGCCCGACGCACACCGTCACGCCGACCGCGACTTCCAGCACCACGCCCCGAAGCCGGTGCGGTTCGAGGATGCGGAACTCCGGGTGTTCCTCGGCTCACTGGCCGGTGAGACCTCCCCCGTCCCCACGTTCACGCCCCTCCTCGGCGCCGAACTCCTCCTCGCCCCCGGCGCCACGGTCGCCCTCCCCGTCGACCCGGCCTTCGAGCACGGCCTGCTCGTCGACGAGGGAACCGTCCGCCTCGGCGGCACCTCGCTGCGCCCGGCCGAGCTCGGCTACGTCCCCACGGGGCACGACACCCTGACCCTGACGAACGAGTCCGACCACCGCGCGCGGGCGGTCCTCCTGGGCGGCACGCCGTTCGACGAGGAGATCGTCATGTGGTGGAACTTCATCGGCCGCAGTCACGCGGACATCGTCGAGGCCAGGGAGGAATGGGAGCGCGCCTCCGAGCGCTTCGGGCACGTCGACGGCTACCCCGGCGCCCGCCTCCCCGCCCCTGCCCTGCCGAACGCCGCTCTCACGCCCCGGGGCAACCCGCCCCGCGCGTGACCCGCGCCCCGGACCCGCCCCCGCCGATCCCCACCGATCCCCACCGATCCCCGACGCAGACAAGGCAGATCATGAGCGAGCAGAAGCCCGAGCAGGGAACCGCGCAGGAGACCGGGCGGGAGGGCCGTGCGCCCGTCGTCCGTCGCGTCGACCCCCGCCACCGTTACGAGATCCTGGTCGACGACCGGCGCGCCGGTCTCACGGCGTACCGAGACCGCGACGACCGGCGCGTCTTCTTCCACACCGAGATCGACGACGCCTACGCGGGTCAGGGCCTCGCCGCGACCCTGGTCGAGCAGGCCCTGACCGACGTGCGCGCCTCCGGGATGCGGATCGTGCCGGTCTGCCCGTACGTGGCGAAGTTCCTGAAGAAGCACGGGGAGTTCGCCGACATCACCGACCCGGTGACCCCGGAGGTCATCCAGTGGCTGGACGCGCAACTGGGCCGCTGAGCCGGACAGGAGGCCGGGAGGCCGGGAGGCCGACTGAACCACCCGGCCTCCCGGGTCGGCCTCCCGGGTCAGCCGGCGACCGGGGCGAGTACCACGAAGTCGGCGTTCGACGGGTCGAGACAGACGGCGAGCCGGCCGACGCCCTCCGCGTCGTCCGGTCCCATCTGGACGTTTCCGCCGCTCGCGGTGACCCTGGCGACCGCGGCGTCGCAGTCGTCGACGGCGAAGACGGGGTGCCAGTACGGCCGCCCGTTCGCGAGCGCGAGGTCCGCCTCGCTCAGCTGCATGAGGCCGCCGTGCATCCGCTCCTCGGGGAGTCCGGCGGGGGTGATGAGCGCGTACGTGCCCCCGCCGCCGGGCAGTTCCATGTCGCTGAACTGCCAGCCGAAAACGGCTCCGTAGAACTCCTTGGCGGCCGCGGCGTCGCTCGTGTACAGCTCGGTCCAGGACAGTGAACCCGGCTCGTCGACCAGATCGACGCCCTTGTTCGTTCCCGGCTGCCAGACGGCGAACTGTCCGCCCAGCGGGTCGCTGTACTGCGCCATGCGGCCCCACTCGTCGAGGTCCATCGGGGCCACCCGGACCGTGCCGCCCGCCTGCTCGACCGCCCGGGTCGTGGCGTCCGCGTCGGTGACGCTGTAGTAGATCATCCAGGCGGAGCGGGCGCCCTTCTCGGTGAGCTTGCCGAGCCCGGCGACGATCTTCCCGTCCTTGCGGAACATCCCGCCTTCCATCTCCTCCGACTCCCCCATGGACTCGTACTCCCAGCCGAGCACTCCGCCGTAGAAGTCCGCGGCGGCCCCGACGTCGGGGGCGCCGAGGTCGAGCCAGCAGGGCGATCCGGGTACGAAGTCAGTGGTGATCATGGTGATGACCTTTCGCAGAGGCGGTACGCCCCCAGGCTCGCACCGACCCCCGCCCCTCGCCCGTCGGACCCTGAGCCGTCGGCCGCTCGCGCGCCGCTCCACCTGAGAGCCGCGCGCCCCGGTCCGCGCATCGGCCGCGCGCCCGGGCCGACGCCCCGCCGGGGTGCTTTCCCCCGGCCGTCCCGCCGGCTCCGGGCACATCGCGGTACCGGTCCGATCAGGGGGACACCCGGTCCTGCAGGGCCGACTGCCAGGCGGGGGCGGGAACGCTCGGCTTGCTCTCCGCGCGGCGGCCTCCCTGGGCGAAGAAGTCGACCAGCGGCAGCAGGGCGGCCCCGACGGTGACCGCCTCGGGGCCGAGCGTGCCCATGCCGACGGCGGTACGGCTGGCGGGGTACCGGAGCGCGTACTCCATCGCGTATCCGGTCACGGTCTCCAGGAATCGGGTGCCGAGCTGGAGACCGGCCCAGCCCCCCACGAGGATGCGGTCGGGCTGGAAGAGGTTGATCAGGTCGGCGAAGCCGGCGCCCAGGTACTCGGCGGTCTCCTCAAGGACGGAGAGCGCGGTCGCGTCGGGGTCCGTCCCGGGGTCGGCGGGGTAGGCGGCGGTGAGCATCGCGGTCAGGGCGGTCTCCTCGTCCGCGCCGGCCGGGGGCTGCCCACCGGCCTCGCACCACCGCGCGAGGAGGGCCTCGGCACCCGCGTACGCCTCCAGGCAGCCCTGGGCTCCGCAGCGGCAGCGCCGGCCCCTGACGCGTACGGTCAGATGCCCCCATTCGAGCGCCCGGCCGGGCCCCATCGGGTCCGTGAGCACACAGGCGCCCACGCCCGAACCGAAGAGGACGACGACCGCGCTGCGCGCCCCGCGCCCGGCGCCGAACCACATCTCGGCCTGGCCGAGGGTCTTGGCGCCGTTGTCGATCCAGTAGGGGACGGCCTCGGGCAGTTCCACGGCGGCGCGGAGCAGGCGCTCGAAGGGGACCGCGTCCCAGCCGATGGTCTGGCCGTGCACGACGGCGCCGTCCCCCGCGTCGCGGGAGACGATGCCGGGGACGCCGACGCCGACGCCGATGAGCCGCTCGGCGGGGACGCCCGCGGTACGCAGCACCTCCGCGATGCCCTCACGGAGATGGGCGACGACGAGGTCGACGTCGTAGCGGGCGGTGCGGGGTCCCGAGCTCGCCAACGGACGTTCGGTGCGCGCGAGTTCGGTGAGGGTGAGATCGAACAGCTCGATCCTGATGCGGGTTTCGCCGATGTCGACGCCGATCATGAAGCCGCTGGCGGGGGTGATCCGCACGAGGGTGCGGGGGCGTCCGCCGGCGGAGTCGACGCTGCCGGCCTCCTCCACCAGGCCCTCGGCGACGAGCTCCGCGACCACGTTGCTGACCGAACCCGAGCTGAGGCCGGTCGCCGGGCCGAGCATCAGACGGCTCATCGGTCCGTCGAAGTACAGCCTCCGCAGCACTGCGCTTCGGTTCTCGCGCCGCAGGTCACGCACCGTGCGGCCACTTCTCGCGTGCACTCTGGTCCCCGTCTCTGAAGTCGTTCGTTGCAACATACCCGCACTACAAGCCTTGACGCGACCTTCTCACGGGGTTTAACTCACATCCTAAATTAAGCCGATGTTACGGCGGGTGCTCCAGCAGCCCACCGCTTCGGCATCCCCGTCATCCCCGAAAGGGCCCAGGAGCCATGCGCAGATTCAGAGCCGCTGTCACCGGTGCCGTCTCCCTCTCCCTCGCCTTCACCGCCACCGCCTGTGGTGGCGGTGAAGGGAGCGAGGCGTCGCCGAAGACCCTCACCTACTGGGCCTCCAACCAGGGCTCCAGCCTGGAGGTCGACAAGAAGGTCCTGCAGCCCGAGCTCGACCAGTTCGAGGAGCAGACCGGGATCAAGGTCAAGCTGGAGGTGATCCCGTGGTCCGACCTGCTCAACCGGATCCTCACCGCGACCACCTCCGGCCAGGGCCCCGACATCCTCAACATCGGCAACACCTGGAGCGCCTCGCTGCAGTCCACCGGCGCCCTGCTGCCCTGGGACGCGAAGAACCTGGAGGCGATCGGAGGCAAGGACCGCTTCGTCGACTCCGCGCTCGGCTCCACCGGCGTCTCCGGCAAGGACCCGGCCGCCGTCCCGCTGTACTCCATGGCGTACGCGCTCTACTACAACAAGGCGATGTTCAAGGAGGCCGGCATAACGAAGCCGCCGGCCACCTGGGACGAGGTGGCCGCGGCCGGCAAGAAGCTCACCAAGAACGGCAAGGCGGGCATCGGGGTCGAGGGCTCCAACCTCTCCAACAACATCCACCAGGTCTTCGTCCTCGCCAAGCAGCACGGCGCCGACTTCTTCACCGCCGACGGCAAGGCCGACTTCACCTCCGACGGTGCCGTCGCCGCCGTCAAGCAGTACGTCGACCTCATGGCCACACAGAAGATCGTCGCCCCCGGCAACGCCGAGTACGCCCAGAACCAGTCCCTCAGCGACTTCGCCAAGAACAAGACCGGCATGGTCCTGTGGCAGACGCCGTCGCAGACCTTCGCCTCCCAGGGCATGGGGCCGGACGACTGGGGCGTCGCCCCCGCCCCCGTCCCCTCCGGTAAGCCCGGCACGGGCAAGCAGACCAACTCGATGGTCGCCGGCATCAACATGGCCGTCTTCAAGAACACCAAGAACCTCGACGGCGCGCTGAAGTTCGTGAAGTTCATGACCAGCGACGAGGAGCAGATCCTCCTCAACAAGGCCTACGGCTCGGTCCCGCCGGTCAAGAGCGCCCAGAAGGACCCGGTCTTCGCCGACCCCTCGCTCACCGTCATCCGCGACACCCTCTCGACCAGCGCCGCCGCCCTGCCGCAGGTTCCCGAGGAGTCGCAGTTCGAGACCGTCGTCGGCACCGCGGTCAAGGAGCTGTTCGCCGACGCCGCCGCCGGACGCGCGGTCACCACGGAGTCCGTGCGGGCCAAGCTCGAAAAGGCCCAGCAGCAGATGCCCAAGAAGTAGGCCACTCCTCCATGACCCAGACCGCCGTCACTCCCCCGAGTGAGCGCGCGGTGCGCAAGGCCACACCCGGAGGGGCACGCGCACCACGCCGCTCCGGGCGTCGCCGCATCGCACTGCCGTACCTGCTGCTCCTGCCCGCCCTGCTCCTCGAACTCCTCGTCCATCTCGTACCGATGCTCATGGGCATCACCATGAGCTTCAAGGAGCTCACCCAGTTCTCCATCCGGAACTGGTCGGAGGCGCCCTGGTCGGCTCTCGACAACTACACCGTCGCGATCGACTTCGACGCCCCCGTCGGCCAGGCACTGCTCAAGTCCTTCTTCACCACGTGCCTGTTCACCGTTCTCTCCGTGGGGCTGTGCTGGTTCCTCGGGACGGCCGCCGCGATCTTCCTCCAGGAGAACTTCCGGGGCCGCGGCATCCTGCGGACCCTCTTCCTCGTCCCGTACGCGCTGCCCGTGTACGCCGCCGTCATCACCTGGGCGTTCATGTTCCAGCGGGACAACGGCCTGATCAACCACGTCCTGCACGACCAGCTCGGCATCGGCGACAGCCCCGCCTTCTGGCTCATCGGCGACAACAGCTTCTGGGCCCTGCTCGTCGTCTCCGTGTGGAAGGGCTGGCCCTTCGCCTTCCTCACCGTCATGGCGGGGCTGCAGAACATCCCCCGCGACATGTACGAGGCGGCGGCCCTCGACGGCGCCGGCGTGTGGAAGCAGATCAGGCACATCACCCTGCCGTCGCTGCGCTCCGTCAACCAGGTCCTCGTGCTCGTCCTCTTCCTCTGGACGTTCAACGACTTCAACACGCCGTTCGTGCTCTTCGGCAAGGCGGCGCCCGAAGCCGCCGACCTGATCTCGCTCCACATCTACCAGTCGTCCTTCCAGACGTGGAACTTCGGCACCGGTTCGGCCATGTCCGTGCTGCTGCTGCTCTTCCTCCTCGTCGTCACGGGCGTCTACCTCCTGCTCACCACCCGCGGAAGGAAGACCTCCGATGTCTGAGCACGCTTCCCGGCGAGCGGTCCACCGCTCCCCCATGGCGGCGCCGCGCTCGTTCCTCTGGACGCGGCGGATCTTCCTCACCCTGCTCACCGCCTTCGTGGTGCTGCCGGTGTACGTCATGGTCTCCAGCTCCCTCAAGCCGCTGGAGGACGTCTCGGGCAAGTTCCAGTGGTTCCCCTCCGGACTCACGATCCGCCCGTACTTCGACATCTGGGAGACCGTCCCGCTCGCCGACTACTTCGTGAACTCGATCGTCGTCGCGGGCGCGGCCACGGTGTTCTCCGTGGCCGTCGCGATCTTCGCCGCGTACGCCGTGAGCCGCTACTCCTTCCGCGGCAAGCGGGTCTTCACGGTGACGGTGCTGTCCACCCAGATGTTCCCCGGCATCCTCTTCCTGCTGCCGCTCTTCCTCATCTACGTCAACATCGGCAACGCCACCGGCATCGCCCTGTTCGGCTCCCGCGAAGGTCTCGTCCTCACGTATCTGACCTTCTCGCTGCCGTTCTCCATCTGGATGCTGACCGGGTACTTCGACTCGATCCCGCGCGAGCTCGACGAGGCCGCCAAGGTCGACGGCTGCGGCCCGATCAGCGCCCTGTTCCGCGTGATAGTCCCGGCCGCGTCCCCCGGCATCATCGCCGTCGCCGTCTACGCCTTCATGACCGCCTGGGGCGAGGTCCTCTTCGCCTCCGTCATGACCAACGACACCACGCGTACCCTCGCCGTCGGCCTCCAGGGGTACGCCACCCAGAACGACGTGTACTGGAACCAGGTGATGGCCGCCTCCCTCGTGGTGAGCGTCCCCGTCGTCGTCGGCTTCCTCCTCCTCCAGCGCTACCTCGTCGCCGGCCTCACCGCGGGTGCGGTCAAGTGACGTCCTTCTCCACACCGATCACGAAGAGGTTTCCCGTGTCCGAACCCACCGACGCCCGCACCGCGCTCGACCTGGAGGCCTTCCCGCCGAACTTCGCGTGGGGCACGGCGACCTCCGCCTACCAGATCGAGGGCGCCGTCGCCGAGGACGGCCGGGCCCCGTCCATCTGGGACACCTTCTCCCGTGTCCCCGGCGCGATCGACAACGGCGACCACGGCGACACCGCCTGCGACCACTACCACCGCTGGCCCGAGGACATCGCCCTGATGAAGGGCTTCGGCACCGACGCCTACCGGCTGTCCGTCGCCTGGCCGCGCGTCGTCCCCGGCGGCGACGGCCCCGTCAACGCCGCCGGGCTCGACTTCTACGACCGGCTCGTCGACGGACTCCTCGACGCCGGGATCACCCCCTCCGTCACCCTCTACCACTGGGACCTCCCGCAGGCCCTCCAGGACCGGGTCGTCGACAGCCGCGGCGGCTGGACCGAGCGAGCCACCGCGGAACACTTCGCCGCGTACACCTCGGTCGTCGCCGAGCGCCTCGGCGACCGGGTCACCCAGTGGACCACGCTCAACGAGCCGCTCTGCTCGGGCTGGATCGGTCACCTGGAGGGCCGCATGGCGCCCGGTCTGACCGACCTCACGGCCGCCGTCCGCGCCTCGTACCACCTCCTCCTCGGCCACGGCCTCGCCACCAGCGCCATCCGCGCCGCCGCTCCCGGGGCGCAGATCGGCCTGGTCACCAACCACTCGACCGTCGAGGCCGCCTCCACCCGGCCCGAGGACATCGCCGCCGCCGCCCGCGCGGACGGCCACACCAACCGCTGGTGGCTCGACCCGGTCTACGGCCGCGGCTTCCCGGCCGACATGCGCGAGCTGTACGGGGTGGAGCTGCCCGAGCGCCCCGGCGACCTGGACACGATCGCGGCCCCGCTGGACTGGCACGGTCTCAACTACTACTTCCCGGTCACCGTCGCGGACGACCCGAGCGGCCCCGTCCCCCACGCCCGTGAGGTGCGCCTGCCGGAGGTGCCCCGCACCGGCATGGACTGGCAGATCGACGCCGGCGGCCTGGAGGCCTTCCTGCTGCGGCTCACCGAGGACTACGGCGTACAGAAGCTGTACGTCACCGAGAACGGTTCGGCCTTCCCCGACACCGTCGGCCCGGACGGCGAGGTCCACGACCCGGAGCGCACCCGCTACCTGGAGCAGCACCTCGCTGCCTGTGCCCGCGCCGTACGCAAGGGCGCCCCGCTCGCCGGCTACTACGCCTGGTCCCTGCTCGACAACTTCGAGTGGGCCTACGGCTACGACAAGCGCTTCGGCCTGGTCCACGTCGACTACGCCACCCAGCGGCGGACCGTGAAGACGAGCGGACACCGGTACGCGGACATCATCCGCGCCCACCGGGAGGCGACGGCCGACTGACGTGACAGCCGCGTCCCGACCGTCGTGAAGGCCGCCCCGGACTGCCGGGGCGGCCTTCCGGAACCCCGGCAGCACCCGTCCCCCTCCCCGGCTTCCGCGCAGGAGTGCCCCATGGCCGCCAGTGCCGTCCCCTCCCCACCCTTCGAACCCGACGACGCCGAGACCTTCGCCGGCGGGCGGTTCCGCCAGGTCCTCGGGCGGGCGACCGTCGTCCGGGGCACCGCCCTCGGTGGGGGCCACTTCAACTCCGCCCTCCTTCTCGAACTCGCCGACGGACACCGTCTGGTGCTCAAGACGGCGCCCCCGGCGGACTCCCCCGCCCTCACCCACGAGCGGGGGATGCTCGGCACCGAGGCGCTCTTCCACCGTCTCGCGGGCGGGGCCGGCGCCCGGGTCCCCACCGTCCTCCACCACGAGCCCGCCGGTCCGGGGGTCCCCTCCGAGTGGCTGCTCCTCTCCTACCTCGACGGCACCACCTGGGCCGACGCCCGCGACCGGCTCACCCCGGCGGATCACGCCGTGCTGCGCCGCCGGCTCGGCGCGACCCTGGCCCGTGTCGCCTCGGTCACCGGTCCCGCGTACGGGTACCCCCGGCGCGGCCCGGGTCTGTCGGCCGCCGACTGGCCCTCGGCGTTCGCCGCCATGCTCCGTGCCGTCCTCGCCGACGCGTCCCGGTTCGGCGTCGCCCTGCCCGCTCCGGCCGAGTTCCTCGGCGAGCTGCCCGTCCGCTTCGGCCACCGGCTCGCGGAGGTCCGCCGCCCCGCCCTCGTCCACTTCGACGCCTGGGAGGGGAACATCGTCCTCCGTCGGACCCCGGACGGCGTTCGCGAGGACGCGGACCGGGCCCCGGACACCGGCGCCTGGCGTCTGAACGGCCTCATCGACGGCGAACGCGCCTTCTTCGGGGACCCCTTGGCCGAACTCGTCGGGCTCGACCCGCTCGGCACGGCCGAGGACGACGCCGGCCTGCTGGCCGGCTACCGGTCGGTCGCCGCCGACCTGGCCGTCGACGACGGCGCGCGGGTCCGGCTCGCTCTCTACCGGGTGTACCTCGCCCTGGTGATGCGGGTGGAGTCGGTACCGCGGGCCTACGGCGGGGAGCACGCGGCCTGGCTCGACACCTGGTCCGCCGGCCGCGTCACGGAACAACTCGCCGTGCTGGACGCCCTGGCGAGCTGAGACGGGGCCGTCGGCGGAGGTCAGGGACACGCGGACGGTCAGGTGGCTCGCGGAGGGTGGCTCGCGGCGGGTCAGGTGGACTCGCGGACGACGAGCACCGGCTCGAACACCTTCGAGGCGGGTTCGGAGCCACCTCCGTCGAGCTCCTCGATCAGGAGTCCGGCCATCGCCGCCGCCATCCGTTCCACGGGCTGGCGCACGGTGGTGAGCGGTGGTCGCGCCTTGCGCGCGGCCACCGAGTCGTCGAATCCCACCACGGCCACCGTGCCGGGGACGGCCACCCCCTGTTCTCGCAGGTACTGGCAGGCGCCCTGGGCCATCAGGTCGTTCGCGGCGAAGACCGCGTCGGTCTCCGGGTGGTCCTTCAGCAGCTTCGCCATGGCGCGGCGGCCGCTGTCGACGGTGAACCGGCCCCGTACGACGGGAACCGACGTCACCCCCCGGGCCGCGAAGACGTCCCGGAAGGCGTCGAGGCGCTCGTCGGCCGTGGGGGCGGTGACCGGTGCGGCGATCGTGGCCGGGCGCCGTCGGCCGGTGGCCCACAGGTGCTCGGCGGCCAGTCGGGCGCCGGCGGCGTTGTCGAGGTCGACGTAGCCGCACCGCTCCCCGTCACGGGGGCTGCCGAAGAGCACCGTGGGGAGGCCCGCCGCCACGAGCATCGCGGGCAGCGGGTCGTCCTGGTCGAGCGGTACCACCAGCGCCCCGTCGGCGCCGCCCTGCCGCAGGTACTCGACGAGCTGGGTCCTGGCCTGTTCCGACTCGGCCACCAGCAGCACCGGCTGGATCCCGCGTTCGCGCAGGACCGGCAGGACGCCGTCCACGACCCGCCCGAAGAAGGGGTCGGAGAAGACCCGCGCCGCGAAGGCCCTGCCCGTCGCGGAGAGTACGAGCGCGACGGTTCCGGTGCGCCGTGTCACCAGGGAGCGGGCGGCCTGGTTGGGCGTGTAGCCGATCCGGGCGATCGCGTCGCGCACGCTCCGCTGGATGCCGGGATCCACGTTCCGCACGCCGTTGACCACGCGGGACACCGTCGCGCGCGATACCCCCGCCTCACGTGCGACATCTTCCAGTGTCGGTGCTCGATTCCCCACCCGCGCACCTTAGCGGTGCCGTGTGTCCGCTGGGAGAACAGTCCACGGCATGGCCGGAACGCTTGAGGTCGACACTTAATGAAAGACAAAAGAAAAGTCATGTCATACGCCTTGACCGTCAACTCGCCCTGGGGGCAAGGTTCCGGAGAGCGCTCTCCCACATTTCCCCCATGTATCCAGAGGAGACCCCATGTCTTCCGTCGGGTCCCCGCCGGTCTTCCGGCGACCCGCCTCAGCCGTCCGACGGGCCACCGTCGGCGCACTCGTCTCGTCGTTGGCGGGCAGCCTGCTCGCACTGGGCCCCGCCACGACGGCACACGCCGCCCCCACCCTGCTCTCCCAGGGCAAGACGGCCACCGCCTCCTCCACGGAAGGGGGCGCCTTCTCCGCGGGCGCCGCCGTCGACGGCGACCTCACCGGAACCCGCTGGGCCAGCGCCTGGCAGGACTCCCAGTGGCTCCAGGTCGACCTCGGCGCGAGCGCCACGCTCAGCCACGCCGTCCTCAACTGGGAGGCCGCGTACGGCAAGAGCTACCAGATCCAGGCCTCCGACAACGGCAGCGACTGGCGGACCGTCACGACCGTCACCGCCGGCGACGGAGGCACGGACAACGTCACCCTCTCGGGCACCGGCCGCTACGTCCGGATGAACGGCCTCACCCGGGCCACCGGATACGGCTTCTCCCTCTGGGAGTTCCAGGTGTACGGCTCCACCGACACCACCGGCCCGACGCTGCCCGGCGGCGGCGACCTCGGCCCCAACGTGCACGTCGTGGACCCGGCCACGCCCGGCATCCAGGCCAAGCTGGACCAGGTCTTCCAGGAGCAGGAGTCTGCCCAGTTCGGCAGCGGCCGGCACGCCTTCCTCTTCAAGCCCGGCACCTACAACGGCCTCAACGCCCAGATCGGCTTCTACACCCAGATAGCCGGCCTCGGGCTTCGCCCCGGCGACACCACCATCAACGGTGACGTGACCGTCGACGCCGGCTGGTTCAACGGCAACGCCACCCAGAACTTCTGGCGCGGCGCCGAGGGCCTCACCCTCAACCCGGTCAACGGCACCAACCGCTGGGCCGTCTCGCAGGCCTCCTCCTTCCGCCGCATGCACGTCAAGGGCGGACTCAACCTCGCGCCCAACGGCTACGGCTGGGCCAGCGGCGGCTACATCGCCGACTCCAAGATCGACGGCCAGGTCGGCAACTACTCCCAGCAGCAGTGGTACACCCGCGAGAGCACCATCGGCGGCTGGTCCAACAGCGTCTGGAACCAGACCTTCTCCGGCGTCGAGGGCGCTCCGGCCACCTCCTTCCCCGAGCCCCGCTACACCACGCTCGACACCACGCCGATCTCCCGCGAGAAGCCGTACCTCTACCTCGACGGCAACGAGTACAAGGTCTTCGCCCCGGCCAAGCGCGTGAACGCCCGCGGCACCAGCTGGGCCAACGGCACCCCGCAGGGCGAGTCGATCCCGCTGAGCCAGTTCTACGTGGTCAAGCCGGGCGCCACCGCCGCCACGATCAACCAGGCACTGGCCCAGGGCCTGCACCTGCTGTTCACTCCGGGCGTCTACCACGTCGACCAGACCATCAACGTGAACCGCGCCAACACCATCGTGCTCGGCCTCGGCCTCGCCACGATCATCCCGGACAACGGCGTCACCGCGATGAAGGTCGCCGACGTCGACGGCGTCCGCCTCGCCGGCTTCCTGATCGACGCCGGCCCGGTCAACTCCCCGACGCTGTTGGAGCTCGGACCGCAGAACTCCGGCGCCGACCACGCCGCCAACCCCACGACCGTGCAGGACGTGTACATCCGCATCGGCGGCGCCGGCGCGGGCAAGGCCACCACCAGCGTGGTCGTGAACAGCGACGACGCCATCATCGACCACACCTGGGTGTGGCGCGCCGACCACGGCGAGGGCTGGGGCTGGGAGACCAACCGCGCCGACTACGGCGTCCGGGTCAACGGCGACGACGTGCTCGCCACCGGCCTCTTCGTCGAGCACTTCAACAAGTACGACGTCGAGTGGTACGGCGAGCGCGGCCGCACGATCTTCTACCAGAACGAGAAGGCGTACGACGCCCCCAACCAGGCCGCCATCCAGAACGGCTCGACGAAGGGGTACGCGGCCTACCGGGTCGACGACTCCGTGAACACCCACGAGGCCTGGGGCCTCGGCAGCTACTGCAACTACAACGTGGACCCGACGATCGTCCAGGACCACGGCTTCAAGGCACCCGTCAAGCCCGGGGTGAAGTTCCACAGCCTCCTCGTCGTGTCCCTCGGCGGCATGGGCCATTACAACCACGTCATCAACGACACCGGGGCGTCCACCATCCCCGCCGGCACCTCCACCGTGCCGTCCACCGTCGTCAACTTCCCCTGACGACCCCGCCGGGACGCGCCCTCCTGCGCGTCCCGGCCCCCACACCCCTTCCGGGCGGCGCCCAGTCCCCGCTGCGCCGCCCGGAAGGAGATCCCCTCCCGCCCCCACCTCCCCCGTTGTCCGTCCAGGAGCCGCCATGACCGCGATCACCGACCCGACGACACGACGGCGCGCCCGCAGCCGCGCCCGTACGACGGGCTCACTCCTCTCCCTGGGTGCCCTGCTCGCCACCTCCGTCACCTCCACCGCACTGCTGACCGCGGCGCCCGCCACCGCCGCCGAGACCCTGCTCTCCCAGGGGAAGACGGCCACGGCCTCCTCCTCGGAGGGCGCCGCCTGGGGCGCGTCCGCCGCCTTCGACGGCGACCTGACCGGCACCCGCTGGGCGAGCCAGTGGAGCGACGCCCAGTGGATCCAGGTCGACCTCGGCAGCAGCAAGGACGTCAGCCGCGTCGTCCTGAACTGGGAGGGCGCCTACGGCAAGGCCTACGACATCCAGCTCTCGGACAACGGCACCGACTGGCGCACCGTCAGGTCCGTGACCGCCGGCGACGGGGGCACCGACGACCTCGCCGTCACCGGCACCGGCCGCTACGTACGCCTCCAGGGCGTCACCCGGGGCACCGGGTACGGCTACTCCCTGTGGGAGTTCCAGGTGTACGGCGGCGGGTCCGCGCAGCCCGAGCCCGGCGGCGCCGTCCGGGTGAGCGGGACGCAGGGCGACTGGCGGCTGACCGTCGGAGGCCAGCCCTTCACCGTCAAGGGCGTCACCTGGGGCCCGGCCATGGCCGACGCCCCCCGCTACATGCCGGACGTGAAGTCCATGGGCGTCAACACCGTCCGCACCTGGGGGACCGACGCCGGCACCAAGCCCCTGCTCGACGCGGCCGCGGCCAACGGGGTCAAGGTGATCAACGGCTTCTGGCTCCAGCCGGGCGGCGGCCCGGGATCCGGCGGCTGCGTCAACTACGTGACGGACACCGCGTACAAGAGCAGCATGCTCACCGAGTTCGCCAAGTGGGTCGACATCTACAAGTCCCACCCGGCCACGCTCATGTGGAACGTCGGCAACGAGTCCGTCCTCGGCCTGCAGAACTGCTACGGCGGCACCGAGCTGGAGGCCCAGCGCAACGCCTACACGACTTTCGTCAACGACGTCGCCAAGAAGATCCACTCCATCGACCCCGACCACCCCGTGACCTCCACGGACGCGTGGACGGGCGCCTGGCCGTACTACAAGCGGAACGCGCCCGACCTGGACCTGTACTCGATGAACGCGTACGGCGACATCTGCGGTGTCCGGCAGGACTGGGTGGAGGGCGGCTACACCAAGCCCTACATCATCACCGAGACCGGTCCCGCCGGAGAGTGGGAGACCCCCAAGGACGCCAACGGCGTCCCCGAGGAGCCCACCGACGTCCAGAAGGCCGAGGGCTACACCCAGGCCTGGAACTGCGTCACCGGCCACCAGGGCGTCGCCCTCGGCGCGACCGCCTTCCACTACGGCATCGAGCACGACTTCGGCGGCGTCTGGTTCAACCTCCTCCCCGACGGCCTGAAGCGCCTCTCGTACTACTCCCTCAAGAAGGCGTACACCGGCTCCCTCGCCGGCGACAACACCCCGCCGGTCATCAGCGGCATGACGGTCACCCCCGCCGGATCCGCCCCGGCAGGAGGCGAGTTCACGGTCCGCGCCGACGTCCGCGACCCCGACGGCGACCCCGTCACCACCAAGATCCTGCTCAGCGGCAACTACGCCAACGGCGACAAGCGCCTGATCGACGTCCCGTACCGCTCGCTCGGCAACGGCGCCTTCGCCGTCACCGCGCCCGAGAAGCTCGGCGTGTGGAAGGTGTACGTCCAGGCCGAGGACGGCCGCGGCAACGTCGGCATCGAGACCAAGTCCGTCAAGGTCGTCGCCCCGCCCGTCGCCGGCACCAACCTCGCCCTGAACAGGCCCACCACCGCCTCCTCCGCCCAGGCCTCCTACGGCGACTGCCCCTGCCCGGCGACCAACGCCACCGACGGCAACACCGGCACCCGCTGGGCCAGCGACTGGAGCGACCCGCAGTGGATCCAGGTCGACCTCGGCTCGGCCAAGCCCATCCGCACCCTGCAGCTCGTCTGGGACCCCGCCTACGCCAAGTCCTACGACGTGCAGGTCTCCGACGACGGCAACACCTGGCGGACGATCCACACCACCACCACGGGCAACGGTGACATCGACACCGTCACCACCTCCACCACAGCCCGGTACGTCAAGCTCCAGCTCACCGCGCGCGGCACCGGGTGGGGCTACTCCCTCCACGAGTTCGGCGTCTACAGCTGACGACGCCGGCTCCCCCGAACGGGCGTGGCGGGGACCGCCGCAGGACCCCGCCGCCCCTGCACCACCGCAAGGGAATCCATCACGCCAGTCGCGTGGCGTCCCCGCGCTCACGCGAACCCACCCCCATGGGCAGGAGATCCCCATGAGATCGAGTCCGAAGCGGCTCCCCGCACTCCTCCTCGGCACGGCCCTCGTCGCCGGCGTCCTCGGCATCGGCACCATCGCCTCCGCCGCGGACACGGACACCCCCGTCCCGCCCACCGTCGCCACGGCGGGCGCCCACGCCGGACACGTCATGGCCGTGTCCACCCAGGCCTCGGGCGACGACGCCGACGGAGACGGCTACATCCCGGCCGTACCCCAGGTCACCGGTGTGACACCGTCCACCGCGACCCCTCCCCCGGCCTACCATCACGAGTTCCAGGCCGGCTGCGCCGTCACCCACACCGCGCCGGACGACCCGATCGTCTACCCGGGCCAGTTCGGCAAGTCCCACGACCACACGTTCATGGGCAACACCTCCACCAACGCCGCCAGCACCACCGGCTCGCTCTACGGAGGCAACACCACCTGCAAGGCGCCCGCGGACGCCTCCGCGTACTGGATGCCCTCGCTGTACAAGGGCGACCAGAAGATCCTGCCCGTCGGCCCCCAGGTCATCTACTACAAGGCGGGCGTCACCGACTACCGGAGCGTGCGGCCCTTCCCCAAGGGGCTGCGGTTCGTCGTCGGCAACCCGATGCAGAGCGCCGAGGAGTTCCGGTCCCACAAGGGCTTCGTCGAGGGCTGGGAATGCGGTGACAGCTTCTTCAACACCGACATCCCGACCACCTGTCCGAACCGGCCCGACGTCCAGCTCAACCTGCGCATGCAGGCGCCCAGTTGCTGGAACGGCCTGTACCTCGACACCCCCGACCACAAGAGCCACATGGCCTACCCGGTGGTCAAGCCCGGCACCAACGACAACATGTGCCCGGCCTCCCACCCGGTCGCCCTGCCGATGATCGAGTTCAAGATGGCATGGCCGGTCAACGGTGACATGTCCCAGGTCCGCCTGGCCAGCGGCCGCGGCTACTCCTTCCACTACGACTTCTTCAACGCGTGGGAGGAGCGCACCCTCAAGGCCCTGGTCGACCACTGCATCGTCGGCGGCCTCCAGTGCGACACCCGGGGCTTCGACCTGTACCGCCCCGAACGCGGAACCGTGCTGAACGAAGACCACCGTCTGCCCTGACCCCCGCCCCCGCACGGCCCGGACGCCCACGCCGGCGTCCGGGCCGTCCTCGTGCCCGCGCCCCCGAGCGCCTCTCACGCCCGCGCCCCACCGTCCGACCGACCTCTCACGCCCGCGCCGCACCCTCCGACCGACCCCTCGCCTCCGGCCTCAGGAGCAGCCCATGACCGCCCCGGCCCCCTCCGCCACCGCCCAGTACGACGAGCTCATCGACCTCCTGCCACCGCACTTCCGCTTCGGCGCCGCCACCTCCGCCTTCCAGATCGAGGGAGCCGTCGCCGAGGACGGCCGCACCCCGTCCATCTGGGACACCTTCTGCCGTGTCCCGGGAGCCGTCGACAACGGCGACACCGGCGATCAGGCCTGCGACCACTACCACCGCATGCCGGAGGACGTGGCCCTGCTCGCCTCCCTCGGCCTCGACACGTACCGCTTCTCCGTCTCCTGGTCCCGTGTCCAGCCCCACGGGCGCGGCCCGGGCAACCCCGCGGGACTCGCCTTCTACGACCGGCTCGTCGACGAACTCCTGGCGCGCGACATCACCCCCTGGCTGACCCTCTACCACTGGGACCTGCCCCAGGAGCTCCAGGACGCGGGCGGCTGGCCGGCCCGCGACACCGCGTACCGCTTCGCCGACTACGCGGAACTCGTCCATGAGCGCCTCGGTGACCGCGTCACCCACTGGACCACCCTCAACGAGCCCTTCTGCTCGGCGATCCTCGGCCATGTCGAAGGCGTCCACGCACCGGGCGGACGCTCCCTCGCCGACGGAGTGGCGGCTGTGCACCATCTGCACCTCGCCCACGGCCTCGCGGTCCGGCGGCTGCGTTCCGCCGACCGCCGCCCGCTCGACCTGGCCGTCACCCACCTCCTGGGCACGAGCAGTCCCGCCACCGACAGCGAGGCCGACCGCGAGGCCACCCGCCGGGCGGACGCCCTCGGGTTCCGCTTCTACCTCGACCCGATCCTGCGCGGCCGGTATCCGCAGGACCTCGTCGACGACCTGGCCGTCCACGGCATCGAGATCCCCGTCCGGGACGGCGACCTGGAGACGATCGCCGCGCCCATCGACACGCTGGGCGTCAACTACTACCGCTCCATGCGCACGTCGGGAGTCGACGAGCACGGCGCCGCCACCGACGCCCGCGGCATCCCCGTCACCCGCAACCTGCCGCACGGCGGGCTTCCGGTCACCGGGCTCGGCTGGGAGGTGATGCCGCACGACCTCACCGACCTGCTGCTGCGCATCGCCCGGGACTACCCCGGCACCCCCGTGGTGATCACCGAAAGCGGCGCCGCGTACGAGGACCGGCCCGACGCCGACGGCTTCGTCGACGACACCGAGCGCACCGGCTACCTCGCCGCCCATCTCGCCGCGGTGGCCCGGGCGCGCGCCGGCGGAGCCGACGTCCGCGGATACTTCGCCTGGTCGCTCCTGGACAACTTCGAGTGGGCGTACGGCTACGACAAGCGCTTCGGGCTCGTCCGCGTCGACTACACCACCCAGCGCCGCACGCCGAAGCGCAGCGCCCTGTGGCTGCGTGACACGGCCCACCGCGTCCGCGGCGCCGCCGGTCGGGTCGCCGCGAGCGAGCGCGATGGCGCGAGCGAGGGCTAGGGCGTGTTGCGAAAGTAGCGCCGGCCGCCCGAAGGGCGGGCCCGACGGCGTCTGGTGCGTGCGATCGCAAGGCGGAGGGTCGCCCCGATACTGGATGTATCGGGGTGATCCCGACAACGCGGCGAGCGTGCGTGCCAGGCGCCGTCGGGCAGGCGGGACTTTCGCAACACGCCCTAGACCGTCACGTCAGACCGACATCCCTGTATCTGGCGACAGACACTGCGACGCCCCCGCCGGCCGGCGGGGGCGTGGTGGCAGGTACTCAGGCTGCGGTCAGCCAGCCTTCGTCGAGACCGCCCAGAACGAACCCGTTGTCGAAGCGCACCCTGTACCTGATCTGAGTGCCGACTCCGGCGTCGATCCCTCCGCGCTGGATGATCTGCTGACGGAGGTTGTCGATCACGCCGGCCGTGAAGGCATCGAACTGGGCGCCGCGTACTTGCCGTTCGAATTCCGCGAGCCCGTCCTGGGCCAGGCCGCCGCCGGCTTCGTTCGCCGAGCCTGTGACGACGCCCACCAGGCCCTCGGCCAGGCACAGCGGACCGGGGAAGCCGATCCTGCCCGCCGTGTCGTTCGCGGTGACCTGCACATCCCTGGTCAGCTTCACCTTCGCGCCGGTCTCGTACGGCATGGGAGTTCCCCCTCGTTCGATCGTGGCCGTGACCACGGCAAGCGTAGTCGGGACACCATGGGGAGGAGTGGGTGCCAGGCAAGATCACCGGGCCGCACGGCTTGCGCTGTGCCTGGCGCGCGGCAGCAGGGCCGTGCGTTGTCCTACGTTCTGGTCGGCTGCGGTGCCGACGGGATTTGAACCCGCGAGACAGATGGGGGCAGGCCCGCCCCGTCCCCGTCACTCGCCGAGGGAGGGACCTCACCCCCGGCGATCGCAATAGACCGCTCTGCCACGGCACCGCAACCTGCGGAAACGCGCGCACTCCCGCTCTGACCAAGCTTAGAGGCACCGTTCTCTGCGGACGAATCCTTATCCGAGCCGCCGGCAACCGTCGCCCGCCTCGGTCAGCCGGTCTCACCCCACCAGCGCTCGTCCACGTCCCGCCTGGAGTACTCGTGGCGCATGGGCTCCACGTGTTGGCGGGACAGCCGTGCACCTGTGGCGGTCGCACGGCTGCACCGGAGCCGGGGGCCGAGGGGGGCGCAGGTCAGCCCGTGAGGGACCTCCACATCGTCAGCGGCCGGTCCTCGACCGTGACCTGGTCCTCGTGGCCGTGGCCGTCGCGGATCACGATGATCCGGTACGCGTCCCGGTGGAACACCCAGAACAGGCTCATGCCGTTGATCCTCTGCATGTCGGGGACCGCGAGGAACTCGTCGACCCGCGTGATCCCGGCGAGCGATCGCCACAGGTCGAGGCCGCGGTCGCCGCGTTCGAGCCTGTCCTGGTGCATCCTGCCGTCGGCGACCGAGACGAGGCGGTACACCTGACGGTCCATCACCGTGTGGAACACCCAGTACCAGCTCTTGCCGTCGACCCGCTGCATGTCGGGGACCGGCAGGAAGGCGTCCACCCTCTCGATGCCCTGGAAGGAGACCCAGGCGGAGAGCGAGCGGTCCGGGAGGTCGATCGCGGCGGACCGCTCCAGCGGGAGTCCGGACTCGGCGCCGTCGGCGATCGAGATCTTCCGGTAGACCTGCCGTCCCTCGACGGTGTGGAACAGCCAGAACCGGCTGCGGCCGTTGATCCGCTGCTCGTCCGGGACGGGCAGGATCGCGTCGACCTTTCTCACTCCGGCGTAGCACGGCCAGGTGCTCAGCGGCCGGTCGGGGCGTTCGCGGACGTCCGTGTGCTCGTCCCCGTCGGCGATGGACAGGGTCCGGCAGACGGCTTCACCGTCGGCCCCGGTCCCGTACGCCCAGTACCAGCTCTTGCCGTCGATCCGCTGCATGTCGGGGATGGGCAGGAAGGCGTCGGTCGGCCGGACGTCGGCCGGCGGCTTGTCGGTGAGCCGGCCGTCGCCGAGCAGTCGCAGCAGTGTCAGCGAGGGGACGAAGGCATAGACGGACCCCTCGGTGACGACGAACTGGCTCATGCTCAGCGGAGTGGTCCGGCCGGGGCTCTCGTAGCTGAGCGTGCCGGCGGCGCCGACCATTCCGTCCGGGCCGGGCTTGTTGGGCCGGTTGGGCGGAAAGTCCGGGCTGTCGATCCACGCCTTCTGAATGAACTCGAACTGCTGCACGATGTCCGACTGGTAGCAGACGAAGAGCAGACCGCGCTTCTCGTCGGGCCCGCCCGGCCCGTCCGAGGCAGGGTCGAAGGGCGCGCCGTACGGGGCGCCGCGGCGGATGATCCGTCGGCGGTCCATCACCGGATTCTCGTCGAACGGCGGATCGCCGGGCCTCTCCTGCAGGCCGTCCCGGGGGTTGGTGCAGCGCAGATGCGAGAAGAGCGGGGTGATGAAGCCCTCGGGGTCGTTGCGGTAGCCGAAGTCGTTGTCGTCGCCGGCCAGTGCGTTGGAGGGCCTGTCGGCGTTGGGGCACGTGGCGACGGGGGTCCCGGAGCGCCACCGGCCGACGAGGCGGGCCGCCAGCCACTCCGAGGTGGCTTCAGGGGGCACGACCTTTTCCTCCTTGAGTACTCTCAGCTGCCCGGCGACCTGGGACCAGAAGCCCGGGACGTCCTGGCCGAGCCGCCGCACCACTTGAAAGGTGCCGTTGTCGGCCCAGTCGGGCGTCTCGTGCGGCACGCCGCCCACCCGGTCGTGGCCGACGAGGAACTCGCCGGGCGGGATCAGCCGCGTACCGTGATGGCCCTTGACGTACTCGGGCTTGACGGGGTCCGGCTCGTCGAAACCGATCACTCCGGGCTCGCTGACGCCGTCCTTGAAGCCGAAGTGCTCCTTGCCCCTCCGGCTTCCGGGCAAGGTGGCGGCGTCCTGCTGGAACACGATCACGATCTTGGCCGCGGCGCACGCCTCTCTCTGCTGCCGGACCATCGCCTGGAGGTCCTGGACCGTGTCGGAGGCGACGGTGAGCACGGCGTGGACGACCTGTCCCTTGCCGTTGCCGAAGAGCCACATCTCCGGCGAGCTGTCACCGGTGTCCCCGAGCGCCCGCTTGGCCGAGCCCTGCTTGAAGGCCTCCAGGCCACTCCCGGGCCTGACAGAGGGCAACGGGTCCTTGCCGGTCAGCTCCCGAAGGCCCGCGCAGGTGAAGCTCACGTTGATCCAGGTGGCCTTGAGCGTCTTCGGGTCGTCGCCGGCCGAGGCCTTCCTGGCCTTGCTGAAGGCGGCGTTGAAGGTGGCCACCTGCCGCGTCGTGGAGATCTGCGGTTCCAAGCCCTTGACCCAGGTACGTGCCCGCGCCGCGTCCTCGAACTTGAGGAACAGCAGGGTCATCTGGTCCTTCTTGAAGCCGGCGATCACATCGCCCTGGATGTCGTCGCTGTCACGCAGCTTGAGATCGTCCACCGTGCACACTCCCGAAGATCGACACCTCCACACCGTTGTCACGTGGAGTAGTCAGCAAGGTACGCGGCACTCAGGCGGGACTCCGGCGGCCGACCGGCCGACGAAGCCGGCCTTCACCCGTTTGTTTTCCACAAACGTGCTGGTCGGGGGGCGCACGAGGCGCGTTGGAGCGCTTCCGGCGCTCGGGATCACCCGCCTGCATGCCTCGGGGTGACAGCCGAGTGACCCGCGGCAAAGCTGAAGCCTGTCACTCTGCGTAAACAAGTGGCAGTCCTGGTGCGCCCCCCGGCTCGTCCCCCGGCCGGGGCCGGCGCGACCACACCTCCACGGCAAGGAGCCCCATGTCCCGCAGCAGTCCGCCCCCGCTCGTCCGCCGCCGGCTCGCCACGGCGATCTCCGTCTGCGCCGCCACCGCGATGGCCGCGTCCGTCGCCCTGGCGTCGGCAGGCCCCGTACTCGCCCACGACGGTCACGACGAGCAGGGCAGCGCCTACCCCTACGGCCCCGCCTCCCGGGCAGCGACCGCACCGGTCGCCGTCGACCCGGACGAGGCGGCGACACTGGGCAGGGAGCACGCCGAGGAGCACGCCCGCACCCGGAAGGCACTGGCCGACGTCGGCGAGTACCCGCAGACCACCCGCACAGAGCGTCTGAAGGCCCTGACCGCCTCCCAGGAGAAGGCCAACGCCTCTTTCGACGCGGCCGAGTTCGGCCGGTTCCGCGAGTACTTCCAGTCCCCCGACTTCGCGGCCCACATCGCGCTGCTGCCGACCGGCAAGGTCCTGCTGTTCTCCTTCGAGCGCATCGAGGTCAACCCGCAGAACGAGCCGGCCCCCACCGACACCATCGGCAAGGAGAACGCCGGCCGCGCCTGGATCTGGGACCCCGCGAAGGGAACCGGCCCCGGCGCGTTCTCCGAGAAGAAGCCGCCGGTCATCAACATGCCCGACGGCAAGAACGAGCCCCGCCCGGCCCCGTTCTTCTGCGCCGGCCACTCCTACCTGCCCAACGGCATGCTCGGCGTCTTCGGCGGCAACCTCGGTGGCAACGGAGGCTCCGGGGCCAAGCTGTCCCTGGTCTTCGACCCCTGGACGGAGGAGTGGTACCTGAACAAGGACATGTCCGTCGGCCGGTGGTACCCGAGTGTGGTCACCGGCGCCGACGGACGTCAGCTGATCATGTCCGGCCAGTCGGAACTCGGCTGGGGCACGCCCACTCCGCTCGTCGAGCGCTTCCCCTCCGCGGCCCACCCCGTGCCCGTCGACAAGACGGTCAAGCCGATCGGCTGGGGGGTGGACAAGCTCACCACCGAAGCCCCGTTCAAGTGGGACTACCCGCACCTGTTCTCGCTGCGCGACGGGAAGATCTACGGGCTCGGCCGCTCCGTGGACCAGCAGTGGCTCTTCGACACCGCCGCCGACACCAAGACCGACCTGCCGAACCGCCCGGACATCAACAAGGACAAGCCCGGCCCGGACGGCGGGGAGTGGAGGCGCAACTACGGCTCCGCGGTCCCCCTGCCGGCCGGCTTCAGAGGCCCCGACTCGGTCCTCGTCCTCGGCGGCGACCGCAACGACCCGAACACGTACCGTCTGGCCGGCGGAAAGTGGAACACCGAGAAGCCCCGCGCCTTCGGCCGCACCCAGGACGACACCCTGCTCCTCCCGAACGGCAACCTGCTCACCGTCAACGGCGCCTTCGACATCCGCGACTACGGCAACGGACCGTACAACCCCAACGCCGACCTGAAGTACCGCCAGGTCGAACTGCGCGACGAGAACGGCGACTGGAAGCTCGGCCCCGTCCAGCGGCTGCCGCGCGGCTACCACTCCAACGCCGTGGTCCTCCCGGACGGCCGCGTCATGATCACGGGTGACGAGCTCCAGCAGCTCGCCAACGACCCCGACGTCACCGACAACAACAACGGAAGCATCGAGATCTACGAGCCGGCCTACCTCCACCAGGGCAGCCGCCCCGCGCTCGGTCTGATCTTCAACCCCAGCGTCGGCTACAACGAGAAGATCACGGTCAGTACCAGCACCCCCGGCGACGTCACCCGCGCCGTCCTGCTGGCACCGACCACGGCGACCCACTCGATCAACACCAGTCAGCGTCACGTCGAACTGCGCATCAAGAGCCGCGGTGGCAACTTCCTGGAGCTCCAGGCCCCACCGACCGCAGCCGCGGCGCCCCCCGGCCACTACATGCTCTTCCTCCTCAACGAGGAGGGCGCGCCGAGCAAGGCCGGCTGGGTCCAGCTCAAGCCCCCGACGGCCTCCGCCACGGCTTCCACCACCGCCAAGGCCAAGGCCGACGGCTGACACCCGCTGCCTCCTGCGGGGCGAGCCTCCAGCCGGGACACGGGAAACGGCTGGGGCTCGCCGTCCACTGGGCAACACCGCACAACTCAGCTCGGCTCGGCTCGGCTCGGCTCAGAATCCGGCCCGCCATCGGCGGCCCAGGACCTGCCCCCTACCCGCCAAAATCACCTTCCTCGTGTCGACGACGGCGGGCTCAGCCGTCCTCGAATGGTTCGTCACTCCACCTGAACCAAGCACGATCGTCACTGATGTGCAGAAGGAAGTCCGCGACCGGACCGGACGGGGCCACGAGCGACAGCCGGGGAAAGTCGGCCTCGTCGATGACGATCTCGCCGAGCACTTCCTCCTGCCGCATCAGTCGCCAGACTGCGCCCTCGAAATCCATCCCGCCGGCTCTCCGTCCATGTCCTGGTGTCGCCGGGCAGCCTCTCACGCGGCAACGACAACGAGGCAGGAGCGCCGGCGTGGGCAGCCGTATCGGCGCTCCTGCGCGCGATGGATCTGGATGGTCAGGGCTTGCCGCTGGGGTTTTCGGGTGCTCGTTGGGACCCACAAGCACACCGGCCGGGGCCCCTCGAAGGCGCCCCGGCCGGCGAGCCGGACGACAGTGCACTCGGACGCGGGGGTTGAGTCAACGGTCGACCAGCCGTTGGCTCGGGGCCTCACCCGTGGATTCCCCGTCGGTGTCGTCGGTGTCTTCCCTGCCGACGGGGCCGTGGGGAAGCAGCCGGTCCAGCCACTTCGGCAGCCACCAGTTGCTCCGGCCGAGGAGTGTCATGGTCGCCGGGACCAGCACCATGCGTACGACCGTGGCGTCGATGAAGATCGCGGTGGCCAGGCCGAGCCCGAACATCTTGGTGGAGGGGTCCTCGGCGACGGCGAAGGACAGGAAGACCGCCACCATGATGAGGGCGGCCGAGGTGATGATCCGGGCGGTGCCCGAGACGCCCTCGACGATCGCCGTGCGGTTGTCGCCGGTGCGCTGGTACTCCTCGCGTACGCGGGAGAGGAGGAACACCTCGTAGTCCATCGACAGGCCGAACAGGATGGCGAAGAGGAACATCGGGATGAACGACACGATCGGAACCGTCGCTTCCAGCCCGATGAGTGCGCCTCCCCAGCCCCACTGGAAGACAGCGACCATGATCCCGTAGGACGCGCCGATGCTCAGCAGATTCAGCAGTACCGCCTTGAGCGGTACGAGGATCGAGCGGAAGGCCAGCATCAGCAGCAGGAACGACATCGCCAGCACGGCGGCGACGAACGCCGGCAGGCGCTGGCTGGTGCGTTGGCCCACGTCGGACAGGCTCGCGGCGGCGCCGCCGACGTGCGCCTCGGCCGGTCCGTGCCCGATCGCGGTGGGCAGTACGTCGGTGCGCAGCCGGGCGATGGTGTCGGCCGTGGCCTTGTCCTGAGGGCTGGTGGTCGGGAACACCACGAGGGTCGCGATGCCGGTGGCCCGGTCGATGTGCGTCGGCGCGACGGATGCGATGCCCGGATCCGCCGCGACCGCCCCGACGAGCCGGTCCACCACTCCCGGATCACCGGTGGGGTCCGCGGCGATGACGAGGGGACCGTTGGTGCCCGGGCCGAATCCCTCGGCGACGAGGTCGTAGGCCCGGCGCTCGGTACGGCTCTGGGGCTGTGAGCCGTCGTCGGGAAGGCCGACGCGCAGGCCGAGCACGGGCAGCGTCGCGGTCAGCAGCAGCCCCGCCGCGCCGACCGCGTACGGCACCGGGTGCCGGCTGACGTGCCCGATCCAGCGACGCCACCCTGCGGCGTGGGCGGCACCTGCCGCCGGGTCCCGCCGCCGTGCGAGCCGGTCCGGCCTCCTGGTCTGCAGGGCCCGGCCGATCCGGCCCGCCCGGGCCAGTCGTGGGCCGGCGGCACCGAGGAAGGCAGGCAGGAGCGTCACCGACGCGACCACCATGATCAGAACGACGATCGAGACGGCGACCCCGCCCACCGTCATGAACGGTACGTTCGCGACCGCCAGGCCGAGGATCGACACGACGACGGTGCCGCCGGCGAAGACCACGGGCCTCCCCGCCGTGGCCACCGCTCGCCCCGCCGCCTCGCGGGGGTCGAGCCCGCGCGCGAGGTACTCCCGGTGTCTGGCGAGTGCGAACAGCGCGTAGTCGATGCCCACTCCGAGCCCGACCATGCTGCCCAGGACGGGGGCGAAGCTCGGGACGTCCGTCACCCCCGCCAGTACCGTCATCGTGGCAACCCCGACGGTCAGCCCGAAGACCGCCATGCCGATCGGCAGCGCGGCGGCGACGAGCGACCCGAACGCGAGGAACAGGATCGTGGCCGCGGCGAGGAGGCCGATCAGCTCGCTCGTGCCGCCGTCGGGGTCGGAGAAGGCGTAGAAGAGGCTCCCGCCCATCTCGATGCGCAGCGGCAGCTCGGCGCGCAGCCGGTCGCCGAGATCGACGAGGGCGTCGAGGTCTTCGGCCGACAGCCGGCTCTGGTCGGGGTACTGCACCCGGACGACGGCGACCCGCCCGTCGGCCGAGACGAGGCCGCCGCGCACGGTGGCGTCCCCGCCCGCGTTGAGTGCCCCCGCCGGGTCACTCGTGCCGAGCACGTGCGGCAGCCGCTGCACCTCGGTCTGGAGCCGCGTGAGAGCGGTGAGCGCGCTGCCGCGGTCGAAGAACGTCGCACCGCCGTCGAGGGGGGTGACGACCACTTGGGCGGTCATGCCCTCCTGACCGGTGCCGGCCCGCTCGATCAGTTGCGCGGCCCGTTGGGAGTCCAGTCCCGGAGCGGTCATCGAGTCCGCGGTCCGCCCGCCGACGGCGATCGCGGCGAGGACGGCGAGTGTGGCGGCGATCAGCCATGCCGCGATCACCCGCCAGGGATGACGGGCGGCGCCTGTGCCCAGGCGCAACAGGGCTTTCGAGAGCATCGGGTCCTCCAACCACCTCGTCGGCCGTCCTTGTGCGGCCTCCGATGCCGAGGTTCGTCGCCGCGGCGCTCTGCGGCATCGGCTCGCGGGCCGCGGTTCCGTCGGCCCCGGGGCCGAGTGACACCCCGTACTTTCGGCCGATGCGCGGCACGGCGCGGCCCCTAAGCTGAAACCGTGCTGCGCGACGACCTGCGAACCCTGTGGACCGAACCCCGGCCGCCCGACGCGCCCGCCCGGGTGTGGCGGGACTGGGCGCTGCTCGCCGTGAGCCTGGTCGCTGTGGTGCTGGAGGCCACCCTGCGCGAGAACGTCGTGTGGCGGCCGGTGGCGGTGGTGTTCGCCGTCTGTACGTGCCTGCTGCCCCTGTGGCGCCGGACCCACCCGCTGGCGATGGTCACGCTGGGGTTCGGCTCGGTGATCCTGCTCCAGGTGGCCTCGCTGGTCGCGGCACCGGGCGGGCACGTCGGCCTGGACGCCGGCATGGTCGTGCTCGTGCTGGTGTACGCGCTGCCCCGGTGGGGATCGGGACGGGAGATCGTGCTGGGCAGCGCGGTGATCCTCACGGCCTTCGCGCTGGCGGTCGTCGCGGACGAGATCCCGGCCGCCGAACAGGTCGGGGGCTTCGTCTTCCTCTCGCTGCCCGGCTTGATCGGGGCCGCCGTGCGGTTCTGGGGGACCGCTCGCGAGAGGCAGTTGGAGCAGGTGCGTTCCCGCGAGCGTGAGCAGCTCGCCCGGGAACTGCACGACACGGTGGCCCACCACGTCTCGGCCATGGTGATCAGCGCCCAGGCGGGCCGGGTGCTCGCGGGCACCGACCCGTCCGCCGCCGTCGAGGCGCTGGAGGGGGTCGAGGAGGAGGGGGCGCGCACGCTGGAGGAGATGCGAGCGATGGTCGCCGCGCTGCGCGACCGCGGGACCGGCGCCGAGCTGGCGCCGCCTGCCGGTGTCGCGGATCTGGAGCGCCTGGTGCGCGCCCCGGGTGGTCGCCTCAGGGTCGACCTGCGTCTCGAAGGCGAACTGGACACGCTGCCCCCGGCCGTGGACGCGGCCGTCTACCGCATTGTGCAGGAGTCGGTGACGAACGCCATGCGCCATGCGGTCAACGCGACCGAGGTCGTCGTCCGGGTCACCGCGGAACGGCACACGGTACGGGTGAGCGTGCGCGACAACGGGCAACGCACCGGCCGAGGCCGTGCCGGGTACGGACTCACCGGACTGCGCGAGCGCGCGACGCTGCTCGGCGGCACACTGCGAGCGGGCCCCGGCACCGACCAGGGCTGGCATGTCGAAGCCGAACTGCCGAGAGGGAGGACCGAGAGCGGTGCCCATCCGCGTCCTCGTCGCTGACGACCAGACCATCATCCGCACCGGGCTGCGGATCATGCTGAACGCCCAGCCCGGCATCGAGGTGGTCGGCGAGGCCGCCGACGGACAGGAAGCGGTACGTCTGGCCCAGGAACTGCGCCCCGACGTGTGCCTGTTCGACATCCGCATGCCCGTGATCGACGGGCTCGAGGCCACCCGGCTGGTCGCCGGCCCGGGCGTCGCCGACCCGCTGGCCGTGGTCGTCATCACCACGTTCGACCTCGACGAGTACGTGTACGGCTCACTGCGTGCCGGCGCCCGCGGGTTCCTCCTCAAGGACACGGGACCGGACCTTCTGGCCCAGGCCGTACGGTCGGCGTCCGACGGCGAGGCTCTCATCGCGCCCAGCGTCACCGTCCGCCTGCTCCAGGCGTTCTCGGACCTGCCCGCCGGCCGGCCCGTGGCCCAGCCGGTCTCCCCCGTCACCGCCCGCGAGGAGCAGGTGCTCGTCGCCGTCGCCCGCGGGCTGACCAACACCGAGATCGCCGACGCGCTGCACATCAGCCTCAGCACGGTGAAGACGCATCTGGCCAGCCTGATGGCCAAACTCGGCGCCCGCAACCGGGTCGAGATCGCCATGTGGGCCTACGAAACGCGCCGCATCCTCCCCGGAACCTGAGCCGGGTGGCGGGCCATGTCCCATGAGCCCCCGCCCGGCAGGCGGCGCTCGACGGTGCCGCCACCGCGGCTGCCGCCGCCGACCGCGCGAGCCGCCCGAACAGCTCCGCTTCGTCCCCACCCACGAAGACCTCACCATGGACGTCGCCGCGCTGCGACGCATGGTCGAAGAGGACCGGGCAGCGGGCCGGACACCGTTCTGCGTCGTCGCCAACGTCGGCACCACCCGGAGCGCCGCGGTCGACCCGCTGCCGGAGATCGCCGAGGTGTGCCGCGAGCACGACCTGTGGATGCACGGTGACGGCGCCTTCGGCGCGGCAGCGGCGATCGTCCCCGAGGGCCGCGAGGCGCTCCGGGGAATCGAGGAACTGGATTCGCTCTCGATCGATCCGCACAAGTGGTGGTTCCAGCCGTTCGAGATCGGTGGGCTGCTGGTGAAGGACACCGGGCATCTGCGGGACATGTTCCGCCTGGTTCCGGACTACCTCGCCGACCTGGACGCCGACGAGGGCGAGGTCAACTTCTACGACCACGGTTTCCAGACCACCCGCTCGTTCCGCGCGCTCAAGCTGTGGATGTCCCTCAAGACGTTCGGCGCCGATTCCTTCCGGGCCGCGGTGCGCGGCGGGCTCGAGCGCGCGGAACGACTCGCCGCGCGGATCGCCGCCGAGCCGGGGTGGACCGTCGAGAGCGGTCCCCGGCTCGCCACCCTCACGTTCCGCTACACCGGTACGGACGCGGCCTCGGAGGGAGACCTCAACGCGTTGAACCGGGCCCTCGCCGACCACGTCATGGCGTCCAACCGGGTCGGCTTGCACACCACCGGGATCCATGGCCGGACGGTCATGCGGATCTGCACGATCAATCCGCGGACGACCCCGGAGGACGAGGACACGGTCCTCGACGTCCTGCGCGAGTCGCTCGCGGCGACACTGACCGCCGCCGCCGGCGCCGCCACCGTCGGCACTCCCGCCGACGCCACCGCCGTCACCCCGGCCGACGCCACGGCCCGTACTCCCGCCGACGCCACGGCCCGTACTCCCGCCGACGTCACCGGCCGGGCCTGACGCGCCCGGCCCCCCCTCCCCTCGACCGGCCGCCCCGTTCCAGGGGCGGCCCCGGAACCGAAGTGGAACCACCCCGATGTCCGTCCTGACCTCGACACAGCTCATACAGCCGGACAGACCTCCGGACTCCGACGTGTTCGCGGGCGCGCCGGCCGCGACGCTGAACGTCGACTCCTGGCGAGACCTGCCCGCGGCGCAGCAGCCCGAGTACCCCGATGCCGAGGCTCTGCGCGATGTGATCGCGGACCTCGAGTCCTATCCTCCGCTCGTCTTCGCCGGCGAGTGTGACCAGCTGCGCGCCCGGATGGGAGCCGTCGCCCGTGGCGAGGCGTTCCTGCTCCAGGGCGGCGACTGCGCCGAGGCTTTCGACGCGGTGTCCGCCGACCACATCCGGGCCAAGCTCAAGACGCTGCTCCAGATGAGTGCCGTCCTCACCTACGCGGCCTCCGTGCCGGTGGTGAAGGTCGGCCGTATCGCCGGCCAGTACTCCAAGCCCCGTTCCAAGGGGACCGAGACGCGTGACGGCGTGACCCTGCCGACGTACCGGGGCGACTCGGTCAACGGCTTCGACTTCAACGAGAAGGCCCGTATCCCGGACCGCGAGCCGGGCCGGCTGACCTTCATCGTCCGCATGGGCGCCGACAAGGTCCGCGACAAGCTCCCCGAGCTCGTCGAGAAGGTCACCGCCTCGGGCGCGGTCGTCGCCTGGGTCACCGACCCGATGCACGGCAACACCTTCGAAGCCGCCTCCGGCCACAAGACGCGCCGTTTCGACGACGTCCTCGACGAGGTCAAGGGCTTCTTCGAGGTCCACAAGGAGCTCGGCACCCACCCGGGCGGCATCCACGTCGAGCTCACCGGTGACGACGTCACCGAGTGCGTGGGCGGCGGCGACGAGATCTTCGTCGACGACCTCCACCAGCGCTACGAGACCGCCTGCGACCCCCGCCTCAACCGCAGCCAGTCCCTCGACCTGGCCTTCCTCGTGGCGGAGATGTACCCGATTCACCGTTAGAGCGTGGCTCCTTGTTCCGAGGGTTACGACGGTGACGTCCTTGCCGAGGCCTGCGGGCACCCACGCCGCAGTCGTCAGGACGGTCCTCCTGACCGTCCTGACGACATCGGTGAAGGGCGAGACCCGCCGCCGTCGCGGATGGCACCGTCACATCACCCTGACCCTGGCCGCACACGCCGTGTCGGAGTCGATCTCGACGACGGTGTCGCAGCCGGGTGTGGCGGGGACGAGCAGCCGCGGCTCGCCGGAGTGCGGCCGGGCTCAGACGTCGCGCCACTTGGCCTGACCGAAGGAGAACACACCGAAAAGGACGAGCCCGACGGCCACGGCGACCAGGAGCCACGGCCCCACGGGTGTCTGGGCGAAGGAGCGGATGGCGTCGTCCATGCCCTTGGACTCCTTCGGGTCGAAGGCGACCGCCGCCTTCAGGCCGAAGTAGCCGACCGCGCCGAAGACGAGCCCGCGTCCCACGCCTCCTGCGATACCCGTCACGTCCATGAACCGCCGCTGGTGCTTCGACATCCGGCCCCAGGTGAGGTGCTTGCGGTACGTGCGCAGTGCCGCGCGGCCCGCGATCCACAGTCCCGCGCCGAGGAACCCTGCGGCCGCGGCGCCCACCCACCACTGGCCGCCGGGCAGAGCGAGCAGGCGTCCGGTGACGTCCTGGCTCTGTCGGTCGGTGGAACCGGCCCCGCTGCCCCGGTCGCCGACCGCGAAGGCCAGGACGAGGAAGGACGAGACTCCGTAGAAGACGAACCGCGCGCCGGACAGGGCGCGTTTGCCCGCGCCGTCGTTCTCGGGTCCCGCCGAGCCGAACAGCGCCTCGGAGAGCCGCCACACCGCCATCCCGGCGAGTCCGACGCCCAGCGCCCACAGCAGGGCGGCTCCGAAAGGCGTCGCGGCGACCTCGGTGAGGGCCCCGCCCCGATCGGCCTGCTCGTTCGTGCCCGTCAGGCCGATGCGTACGGCCAGGACTCCGACGAGCAGATGGAGCACACCGCGCGCCGCGAAACCCACCCGGGCACCCGTGCGTACGACGTCCCCCCGAGCCGCTCGCCTCGCGGCGGCCCACGACGACCCGGTTGCAGTCATGTCAGGTCCTCTCCTCTGTCCGGACCCCTCGCATGCCCCGAATGCTCGCTCGGAATCAGGAGGCAGGGGCCGCGCGACGTCCCTCACCTCCCTTCAGCGAGCCGTCTGCCCGGCCTCTCGGCTCCGGGAGAGGGGAGCGAACACTTCACCCTCGGCTGAGCACCGACGGCGTCCTCACGGCTGGTGACGAGGGGAATTCGAGAGGTGATAAATAGATGAATACCTTACTGAATCTCCGTCAATAACATTGCCCCGCCTATCTCGATTCGATAACGAGATCTCAGAAAAGGCCTGGACCATTCACCAACGAAATCCCAACTTGCCTCACCTGCATGGATATTGATTGTTCATCAGATACGGCACCGTAGGTAACGGTCAGATATCTCGACGGGCATTCCCGTTTGCCCGAATTCTCCACCGCACGCATCTGGCAGGCTTCCGCGCACCCACTCCTCCGACCAAGGATTTGAGGTGCGCATGACTAGACATCGCAGGAAGCGTGAACACGGGCGCAAGAGCCGGAGGTTGATGCTCCTCACCGCCGCAGTGGCGTCGGCGGCGGCGATCGCCGGAGGGGCCGCCTACGCAGGCATCGGGAGCAACGAGGGGCCCAGGACCCCCGCGCAGGCGCGCATACCCGCGACCGCCACCGTTCCCCTGGCGCCGGCCGCCGCCCCGACCCGCGACGAGGAGCCGGAACCCATCGTGGGCAAGCCGGCCAACGACACCCGGCGCGGCATGGTCTACAACGGACTCAAGGCGGCTCCCCGGGGCGACCGTTGCACGGGCACCTATCGCACCGACGCGGGCCTGTGCACCCACGGGCCCGACGCTCCGCCCAAGGGCGTGGACATCAAGGCGGACGTGCCTCCCGCCGTCACCACCAAGGCCACCGCGGCCGACCCGGCGAAGCCCACATCCGGGGCCGCGGGCCCCGCGAAGGGCGCCGGAAGTCCCCAGGACGCGCCCGCCGCCGATGCCGACGGCGCCAGGACCGGCGCCGCCGCGGCCCCGAAGCCGACCGCGCCGTCCGCCGGCCAGACGGTCGCCGCGGGCCCGGCGGGACAGACCGTCCAGTGCGACGGCGACGGCACCACCGGCAACCGCGTGCAGGTCGTGTACGTACACGGCCCGGGCCGCGACCGGTACGCCGAGTACGTCGCCTCGTTCCGCAAGTGGGCGGCCGACGCCGACCTCATCTACTCCATGAGCGCGAAGGAGACCGGCGGCGTACGGCACATCCGCTACGTGACCGCGGCCGACTGCACGCCGACCGTCCTCAACATCGAGCTTCCCTCGTCCGCACTCTCCGAGTTCAGCGCGACGAACAACGCGCTCGCTGCCAAGGGCCTCGACCGGCGCGACCGCAAGTACATGATCTTCGCGGACACCAACGTCTACTGCGGCATCGGCACGTTCGCCGGTGACGAACGGCCGGGGCAGAACAACCAGAGCAACTTCGGCCCCTCCTACGGTCGTACGGACGCGGGCTGTTGGGGCGGTCACACCGCCGCGCACGAACTGGGACACAACCTCGGCGCGGTCAACAACAGCGCGCCCAACACCAGTCGCGGCGCGCACTGCACGGACGAGTACGACGTCATGTGCTACTCGGACACCCCGTACTACCCGCAGATGCGGTACGTGTGCTCCAACCGGGCTGCCGAGAACATCCTGGACTGCAATCACGACGACTACTTCCACACCAACCCCAAGGCCGGCAGCTACCTGGCCACGCACTGGAACATCGCCGACAACCAGTTCCTGATGCGGTCCACGGGCGGTACCACCCCCAACCCGAACCCCACCCCGACACCCACCCCCACTCGCACCCCGACGCCGACGCCGACCCCGACCCCGACGCCGACGCCGACGCCGACGAAGCAGCCCACTGGCGGACCGACGCCGACGGCCGGTCAGATCCAGTCCACGGCGGCCGTCGTGAGCTGGCCCAAGGTCGAGGGCGCCGCCTGGTACCAGGTCCTGCTGGACGGCAGGCACCTGACCTGGGTCCAGTCGCAGTCGCTGCGCATCTACAACCTCCGGCCCGGCACCGAGTACAAGGTCGCCGTCTCGGTCCGCGACCGGTCCGGTCGTGACAGCGGGGCGGGTCGGACGACCACGTTCCGTACGGCAGGAGCGGGCAAGGGCACGACCACGCCCGGTACCCGCTACACCCTCGCCAACGCGGGCACCGGCATGGCCGCCGAAGTCTGGGGCGGCCGCTCCGCCGACGGCACGGTGCTCGTCGGAGCGCGCGCCACGGGCTACGCCCAGCAGCAGTGGCTGTTCGACGACGCGGGCAACGGGCTCGTCCGCATCCGATCCGCCGTCTCCGGCAAGTGCCTGCAGACGGGCGGAGCCCCCACCGCGGGCATGTGGATCGCCCAGCAGCCGTGCGGCGGCGCGGCCACGCAGAAGTGGAAGCTGGCCGCCCGCGACGGAGCGGTCACCGTGACCGACCCGAGCGGCGGCTACGCCCTGTCGGTGAGCGACCGCCCGTACTACGGGAGCTGGCTGCTCGACCTGCGGCGCGCGAACGGTGCCGCGACCCAGGCGTGGACGGTCCAGAAGGCCTCCTGACCCCGACCGCCGGACCGGGGCCGGGCAAGCGGCCCCGGTCGTCCGGTCCGACGCCGGTGGACGGTCACCACGACCGTCCACCGGCGCCCCGGCTCTCCGCATTCCGCACGCACCGCATCTCACGCACCTGGAGCACAGCAACGATGCGCACACACCACGCTTCCCGTGCCCGTACGGGCTCAGGCCTTCTGCTCATGCTCATGCTCTTGCTCTTCGCCCAGGCCCTGGCCCTGCCGGCCACCACCCAGGCCCACGGCGACACCGTCAAGGTGGTGGTGACCGGTCAGCGGGACGGCCACGTCACGACCGAGATCACCTGGGAGAACGACGGGGACGCCGTCGAGGAGAACGTCGCCGCCACGGTGAACGCGACCAGCCCTGACGGATCCCGTTCCCTGGGGCCGTGGCCCCTGGTCCGCGCGCCCGGCACACGCACCGGCTGGACCACCACCGAGGTCCTCGCCCCCGGCACCTGGAAGGTCACCGTCGACGTGGGCTTCCCCGCCCTGGGCCACGCCGAACGCGAGGTCCAGGTCCCGGTGGTCGACCCCTCGCCCCCCGCCCCCCGCCCGACCCCCACCACGCCCCTCCCCTCCGCCCCGGCCCCCACGACGCCCGCCCCGGCCACACCCGCCCCCACCACGTCCGCGCCCGCACCGGCCAGCTCCGCGCCCGCACCGGCCCGGACGGGCCCGGCCGCCGAGCGGGGTGACAGTGCGGTCGGCTGGTCACTCGCGGGCCTGGCCGCCATCGTGCTCGCCGGCACCGCGGCCGGCATGCTCCTCCGACGATCCCGCGCCCGCCGACGCTGACGCTCCAGGGGCCGGGCAGTCATCGGCTGCGCATCGAAAGCGCCATGGCCGGAGATGCGCGAACGGCGCCGGCGCCGTCTACCGATGCGCATCCGCCCGGCCGCCACGATGAGATGGCACGGATCCTGCACTCGACGATCTTGATCGGAAACGTGTCCGGATGCGTGCTGATCTTGTGCCGGACAACCTGGCCGCGGCCTTCACTCGCCCTGAGCCGCGTGTCTGTCCTCCGGTCGATTACTCCACCGGGGCTGGGTTCGATCCGCCGTGGCGGCGGAGGTAGGCCAGGACGGCGCGGACCCGGCGATGGCCGCTGTCGCCGACCGACAGGCCGAGTTTGAGGAAGACGCTGCCGATGTGTTTGTGGACGGCGTTGTCGGTGATGAAGAGCCGCTGGGCGATGGTGGTGTTGTCGTGCCCTTCGGCCATCAGAGCCAGGACCTCGCGTTCGCGGGGGGTGAGGGCGTCGACGGGATCGCTGCGGACGGCGAGGAGCTGGGCTATGACCTCGGGGTCCATGGCGGTGCCGCCGGCGGCCACGCGGCGCAGGGCGTCGGTGAACTCCGCGATGCGGCTCACCCGGTCCTTGAGTAGGTACCCGATGCCGCCGCGGGTGTCGGAGAGGAGGCGGCCGGCGTATTCCTGCTCGACGTACTGGGACAGGACCAGGACGGGAAGCCCAGGCCGGTCGCGGCGGGCCTGGAGGGCTGCGCGGATGCCCTCGTCGCGGAAGGTCGGGGGCAGTCGCACGTCGACGATGGTGACGTCCGGGCGGTGGAGGTCGACGGCGGCCATGAAGCCGGGGGCGTCGACCGTGATCGCGGCAACCTCGAAGCCCTGCGAACCCAGCAGGAGTTCGAGCCCGGAGGACAGCAGGACGTTGTCCTCGGCGATGACTACACGCACGGCAGCTCCACGGTGATGGTGGTCGGCCCGCCCGGCGGGCTGCTGATCTTCATGGTGCCGTCCAGGGCGGCGGCGCGGCGGCGGATTCCGTCCAGACCGCTGCCTTGAGACGGGTCCGCCCCGCCGGTCCCGTCGTCGGTGATCTCTGCGGACAGCATCGTGCCGCTGCGGGTGACGTGGACGGCGGCCTTGGTGGCTCGGCTGTGCCGGGCGACGTTCGCCAGCGCCTCGGTGACGGTGAAGTAGGCGACCGCTTCGACCGCGGCAGGGACCTCACCGAGCTCGCCGATGCCGATGCGGGTCGGCACGCCGGCCCTGGTGGCCAGCGCGCCGAGCGCGCCGCCGAGGCCCATGTCGGCCAGGACCGGTGGGTAGATGGTGCGGATGACGGAGCGCAGCTCGGTCATGGCCTCCTCGGTCTCGGCCCGGGCCTGCCGTACGAGCGCAGCGGCCGCATCGGGGTCCTGGGAAAAGCTCTCCCCGGCCACGGCGAGCCGCATGGCGATGGCCACCAGCCGGGCCTGGGTGCCGTCGTGCAGGTCGCGTTCGATCCGGCGAAGTTCCGCGCCGTGCGCCTGCAGGACGCCTGTGCGCGTCCGGGTGAGTTCGGTGACGCGCGTGGCCAGCTCTTCCGCGGAGGAAGGTGCCAGGACCGCCAGGCAGCATCGCGCGTGCACTCGGGCGAGCGGTGGCAGGGCGATGGCCGCCAGCACCCCAAGGAGCAGGAATTGCGCCGGACTGATCGTCAGCGCAAGGGCCCAGCTGTCGATACGGACACCCAGCAGCGGCAGCCGTGGCGGATCCGATGCGGGAAACGCCCACCACGCCACGGTGATGCCAAGGATGAGAAGCAGGTTGCCCAGGCACAGCAGCGCGAAGAGGCCCACTGGCAGGCCGGTGACCACCTGTGTCACGAGCCACGCGAGGTCGCGGCGCAGGGCGAGCGGGCGAGGCTCGACCGGCCGGCCCAGCAGCGCACCGGCGCGCCGGCGGTGGCCCGCCGCCCAGGCAGCCGCAAGCGACGGTATGCACAGGAGGGGCGCCGCCACGAGCGTCGCCGTCGCGGTCATCAGGGTGCCGAGCAGGTAGCGTCCACTGCGCCCGGCCCGGACCAGCCGAGCGCGGACCTTGCCGATCACACCGTGCACTGGCCCGCCTCCACCTGTCGTACGGGACCGGGAGCGGCCCTCCGACGCGCCACGGTACGTGCCGGGAGCCCCCGCGGCGCTACAGCCAGCTGTAGGTTTCCCTCGGCCGCCTGCGGTAGCGACCCGTAACCCGACGGTTGCCTAGCGTGGGATTCATGAGCTCCACACCTACGGCCTCCGCGCCGAAGCACCGCCCGTCCCCGCAGCGTCACCGTCGGATCGGCCGAGGGTGGCCGGCCGTCGCGGCGGTCGCACTCGCAACAGCGGGTGTGGCCATCGCCGGCCAGCCCCCGGACGACGCGGCCGTCACGTCCCCGCCCGTCTACCAGCCAGGCGACCTGCGTCGGGACACCTCTGCCCTCCAGGCGCTGGGGATCTCCGGCGTCCAGGCGCGCGTGACCACCGCCTCCGGCCGGGATCTGGTTGCCACCTCCGGCGTCGCCGTGGCGGGCACGAACCGCCCGGTGCCCCGCGACGGCTACTTCCGCATCGCCAGCACCGGCAAGGCCCTCATGGCCACGGTGATCCTGCAGTTGGTCGACGAGGGCCGGCTGTCACTGGACCACACGGTGGACCGCTGGCTGCCCGGCGTGATCGACGGCAACGGCAACGACGGACGGAAGATCACCGTACGCCAGCTCCTGCAGAACACCAGCGGCCTCCACGACGACATGCCCGGCTTCGAGACCCCACAGCAGTACTACCAGCACCGCTACGACACCTACACCCCCGAACAGATCGTCGCCCGGGCGATGAAGCACCACCCGGACTTCCGGCCCGGCACCGGCTGGAGCTACTCCAACACCGGCTACGTCGTCCTCGGCATGATCGTCGAGAAGGCCACCGGCCGCCCCTGGCAGGAGGAGGTCGAGAGCCGGATCCTGAAACCGCTCGGCATGAACCACACCTACCTGCCGGGCACCACGTCCACCCTTCGTCGCCCGCATGCCGACGGCTACCAGGTCTTCGCCTCCGGCGAACGGACCAACGTCACCCGACAGATCGTCCCCGACCTCGGCGGCTACGTCTCGACCACGGCGGACGTCAACCGGTTCTTCCAGAGCCTGCTGGGCGGCAGGCTGCTGTCCGAGGCGCGCATGGCCGAGATGCGGGACACCGTCCCGATCGACAAGAAGATCGAGGCGATATGGCCCGGCGGACGCTACGGCCTCGGCTTGGTCAACCGCGCCCTGACCTGCGGCGGCAGCTACTGGAGCCACGAGGGAGGCGAAGCCGGCTACATCACCCTGAACGGCGCCACGGACGACGGCAGTCGCACCGTCACCGTCTCCATGACCACCAGCTTCAACGACTTCGACACAACCCTCCGGCAGCACAAGACCGCCAGCGAACTCGTCGACCGCGCACTGTGCAATACCTCCCACAACAGACAGGAAGACTGACCGCCCGGGGCGTTCGTACCGGCTCAGGGCACCACATGCTGCTAGGGCGTGTTGCGAAAGTAGCGCCGGCCGCCCGTCGGGCAGGCGGGACTTTCGCAACACGCCCTAGCTCTGCAGCAGCACGGGCTGCGACCTGCGTTGGGGCCGGGACGATCGTGTACGGGACCTCCAGCAGCTCCAGGTCCGGCCGATGTCGGCCGCGGTGACCTTCCCCTCCCCGCAGCCGACCTCGCGTCACAGGGCGAGCCCGTCGCCGTTCATGCACCACGCCGGACGGGTCGTCGGTTCAGTGTCCGGGGCGGGGCCGTGCAGGTGGCTTCAGAGGCGTACGAGTGCCTCGCGGGTGAGGTCCGCCAGGGTCGGGTAGCCGTCGACGGCCATGATCAGGTCGGCTTCCGCGAGCAGCGAGCGCAGTACGTGGACGATGCCGTCCGTGCCGCCGAGGGCGAGTCCGTAGGCGTAGGGGCGGCCGATGCCGACGGCCGTGGCGCCGAGGGCGAGGGCCTTGATCACGTCGGCGCCGGTGCGGATTCCGGAGTCGAACAGGACGGGCAGACCGTTGGCGGCGTCGACCACGGCAGGCAGCGCGTCCAGGGCGGGCAGGCCGCCGTTGGCCTGGCGTCCGCCGTGGTTGGAGCAGTAGATGCCGTCGATCCCGCCGTCCTTGGCACGGCGGACGTCCTCGGGGTGGCAGATGCCCTTGAGGATGATCGGCAGGTCGGTGAGCGAGCGCAGCCAGGGCAGGTCGTCCCAGGTCAGCGGGTTGCCGAAGATCCCCACCCATTCCAGGATCGCTGCCCCCAGGTCTTCCTCGGGCGACTTCGCCAGCCGGGCACGGAAGACCGGGTCGGTGAAGTAGTTGGCGAGGCAGTGGCCTCGCAGCTGGGGGAAGTTGCTCGCGGCGAGGTCGCGGGGGCGCCAGCCGGTGATCCAGGTGTCGAGGGTGACGACGATTCCCTTGAACCCGGCGGCCTCGGCGCGGTGGACGAGGCCGGCGGCCAGGTCGCGGTCGGTGGGGGTGTAGAGCTGGAAGAAGCCCGGGGTGTTCCCGAACTCGGCGGCCACCTGCTCCAGGGGGTCGACGGTGAGGGTGGAAGCCACCATCGGCACACCCGTACGGGCTGCGGCGCGGGCGGTGGCCAGGTCGCCGTGGCCGTCCTGGGCACAGAGCCCGATGACGCCGACCGGGGCCATGAAGATCGGTGAGGGCAGTGTGTGGCCGAAGAGGTCCACCGTCATGTCCCGGCGGGTGGCACCCGCCATCATCCGCGGGTACAGCCCCCACCGCTCGAAGGCGCGGACGTTCGCCCGCTGGGTGTGCTCGTCGCCGGCCCCGCCGGCCACGTAGGTCCGGACGGACGGCGGGAGGGTGGCCAGGGCCTTCGCCTCCAGTTCGTCGAACGCCATGGGCAGTGCGGGCAGCACGCCACCCAGGCCGTCGAGGTAGATCTCGTTCTGGTAGTCGCCGAACTGCGGTTTCGTCATCTCGTACCGTCCTTTGCGGGAGCTGGGGCACCGGGGCCATCAGTGGGCCTGGCGCTGCTGAAACTGCTCGATACCCCGGCGGAGATCTGCGTGGCGGGATTGCCCAAGGGCAGGTCGAACAGGTCTCTGGACCAAAGCAGTTCGACACTACGGTGCGCGCGCCACGCCGGACATTGGCGAGGGCCTGCCGAACAAGTGCAACGTAGCGATAGGCGGCGGTGGACCCGATGCCGTATCCGCCGTCGAGCTGGGTATACGGGTGTCCGTTGCGGAGACAGGCGAGTGCGAGCCCGGTCTGCCGCCCGCGCATTCAGGCCTCTCCACCGGGACCGAGCTCCTTGCGGCGACGGCGGAGCAGGTCCGACAGGAAGCACAGGGCAGAACTGGACACGTCGATGCCGGACGGGTACCAAGCGTGCGAAGCCTCTGGTGGAGACGGACTTCTTGGTCGAAAACCCCGCTACCAGCGGCTTCACCTGCCTGACAGCCCAACCGGCAGCCCCGACAGCCCGGTTGGAAAGCCGTCACTGGTTCCCAGCGAACTGGTCAGCAGGCCAACTCCTGAGGTGTTCCGCTTGTTGCGCTTTCCCCAGGGCCGCTGACCATCTGTCCCATTCCATCGAGCACCGCAGCCCGCACATCATCGACAGCGGGCCGCACCTCAGTCCTCTTTGCTGTTGATCGCCCGAAAATGGAGTCCCCGCTAATGACGCATACATGTCAGCCTGCTGCCTGCGGCGCCGTGTCTTCGATCGCGGACGCGGTCGGGGGCGTCGAAATTGGGGGAACTACATGTTCCGAGCAACCAGATCCATGGTCGGACTGGTCGGCCTCGTGCTGATGCTGATGGGGCTGTCGGTGCCACAAGCTGCTGCCGATCCGTTGCGCGGCACAGGCCCCAAGCCCGCTGCCGCCCAGCACGACGAAGCGGTGTACGTCGTGCAGGAACGAGCGGACGGCACCGTCTACACCGCCATCTACGAGCCCGCCGCAGGTGTCACGCCCGATGAGCTGAGGGCGTCGCTGCGGCGCCAGGGCATCCGCGGTGTGCAGGACGCAGAACCGACAGCCGCAGCCGGCATCGGGACGCTCGGCTGTTCCCCGATCGTCGGAACCGCGTCCGCGCTGTGCGGCGCCAAGTGGTCCTACGGGGCCTACAACGACCCGCAGGTGTACTTCCTCGACCACACCAGCGACAGCTGGCCGGTGAGCGACGCCCAGGTCGACTGGTACCAGGCGCCCGGCATCGACGCCTACTACCGCTGGTACACGGCCGGCTGCCCCAGCGGCCGGCACTGCGTGCACACCTACAGCGGCAGCTACGGAACCGAGTGGTACGGCCAGACCTCGTACACCACCTCCGGCGGGTACTTCGTCGACGGTTCGGTCGTCGTGAGGCTCAACGATCAGATCACGCCGAACACCTACGCGGCACGGCGCAGCGTCGCCTGCCACGAGATGGGCCACGCACTGGGGCTGGATCACAACGGGTCGACCAACAGCTGCATGTCGGTTCCCGAGTTCCCGCAGCACCCGTCGTCCCAGGACTACTCGGTACTGAACCTGCTCTACCCGAAGCCCGGCACCTGACAGATCTGACGCGCTGCCCCCAGCCCGGTGCCGGGCTGGGGGTCCCGTCCGGCGGCACGAACGTCTTCGTCGACGCGGTCGGCGCCGCGTCGACGAGAGTGGGCGCCGGCGTGGCCAGGAGTTCCACGACCTCGGTGACGTGCCGGTAGGTGGTGGTCCCGAGCCGAAGCCAGTCGCGAACTGAGCGTACGGGTAACCGTTGCGGAGGTGTGCGAGCCCCTTCGGCGTGGTCTTGGACCCCCGGATTCGGCATGCGTCCCAGCACTCCTCCGTCCGACCGACGAAATGCCCGAACCAGCCATCGCGCCCTGGCAGAGGATTAGTTCGCCGCTGGCGGTCGCGCGTCCCTTCTGCCGATGGCGCCCCCGCCCCGGAGTGCGCCGTCGCGGGCCAAGGGGGAGGATGGGAGGGCGGTCGCTGTTTCGATACGGCAGTGCTCATCCTCCCCATCCCCGGCAACCGCCCCAAGCGACGGCTCGGGACGGGCCCGGCGATGCCCCTGTCTCCCTCGTACAGCGGATGCTCAGCCCCAACCGCCTGGATCAGCTGGTCCCCGGCACCTTCGCCCCGGGCACCTTCGACTCGGCCGCTCTCACCGCCGTGAAGGCCTTCCAGAATGGCGAGGCGGTCCTGCCCGGCCCGGGAACGTTCCCCGTGACAGGCGTCGTCGCCGAGCTCAGCCGGGCCTGCCTGGGAGAACACGTTCCGCAGGCATGAGGTGCCGACGCGTCCGCTCATCCCGTCCGGAAGGAGACCGGTGGTGAACACGCTTCTGTACGCTCGGAAGAACCGCATCGTCGAACTGATGGAGCAGCCCGCGGAGCGGCGTGACGCCGACTGGATGCGGGAAGCGGCGCAGCAGGCGATCCTGCTGGAACTCGCCACACTCCCCCCGTATCTGTGCGCGATGTGGTCGATCAGGCACACGGGCGAGGACAGCTCCGTCTTCGACACGCTGCACGAGATCGTCTTCGACGAGATGTCGCACCTCGGACTGGCGTGCAACCTGCTCACCACGCTGGGCGGGACCCCCGTGCTCGCCGACGAGTCGGTGGTGCCGACGTACCCGGGGCCTCTGCCGGGAGGGGTGCGACCCGAACTCTCCGTCTTCCTCAGCGGCCTGACAAAGGAGGCGGCGGAGATGTTCGCCCGAATCGAGGAGCCGGACCAGCCGCTGGCGCGGGCATTGGCGACGCACACCTCGATCGGCGCCTTCTACACCGCGCTCCTGGAAGCGTTCCGCGCGCACCCCGAGCGGATCACCGGCGCCCGTCAGCTGACCATGGAAATGCCCCATCACGGTGCGGGGAACAGCGTCGTGTCCCTGAAGACGCTCGCCGCCGTCGAGTCGGCCATCGGTGTGATCAAGGAACAGGGCGAGGGAACGTCCGCGTCACCCGAGAACCCGCACCCGGGGGCTCCGGGAGAGCTCGCGCATCACTACGCCTTCCAGGAGATCTACCGCGGACGGAAACTGCGGAAGAACCCCGTGACGGGAGAGTGGGAGTTCGAGGGAGCGGAGCTGCCGATGCCCGAAACCCTGCGCATGGGAACCGTGCCCCGTGGGGGCTGGCCCCGGACGGGACCCTCCGCCGCGGATGCCGAGACGGTACGGCTCCTCGACGAGTCCAACCAGGCGTACAGCACCCTGCTGCGCTTGCTGGAAGACGCGTGGAAGCAGGACCTGCCGGACGAGGCGGAACGGCTGCTCAATGACGCGGTGCAGCAGATGTTCTTCCTGCAGGGCCCCGCGGTACAGCTGATGGAGCGTCCGCTCCCCGGCGACAGCGGCGAGAACTACGGGCCCGAGTTCCGCTACGTGACTGCCTGACGGTAGGCACGGCCTCCGTAACGAGCCCACTGACGGGCACCGGCCGCCGTCGTATCGGCGGGGCTCACCGTGCCGTTCGTCGGAGGAGGCGCTTCAGTCGGATGGATCGTCGCTCGCCAGGCGTGATTCGAGGCTGTCGAGGATGAGGGCGAGGCCGTACTCGAACTCGTCGCCGTAGGCGTAGTCCCGATGCATCACCTGCTCGGCGACCAGCTCGGCCAGGTGCGGATAGAGGTCGGGGGAAAGCTGCTCCCCGATCTCACCGACGATTTCTTCGGCCGCGGAGTCGACGTCGAAAGGCAGGTTGAGCTCGGTCAGCACGAAGCCGTAGACATAGGCGTCGATCGCGGAGAAGGCGTGTGCCGCCAGCGTCATGGGGAATCCGTTGCCGCGCAGGCAGCCGAGCACGGTGTCGTGGTGCCGGAGCAGGGCCGGGCCCGGGGAGCGGCGCGACTCGATGAGGCCGAGGGCCCAGGGGTGTTCCGACAGTGTGGCGCGGGCGGACGCCGCGCGATCGGCCATCGCCTGTCGCCACGGTTGCCGGGGCTCCGGCAGCTCGATCCGGGTGAAGATCCAGTTCGCCAGCGCGTCCAGCAAGGCGTCCTTGCCGGCGAGGTGATGGTAGAGCGACATCGCCTCGACGCCGAGTTCCTTGCCCACGTTGCGCATGCTCACCTGCGCGAGGCCGCCGCGGTCGGCGACCTGTACGGCTGCGTCGATGATGCGGTCGTGGCTGAGCGCCGGGCGCCGGGGCATGACGGAACCTCTCGAATCAGACTTGCGGCCTTACGGTCGTAAGGCTACCGTGAACCACAGACTTACACATGTAAGGAGAGGCGCATGCGGGCAGCAGTCGTCGATCGGTACGGCACACCCGACGTCGTACGCATCAGCGAGGTTCCGCGGCCCGCCCCGCGTGCTGACGAGGTACTGGTGCGCGTCAAGGCGGCGGCGGTCACCTCGGCCGACTCGCGCATCCGCGGGGCCCGGTTCCCCGCGGGGTTCGGCTTGTTCGCACGGTTGGCGTTCGGCGTCGTCCGCCCTCGACGGACGATTCTGGGGAGCTCCTTCTCCGGGGAGGTCGTGGCCGTTGGCGCGAGCATCCTTGACATGGCGCCGGGTGACGAGGTGTGCGGCATGACCGGATTGAAGATGGGCGCACACGCCGAGTACGTCGCGGTGCCGGCGAAGAAGCTCGCGCGGAAGCCATCCGCGGTGACCCATGAGGATGCGGCGGGGTTGCTGTTCGGAGGCTCGACAGCGCTGCACTTCCTGCGGGACAAGGCATCGGTGGGCCCCGGCACGTCGGTCCTCGTCAACGGTGCGTCAGGCGCGATCGGCACGAACGCGGTCCAGTTGGCGAAGCACTTCGGCGCGACTGTCACCGGTGTGACCAGCACGGCGAACGCCGGCCTGGTGACCGGCCTGGGAGCCGAAAGGGTCATCGACTACACCCGCACCGACCTGGCCGGCATCCCCGACCGCTTCGACGTGGTGCTGGACGCCGTCGGCAACCTTTCGATCGCGACCGGCCGGCGCCTGCTGAGCCCCGAAGGGGTGCTGCTGCTGGCCGCCGCGGGCCTGGGCGACACCGTCCGCGCCCGCGGCAACGTCGTCGCCGGCCCCGCGCCCGAGCGGGTCCAGAGCTTCGAGTTCCTCCTGCACCTGGCTGCCGAAGGTGCGGTCACGGTAGTGATCGACCAGATCTATCCCCTGCCAGACATCGCCAAAGCCCATCAGCGGATCGACAGCGGCCGGAAGATCGGCAACATCGTCGTACGCCCGTAGCCACCAGGCGGTCTTCATCGCGGCGGGGGACCTTTCCCTCACACCGGGGCGGTACAGCAAGAAGCGCTCGGGCTCGGCACGCGGTACGGGCGCGGGAGGGTCACTCCGCGAGTCTGATCCGGATGCCCAACGTGCGCTGCCCGGACCCCTTCAGCCGGCTTCCCAGCAAGCCGACCCGCGCAACCAGACCGTACTTGCGCTTCATCAGGTCGAGGTAGTGAACGGTGTCGTGGTCGGCGGGCAGCTCGGCGACACCCGGCACGGGCTTCCCCTTAGGTGTCCCCCGCCAGTCGCAGGGGGCGACCGTCACCCGGCCGCTGTTGCGGATCCGTTTCACCTTGCCGGCGTCGGCTGCGCTCCACACGGCCAGGCAGTCGCCGTCCCTCATCACCCACACCGGAGTGGGCACCGCCCTCCCGTCCCGACGGAACGTCGTGAGGAGTACGTACCTGGACGCCGCCAGTCGCTCAACCGGGTTGCCCGGTAAGGGTGCTGAGGAAGATACGGAGGTTGTCATCGAGATAGCATAACTGGTTAGTTAATTTACGTCGCCGCAAACCGACGTGGCGTTCGTACCAGCGACGAGGAGTGACAGGTGCTGAACTTCGTCTGGGCCGTGCTCGCCGGATTCGCCTTGGGCACACCGGCCGTACCCTTCGGCCTCTCGATCTCCCTCGCCCCGCCCATCGCGCTCGTCGCCGTGCTCCTCGGCGCGGCCGGGTGCCTGCTGTCCGCCGTCTTCGCGGCCGGGTGGCTGCGTACCCGGTGGCTGGTCCGGCGCGCAAAGCGGCAGCCCGTCACCGCCGGGCCGCCGCCCGAGAACGGTCGGAACCGCCTGGACGGCCCCACCGGCCGGCGGGCCCGGCGCGTGGTGCACCGGTACGGGGTGGTCGGCTTCGGCATCGTCGGGCCGGCGCTCTTCGGCACCTGGGGATCGGCCATGCTGGGCACGGCGCTCGGCCTGCCCCGGTGGCGGCTGATCGGCTGGCTCATGGCAGGCGTCACCCTGTGGTGCACCGTCATGCTGCTCGCCTCCGAGGCGCTGATCGATGCCCTCGGGCTAAGGTGACGACACGCGCCGCGTACCGGCCCTGATCACGCGGATCAGAGGGAGGGTGGTGAGGGTACGGGCGTACCACCGGTGCGGCCTCTCGGTCGACCATCGGGGGCACGGTCCGACCACAGACCCCACCGTGTTCCGGCAACGAAAGTGCTCATCTGCCAGCGGCAACCGTCACGGATCTTACGCCCGGGAGAGCCCCCCGAGGCGCTGTTAGCATGGCTCCCATGTCCCGAGCCGAGGCCACGAAGGCGCGCATCCTCCACGCGGCGACCGAGGAGTTCGCGGCGTACGGGATCGCGGGAGCACGCGTCGACCGGATCGCCAAGGCTGCCTCGGCGAACAAGAACCTCATCTACGTCTACTTCTGCAACAAGGACGGGCTCTTCGACGCCGTCTACGACGCACACCTCGGACGGGGCCTCGACCTGGTGCCCTTCACACCTGACGATCTGCCGGACTACGCCGGACGGCTGTTCGACTACTTCCAGAAGTACCCCGAGGTGCTCCGCCTGGCGACCTGGCACCGACTGGAACGCGGCACTGCCGTGGAACAGGACCCCGCCCTCGCCAAGCCGGCCCGTGACGACAAGCTCGCCTCGTTGGAGGCGACCCGGAAGGACCGAGTGGGCACACCGGGCTTCGCCCCGGCCACGCTTCTCACCCTCGTCCTGGCCATCGCCTCGGCGTGGAGCCCGACGAATGCCGCGGCCATGCCGGCGACGGATGTCCTGACATCGGGTCCGGCGGAATGCCGGAGCGCTGTCATGGAGGCCGTGCGACGCCTTCTGTGACAGGCAGCGTGCGTTACTCGCCTCCGCTCCGTCCTGTCGGCAAGCTCGTCGCCCGTACCGCGGCCCTGATCAGGTCGGCGACCCGTGTGGGCTCGGACAGGGCAACGGCGTGGGAGGCGTCCGGTAGTTCGACGACGGCTGCTCCGGCCCGTTCGGCGCCGAAGCGCTGAAGTTCGGGGCTGATCGTGCCGTCTGCTCCGGCCACCAGCGCCCAGGACGGTTTCGTCCGCCATGCCGCCGTGGGTGTGATGTCGGTGAAGGCGGCGGTGGATAGGGGCCGTTGGGCCGCTGCCAGGATACCGGCGACGTCCTCGGGCACGTCCGCCGCGTAGACCGAGGGAAAGGCCGTCTCGTCGATGGTGACCTCGATCGCCGAGCCGCCGTCGAGGAGTGGGTACGTCCACTCCTTCACGTGTCCCGTGAGCGCGGGCTTGGGGAAGCTCCCTTGGAGCTCGTCAAGACTCTCTCCCTCGCAGGGCGCGTAGGCCGCCACGTAGACGAGCGCGACGACGTTCTCCGCCGCGCCTGCCACGGTGATCAGCGCCCCGCCGTAGCCGTGGCCGACGAGGACGACCGGGCCGTCGATCTGCGCGAGGACGGAGGTGAGGTAGGCGGCGTCCGGCGTCAGGCCTCGCAGCGGGTTCGGCGGGGCCGATACCGGGATGCCGGTCTGCCGTAGTTCCGCGATGACGCCTATCCAGCCTGTCGCGTCGGCGAATGCGCCGTGCACGAGGACGACGGTGGGGGTGATCATGCGGGTTCTCTTCTCGGTGTCGGGCCACGTGGAGGGCGTCGTCACGACGGGGCAGGGCGCGGCCCGGAGTTCGGTGAGAGGTCCTTGTGACGGTTACGCACCGTACAGCCGTGGAAGCGGCCCTCTCGTACGTGTGCGCATCCGGGCTGTCATGACGGCGCACAGGCGTCTCAGCGCCTTCACTTCCCCTGGGCGCCGGCCGTCGTCGGTGCGAAGGCCGAGGTCGCCAGCGCCTGCCATTCGCTGGGGCTCATCCCATAGGCTCCGCGGAACGTGCGGCTGAAGTGCGAGGGGCTGCTGAAGCCCCAGCGGTGTGCCACCGCGGCCATGGTGACTCTCCGGTTGGAACGGCTCAGCTCGAGTCGGCAGAACTCCAGCCTGCGCTGCCGCACCCACTGGCTCACCGTGCTGCCGTCGTTCTGGAAGAGCTTCTGCAGGTACCGGACCGAGATGTGGTGGGCACGTGCGATCGACGCCGGTGAGAGGTCCGGGTCCATCAGATGCTCTTCGATGTAGGCGCGGATACGGGACAGCGTCTCGGTGACAGTCCCGGACGTGTCGTCGGCCTCGTCCGTCGTGTCCGCTTCCAGGAGCTCCATGACCAGGACGGAGAGGAGGTGTACGGCCGTCCGGGCACGCCGGTCCCCGATCGTGGACCGGCAAAACTCCTCCTGTGCGGCGAGCGCGGTCAGGAAGTCGGACACCAGAGACCCGAGCCCCTCCCCACCGCGCACGGGTACGCCGAGCACTCGGTTCAGTTCCGACTCCGTGACTCCCAGATAGCAGCGGGGCACCCGGAAGAAGATCATCCGGCAGTCTTCGCCGAAGCGCAGCAGGTGCCGTCGGGCCGGGTCGCACAGGACCAGGTCGTTCGGTTCCAGCAGGATCTCGACGCGCTCGTGGACGACGGTGACGGGCCCCCTGACGTGGACGCCGAGGTAGACGTGGTTTCGGTCGTTCGTGCCCGGCATCTCGGACAGCATCTGGACCAGCCACCCCGAGCGGAGGGAGGGCGAGGTCGGATCGGGCGAATTCCGGGGCACCCTTTCGGGCGCGCGTGACATGAGCGAGAGGGTCATGGGACTCCAAGCCGTACGGTTCGTGCAGGCGGCGAGCGGGTTCAGGCCCGGCTCGCCGGTTCCTCGGCCAGGAACTTCTCCACCACGGCGTTGAAGGCCGGCGGGTTGTCCAGGAAGGGGAAGTGCGAGCTCGCCACGTCGGAGGCGAAGACGTGGAGGCGTGCGCCGGGAATCCGTCCGGCGACGAAGCGCTGTGAATCGGGGTGCACATGGCTGCCTTCGCAGCCGATCACCAGGGTCGGTACGTCGATCCGGGGAAGCACGTCGCGCCAGTCCTGCGCGCAGTGGTCGAACAGCAGCGGTACGCCCGCGTAGGCGGGTGTCGACCGGAGCTCCTCGGCGACGAAGGCCAGCACCTCCGGGTCGGGATCGCCGGAGAACATGCCGCGCACGAAGTCGGCGCGGATGGTGTCGCCCTCCGGCCCCGCGAGGGCGGCGCCCAGGTACAGCAGCCCCGACACGTCGAAGATGGCGCCGGACTCCCGCTGTTCTCGCTCGGTCATCCAGGGCACGGCGGCGACCGCGGCGGGCTGGTCGACGGCGACGAGACGCCGGATCCGTCCGGTCCCGTACTGGTCGATGAAGCTCCACCACACCGAGACGCCCATGGACCAGCCCAACGCGTCGAAACGGTCGAGACCGAGATGGTCGACGAGTTCGAGCACGTCGCGCGAGAGCCGGGCGATCCGGTAGCCGTGGCGCGGTTTGCCGGACTTCCCGTGCCCCCGGAGGTCGACGGTGACGACGCGCCGACCGGGAGCGAGCCCTTCGAGCTGGTGGCGGAACATCGCTTGTGTCTGCCCCCAGCCGTGCAGCATCAGAAGCGGAACGCCCTCGCCGCCGGTGTCCTGGTAGACGAGCCGTACGCCGTCCGTCGTGATCAGTTCCTTCACGCGTTCATTCATGCGTTTCTTCATGCGTTCCTTCATGACGTCTCTCCTGGTCAGAGGCGGTGCGTCGTCCCCCGCCCGTCCCGAAGATCATCGAACGGGGCCCGCCGCCCGCACCACCGCGAGGTGTAGGAATCGGGCCGTGGATCCTCATCTGTTTGTCGAAGCGGGTTCGCGGTCAGCCGGCCTCGTCGTCGTCCGGCGCGAGGAGTTCCCCGACCCTGAATCCGAGGTGCAGGGTGAGCCGGTGCGCGCCGTCGTCGAGGTCGAGTCCGGTGATCTCCTGGATCTGGCGCAGGCGGTAGTAGAGCGAGGTGCGGTGGATTCCCAGCGTGTCCGCGGTCTTGGGGATCGACCCTGCGTGTTCGAGGAAGCAGCGCAGGGTGTCCCGCAGGCGGTCGCCGCCGTGCGCCTCGGTCAGGGTACGGAGCGGCTTCGGGACCAGGGACGCGTTCAGGGCGTGCTCGGGGAGCTGGAGCAGCACGGCGAGTTCCCCGAGCAGCTCCCAGTCACCGGCCCGCTTCAGGCCGGGCAGCTTGCGTGCCGCGCGCGCGGCCACCAGTGCCTGCTCGTACGCGGTCCATGCGTGGTCCAGGCCGGCGTGCCGGCCGCCGACGCCGATCACCGGGTCCGCCGACGGGCCCAGGAAGGTGCGGAGTTCGTCGAGGATGCGAGCGGACTGGGAAGCGACCTCGTCCGGGCTGAACGGGCGGTCCCGAAGCTGGAGCAGCGTCGCCCGCTCCTTGCCGATCGCGACGAGACCGTGCGCGGAGCGCGTCTGCCGGTACCCCTCCAGCGCCGCCCACAGGGCGGCCTCGGAATGCCGTACGAGCGCCGTCGCGCAGCTCAGCTGGACGACGGTGACCAGGACGTGCTCGGCCGCTCCGAGCAGCCCGAGTTCCCTGCCCCGCCGTCGCGCGGTGGTGCGGGCGGCGACATCGGTCCCGACGAGTTCAAGGACCAGGTCCCGCTCCTCGGCCCTCCGGGTGTCGGCGGTGACGTGCTCTCCGTACATCTGGGCGGCCATGGCGTCCGCGGCCCTGGCGATGGAGGCCGTCTCCTGCTCCCCGAGCGCCTTGTCGGGCACGACCACCATGAGCAGCCCGAGGAGGTGCCCGCGCTCGCGCAGCGGTACGACGTACCGGGGTTGCAGTCCGAGATCGTCACGGCCGTCGATGAATCCTGCTCTGGACCACTGGGTCACGCCCTGGGCGAGGACGTAGCGGATGGCCGCGTTGTCGGCGCGGCCCTGCAGCAGGGTGCCGATGCGTACCGGGTCCTCGTCGCCGAAGTGGCGGCTCGTGCAGATCATGCGGACCAGCGGGTCGTCGACGACGACGGACCGGCCGAGCCGCTCCGCCAGCGTGTCGACGAGCGCCTGGAGTTCGGGGCTGCCAGGGCGGGCTCGCTGGGGCCTGACGGTCATTCGCTGTTCCTCTTTCGACCAACGGTTCCCCGCGGACTTCTCCATCCGCGGCTCTTGATCATTTTGAGGAAACGGCGCCGTCGGCACATCGCACGAATCGTCCATTGCCCTGACGCCCACGTGGGATACGAAGGGACTACTCTCCGTTGTCACGCTGCTTCGCGAGCCGGGTCAGCTCGCCGCGCGAGGTGACGTCCAGCTTGGTGAAGGCCCGGCGCAGGTGCGAACTCACCGTGTGCGGCGAGAGGGAGAGGTGTTCGGCCACCTGTTGGTTGGTCAGTCCTCGGGCCACGTGCCGTACCACCCGTGTCTCCGCGGCCGTCAGCTCGGGCCATTCACCGGCGAGTCCGTCCGACACGGGCCGTCGACGGACACCGGCGGTCCTCAGACGCCGGCGGACGCGTGCGACGTCCCGCTCGGCGCCCGCCCGCGCGTAGAGCGCGAGGGCCGTTTCGAAGAACGGCACCGCTTCGGACCTGCGGGTGGCCGCCAGCTTGCGTCCGGCGTCCTCCAGTGCCGAAGCCCGGGCCAACGGCCGAGGGCAGTCCTCGTACAGCCGGACGGCCCGTACGAGAGGGGCGAGGTCGTTGTCGAGGAGCCCCCGGGCATGCGCGGCGGCGGCGGTCAGGAACGTGAGGTGGGGGTTGAGCACGGCCAGTCGCTCGGCCAGGGCCGCTGTCTGGGCGGCCCGCCCGTGTGCTCCTGCACGCAGCGCCAGGCGGACCAGGACCGGGGCGTCGGCGGGGTCGACCAGGCCCGCGTAGGCCGGACGGTCCGCGGCGGGCGACGTCATCACCTCGTCGAGTTCGGCCATGGCACGGTCGGGCCGGCCCTCGAAGTCGGCCATCAGTGCCAGCATCCAGGAGCCGAAGTGCCGGACGACGGGTGCGCCGTCGCTCCGCATGCGCCTCGCCTCGGCCGCGTACGCTCGTGCGGTGCGCCGGTCGCCGGTGTGGAAGGCGACGCGCATCATCACGTACCGCAGCGTGACGTCGGCGAGGTTGCCCGGCCCGGGATCGTCGGTCGTCGCGGACGCGGCTTCGGCGTCGGCCCGGGCTTCCGTCAGCCGTCCGGCCTCCAGCAGGATGCGGGAGCGGGTCATGAGCCACATACGGGTGGCCGCCGTCCGGCCCTGCCCCCTGGTGACCCGGATGCCTTCCTCCGCGGCGGCGAGCGCCTCCGCGGAGCGTCCGGTGGTGTTCGACAGGAGGGCGTGCCACAGGGCTTCCGGAACCCACAGCGAGGTGCTGACGCCCAAGGCGTCGGCCAGCGCGGCTGCCCGCTCGGCCTGACGGAACGCCTCGGCCAGGTCCATGCGGTGGAAGCTCACGGCCGAGCGGACCGTCGTCAGCGTGGCCTCGGCGGAGCGGTCCCCCGCTGCCGCCGCGGTCTCCCACGCCTCCGCGGCGACCTGCTCGGCAGCCGCGTGCTCGCCCGACATCGACAGGCCGACGGCAAGCATGGCGAGCAGCCGCCCCCTCAGGTCCACGGGGATCCCGGGCAGTGCCGCCCCGGCGCGGGCCTGCCGTACCGCTTCGGAGAAGTCGAACGGTACGGAGAGGCGGGCCAGGGCAAGGCGTATGTGTGCCTCGTCCTCGGGTGCGAGACCGCCCGTCGCCAGGGCGGAGGCTCCCAGCTGGCGTGCCTGGGCGGCCCGGCCCGTCTGCCAGAGCAGGGGGATCGTCTCGGCGATGATCCGGGGGCGCTCCGGAGCGTCCGCCGCGGTGAGTTCCAGGGCCTTGAGGCTGCGTTCGGCGGCGGGTCCGGGAGCGGTGGACGCCAGTTCCGCCGCGGCGGTGCGCAGTCGGTGGGCCTCCGCCGCGTCTCCCTGCCCCGCTCCCCCGGCCTCCCCCGCGTCTGTCTGCCCCGCTGCATCAGCCGGTACTCTCCCAGCCGCAGCCGCGTGCGCCCATGCCCTCCCGGCCGACGGCCCGGGGCGTTCTACGGGGAAGGTCGCACTCCCCGCCGGCAGCTCGGCGGCTTGACCACGCAGGGCCCGGCGCAGGGGCAGGGGGAGGCCAGCTTCCACCGTCTCGCGGATCAGGTCGTGGCGGAAGGCCAGGCGATCACCGCTTTCGGTGAGCAGATCGGCGTCGAGGGATTCCCGTACCGCTGTGATGAGCGAGGCCGAGGACCTGCCGAGCAGTTCGGCCAGCAGCGCGACGGTGACCGGGCCGCCCACGACGGACGCCGTCTGCACCAGCTCCCGCGCTTCGTCGGACAGCCTGTCGAGGCGGCGCTCGACAGCGGGGAGTGCCCGTGGGGCGGGGGGTCCGGCCGTCAGTTTGGCCGTGCCGTCCTCGATGGTCACCGCCTCCCGCAGCGAGCCGAGCAGCGCGACCAGCAGCTGCGGGACCCCTTCGGCGCGGCGGACGACACGGAGGACTTCCGGGTCGGGAGCGGCTCCGAGGACCTCCTCGGTGATCCGTGTGGTGGCCTGGTCGTCTAGTGCTCCCAGCGCCAGCTCGTGTGCGCCTGCCTGCCGGATCCTGTCCAGGGTCGTGCGTACACCCGACGGCACGCTGCCGCCTCGCACGGCGACCAGCCACAGGATGGCGTGCGACGAGAGTCCGGCCGCCAGGGTGTTGAAGGTGAGCAGGGTGAGGTCGTCGCACCACTGGAGGTCGTCGAGGACGACGAGCAAGGGGCCGTTCCGAGCCGTCTCCCGCAGCCGGTCCCCCAGTTCCTGGAGCAGCCAGAAGCGCTGGCCGGGTGTCGTGGCGAGGTCCCTGAGGCGGACGGCGCCCGACAGGGGTTCCTCGCCGGAGAGCAGACCGTCGAGGAGCGGGCCGAGCGGTACGAACTGCTCGTCGGGGTCCGCCGCTCCCTCGAACACCCTCGTCCCGCGCCGCCTCGCGGCCTCGGCGGCCTCCGCGAGCATCCTGGACCTGCCGATGCCGGCGGGGCCTTCGACGCGGATGATCCCGCCTTCGCCCCGGGCGAGCGCGTCGAGCCGCGCCTTGAGGAACGCCAGTTCGGCGTCCCTGCCGCGGAGGGGTGTCCGTACACCGTCCGGTTCCTCGGGTACGGACCTTTTCGTCACTCGGTTCACGCTCATACGGCGGAACAGTATGAACCATGTGAGCGAATCCGACGTCGCTGCGCCCCGGGGCCCGGCTCAGTCGAAGCGCAGGTCGGCGAGTTGCCGTTCGAGGACGGCGACGTCGTCCTCGGGCTCCTCACCGGCCGGGCGCGCCGCCACGAGCGCGGCGAGCTCGTCGCCCGCCCGGCGGACACGGCCGTGCAGGCCGTCGGTGTACTCGTCTCCTCCCGAGCCCCAGTCCTCGGAGGCCGCGAACACGGCGGTGGGGACGACGACGGTGCGCAGGTAGGCGAAGAGGGGGCGCACGGCGTGTTCAAGGACCAGGGAGTGGCGGGCGGTACCGCCCGTCGCAGCGATCAGGACGGGCTTCCCGGAGAGGGCGTCCGGGTCGATCACGTCGAAGAAGGACTTGAAGAGACCGCTGTAGGAAGCCGCGAACACGGGAGTCACGGCGATCAGGCCTTCGGCCGCCGTCACCGCGTCGATCGCGGCGCTCAGTCTCGACGACGGAAACCCGGTCACGAGGTGGTTGGCGATGTCGCCGGCCAGTTCGCGCAGCTCCACGACCTCGGTCGACGCCGTGTGCTCCCGGGCTGCGAGTCCTTCGCGGGCCGCCTCGGCCAGCCGGTCCGCGAGCAGACGGGTGGAGGAGGGGGTGCTCAGCCCGGCGGAGACGACGGTCAGCCTCATGCGGCGGACACCTCCCGGGCGGCTCGGAGGGACTCGTGCGTGGGAGCCTCCGGCACGTCGGCCGGACGTCCCTTCGCGAACTCCCTGCGCAGGACGGGCACGACCTCCTCGCCGAGGATGTCGAGCTGTTCGAGGACGGTCTTCAGCGGCAGTCCCGCGTGGTCCATCAGGAACAGCTGGCGCTGGTAGTCGCCGACGGAATCCCGGAACGACAGGGTCCGGTCGATGACCTGCTGGGGCGAGCCCACCGTCAGCGGGGTCTGCTCCGTGAAGTCCTCCAGCGACGGGCCGTGGCCGTACACCGGCGCGTTGTCGAAGTAGGGCCGGAACTCCCGTACGGCGTCCTGCGAGTTCTTCCGCATGAAGACCTGTCCGCCCAGGCCGACGACGGCGTCCTCCGGCCGGCCGTGACCGTGGTGGGCGAACCGGCGGCGGTAGAGCTGGACCATGCGCCGGGTGTGGTCGGTCGGCCAGAAGATGTTGTTGTGGAAGAAGCCGTCGCCGTAGAAGGCGGCCTGCTCCGCGATCTCCGGAGACCTGATGGAGCCGTGCCAGACGAAGGGCGGGACGCCGTCCAGGGGCCGCGGTGTCGAGGTGAAGGCCTGGAGCGGTGTACGGAACGTGCCTTCCCAGTCCACGACGTCCTCGCGCCACAGCCGACGCAGCAGCGCGTAGTTCTCCTTGGCGAGGTTGATGCCCTGGCGGATGTCCTGGCCGAACCAGGGGTAGACCGGGCCGGTGTTGCCGCGGCCCAGCATGAGGTCGACCCGGCCGTCGGCCAGGTGCTGGAGCATCGCGTAGTCCTCGGCGATCTTCACCGGGTCGTTGGTGGTGATGAGGGTCGTGGACGTGGACAGGATCAGCTTCTCGGTCCGGGCGGCGATGTGCCCGAGGAGGGTGGTCGGCGACGACGGTACGAACGGCGGATTGTGGTGCTCGCCGGTCGCGAAGACGTCCAGGCCGACCTCCTCGGCCTTGAGCGCGATCGCGACCATCGCCTTGATGCGCTCGTGTTCGGTCGGAGTGCGGCCGTCGGTGGGGTCGGGGGTCACGTCCCCGACGGTGAAGATGCCGAACTGCATGGGGTGTCTGCTCTCCTGAGCTCGTCCGGTTCCCGCGCCGGGGAACCGGGGGCGGGGTGACGCCGGAGGCTCCGGCGTCACCCCGGCTGGTCAGCGGTGGGACGTCACTTCGCCAGGAAGGCGAGGAGGGCGGTGTTGACCTCCTCCGCGTGGGTCCACAGCAGACCGTGCGGGGCACCCTCGATCTCGACGTAGTCGGCGGAGGGCAGCGCCTTGTGGAAGGGGCGCGCGGTGCCCTCGGCGGGCAGGATGCGGTCGGCCGTACCGTGCAGGATCAGGGCGGGCACGTCGACGGCCGGGATGTCGGCGCGGAAGTCGGTGTACCAGGTCGCCGGTGCGGCGGACGCTGCGAAGGAGCCGCCGCGGGCCGCGGTGTCCCAGCTGTTGCGGACGGCCTCCTCGCTGATCCGGGTGCCGAGGTTCTCGTCGAGGTTGTAGAAGTCGTTGAAGAACGCCGTGTAGTAGGCGTACCGGTCGGCCTTGACGGCGGCGACGACGCCGTCGAAGAACTCCTTCGGGGCGACACCGTCCGGGTTGTCGTCGCTCTTCAGCAGGCAGGGCTCCAGCGAGGCGAGGAACGCGACCTTGGCGACGCGGGCGGAGCCGTACGTGGACAGGTAGCGGGCGACCTCGCCGGTGCCCATGGAGAAGCCGACGAGGACGGCGTCGTTCAGGTCGAGGGCTTCCATCACGGTGTTCAGGTCGGCCGCGAAGGTGTCGTAGTCGTACCCGGTGGTCGGCTGCGAGGACTGCCCGAAGCCGCGGCGGTCGTACGTGATCACGCGGTGGCCGGCGTCGAGCAGCGCGGCCGTCTGGCGCTCCCAGGAGTGGCCGTCGAGCGGGAAGCCGTGGATGAGGACGACGGGCTGTCCGGCTCCCTGGTCCTCGAAGTAGAGCTCGACGGGGTTGGTGTTCTCCTGGCCCACGGTGATGTACGGCATGGGGATGCTTCCTCGATTCGTGTCGGCTGGTCCGCCCGCCGAAGCGGCGGGGTGTGCCCGTCACGCTAGGACCGGCCCCGTGCCTCCGGTTGCCCTCCAGCGCACCACCCCTTGCACGGCGGCGTAGAGGTCGCTCATCCGCCGGTGCCCTCTCCGGCGTCGCCCTCCGCAAGGACGATCCGGGCGAGGTGGACCCTGGAACGCACCGACAGCTTGCGGAAGATCGACGACAGATGGGTGTTGACCGTGTGCGGGGAGACGACGAGGGCCTCTGCGGCCGACCGGTTGGTGTGACCTGCGGCGACCAGCCGGGCCACCTTGCGTTCCGAGGCCGTGAGCGCGTCCCAGCCCTGGTCGGTGCGCGGCCCGAGGCCTCCGGTGCGCCGGCCGGAGCGGCTGGTGGCCCGTTCCAGGTCGGCCCGGACCCGGTCGGCCTCGACGTCGGCCCCCGCCCGGGCATAGATGTCGTGGGCCCTCGTCAGGGCGGGTGTCGCGGCAGGGTCGCCCGCCATGAGGAGCCCGCGCCCCAGGTCCGCGGACGCGGCGGCGAGGGGCAGCGGCCGGGGGCCGGTGAGGAGGATGCGAACCGAGCGCTCCAGGAGTCCGTGGTCTGCGTGCGCCAGGGCGGCCGCGTGGGCGGCCGTCCCCTGGGCGGTCGGCACGCCGGGGTTGCGGGTGGCGTGTCCGGCGGCCTGGGCCGCGAGGTCCTCGGCCAGTTTCCGGTCGCCTGAGCGCAGGGCGATCCGCACGGCCTGGACTAGATGGGGGCGCAGGAGCCGCCACCGGAGGAAGGGGTGGTCGCGCTGCACCGAGCTGACCAGTTCGGCCGCTGCCGCGTGGTCGCCGTCGGCGTCGGCGACCACGGCCTCGAAGTACTGGTGCGTGGCGTGGTTGCCGGTGTTCGGCCGGTCGGCCACGGCCGCCCTCACGACGTCCAGGTGTTCCTGCGCGGCTTCGCGGTCGCCGCGCAGCATCGCGAGGAGGCCTCGGTTGACGCGGATGTTGACCAGGTTGCCGGGGACGTGGAGATCCGATTCGAGCCGCTCGGCGGTGACGAAGTCGGCGTCCGCGTCGTCGAGCCGGCCGAGTCCCATGTTCAGCGTCCCCTGAGCCCAGATCAGCATGGCGGGGCGCAGCGGACCGTGGCCCGCCGTCCGGAGCAGTTGCCGGACGGTGTCGAAGTCGTCCAGATGGATCCTGGCGACGGCCTCCTCGGGGAGGAAGGCCGTGTCGAAGACGCTCAGCGCCGTGTGGTGTTCGACGGCGGCGGCGCAGTCGCCCGCGTTGAGGGCGATCTCGCCGAGGCCCCAGAGCGCGAGGACGCGGGCCTCCCGGTCACCGGCCGCCTCCGCCTCGGCGAGCGCCCGCTCGCCGGTTTCGCGCGCGGCCGCGAGGTCACGTCCGCGGGACCGGGCGAGGGCCTGCCGGGCTGTGAGCCGGGCCCGGATCGTCGGGTCGGTGACCGCTGCCAGTGCCGCCGTGGAGCGGCGGGTCAGCTCGTGGACGTCGTCGAGGTGCCACAGCGTGTCGCCGAGTACGGACTGGAGACGGGCGAAGACGTCCAGGGGCGGCTGCCGGGCGAGCAGCGTGTCGCCGGCGTCCCGTGCCTGGGTGTACCGGCCCGCGCGGGTCAGCGCGACGATGGCTCGTTCTCCGACGTCGAACAGCATGGGTGCGTGCGGCGGTACGAGTTCCAGGGCGCGTACGGCCAGGTCGGCGGCGAGGTCGGGCATCACGGCGATGACGTCCGCGGCGGCCGTGCCGAGCAGTCCGATCGCCTCCAGGTCGCCGGGGTCGGCGCTCTTCATGAGATGCGGGACGGCGTCGACGGAGCTCCGGCCTGCCGCGACGAGGCGGCTCGCGGCCTCTCGGTGCAGCGCCCGGCGTACGGAGGGGGCGAGGTCGGCGTACACCGCCTGGCGGAGCAGATCGTGGCGGAACCGGAGCCGTTCGCCGTCGTCGTGGAGGAGGGCGGCGGCGATCGCCTCGTCCACTTCGGCGCTGAGTCCGGAGGCCTTCCGGCCGCACAGGGCGGCGGCGTCGGCCAGCAGGAACGCGGGGCCGAGGACCGAGCCGACCCGCAGGAAGTGCAGGGTGTCCGGCCGCAGGTCGGCCAGTCGGTCGCGTACGCCGAGGACCAGCCGCTCCGACGGTTCCGGCCTGTCCGGGCCCGACGCCGCGATGCCCGAGAGCATCTCGGACGCGAGGAAGGGGTTGCCGCCGGACCCTTCGAGGAGCTCCGCGACCTGTTCCGGGACGTCTCCACCGAGAACGTCGTGTGCCAGCTCGGTCAGGGCCGTGCCGGGCAGCGGCCGCAGGGAGAGGGTCGTCGGCCGCGGCCCTTGCCCGTACAGGTGCGGGTCGTCCCTGCCCGTGAGCAGCCAGAGGACCGGGGAGCTGAGCAGCCGTGCGGGCAGGACGCGCAGGGCGAACCGGCTCAGCGGGTCGGCCCATGGGACGTCGTCGACCGCGATCAGCAGGGGCGTGCCTGACGAGCGCTCCTCGATGAGCTGGGCCAGCCGTTCGACGAGCCAGATGCGCTGGTCGTGGTGGCCGGCGAGGTCCGCGAAGTCGCTGCTGGAGAGCAGCGGCGGGTCACCGTGCAGGAGCCCCGAGGCCAGTGAGGCGAGCGGCGCCAGCTCGTGCAGTTCCTCGGCGCGTCCGTGGCTGACCATGAATCCCTGGGCCCGCGCGATCGAGACGGTCTCCCGCAGAAGTACGGACTTCCCGATCCCCGGCTCGCCCAGGAGCTGCGCGATCGCTCCTCCCTCACCGTCGCGCACCGCTTCGACCAGGGCGTGCAGGCGCTCCAGCTCGGCTTCACGGCCCCGCAGCCCGGGCCGGCTCAGTCCCACCGGCCCAGCCGCCGCACGTTCTTCTTCGTACCGTCCGGGGCTCATCCCTTGACCGATCCGGCGAGCAGTCCCCGTGCGAAGTGGCGCCGCAGGGAGAAGAAGACGAGCAGCGGGACGAAGGCCGCCACGAAGGCCCCCGCGGTGAGCCGCTGCCACTCGTTGCCGTACGTCCCGGCCATGTTCGCCAGTCCGACGGTCATCGGCGCGGTCTCGGCCGTTCCGCCGGACAGCGTCAGCGCCACGAGGAGGTCGTTCCACACCCAGACGAACTGGATGATCGCGAAGGTGACCAGGGCCGGGCGCGCCAGGGGCAGCACGATCCGCAGCAGCAGCGTCCCGTGCGAGGCGCCGTCGACGCGGGCGGCCTCGATCAGATCCCGGGGCAGTCCCACGAGGAAGTTGTGCAGGAGGAACACCGCGAACGGCAGCGCGAAGACCGTGTGGGCGAACCAGACGTGCCCGAACCGCGCGGGACCGGTGAGGTGCCACGCCGGCAGGAACAGCCAGCCTTGTGAGAACAGCTTCAGGAGCGGGACGAGCGCCATCTGGAGCGGCACGATCTGGAGCGCGAAGATGCCGACGACGAGCGCGTCGCGCCCCCTGAAGTCGATCCACGCCAGGGCGTACGCCGCGAGGAAGGCCAGGACCAGCGGGAACAGCACCGAGGGGAGGGTGATGACGACGGAGTTGACGAGGTACTCCGCGAGCCGCCCCGAACCGTTCGCGCTGCCGGTCAGCACCTCGCGGTAGTTGTCGAGCGTGAGGCGCGGTGTGCCGAACACCTGCCACCAGCCGGTGGTCTTGATCTCCTCTTCGGGGCGGAACGAGGAGAGCAGGAGACCGAGCGTCGGCATCGTCCAGAGGACCGCGATCACCGCGGCGACCGACGTGAAGGCGCGGGAGGCCAGACGCTCCCGGACGCCGTTCACCCCGCCCTCCGCTGCGCCCTGACCTGGTGGGCCACGAAGGGGGTGACGAGGACGAAGAGGAGCACGGCGAGCGCCGCGCCGCGGCCCGTCTCGCCGTAGCGGAAGGCCTGGTCGTACATCTCGTGGGCGATGACGCCCGTGTCGAACTGCCCGCCGGTCATGGTCTTGACGATGTCGAAGGCCTTGAAGGTGCCGATCGCCTGGGCAAGGAGCACGACGAGCAGCGTGGGCCTGATCGAGGGCAGGGTGATCGACCGGAAGATCTGCCGGGGGGACGCGCCGTCGAGTCGGGCCGCCTCGGTCAGCTCACCGGGAACGGCCCTGATCGCGCCGGCGAGCAGGACGGCTGCGAAGCCCGCCTGTGTCCACACCATCACCACGATGAGCAACAGGACGTTCCAGGGAGGGTCCACGAGCCATTGGCGCGGCTCGCCGCCGAACGCGACGACGAGCTGGTTGAGCAGCCCGATCTGCCCGGCGTCCGCGGGACGGTAGGCGTAGACGAACTTCCAGACGACACCCGCGCCGACGAAGGAGATCGCCATCGGCGTCAGGACGACGGACAGCGCGAACATCCTGAACCGGGACCGTGCGACGGCCGCCGCGTACAGCAGACCGACCGAGGTCGCCGCCAGCGGCACGAGCACGACCCACGTCAGGGTGTTCCGCAGCGCGACCAGGGCCCGCGGGTCGGTCAACGTCCACACGTAGTTGTCGAAGCCGACCCACGCGGCTCCTCGGCTGTCGGTGAACGACAGCATCACGGTGCGGAGGCCGGGCAGCACGAGCCCGACCGTGAGCAGCAGGAGCGCGGGGGCGAGCAGGAGGAGGGCCGGGGCCCTCCTCCGTGCCGGCCCCCGGTGCAGGGCCAGCAGGATCAGGCCGACCACCGCCGCGAAGGCCGCGATGCCCTGGAGCAGGAACAGCAGCTTGGGCTGCTGGGCGACGGCGTCGAACGACATCAGCGGCTCGGCCAGGACCGTTCGACGGAGTCGGCGACCTCCCGGGAACCGGCGCCGCCGGCCCAGTCGACGGCCCCCTTCCAGAACGTGCCGGCGCCGACCGACGCCGGCATCAGGTCCGAAGCGTCGAACCTGAACTGTGTCCTGGGGTCCTGGAGCAGCTGGATCGCGAGCCGGTCGACCGGGGTCGCGGCATCGGCCGGATCCACGCCCCTGATCGCCGAGACGAACGGCCCCTTCTCCATGCGCGCGTTCGCGAAGTCCGCGGAGGCCAGATACTCCTGGAACGCGCGCACTTCGGGACGGTCGGCGAACGCCGCGGTGAACACGCCCCCACCGAGTACGGGGCGGCTGGCCGGGTCGGTTCCCGGCAGGAGGAAGGCGAAGACGTCCTTGTCCGGTCCGATCGCGGTGCCGTCCGGCCACAGGTCGGCGTAGAACGAGGCCTGACGGTGCATCGCGCAGTCGCCGGAGAGAACCGGTGTGCCGGCCTCCTGGAAGGAGATCGAGGCGATGGACCGGGCCGGACCGAAACCGCCGTTGGTGTACCGGTCGTTCCTGAGGATGGCCCCCACCGTGTCCATGGCCTTGATCACCCGCGGGTCGTTGAACGGGATCTCGTGAGCGACCCACTGGTCGTAGACGTCCGTGCCCTGCTGGCGGAGCAGGACGTCCTCGATCCAGTCCGTCACGGGCCAGCCGGTCGCCTCGGCGGACTCGATGCCCGCGCACCAGGGCTTCACGCCCGACGCCGCGACCTTCTCCGTCACGGCCATCAGCTCGGACCACGTACGGGGAACGCTCAGTCCCCTGTCGCGGAAGAACTTCGGTGAGTACCAGACCAGCGACTTCACGTTCGCGACCAGCGGCGTGCCGTAGAGGGTGCCGTTCACGGTCGCGTAGCTGTTCCAGTCCGCCGACCAGCCCTGCTTCGCCAGAGCCTCGACCCCGGCGCTCACGGGCTTGAGCTTCCCTTCCTGCGCGAAGTGTTCCAGGAGCCCGGGCTGCGGGAAGAACGCCACGTCAGGGGCGCTGCCGCCGTCGACCCGGAGCTGGATCCGGGCCTCGAACTCCCCGTCCCCCTCGTACTTGACCTCGATCCCCGTGCAGTCGGCGAAGTCCGCCCAGGTGTCTTCGAACAGGTCGGCTTCCCGGTCCCGGTTCTCCGCGTAGACGGTGACCTCGGTACCGGGGTGCTTGCCGTAGCGGGTGTACGGCTCACAGTTCGCTGCGGGCCGCGACTCCGGACCGCTGTCCTGCGGTACGGCGCATGCGGTGACCAGGGTGGCGAGGGCGATGAACGCGAGCGCGGGTCTCGCGCCGAACCTCATGGGTGTTACTCCTCCGATCGCCCGCCGAAGGGTTCTCGGAGGCGATCAGAAGCTATCAGCGCCGAAACAATATCGACTAATCGTTCAATCCTGATCGATCGGCTCAGTGGGCGGCGGACCGGACCGCGTCCTGGATCAGCTCAACCACGGCCTTCGGCCTCCTCCAACGCGGGGGTGGTGGCTCACAGGCCGAAGCGGGCGCGTCTCGCCTCGGGCACCAGGTCGGTGTACTCGGGGTGCTTGCCCATCCAGCCGCGGATGAAGGGGCAGTAGGGCAGGACGCGCAGCTCCCGGGCCCGGGCGTCGTCGAGGACCCCGCGGGCGAGCAGGCCGCCCAGGCCCCGGCCCGAGAAGCGGTCGTCGATCTCCGTGTGGATGAAGGCGATCTCGCCCTCGGAGAGGTGGTACTCGGCGAAGCCGGCGATCTCGGTGCCGTCGTCGCCGGCGAGGATCTCGTACCGGGACCTCTCGGGCTGGTCCCTCACATGCGGTTCCATGGCTGCTCCTGTTCGGTCGTGACGTGACGGAGTGAGTGGGGACGGTCAGAGCGTGCGGCGCACGCCCGCCTGGCGTTCCAGGTTGCGGAGCTGGACGGCCAGGTCGCCTTCCACCGCGAGGTGGGCGGGGCCGCTGCGGCCGATGGGCAGGACCTGCTCGCTGCGCATGTCCTCGAGCATCAGGGCGAACGCCGTGTACATCGCGACGAGCGCCACCACGAGACCGAGCGTGCCGGACGTGCGCGTCAGCCATTCGGCGCCGGTGATGCCCGCGAGGCCGGTGGCCGCCCACCGAGGCAGGGAGAACGCCAGGACGAACCACAGTGCGCGCTTGGGCCGGGTCACCGCGGTCATGAGCGCCCCGAAGAAGAGGAGCATCAGGTTGAACACGCCGAGGACCTGAAGCCCGTCGGCCGCGCCGGTGAGCATGACGAGCGCGTAGGGCAGCCAGCTGCCGGCGAACACCGCCATCAGCGTCGCCGCGATCACGTCGCGCGCCCCGAAGGCCAGGACGCTCACCAGGAGTTGGAGGACGAAGGCCGGCAGCACGGTGAAGGCGACGGCCGCGCGGGCCGCCTCGTCGAAGAACCCGAGCTGGAGGCAGCCGGTCATCACGGACGCGATGGCTATCGTGAAGAAGCCGAGCGGCATGGGCGAGGCGATGGGGCGGAGGTTGATCCGCGTCATCGCCCGGAGGTCCGGCTCGAAACGGCGCTCCGGGGGAACGTCCGGCGGGGGCGCCGGGGTGTCGCCGCCTTCGGCGGCGGGGGAGGCTGCGGACATCGGGGGATCTCGCTTTCAGTGGTCGAAGCAGGGGTCGACGAAGGACGGCGTCGCCCCGGGAACCGAGCCGCGCGCGACGCGCCACCGGCGGTGCTGCTCGGACTCGGCGACGGCCTCGGCCACGGCCGACGCCTGGCGGGCGCCGCTCTGGTAGCCGCCGAAGTGGGCCACGGGGCTCCACTCCGGCGTGACCGGCGGAACGGCCTCGTCGAGACCCTCGTACTCGGCGGAGGCGTAGACGATGCGGCCGCCGACGACGGTGAGGACGGACTCGATGTCGGGGATGACCCCCTCGGGCACGGTGAGGAAGTCGTCGGACAGGATCGCGAGATCGCCGTAGAAACCCTCCCGCAGGGCTCCCTTGACGTCCTGCTCGCCCGTGAGTCGGGCACCGCCCCGGGTGTAGAGGCCGAGCGCGGTCTCCCTGCTGATCACGTTGCCCGCCGGGTACAGCGCGGTGCCGCCGACGGTGCGGCCGGTCACCAGCCAGTGGAGTGCGACCCACGGGTTGTACGAGGAGACGCGGGTGGCGTCGGTGCCGGCGGCCACGGTCAGGCCCCGGTCGAGCATGGCCCGGACCGGCGGGGTGTGGGCGGCGGCCTCGGCACCGTATCGGTCGCGGAAGGCGGTGCCCTGGAAGGACATGCGGTTCTGGACGGACAGGGCTCCGCCGAGGGCCGCGATCCGGTCCAGGCTGTCGCCGGAGACGGTCTCGGCGTGGTCGAAGAGCCAGCGGTTGCCGCCGGGGAAGAGTCCTTCCGCGGCGAGCTTCTCGAAGACGGCCAGGTCGCGGCGGATCGTCTCGTCGTAGGTCGCGTGGAGGCGGAAGCCCCAGCCGTTCTCGAGGAGGAGCCGGACGGCGCTCTCGAATTCGGTCTCGTACCCGGCGGCGAGCTCGGGCCTGGGCTCGGAGAAGTTCTCGAAGTCCGCGGCGGCCCACGTGAGGTTCTCGCCCGCGCCGTTGAGCCGGAGCCACTCGTCCCCGTCGCCGGGCCTGACCATCTCGGTCCAGCGCTTGAGGTCGGCGAGCTCCTGGCCGGCCGTCTGCGGGAACAGGTGGTAGGCGATCCGCAGCGACAGCTCCCCCGAACTGGCGAGGTCGACGACGGTGGCGTAGTTGTCGGGGAAGTTCTGGAACCCGCCGGCGGCGTCGACCGCCGAGGTCAGGCCGAAGCGGTTCAGCTCGCGCAGGAAGTGCCGCGTCGACGTCCGCTTGTCGGCCTCGTCGAGCGTCGGCGCCTTCGCCAGGGTCGAGTACAGGATGAGGGCGCTGGGCGCCGCGAGCAGGACCCCGTTGGGTTCGCCGTCCCGGCCCCGCACTATCTGGCCGCCGCGCGGGTCGGGGGTGTCACGGGCGAATCCGGCGGCCTGTACGGCGGCCCGGTTCATCATGGCCGACTGGTACAGGTGCAGGACGAAGACGGGGGTGTCGGGGGCGGCGGCGTTCAGCTCGGCGACGGTCGGCATCCTGCGTTCGGCGAACTGTTCCGCGGTCCAGCCGCCGACGACCCGGATCCACTGCCCCTTGGGCGTACGTCCGGCCTGCTCGCGCAGCATGGCGAGGGCGTGGCGGAGACTGTGCACCCCGTCCCAGCGCAGTTCCAGGACGTAGTTCAGGCCGCCTCGGATGACGTGCAGGTGCGAGTCGTTCAGGCCCGGGACGACCCGGCGGCCGAGCGCGTCGACGACCTTCGTTCCCGGCCCCACGAGGTGGGCCAGTTCGTGGTCGTCGCCCAGGGCGGCGACCTTGCCGGCGCGGATCGCGACCGCGCGGGCGTCGGGGCGTCCGGGGTCGCCGGTGAAGACCTTGGCGTTGCGCACGAGGAGGTCTGCGTGCGCCTGTTCCTGCCGCGGAGCGGGCACGAGGCCGGCGACGGGCATGCTCGGAGACGGCCCGGTCATGCGAGGGCCTTGCGCAGGGTGTCGACGGCGAGGTCGATGGCGAGGTCCGCGCCCCACGTGTCGCGCAGCGCGTTCAGCATCACGAAGTCGTGGATGACCCCCTGCACGCGCAGGGCGGTGACGGGGACTCCGGCGGCACGGAGCTTCGCCGCGTAGGCCTCGCCCTCGTCGCGCAGGACGTCGGCCTCGGCCGTGACGACCAGGGCGGGCGGCAGGCCGGCGAGCTGCTCGGTGGTGGCGCGCAGCGGCGAGGCGGTGATCTGCGCGCGCTCGGCCTCCTCGGTCGTGTACTGGTCCCAGAACCACTTCATGGCGTCACGGCGCAGGAAGTAGCCCTCGGCGAAGGCGTGGTACGACTCGGTGTCGAAGTTCGCGTCCGTGACCGGGTAGAAGAGGACCTGCTGGACGAGCGTCACGTCGCCGCGCTGCTTGGCCATGAGGGTGAGGGCGGCGGTCATGTTGCCGCCGACCGAGTCACCGGCGACGGCGATCCGCGTGCCGTCGAGGTCCTTCGCGTGTCCCTCGCGGGCGATCCACTGGGCGACGCCGTAGTTCTGCTCGATGGCGACGGGGTAGCGGACCTCGGGCGAGAGGTCGTACTCGGGAAAGACCACGGCCGCCCCCGTACCGACGGCCAGTTCGCGGACGAGCCGGTCGTGGGTGTGGGCGTTGCCGAAGACCCAGCCGGCACCGTGGATGTAGAGGATGGCGGGGAGCGGGCCGGTGGCGCCGCGAGGCCTGACGACACGGGCACGGACGTCGCCGGCCGGGCCGCCGTGGACGGTGATCCACTCCTCGTCGACGTCGGCGAGCGGAACACCTTCACCGTTCTGGACGCCGTCCACGGCGTTGCGGCCGTCCGCGACGGGGATCTGGTAGAGGTACGGCGGCGCGGCGGTGGCGTCGGCGAACGCCTGGGCGGCGGGTTCGAGGGTCGGACGGTTCGGCATGAGGGGTTTCCTTCGTTGGTCGTACGAGTGGGAGGTCGGATGCTCAGCGGGTGGCACGCGCGGCGTCGATGATCACGTCGGTGACCACGGCCGGGCGGGACACCGGCACGGCGTGCGACGCGGCCACCTCCGTGGTGTGCGAGCCGGCACGCCGGGCCATCCACCGTTCGGCGGCCGGCGGGATGTTCTTGTCGGCGGTGGCGATCAACGCCCAGGACGGGATCGTCTTCCACGCCGCCTCGCCGGCCTTCTCCTCCAGCGCGGCGGTGGCCACGGGGCGCTGGGTCGCGGCCATGACCGCCGCGTCGGCGGCGGGGACGTCGGCGGCGAACTGGCGGTGGTACGTGGCCTGGTCGATGACGAGTTCGGTGCCGGTGCCGCCGCCGGGCAGCGGGTACGGCTGCGGGTTCACCGTCTCGCCGAGGGTGGAGCCGGGGAACTTGGCGGCCAGCTGGGCCGCGCTCTCGCCCTTGTCGGGGGTGAACGCGGCGATGTAGACGAGCGCCTTCACGCGGCCGTCGCCCACGGCCGCTCCGCTGATGACGGCGCCGCCGTAGGAGTGGCCGACCAGCACGACGGGTCCGTCCACGCCGGCGAGCACACCGCGGAGGTAGGCGGTGTCGTGGGCGAGACCACGCAACGGGTTGGCGGTGGCGACGACGGGGTAGCCCGCACGGCGCAGCCGCTTGATCGTGCCGCTCCAGCTGGACGCGTCCGCGAACGCCCCGTGGACCAGGACGACGGTGGGCTTGGGAGCCCGCCGGTGGTCGTCGGCGGCAGCGATGCCGTCGGCGGGCGGGCCGCTCATGGGTGCGGCACCGATCAGGGTGGCCAGCGTCGCGGGCAGGGCGAGGACGAGCGCGAGGGAGCGCTTCGTGGTGAGCATGAACGTTTCCTTGTCGGGTGGTGGAGCTGCGAGCAGGGCGCGGCGGAGAAGGCGGAGGCGGCTCAGAGGCCGTACGCCTCCAGGAGCCGCAGCCAGACCTCGCTGACCGTCGGGAAGGCGGGCACGGCGTGCCACAGGCGCTCCAGGGGGATCTCCCCGACGATGGCGACGGTGGCGGTGTGGATGAGCTCGGTCGCCATCGGGCCGGTGAGTGTGCAGCCGACGACGACGCCCCGCGCCTCGTCGACGACGAGCTTGGCGTGTCCGCGGAAGCCGTCCGCGTGCAGCGCTGCTCCCGCGACGTCGTCGATCCGGTACTCCACGGCGCGTACCGCGAGACCCGCTTCGCGTGCCGCGCGTTCGGTGAGGCCGACGCTCGCGATCTCGGGGCGGGTGAAGACGGCCTGCGGGGCGGCGACGTGGTCGGCCCCCGCGCTCCAGGCCCGACCGGCACCCGGGTCCGCGGGGCGGCCGGCGGCCCGCTCGGCGATCGCCGCCGCGCAGGCACGCGCCTGGTACTTCGCCATGTGGGTCAGCGGCGCACGGCGGTTCACGTCTCCGACCGCGTAGAGCCAATCTCCGTCGAGGGCGGTGACACGGCACGTGTCGTCGACCGGCAGCCAGTCTCCGGCAGGCAGACCGACGGTCTCCAGGCCGAGGTCCCTGGTACGCGGGCGGCGCCCGACCGCGACGAGCACCTCGTCGCAGACGAGACCGGTGCCGTCGTCGGTCTCCACGGTCACGGCGCGGGTGGCCCCGTCACGGGCGACCCTGGTCGCCGAGGTTCCGAAGCGGATCGTGACACCCATACCGGTCAGACCGCGGGTGACCTCTTCGCCGGCACACGGCTCCCAGCCGGTCAGCAGGGCCTGGTCGCGGACGAGCAGGGTGACGGACGAGCCGAGCGAGCGCCACGCGGTGGCCATCTCGCAGGCCACCACTCCCCCGCCGACGACGACGAGCCGCTCGGGCATCGCGTCGGCCGTGGTGGCCTGCCGGTTGGTCCACACACCGATGCGGTCGATCCCGTCGACCGGGGGGACCGCGGGGTCCGTGCCCGTACTGAGAACCACCGCGAGCCGGGCCCGCAGCGTGCGGACCGTACCGTCGGCCCGGGTCACCTCGACCCGGAGCTCTCCGGCGAGCCGGCCATGCCCCCGTACGAGGGGGATGCCGGCGCCGTGCAGCCAGTCGGCCTGGCCCGTGTCGTCCCCACGGCCGGTGAACCGGTCGCGGCGGGCCAGGACCTGCGCCGGATCGAGCGCGCCGGTCGCCGCCTGACGTGCCCCGTCGACCGACCGTGCGGCCTCCAGGGCCGCACCGGGCCGCAGCAGGGCCTTGCTCGGCACGCACGCACGGTAGGAGCACTCGCCGCCGACCGCCTCGGCCTCGACGATGACGGCGGTCAGCCCCGCCCGGACGACCCGGTCGGCGGTGACCTCACCGCCCGGCCCGCCGCCGACCACGACGACGTCGTACGCGTCCTCCATCAGGCGTGCACCAGCGGGGTGTCCACGAGGTGCTCGGCCAGGAACCACACCTGCGCCTCGCCGGTGCGGACGACCTCGGAGACGAGCAGGTCGGCGCTGCCCTCGTCGCCCTCCGCCGAGATCCGGGCGGCGGCGTCCCTCGCGTCGATCAGGATCCGCTCGTGGGCGTCGAGGAGCCGCGACAGCATGACGGGGACCGGCTCCACACCGTCGGGCGGCCGGGGAACGGTGGTGAGTTCGGCGACGTGGCGCGGGTCTCCGACGGCGACGCCGCCGAGGCTCTGGATCCGCTCGGCCAGCGCGTCCACGATGGCCAGTTGGGCCTCCGCGTGCTTGTCCAGCATGAGGTGGAGCGAGTAGAAGGTCGCCCCGCGCATGAGCCAGTGGTGCTTCTTGTAGAGGGAGTACAGGATCTGCGTGTCGGCGAGTACGCGGTTCAGCCGCTGGCAGGCGTACATGCGGGTGTCGTGACCGAGGCCGATCGGCAGCTGCTTGAGCGTGCCGTACGGCTGGGTCTCGGCACCCTTCTGGTGCAGCAGCGGCTGGCCGCCGCCGTGCGGTGATGCGGTGACGGTGTTCTCCATCGGGTTCTCCTGGAAGCTGGGAGGGTCCGGCCCTCCGGTCGGGGGCGCGGAGCGGCCGGACCCGGTCTGTGCGTCTCGCGGTCAGTGCTCGCCGCGGACGGCGGTCAGCGCTCGCCGCGGACGGCGTTTTGCGGCGCGGCCGGGGCGGTCGGGGTGCGGCGGTGCAGGACGAGCCGGGTGAGGAGTCCGCTGCCGAGGCCGGCCAGGATCGCGAGGGCGGCCCACCACAGCGGGTACGGCGTGAGGCCGACAGCCGCGTCGAGGGACCGGTCGCCGGGACCCGTGGCGGCGAGCGCGGCGGCGGTGCCGATGAGGACGAGCGGGTACTCGTACCCGTCGTTCTGCACCCAGAGGCCGTTGTGCCGCTTCACGGTGAGGGCGACGGTCATGACCCCGATGACACCGGTGGCGGCGAGCGGGGTCAGGAGGCCGGCGGCGAGCAGCAGGCCCGATCCGATCTGGCCCGCGCCCGCCGCCAGGGCGGTGAGGGCACCGCCGCGGAAGCCGTCGGCGCGGAACTCCTCCGTACCGCCTTCGAGCCCCTTGCCGCCCAGGTGCGAGCTGACCTTCTGCACACCGTGGCCGGCGACGAGCAGGCCCACCAGCAGACGCAGGATCAGAATGCCGGTGTCCACGGGGGTCAGCCCGCCGCGTGCGCGCCGATGACGCTCTGCGCGTACACGACACCCAGGCCGTACGCGCCCGCGTGGGCCTTGACGATCTCCATGACCGCGGGGTACGTCTCCTGGCGCGCCCAGTCGCGCTGGAGCTCCAGCAGCACCTGGACCCAGGTCACCGGCACCGCGCCGGCGGCGATCATCCGCTGGACGGCGTGCTCGTGGGCGGCCGGGCTGACGCCGCCGGAGGCGTCCGAGACGACGTACACCTCGTACCCCTGCTCCAGCGCGGAGAGCGCCGGCAGCACGAGGCAGACCTCGGTCCACAGACCCGACAGGATGATCTTCTTGCGCCCGGTCGCCTTGACCGCCGCGACGAGCGCCTCGTCCTCCCAGGCGTTCATGGTGGTGCGGTCGATGACCTCGTTCTTGGGGAACACCTCGGCGAGCTGCGGCAGCAGGGGCCCGGAGAACGACTCGGCGGCGACCGTGGTCAGGACGGCCGGCACGTCGAACGCCCGCGCCGCCTTGGCGAGACCGACGGTGCTGTTGATGATCGCGGCACGGTCGCCGCTGCCGGTGCCGAAGAACATCTGCGGCTGGTGGTCCACGAAGAGCATGACCGAGTTGTCGGGCGTGAGCAGGTCGGCGCTCGGGGCGGCCTGCACCTGGGTGATGTCGAACATGAGGGGTCCTTTCGAGGGGCTCGATAGCGTGCCCGCCGCCTCGGCGGCTCGGCACTCCTTCAAGCTACGAGCGCCCCGGCCGCCCTCGTTGACCTCCTGCGCCCAGGAGTTGGCACGCCAGCGCACAACTGCCCAGGCGAGCGGCGCAGTGCCACCGGCGCGATGGCGCGCGAGCCGCATTGCGCGGCGATACTGGGCCGGTGAGCGACACCGCAGAGTTGGCGCGGAAGGTCTACCTCGGGCTGCGCGAGGACAACCTCGACCCGCAGGACGTGGTCGCCCTCGCCTGCGAACTACTCGACTGGTCCCACCGCACCGAAGCCGTCCTGGAGGTCGTCGAGCGGAACCCGGCCGACGTGTCACCGGCGGAGATGACCGCCCTGGCCCGGCGCATCCTGGACGACGTGGACTTCGATCCCGGCTTCGACCTCGCGCCCGAACGGCTGGAGACGTTGCGCGCCGCGCTGCGGATCGTGGCCCGCGACCTGGCCACACGTGAGATCCAGGGCGAACCGGAGATCGAGGTCCTGGAGGACTGGTTCCCGGTGGGAGCCGGTGTCCGCCTCGCCAACGGCGAACGCCTCGGCTGGGGCGGCCCCGTCCTGCCGAGTATGTGCGACGAGCCGACCACGGCACTGGCCAACTTGGCGATCCTGATCCAGGAGAGCCTGCTCGAACGGACCTGGCGGGTCTGGCCGGTGTGCCCCCGACACGACCTCGGCACCCACGGCTCGGAGCGAGACGGCGCGGCCGTGTGGTGGTGTGCGGGCGACGGCGGACACACGCTCGCGCCGATCGGCGAACTCTCCGGTGCTGGGCGAGGTAGAGACGCTGACACCGCCAACCACCGTCGGAGCAGATAGCGAAGCAGTACCGGCGTCCCCCGACCCACGTATGTGGTGCCCACGATCGGGTTTCCTGGTGGTTACCCGGCCGGGAACGGTGAAGGGGCGGCACCCCGTGCTGGGGTGCCGCCCTTGGCGTGTGATGGTGTGGGTCAGCGGGCGAGTCGGCGGGTGCCCGTCAGTTCTGGCTGGAGCGCTGGCCGATGGCGGCTATGGCAGCGCTGATCCCGGCCTTGACGATCGTCTCGTTGTACTTGTCGGCGGTCTCGATGCCCATGTTCAGCACCTTGGCGGCCGGGTCGAAGACGGCGTCGAACGCCTTCTCCCCGTCCCGCCCCGCGAGGGTCGCCACTCCCTGCGCCACGAGCGCGGCGGAGCCGGCGACAGCGATCGTCGCCCACCCTCCCGCCACGGCTACAACCCATCCGGAGAACGTCTTGGGATCGAGGTCGGGGGTTTCTGACACGGTGGCCTCCCATTCGGCCTGGTGACAGAGCGAGATTGCTCTACTACACAGTGTCGTCCCGGACGGCCGGATGAGTCCTCCCTCTTGAGTCGGGTCCCGCCGTCCCACTTGGGGATGACGGACGCACGACGGACCCCTAGGAGATGGCACGACGCCGCATCCGGGACCTTGCGACAGCGCCTTCCCACACGGAGCAACCGTCACTTGCCGATCGTTCGTGCCGGCAAAGGCTGAGTGCTGCCACTGCACCTTGAGCAGTTCGTACGATCAGAACGGTTCGAAGCTCGGCTGAACGGGACCAATCTCTCCGGCGGCAGCCAGTTCCTCCAGGTCTTCCGGCTCCAGGAACTCCAGGGCCCCATCGCGACGACGACGGTCAGAAGGTGCGTCTGGCTCTGGCGGCTACGCAACGCCGCCGACCTGGACTCGGGTCCGAAGGATGGTCATGCCGATCACGCCGGTGTGACCGTCGGTTACCCTCCCCGGTGTTTTGACGCGATCCAGTGGTACGGGGGTTCGGTGATGGATGTTCGGCACAGTGCAGGCCAGGGCCAGTGGCCGCGGGGCTATGACCCGGAGGTCACGGAGGTCATTCCGCGCTTCCCGCACTCGACGCCTGTCGCCGCTTCCGCCCCTCTGCCCGACGAGGTGACGACGACAAGGCCCCTGCCCCGGATCGACGACCCGCACCCGTCCGTCTCCGGCCCCGCCCGGCCTCGCCGAGGTCCCGCCCGCGCAGCGGTCGCCGGCGCCGTGCTGCTGGCGTGTGCGGGCGTCGGCCTGTCGGTCGGCGGACTCGTACTTGGCCGGGACGGAGACGTCCCGGAAGCGGCAGCGGCAGCGGCGGCGGCAGCGGACGAGGAGAGCGTGAAGGCCGCGCCGAGCGAAGCGCCGGCAACGGGCGGGGCCGGAACGCGGGGTGGCAGCTACCACATCACCATCCGGACCTCCGACGAGGAAGGTGCCGGCACGGACTGCGACGTGCAGGGCCGTCTGACGGACGCACAGGGCCGCACGTCACCGTGGACGGTCCTCGACACCCCTGACCACGACGACTTCGAGGCGGGCAGCACGGACACGTACACCATCGCCGTGCCGGCGGACTTCGGCCGGCCGGTGAAATTCCAGCTGTGGAAGTCGAAGGGCGACGACTGGGCGCCGTACACCCGTGCCCGTATCACCGGCCCGGACGGCTTCGAGGGCTTTTGGGACGACGAAGCGGAGGCGGAGCGCTACTGGCTCACCGACGACACCGGCACACAGGTCGAGGAGGACGAGCAGGGGAACGCGTCGTACGGGCCGTACAGCCCCGAGTGGACGCTGGCCACCGATACCTGAGCACCCCTGTCGGCTCTGTGACGCTGCCGCCGGCGGACTCCCTGGCAGCGGACAGCCTCACCGCGTAGCCTCCACCCCGCCCGCCGCCGAGGCGGATCGGGTCGAAGACGACGGCCGGCGCTTCGCCCGCCACGCCGTTCGGCTGGCTCACCGCTCAGATGGCGATGGCCGTCAGGACCAGGAGCGTCCCGATGACGACGGCGCCGGCCGACCAACGCAGCGCGCTGCGGGGCGCGTTCTCGTGGTGCCGGCGCGAGCGCTCCAGGGATGCCCGGTCGCCTGTCCACATGCGCTCGGGGAACTGAGGGTGGCGGATGGCGGGGTAGGGGTCGCCGACCCGCAGCTCAGAGGTCAACGGCACGGATTCTCTCCGTCGGACGGTGTCGCCCCCGGGGATGTCGAGTGAGAAGACGGCGGCGGCAGTGCGGTCTCCCGGCGCGTGTGTCAGGGCCACCAGGCGGGCCTGCACCTCGATCCCGTCCTCCTCGAGGCTCAGCAACTGCTTCGCTTTACGTCGTTCGCTGGGGAGCACGGATATGTACGAGTAGACCAAGTACTAGGCCCCCGCACCGAGCAGGAACAGCACGACTCTGGCGATCACCATGGGCGGCACGATAGGCGAGGGGGCGCGCCCGCGTCCTCCCGCTCACGCAGTCCCCCCAAGGCCTGGCCCTGTGAAGACTAGGTTGCGCCGGGCAGTCCCAGGGCGACCAGGAGGGCTGAGAAGAGTTCTTCCGCGAACAGCGCCGACCCGGCAAGCGTCTGCCGGATGGCTTCCTCGTCGGGCGTCAGTCCCGCGGCGGCCGACCAGGCGACCGCCCCGGCCACGGCGGGTTCGACGGGGAACTGTTCCAAAGGTATCTCGTAGCTCGTCGCCAACCGGCGGTTGAGCAGGCCCTCCCAGCTCATGCCGTCCGGAGTGAGGGCCTCGATGAAACCCACGTCGCTGTCGAGGAAGAACGCTACGACGGCTGGTGTCCCCGTTTGCTGGACGAGCTTCGCAAGGCTGGGCCGTCCGACGTCGGCGAAGTCGGTGACCTGCCAGCCGTCCTTCCGCGGTGGGCACCGCCATGAGAAACAGCGGGAGCATTGCTTCACCTGGCCCGCCCGCACCAGGATCCGGGCCGTCTCCCACACCGCCGGCCGCCAGCCGAGCGCCACGAACGGGGCCATCACGCCCTCCGCCCGCTCGAACTCCCCGGCCGCACACAGCTCCCGTACGGACTCCTGGGCGCAGACCCAGTCGCCCCGCTCGACGGCCGCTCGGATCACCACCTCCAGCTGCCCGTGCTCCAGGAGCACCTTCACGGTCCGCAGGTGAAGTCCACCCCTGCTCCTGGCGTGCCACGCCAAGGTTTCGAGATCCACGTCCATTGGGCCAGCAGCCTAGGAGGTCACATCGCGCGGCTCGTGCCCACTGCACCCCGTTCCGCACCCGGTGGAGAATCCTGCCGACGACATCCCGGCACCGTTCCCGCCACCGGTCCCCTGCCTTGGCGCCGGGCGCTCCCAGCCGGGGCCCACCGTTCAAGGCCCTACGATCACCTGTCATGGCGATGTTCGTACACCTGACCTCGGCGGCGAACGCGCCGCGCATCCGGCGGTCCGGGATCCGGGCTGTCGGCCACGGGCAGGGCGGTGCCCGTGGGGTCTACTGCTTCCCGGTCCTGCCGTCGTACACGCACACCCATCAATGGCTGCGCGAGCTGGCCCGGTTCGGCAGTCGGGGCGGGCTCGTGGCCGTCCATATGCGGCTCGACGACACCCAGGAGGTGCTGGTCGGGCGGTACTCCGACCGGGCGCGCGGTGCCCAGTCCATCGTCTCCGCGTCGGAGGCGGTGCGGCGGATCGCGGCACTGGAGGACCCGCGAGGGTGGGAAGTTTTCGTCCCCCGGGCGATCCGCCCGCGTGAAGTGCACCGGGTCCGCACCGCACCCCAGGTTGCGGGCTGGCGGTACCTGCCGGACGCACACGGTGTACGTCCCTGCACCTGTGACGGGTGCCGCGTGCGGGGTGGGTACGGGTCGCGGCGCCTGCGTGAGCGCCTGCCGCATCCCCTGGACGGTCCGCCGCCGCCCGTCAAGGTGCTGCTCGCCCGCGTCGAGGCCGGTGATCCCGGGGACCCTGTGGCGTTGCGCGAGGCGCTGCACTGGTTCGGCATGCGCCGGCGCGGTCCGCTCTCCCGCTTGAGCCGCCTCGCCCACCACCCCGACCCCGGGGTGCGGGAAGCGTTGGTGTGGGCGGTCGGCCGTTGGTCCACCCCTGGTGTCGCCGAGCTGCTGGACGGCCTCGCCGGAGACCCCGACCCGGACGTGCGGGAGGCAGTGGAGGTGGTCCGCGACCCGGAATGACCATGCCCCACGCCCCTCCGGCCGGGGCAACGCGGGGCTGCGCCGGCCTCGTGTTCCCCGCGTTGATGGCGCTCTGCGAAATCGGCCACCCAAGGCCGCGCGATGCGTGCCGTGCGCGCGTCCTGGAGGACTCCGCCGACCAACCCGGGTCGGGCGGCCGGGCAGCGGTCAGCATCACTGCCAAGTCCCGCAGCCGAACGATCTCCCTGCCGGTTTGTCCCCCCGTCGCACGCCAAAGGCCAAAGCGTCCACTCAGCGAATGGCTTGCCCGTGCCAGACTGGCGGCTCCGGGCGGGCGATGTCTGTGTCAAAGGGGAGACCGCATTGGGGCTGGTGATAGAGAGCCGACCGTCGGAGTTGCCGCACATCGAGCGGGTGTGGCGCAGCCGCAGCGAGGACGTCAGCGGAATGATGTCGGTCGCGACATCGCACTGGGAGCTGGTGTTCTGGGAGCACCGGGGTGAGGTGCAGGCGGCTGTGCTGGGTCCGGAGCCGACGGCGAGCCAGGCGCCGGTCCCCGGGGACGCCGTGTTCTTCGGGATCAGTTTCGCGCTGGGCACGTCGATGCCGCACATTCCGGTCAGCACGCTGGTGGGCGGCAGCGCGGCCATCCCCGATGTGACACGGCGCTCGCTGTGGCTGAAGGGATCGGCCTGGCACGTCCCCGACTACGACAATGCCGAGGCGTTCGTCCGGCGGATGGTGCGCGAGGGCATCGTGGACCTGGACCCGGTCGTGCCCGCCGTACTCGGCGGCGCCCCTCCGGACGTCTCCGACCGCACCCTTCAACGGCGCTTCATCGCGGCGACCGGGCAGAACCAGGGGGCCGTCCGGCAGATCCACCGGGCCCGCCAGGCAGCGGTGTTGATCCAGGAGGGGGTGCCCGCCCAGGAGGTCGTCCACCTGCTGGGGTACTTCGACCAGCCTCACCTGGCGCGCTCCTTGAAGCGGTACGTCGGGAGGACCGCCACGCAGCTCTCCGTACCGGACACGGCGGAGCCGCTGTCGCTTCTGTACAAGACCTGACCTCTGGCGCGCTCGTAGTGTTCCTGACGTAGCCCAGCGGGGGCACTTCGCCCCCCGGGAATCGTGATGGAGGAATCATGCGCAAGGTCGTCTCGGGCCTGTTCGTCTCGCTCGACGGTGTCGCCCAGTCCCCCGACCAGTGGCAGTTCGCGTTCGACGAGGAGATGGGCGCGGCGCTGGCCGGCACCCTGGAGACGTGCGACACGATTCTGCTGGGACGGGTGACGTTCACCGAGTGGGCCGGGTACTGGCCGACGGTGACCAGCGGTGAGGACGCCGGTTTCGCCCAGTGGATCAACGGGTCGCCGAAGTACGTCGTCTCCTCCACGCTGGACAGCGTCGACGACTGGTCCAACAGCACGCTGGTCAAGGGCGACCTGGCCACCGCGGTCAAGGAGCTCAAGGCGGGCGAGGGCAAGGACATCACCGTCGCGGGCAGCCCGACCCTGGTGCGCTCGCTGCTGGAGCAGGACCTGCTGGACGAGCTGGTGCTGCTGATCCACCCGGTCGTCGCCGGCGAAGGCCGCAAGAAGCTGTTCTCCGACAACTCCCCGCTGAAGAAGCTGGAACTGGTCAGCGCCCAGCCCACCAGCAGCGGCGTCATCATCGCGACCTACCGCCCGACGCACTGAGACCGCCAGCGGCAGCGGGCGACCGCGCTTGTCCGACGAGCGTCGGCGCACCACGATCGCCTGTTGCGGGCGGGCGTGGCTGGGGCGCCCGGCTCCGGCCTCGTCCCGCGCGCAGGTGCCGGGGCCAGGGCCGGGGGCCATGTCGGCCCGGGCTCCGGGCAGTGACACGACGAGGCTCCAGGCATTCGTGGCAGGGTGGTTGCAGGAATCCACCGTGCTGCGAGGCCGCTCAGTCGGGCAGCGCGACGGTCAGGTCGACCTCGACCAGCTGCCCCGCGAAGCCCAGCTGCGCAACCCCCAGGAGCGTGCTGGCGGACGTGAAGGCCGGTCCGAGGGCGGAAGTGGTAAGCCGGTGCCAGGCGAGACCAAGGTCCTCCCTGACATCGCTCCGTACGTACATCACCGAACGCACGACGTGCTGCGGCTGAGCATTCACCGCCGCAAGGGCCGCGAGTGCGTTCACGACCACCTGATCGACCTGCACTGCGAGCGAGCCCCGGCCGACGAGAGAACCGCCCTGGTCGAGGGGGCACTGCCCTGCAAGGTAGGCCGTTCGGCCAGTCTCCACCACGGTGACGTGGTGATAGCCCGGGGTCTCGTGCAACGTATCGGGGTTGATGCGGCTGATCCTCGCTGTCATGCCGTGAGTCTGACCGTTCTGCCCCCGGCACGCACCGGGGTTTCTCCTACAGCAACCGGTCCGCAGCCACACCTACGTGAAGCACGTCTGTACCCGCGAGGCCAGAGCGCGTACAGGCGTGCTGGCCTTCACCACTCGGAGCATCGGCTGATCCGGCCGGCGGCCGTCGGTGGTGTGCGCGCGGCACGGGCCCCCGGCTCCCCCGATCGGAAGGCCCACGCGAAGCCGGTCCCAGCGGGCCGGTGCGACGAGATGGGTGCTGCCGCGCGTCGCCGTCCCGCTGCTCCCCGCTACGGCTTCCCAGGACGTGGCCGCCCCCTCGCCCCATGGGCCCAGGCCAGCGGGACGGCGAGGGAAGCCGTCGCGGCGCCCAGGAGCATGAGGGTCGAGGGCGAGGAGTGGTCGAGGACGGCTCCTCCCACCAGGGCTCCCGTGGAGAGGGTGGCCTGGAAGGACGCGGTGAAGAGAACGGAGGACGCTTCGGGGGTGTGGGGTGAGGCCTTGGCGAACCAGGTCTGTGAGCAAACCGGTACGGCTCCGTACGCGACGCCCCAGACGATCAGCAGCGCCACCGCTCCCCCGTGCCACCGGCCGAGGACAGGAAGGAGCAGGGCCGTACCGGCGATCATCGCGGCGGCCACGGCGAAGGCGGCCCGCGGTCGGCGCCCCACGGCCGCTCCGCCGAGGAAGTTGCCCGCGATGCCGGCGGCTCCGTACACGAGCAGGCAGACGGTGACGAGACCCGCGCTCGCCCCGGTCACCTGCTCCAGGAAGGGCGTGACGTAGGTGTACGTACCGAAGTGGGCGAGTACGACGAGAAAGGTCATCGCCAGGGCGATGCGCGTGTCGGTGCTTCGCAGCATGCCGCCGAGGACGCCGAGGCGCGTCGGGCGGGAGGCAGGCAGCGGCGGTAGGGCCAGGCGCAGCAGCGTGAGGACGGCGAGCGTGAGGCCGCCCATGAGGAAGAACGCGGTCCGCCAACCCGCTACGTCCCCGACGAACGTGCCCAGCGGCACCCCCAGTACGGAGCCCAGCGGTACCGCGGAGAAGATCACCGCGTTCGCCCGGCCCACGGAACGGGCCGGCACCAGCTGCCCGGCCAGCCCGGCCCCGATGGACCAGAACCCGCCGATCGTGATCCCCACCAGGACCCGGGAGACCAGGACCAGCCAGTAGCTCGTTGCCAGGGCGGCCATGAAGTTGGCCAGTGCCAGGAGGAGGACGAACAGCCCCAGCACGGTCCGCCGGTCGGCCGTCCTCGTCGCCACCGTGACCAGGGGTGCCGAGACCGCGGCCAGGAATCCGGGCATGGTCATCATGAGGCCGGCCATCCCGTCGGAGACGGCGAAGCTCGATCCGATCGAGGTCAGCAGGCCGATCGGCAGAATCTCGGTGGTGACGATCGAGAAGATCCCCAACATGACGGAGACCACCGCTGACCAAGCCCGGAAGGGTGAGCGGTCCGGGGGCGGCGTGAGGGGTGAGGTGGAGGGGGTGGTCGCTGTGGACACGGGTCACGTCCTGAAGAGGTCGTCACATACGGAAGACGGAATGCGCGGTCCGCGCTGGAGCCACCAGTCCAACAGGTACGCGGATCCGTTTCCGGCAGGTTCCCGACACGAACGTGGGGACCGTGAGGCGATGGATGGTGATCGGTAGCGGCGAGTCACTGACCGTTCACGGAAGACGCCCTCGGCGATGATTCTGACTCCCGGGCCGGTCCTGCGGATGTACTCCGGCCGCTCCGTGGGTGCCCTTGGACGTCATCTCAATCGGTGAGGTGTCGTCGGATGAAAGGTGTCACTCCCAGGACGAGTGCGGCGAAGACGGTCAGTCGTTGAAGGCCTGGCTGGGCGGCGAGGTTGCTGTGCTGAATGCCGTGGACCGCGTACCAGTTGGCGGCGAGGTCGGTCGCCATGATGGTGCAGGCGAGGTCGATTCCACGGCGTTTGCCCATGATCAGGAACGCGGCGGCGAGCACGTCGAACAGCGCCAGCGACGACCAGTAGAGGTTGAGCCAGCTCGGTGCCCAGTCGTAGGGGTGCAGACCGTGGCTGACGAGGTCGCTGACGTGCGCAGAAGCGCCGACGAAGAGCAGGACGGCTGCGATGCCGCAGACCGATATGACCACCCAGCGCGGGGTGTGGTGCATCCATCCGGTCACGCTGTGGATCGTCCCACCCGCGGGCACTGCCCGTCAGCACCCATCGCGTCACCGGGTCGACGGCCTCTGGGAGGATGGGCCGGCTGCATCCCTTCCCCCGCGAGGTGGTCCTTTGAAGAAGGTGGCACTGCGCCCCTATGCGCTGTTGCCTCGGCAGTACGACGACCGGAGGGTCCTCGCTTCCACGGTTGATGCGTGGGGAAGGGCGCTGTGGTTGATCTGTCCCGATGCGGTCTTCCCGCCGAATCCTTACGGGAGAGCCCGTCCGCAGCCCCGGAGCCTGCCTTTCGACGCACTCGTCGTCGTCCATGAAGCGGGTGAAGTGCAGGAGCGAATCCTGCGAGGCGTGGCCTTGAGGCCGTATCGCATCGACGCTCTGCCCAACGGCCGCCTGATCTTGCAGGGCAGCGGCTCCGCCGGGGAGCGCAACGCTCAGATCTTCGGTCGTGACGGCCGTTCCCGCCGCACCTTCGCCATGGGTGCCGCGGTGGAGTTCATGATGGCGGACCGCCGGAACAACCTGTGGAGCGCCTACTACGACGAAGGGGTCTACGTCGATCCCATCAGCGCGGCCGGCCTGGCCCGATGGGACAGTGGGGGTAACCACCAGTGGGGGTACTGGCCTCCCGAGGATGCCGCGCACATCGACACGGTCTACGCCCTCAACGTCGTGGACTCAGCTGCCTGGGCGGTCTACTGGCCCTCTTTCCCGCTCCTCGAAGCACAGACCAACGGGCGTCTCCACGTGCGGAAGAACCCCGTGGCATCCCCTCTTGGTCTGGCGGTTCAGGACGACCAGATCCTCCTCCTGGGCGGTGGTCCCCGTGACTCCGGACGAAGAGACAGACTGCACTACTGCGATGTGACCCCCGATGAAGCCATCGTGGTCGAGGAAGCCGTGCTCACGATGCCCAACGGATCACCACTCCAAGGGTACGCACGCCCCGTCGGCCGAGGCCGGTGTCTCTATCTGCGTGCCCGGTCTGCCAAGCAGTGGTACGTGCTGCCCCTGTAGGCCATGCACGGCGTGACAATCAACCGGCGCAGTACTCGGCTTCCGGACGCCCTTCGCACACCGGGCAGGCATCACACCGTGCCGGTCAGCTGCCGAAAGCCGTGAGGGCCAGTCGTTGGGCGACCGCAGGGACGCCGTCGACGGGTCCGGCGGTGCCCACCGCGTAGACCGCGCGCAAGCTCAGGTCCCGGGTAGCGAAGACACCACTGCGGTATCCCGGATCCGATCCGGTCTTGCCCCACAGGAGCGTCCCGTCAGGCAGCGGTGTGGACATCAACCCCACGCTGAAACAGGCTGTTCCCTTGCCAGGACCCGTGTTGCAGTGGGAGCCGTCCGCGTACGGCAGAGGCTTGCCATCGACGCCCTTCGGAACCGTGAACAGTTCGGCCGCCTGCGCCTTGCGCAGCAGTCGGCCGTCGAACAAGCCGGATATGAACCGGTCCAGATCCGCCGCTGTCGCCGTCATGCTGGCGGGCAGCCCGCCTTGCACGTTGACGTCGACCAGGTCTCCGCCGTTGCTTGCCAGGTAGCCGGGCAGGTACGGGCGGGGCACGGGGGTGGGTCGGTTCGGGAACGTGGGTCGCGTGTCCCGCATGTTCAGCGGTTCGAGGATGCGGGTGGTCGCCTCGTACTGGTACGAGTGCCCGGTGATCTCCTCGATGAGCTTGCCTGCGATGCGGTAGCCGAAGGAGTTGTACTCCTGGCGAGTGCCGGGACTGAAGTGCGGCCCCGGCCCCGGACGGCCTTCGGGGCGGAGTGTCTTCCGGATCACCTCGTCGAAGGTGACGTAGTCGAGCCTCAGCTCTATCTCCTCGTCCGGCGTGGAGGCCGGCGCGCCCTCCAGGTCGTGCGGCAGTCCGCTGGTGTGGTCGAGCAGCTGTCGTACGCTGATCGGCTCCTTGAACCGGTCCTCCGGCAGCAGGCCGGGCAGATAGTGCTGGACGCTCTCGTCCAGGTCGACACGGCCCTCGGCGGACAACTGGAGGAGGATCACCGCCTCCATGGTCTTGGTGACGCTGCCGATCCTGAAGTGCGCGCGCGGTGAGATGTGCCGGCCGGTGACGACGTCCCCGGCCGCGCCCCGCCACGTTTCCCCGTTCCTGTGTACCTCCGCGACTACGCCGGCCGCGCTGTCACCCGGACGCGGTTCGATCGCCGCGCGCAGTGCTGCCCGGTCCAGCCCGGGGGTCGGACGGTCGGGGGTGGCCTGGGCGGGTGCGACGACGCTTAACGCCAGAGCTGCCGACAGAACAAGGATCGCAGTGCGACGCATGGGAAAACTCCACTTCTCGAAGCGGTGATCGTGTGTGGTTCCACCATGTCCGCCCGGGTGTGTCCGCGCCGACAGGGATGACCCCGGCTCCCACCCTGAATCGACCCTGACTACTCATCAGGGGTGCCCCGTCCGCGCTGTTGAACCTGCGCGTCCGCGCGACACGACGGGATGATCCCCAGCGCGAGAAGGAGGGCGACGGCATCACGGCCAGGGGGTGGCGCAGCCGGCCGATAGGGTCCGGTCCTGTGACTCTTTCAAATCCCGCAGCCAAGATGCGGTTCCTCGTCCTGCACGACTACGGGATGGGCGGTTCATGGTGGTGGGTCCACGCGCGGTCGGCCCGGGAGATCCTGGAAACGTTCGCGTGGACCGAGGTTGTCACCAGGCAGGATTCGGTGGCCTGGGCTGAGGGCCACGAGCTCGAAGAAGTCGACATCGATGCCCCCCTCATGCCTCCAGGTCTGGACGAGCTGCGGGCCGAACGCGACGTACAGCGCGGAGTTCCTGGCTTCGGCGCACTCGCGGACAGGAGCATCGTCTACATACGGCGTCACTGGGACGCCGAGGACGACGGCGGCCCGGTCTACCTCATGGAGGTTGAATCGGACGGGCGCCGGACCCGCGAAGTGGAACTGGCTGAGGACGGGAGCGGCAGCGTAAGGAGCGGACCCGAGGACTGGCCCTTGAACCCCCCGGTCGTCGACTTCTTCGACCCGGAGTTGGCAGGCCAGGAGATCACCCGGGAAGAGTTCGAGGAGCAGTGGACCCGCGCCGTACCCGCGTCCGGCCTGTAGCCACCCGCGGCATGTGAAGCTGCTTCGATGACGCCCTTGATCAGGTAAGCCTGGCGCTCGTGCATGGAGCACGCTGCTCAACTCATCGCATCAACCGCGCCGCCCGAGCCACGTACGCCCGGCTGACCTGCGACCGTTCTGGGCGAAAGAGGTTCGTCGGAGCGCTCGTAGCGGCGGCCGACCACACCTGCGAGCACGCAGACGGCGAAAAGGACGCCTGCGGTCGCGAAGCCCGCGGGAGTGGCGGCGGTGACCAGCACGAGCAGGACCGGAATCAGTGTCATGATCCCGGCCCGGGACTTGGCGAAGGTGTCTACGCGTAGGACGAGGCGCAGGAATCGTGAGGGCACGGCGTCGGTCATGGCTTGTCTCTCTCACATGCTTCAGGTTCCCCCTCGGTGGCAGACGCAGGCACAGCCTCGCTCAGCTCCACGGACCAGGCATCGTCGGGCAAAGGCGTAGCGGAACAGGACGGCGTAGTGACGGCCTGTGTGTTCTCGTAGCTCCCATGGCATGTCAGCAGGCTGCCACAGCTGCCGTGGCGGAGGCTCGTGGGTATCCCGGCTCCCACGAGGATGGGTGCGGCCGGCGCCAGCTGGCACGCTGTCGTTGCGCGGGGTCGGCGAGCACGCGCCGCCCGGTGAACCTTGTGCGGCCGCCGCGAGACTCTGCCGCAGGTGGGTGAGGCGTGCGATCTCCGCGTCCAGGGCCTGAAGGCGATCGGCCACGACGTCGCTGAACCCGCCGGGGCCGCGGGCGCAGGAGGCTGAGGGCTGTTCCTGGACGAGGAGCTCCAGTCGATGGGCGCGGCGGCGGATGTCTTCCAGGGTGAGGCCCAGCGCCAGGAGGCTTCGGATGACGCGGACGCGGGGCCTCACCGATCCGCATGCCCACTGCCCTCCCGTTTCCGTCCCACTCCGCTCCGTCTCGTCTCGTCTCGTCTCGTCTCGTCCTGTCTCGTCTTACAGCTCGACGATGGACGCCCCGAAGGAGCGGCCGGCTATCAGTTCGGGCAACGCGGCCGGGGCGCGTTCCATTCCGGAGACCGGGGTGTACGGGAAGTGGATGTCTCCGGCCCTCAGCCAGTGCCCGAAACGCCTCTCCCACTCGGCCTCGACGTCCAAGTGGTCCATGCCGTTGTAGCCGGCGATCGTGATGCCCCTGGTCAGCAGACGGTAGGTGTCGAGCACGGCAGGTGCACTCCCGCCGGCTCGGTCCGGGGACAGCTGACCGTCCAGCGCGCCTACCAGGGCGATCCGGGCACCACGGTTCGCCGCGTGGACTGCGGCCGTCAGCAATTCGCCTCCCACCGTGTCCGGGAAGTGAGTGTTACGGACGAGTACCTGCCCGGCCACAGGACGAGGTAGCGGCGCTTGAACCAAGGCGAAGTCGTCCGGAGCCGGCAATCCATCGGGGCGGCGGACCAGACGTACCAGGTGGTGAGACGCATTCATGACCGGACGCTAACCCCTTCCCCACAGGACAGGGGCAAGACCCGAGAGGGTACGAAGTGCGGGTGTGCGCGGGCTGCAGGGTGCGTGGATCAGTTACTCGGGACGACCTGGCCGCCTCGGATCAGGTCACCGTTCGGACAGGCTGCTCGTTCACGCGGCCCTCCCACGCCCCGACTCAGCGGGCGAGGTCCCACCGCGCGCCCGCCGGCAGAGCAGCCAAGGCTGTGGGCCCGCTGATGGAGCCATCCCCGGCCAGCGGACCTCAACGTGTCGAACGTCGAATCGCCGCCTCTGGTTCGGTCTTGGTGCTCAGAACCCTTCGCCCCACCCGAAAGTGACGTTGTACGCCCGCTGAAGTGCGTGTCGGCCGTTGTCCCCGTCGGAGTACGCCCATGCGAGGGCTGCGGAGAACCAGAGCAGGAAGACTCCTCCGACGATGCCCAGAGCGACAAGCTTCCCGTTCCAGCCGAGGAGAACCAGGGCGATGGTCACGACGGCCGCGCCGAGGTGTGCTCCCCGCGAGTCGAGCGACGCAGCCTTGCGTAGTCTCCTGGCCTTGGCCCGCTCTGCGGCGAAGCGCGCCTCGCGAACAGACTGCGGTTCGTTCTCGTCGAAGTTCATGTCTTCCCCCTGGGGCTGACGCTACCTGGATCCGGGCGTCGTCGGCAGAGCCGCATCATGGGGGTCGGGATCGAGTACGCAGGCGGCACTCCGGAAGAGGGTCCCGCGTTCACCCTGCGCCGGGGTCGCGGTACGGGGTGAGGCGACGCTTCTGACGGTCAGACACCCTGAGCGGGGCTCGGGACCGCTGCCCACACGCGAGGGCACGGCCCTTTGCGCCCCACGGCGCAGCCCTCAGGAGAGCGGGGCCGTCGTCGGCCAGGCCTCGCGGGTCACAAGGTCGAGGACGAGTGCCGCGATGTTCCACGCGTCGTCCTCGCCGCGGTGGTGACGGCCTTCGAGGGGCAGGCCGGCGATGCGCAGGGCGTAGGCCATGCCGGGCCTCTTGCGGAGCCCGTGGGCATCGGTGAACACGGCCTTGGCATTGGTGTGGTCGCGGTCCGTCGGGTACCCGAAGGGGTACTGGACCCCGTCGGCCTGGCACTGCCGGGCGAACTGCCGGCGGTCGTACTCGCCCCAGCTGGCCCAGGGACGTACCCCGGCCTCGTACTCGGCGGAGAGGATCCGGCACGCCTCGGCGAAGGTGACGCCCCGGTCCACCTCTGCCTGGGTCAGGCCGGTCAGTTCGGTGCAGAAGTCGCTCACCGTCGACCGGGCCGGGCGGACCAGGATGCGGTGGCGGGACACACGTCGGCGGGCCGGCACGTCCACGACGGTGAGGCCGATCTCGATGATCTCGTTGACGGACCCGGGTGGCGGCTGTCCGTTCCAGCAGGTGGCTTCCACGTCGATGACGTTGAGCAGGGCGGATTCGTGGTGCATGGGAGTGAGGGTAGGGATGCGCGGCGAGTGCGGCACCTGAGTTTCCGGCCGCCTCATGACTGCCATCAACGGCCGATGCGCGCGCGGGCTTTCCGTCCCTTCGTCGGCGCCCTCCTCGAAAGCATCCACCCGGCTTCGATGCCCCGCACCTGATGATGTGGGATGGCGGCATGGTGAGGCGCAAGAAGGAGAAGGAGCGACCGTCCTTCGGTGTTCCGGCGGGAATTCTTCTGATGGTCACGTCCACGGGCTGGGTTGCCAGTTTCCGCACCGTGGAGGGTGGAATGGTGTGCGGGCGCCTGGACCTGCCGGTCCATGCCGACCCGCGGGACGCCCGGGACCAGGCAGCCGCGAACGTGACGGCAGTCACGCGCACCGTCCATGGGCTCGACGTCGAGGTGACGTGGGAGGAGCCGCTGGAGCCCTGGGTCTGGAACGCCCGGGTCACTCGCGTGGCAGAGAAGGGGTCTCCTCCGGAGGAGAATTGACGGTGGGGGGGTGATCGACGCCTGTACGTGCGATGAAAGTCGCGCTTCGCGACAGGACGTTCCGGGCGGAGAGGATCGGCCTGTCTCTCCTCGTAGGTCGGACGATGAGGGCGTCCGGGTTCGCAGCTCCCCCGGGAAGGTCGGATGCCGGATGTCGGATGCCGGATCACGGGGACGGATTCCGGCCGGATTCCCGATGTTCCTGACGACCCCGCGGTAAGTGGGTAGCGTCTGCTCAAGATCCGGCTGTGGAGTGAGGTCGGCCGGGCCGCCGCGAACACAGAGAGCGAGTACGTATGTTGACTGTGGAGACGTCTCTCAAGGAGGCGATGACCTCGATCGAGGGGAGTCTGGGGGTGGCGCTCGTCGACTACACGAGCGGCATGGCGCTGGGAACGCTGGGCGGGGGCAAGGACCTCGACCTGTCGGTGGCCGCGGCGGGGAACACCGACGTGATCCGCGCCAAGGTCCGCACGATGGAGATGCTGGACCTCAGGGACGACATCGAGGACGTGCTGATCACCCTCGGGAGCCAGTACCACCTCATCCGGCTGCTGGGCGGCCGTGGGAGCAACGGCCTGTTCCTGTATCTCGTACTGGACAAGGCCAGGGCTAACCTGGCCATGGCCAGGCACCAGCTGAAGCGTATCGAAGCGGAACTGGAGCTCTAGCCCTTCCTTCTTGTTCCCGGCTTCGTGCGCCCATGAGTTGAAAGATTCTTCAACTCGACACATCGGAAAGTGATCAGCCGGGGGGCGTGCCGGAGCCGGGAGGCGGAAGAATGGCAGGAGCTGGGCATGGAGAGACCGGCAGGTCTGGCCGGTAGCCCTTGGATTCGTCGTACCCGGGCGGGAGTGTTGTCACATGCAGGTGCCTCTGTACCAGGCCAAGGCGGAGTTCTTCCGCATGCTCGGACACCCCGCCCGGATCCGCGTGCTCGAACTGCTGCAGAACGGCCCGGTACCCGTACGCGAACTTCTGAACGAGATCGACATCGAGCCGTCCAACCTGTCCCAGCAGCTCGCCGTCCTCCGCCGGTCCGGAATCGTCGTGTCCGTCCGTGACGGCTCGACCGTCAGTTACGCACTCGCCGGCGGCGACGTGGCGGACCTGCTGCGCGCCGCGCGACGCATCCTTACCGAAATGCTCGCCGGACAGAGCGAGTTGCTTGCCGAACTCCGTGACACCGACACCACGGTGCAGGCGGGTCCGCCCCGGCGATGACCGAGCCCGTCGGCGTCAGGCCGCGCCCGTCGACGCACACGGCGGGCCCGACGGCTACCTGAAGGAGGTGCCGCACCTCTTGATCCGGCGCACGTGTCCTTCAACGACGCCGTCATTCCAGGGCGAGCTCCTCCCAGAGCCGCCAGGCTTTGATGCAGCCCTCGTCCCACCGTCGTCCAGGCAGGACGGTCCAGGAGTGCGCCCGCCGCAACGGCGACCCCTAATACCCTTGGCGCAAGAGGCAGTTGATGCTGGAGGACTCCACCCCCTTCGGATCTCTCCGGTGGGCCCCTCCTTGCTCATCTGGCCGGTCGGAACACCCGCAGGTCGCGGACCTCGTACGACATCTCGTCGGCGTCCACGTCCGGCGCCGGGTGGTAACGACCGGCACATACCGAGAGGTTGACGATCAGATAGGCGTGCCAGCTGTGCCCCACGCCGCGCCCGTCGGCGAACACTCTCACGCCGTCGACCCACCACACGACCGAGCGCGCGCCGAACTCTGTCCGCAGCTGCACCCAGCCGCCGGGGCGCACCGAGGGAGAGCGGTAGTAGCGGTAGGTGCCACGTACGCGGTTCGACAGTTCGAGCAGGTCGGGGTTGTCGGGGTGGTACTCGAAGACATCGATCTCCTGCCCTCCGTCGCGCCAGGTCCAGATCGCGGGCCAGGCCCCGGTCTCCTCGGGAAGGCGCACCCGCGCCTCCAGCGAGTCGCCGGTGCGCACCTGGAAGCCCTGGGGGCTCCCCTCGGTCGTCAGCAACCCGGCGTCCCACAGACCGTCGCGCCGACGGGTCGCCCGGAAGACTCCCGACCTGCTGTAGGCGGGGTCCTCCACCAGGTGGTCCAGTTTGTTGTCCCCCGGATTGACCGGGCCGCCGTCGGGATATGCCCACGAGCGGCCGGCGATCCACTGCTCCGGTGAGCTGAAGTCCGCGGTGAAGACCGGCGCGGCGGCAGGAGACGAGGACGGCATGGAAGGCTCCCCAGGTAGGACGGCGTACCACCGACGTTCTGCCCTCAGCAGCCGCGACCATGCGGACTACCTCACTCCATGTCGAGAACTCGTCACGAAGAGGAGCCGACGACCCGTCCAACCGTACGACCGCACTCCCTGAAGGGCTGCACAGGCGACGTCGGCCTGCCCCCACAGTGGTCGCGAATCCGTCGGCGCATTGCCCGTGCCGCCGGAGGCCACTGACCACTAGATTTGTCCCATCAAGGTTGAACGGCGTGCCCAAGAGGGGTGAAGAAGGTGGACGACTCTCAGGTCGCCTTCCGCTTGGTGCGGGGTGTAACCGGGTTTCGCGACCGAAGTGATCCGCCCCCGCCGACTACTGATGCCAGGGCCTGCCGTGCCGCCTGGCATGCCGCAGCGCGAGCCGCGGGCGGGCAGGTCGTGGACTTCCTGGAGCGGGAGTACCCGCAGAACTTCCACAGCGCCACGATCAGGAATCGGGACGGCGCGCACGTCGCACTGTTCCACGCTCACTACCCGCTGATTGCCTTCGTCGGCGACAGGCGCTTCTGGTACACCGACGAGTTCCAGGAGCCTCCCACTTGGGCCGCCCTCCTCAAGGGGGCCGGATTTGTCGTCTTGAGCGCAACACAGCTCCTGTCCTCGCTGACGGAGTCGGACACCTCTGCTCTGTCCACGGCGGAGTGGCGTCAGATCGAGCACTGGCGGCCGAAGACCCTTGGCTCAGCAGTCTTCAACTCGTGGGACTGAAAAGGAGAGCCGCAGGGAGGGAACACCAGGACGAGGCGCCTTGGCAGGGGTCGACTGTCGGCGTCACGCGTCACGCGTCACGCGTCACGCGTCACGCGTCACGCGTCACGACAAGCTTGTGGTCTCCTTTGAGGCGGCTGTCCCCTTCGCGGTCATCAACGCGTGGCTCTGAGCGGCGCATTTCGAACCGGCCTCCGGTGCGGTGAGGCGAAATCGGCTCGCCCCTCCGGCGGACCAACTGGCATGGTGCGGCGCATGACGCCCCCGTATCAGATTCGTGCCGACTACGATGCCCGCACCATCGTGGTCTACCAGGCGTACTCACCTGCCATCGCTGACGCCGCACTGCGGGCGGGCCGCTTCGTTGCGCCGTTCTCGTTCCACCGGATGACGTGGATCAAGCCGTCGTTCATGTGGCTGATGCACCGCAGCAACTGGGCCCGCAAACCCGGCCAGGAACGTGTTCTTGCGGTGCGGATGACCCGGGAAGGCTGGGAAGAGGCCCTCTCACAGGCCGTGCTGACAACTTCCGACCCGGCGGCTGTGGCCAAGGCAGCCGTACATGTCCAGTGGGACCCGGAGCGCTCGCCGCGCGGAGCAGCACTGAACCACTACAGCATCCAGGTCGGCATCGGCCGCCACCTGATCCGGACGTTCACCGACGACTGGATCGTCAGCCTCACGGACGTCACACCCCAGGTCCGTAAAGCGTCGACACTCATACAAACCGGGCACGCCGCCAAGGCGCAGCGGCTGATTCCCACGGAGCGCATCTACCCGCTGGCCCGGACACTGGAAGACGTCGTTTCCCCAGATAGATGACACAATCGCGTGAGAGACCACCATCGGCCCACCTCATCAACGATGGTGCTCCATGCGCGCGAAAGCATGCTCGACGCGGGGAAACCGGGGCGAGGGCCAGGGCCAGGGCTGTGCCTAATCGTGTTGACCGCCCCCGGCTGGGAATGCTGGGGTCGGTACGTGGACAGCATCCCCGCCAACCGGCGGTTCTGGAATCGGATCAGCAGCGCCTACCAGCAGGAGCACGACCCGCAAATCGGTGCCTCACCCCGGCTGTGGGGCATGTACTCCATCCCCGACGCGCACCTGCAGGCCCTGGGCGACGTCAGCGGGAAGCGCGTCCTCGAGCTCGGCTGTGGCGCCGGCCAGTGGTCCAGGGCGCTCGCTGCCGAGGGTGTCTCGGTGGTCGGGGTCGACCTGTCCGAAGCCCAACTCGCTTCGGCGACACGCGCGATGGGCGAGGCCCGCTACCCGCTGGTGCAAGGGGCCGCTGAACAACTTCCCTTCGCATCCGACAGCTTCGACGTGGTGTTCTGCGACTTCGGCGGGCTCAGCTGGGCGCCCCCGCACCTCGCCGTCCCGCAGGCCGCACGCGTCTTGCGCCGCGGCGGGCGCCTGGTGTTCAACGTCGCCAGCCCGTGGTTCGAAGCCTGCTACGACGAAGCCGCCGGCCGCGTGACCACGACACTGCAGCAGGACTACTTCGGGCTGAACACCATCGCCGAGGACGAGGGCGCTATGAGCTTTCAGCTCAGCTACGGCGACTGGGTCAGGGTCCTGCGCGGCGCGGGTCTCGTCATCGACGACCTCATCGAGCCGCGGCCCGAACTCGGAACCCGCAACGGGTACAACGAAGCCGACCCACCCGACTGGGCACACCGCTGGCCGGCGGAACTGCTCTGGGTCACCCACAAACCGTGAGTTCTGCCGGAAAGGCCTGTACCCGCACAGCAGCGCGAGTACGGGCCTCGGTTCTGGCTCGCGATGGCCGATCCTCCGACCGCAGCCGGTGTCCGGGCCGTGGTCGTCCACGGGCCGCCGACCGGGTCGGCCGCGTTCGATCAGACGCGTTCGAGCAGACGCATTCGATCACACGCGTTCGATCACACGCGAGAGCGGCTTGCCGAGGCCTCGCCGTACACCTCACGTTCCTCACGAGGGTGCGGGTCCCGTCCCCGTTGAGCGTCACCGAGCGGGGCTTGGGGCCCGTGCCGAGGTCGAGCGCCTGGCTGTAGTAGACGCCGGCCGGCAGGGTGTCGGTGACGCGGATGTGGGTGGCGGCACCGGCCCGAGACCGGTCACGGTGGTGGTGTAGCGCACGGTGTCCCCGCCGGCCGCGGCGGGGCGGTCGGCCGATCCGGCGATCGTCAGGTCGGCGTTCTGCGACATGGCGAGCACCGTCGCCTCGGTCAGCTCCGGTGGCAGGTTCGGCCGTGCGCCGTCGGCGAAGAAGGCGGTGCTGAGGCGGGGGTTGTACTGGATGTGCGCCCAGTCGTCGAACCCGTCATGGGTCTGGCCCGCGCTGGTGCCTCTGCATCCGCACTGGTCCGCGGGATCGATGGACGAGATGTGGTTGATGTCCGCGGGGACATCGGCTTCCGTGTTGCCGTTGGTCCCGTTCCCGTCGACGGGGCCGTTCGTGGCCGGCGCGACCCGGATCTTGCCGCCGACCCCGTACAGGTGTTGCGGGCGGGTTCGGCCGGTGTCCCGTGCACGCCGTTGTTCTCGTTGAGGCCCGTCTCGTCGAGCGCCGTGGCCGGTGTCGTGCCGAGGGCCGTGCGCCTGGCCGTGCTGTTGTAGTCCAGGGGCCTCGCGGCCTCGATGTTTGCGAACTGCAGCGTGTAGTTCATGACGCTGCAGTAGTTGGGCTTGCAGTTGGTGACGTCGCCGTGGCCGAGGCTCAGCGTGTGTCCGAGCTCGTGCAGGGAGGTGAAGGCCTCGGCGTTTCTCCGTCCGCCCAGATTGTTGAACGCCAGGTTGCTCCAGGGCCCGGCCGTCACCATGAAGTCGTTGGCGTTGCGCCGGCGACGGAGACCCCTGCCAGTACCGGAGCGCAGGGCCGCACTCTCCTCCGCCCCCGGGCGGCACGGGCCGCCCGAGGGTGGAAGGGAGAGAGAAATCGGTGGGCGTCGGACGGTTCCGGGCCTACTGTCACCCGTGATGGAGATGGACTTCCGGAAGCTGCCGGACAATCAGCACGAGATCCTGGTCCGGGCCCGCAAGGGTCCGGACGTCAGGCTGCCCGCCCAGACTGTCGGCCCGACCCTGCCGCACGACTTGGTCCACGCCGTCGTGGAGACCGCCCTCGGCATCGAGGACGGCTTCTGGGGGGCGATGGCGCGGGGCGCCACCTTCGAGGGGTTCGAGCTCGTCTTCCCGGGCCGGCACCGCCGCTCGGGGTTGAAGGTGCTGCGCCGGGGCGGCGACGCCGTGATGGCCGCCGAGCTCACCGTGAACTGGGCCTACCGGGTGTGGCGCGGCCTCCCCACGGAGGGCCGCGGCGTCGGCTTGGCACCCCTGGACGAGGCGGCCCTGGCCCGGACGACCCCGCACCTGGACTCCGCCGCCGCCCGCTGGGCCGCGCTCCCGGAAGGCGGGGAACTCCGCTGGCGCTGGGGGTGGACGGCGCAGGAGCCCCGGGGCCGGGGACGGCCCTGATCCTTCGAGCTGCCAGACCACAACACCCGCTCCAGAGCACCGACACCGCTCCTGGACAAGCACTTCAGGCCGGATCCGGCGGACCAGGGCAGCAGGCGCCTGTCCCCCTACAGGTCGGGCAGCCGTTCGCCGGCTACGGGCGACCGCCCCTCTTCCAGCCAGTGGAGGTACGTTCGCAGATCCGCCGCCAGGCCTCCTGCGAGGTAGGACTCGTAGTCCCTGACCGCCGCCGCCACACCCTGCCGTGCCCAGTCGACGTCGTCCCAGTCGTGGGCCGACAGGTACTGCGTGATCCGACCACGATCGCGCCACCACTCCCGCACCGCGCCCGGCGTCCATCGCACATCACCGTCGCAGCCGTACCCGAGAAAGGGATCGCAGTCGGCGGCTTCGACCAGCCGCGCCCTCTCCCCCGGCGTTGCATAGAAGGCTCCTCCGACCGGGTTCAGTTGACCGGCATGCCGATGCCCGGAAGCCACAGCCGGCCGCGGTCGTTGACCGTCAGTTCCCAGGCCACGAGCTCGTCCGGGCAGACCGACCCGCGGCCGCGGACGTCGGCGACCAGCAGCCGGGCCGCGGACCGCGCCGCCGCAGGGTCCTCGTCCGTGAACTCCGCGCGCCACCAGCCGCCGTCGCACACCTGCCAGCCCCGCTCCCGCATGGTCTCCTCCAGGCCCGGCGCGTCGGCCGTGGTCCGGTGGTCCACCATGAGTGACAGCCGGCCGGGGTCCTGGCTGTAACCCACCCGCAGGTGCCGCGGCCAGTCCCGCGAGCAACCGATGACGAACGACGCCCAGTCCCCCGGCACCTGCACCGGCAGCTGCTCCATCCAGGAGTCCAGGAGCAGTTCGAGTGACGACTCCAGATGCTCCCAGGACGCGGCGGTGTGATGACCGTCCCAGCGGAATGCCGGCCACGATCGCTCCGGGCCCCGGTGCAGCTGCCAGAGGTAGGGAAGCGCGTCGAAGCCGTGCGGCTGCTCCGCCCGCCAGCCGACCGAACCCGACTCCACGACCGAGTACTCGCGCCCGTGCAGGTCCGACGTCGTGTGCACCGACAGGGTGGCGCCCTGTGGGCCCCCCGCCAGCAGCACCACGTGCGAGCCGGTGTGCCAGCGCACGCTGGGGCCGGCGGCCGAGCCCCCGTACAGCGTCGGCTCCCCGATCTCCGCCACGACGGCCGCGTACACCGGACGCACCGCCTCCCGCCGGACCACGCGGCCGGAGCCGGGCGGGTACGGGGCGACGAGCACGGCCGGTGTGTCCACGTACGCGTCAGGACGATCGCGCAGGGCGCGCGCGTGAGCGGCGGCGCCCGCGGGACCGGGAAGCAAAGGAGGCATGCCGATGACCATGGCGTCATCGTGCCAGGACACCGTGCCCGACCGGAAAGTCGGCCCCACACAACTGCGAAGGAGAACGGGGTTGGAGGTGGTCCCACCGAGCTCGCGGATGACCGCATCGTCGAGGTCGCCGTCGGCGCCGCCGGCGGACAGATCCTTGCCGCGGGCCTGATCGACGAGGTCCGCATGGACGTCGCACCCGTCGTGGTCGGATCCGGCAAGCGCTGCTTCGGATCGGTCGACGCGCAGCACCTGCTGGAGGATCCTGACGTGGTGATCCCGGGCAACCGCGTGCTTCACCTGTGCTACCCGGTACGCCGCGCGAGCGCTGCGTCGTAGGGTCACGAGCATGATCGAACCCCGGTCGAGCGAGGCATCGAAGAGCTTTCTGCAGGAGTACGTCAGGGCCTCCGCCTCAGCGTGCGAGGACCCTGCTCTGCGAACGTTCCTCCTCGGCCTCACGTGTGGCGCGACACATCAAGGTCAGGTGCAGAGCGTCCACAACTTCGGTGTGTTCCTGAACCTCGACCGCGAACCGGACGAACTGTGTACCGGGTTCATCAGAGGCCCTGAACTGAGCTGGCGGTGGATCGACCATCCCGCGGATGCCGTCACGGAGGGCCAACGCGTCACGGGCGAGATCATCGACGTCGACCTCACGCGCCAGCGCCTCACCCTGTCCGCCGGAAACGTGCCGCAGGACCGGAAGCGATCATCCTGAGGGAGGAAGCAGGCTCTGGGCAGTAGCACATCGGTCGGCCTGAAACCCGTTCCCGCTCGCTGTGCTGAGACGTGCTGCGTAGCAGCGCCAAGATTCACACCGCGAGCACGGGGCGGGTGGAACAGTCCTCGTAGAGGTCCTCGCCGTCCGGGCCGTACACGAACTCCGCCATGAAGGGATTGCGGTTGGCCGTGGCGAGAGGGAGCCATCCCAGCAGGTTCCCGTAGCCGCCGCACACCGACTCGCCGCCGTCCCCGCCGTGGACCGCGGTGGCGTCGCTGGTCAGCTCCGTGCGATAGGTGTCGTAGGCGATGTGCAGGCCGAAGGCGTTCGGCTGGTTCTGCGGCCCGTGCGAGTCTCCGTAGGGGATGTGGTCGAGGGGGCAGTCGTCGCCCCATCGGAACAAGGTCGTGGCGCCGGCGCCGCAGGCGTGCTCCCACTCGTCCGAGCTCGGCATCCGCAGGCCGCGAGCCGCGAGCGCTGCCGGCATGTCGGCGGGCGGCTCGGTCAGGTTCTCGTCGTCCACTGCCATGAGCACGGTGGCCAGGGTGACGCTCCGGCGCGGGCTGAGCACCTGGGACAGGTGGGTCCGGAGATCGTCCCCGTAGCCGAAGCCCTGCTCCAGGCTCTGTGCGTAGGCGGCGACCTGCTCGGGTGTCGGGCGCCAGGCGTCGAGGTCGAACCCGAGCATCACCGCCCCGCCGGGTATCAGAGCGAATTCCTGACCACTCCGCTCGATTCGGACACGGTGCAGCGGGGCGTTGAGATGGTCGACGGTCTCGACGAGGGACACTCGGCCGTCGACCAGCTCCGCAGCCTGTCGGGCGAAGCGGCGTGCGGTCGGCAGGTCGAACGACCGCCACTGGTCGAGACGCAGATCGGCGAGAGACATGTGCCGCAGTGTTACACGGCCCTCTGACACGGTGCGGGCCGAGGCGCGGCGGGACAGGAGGGGTACGGGGGGGTGAACACACCACACGGTTGCTCGGCGCGGCCGGCTCGGTCCTCGAGGCCGGCTCTCCGGCGCTCTCTCCGGACCTTGCTCACCCCTGCTCCTCGGTGGTGAGGAAACCGGTCAGGACGGGGGCGAGGAGCTCTGGGTCGATGTGGTGCTCCTGGCCGGGGAAGACGTGCAGGGTGAAGTTGTCGGCCAGTGCGGCGAGTTCCCGCGCGCCGGTGAGCATGTGCGGGGCACCCGCGTCCCCGCTGCCGACGAGGACGGGGACGGTCACCGACCGCCAGCGGTCGGCGGGCAGCGGCCGGCCGGACATGGTGTCGCCCATGATCCGGCCGTCATAGGGCAGCGTGCGGGCGGTGGCTTCCATGCCGGTCCAGAAGGGGGCCTGCCGCATCCCGGCGACGGCCTCGGCGGGCATGCCCACGGCTGCGGTCATGAAGTAGGCCGCGGCGTCGCCGTACGCCCCCTGCTTCACGAGGTGCGTGAGGTGGGCGACGTAGTCCACGGGCAGCGGTGGGCGGCTGGAGTCCGTGATGAAGGGCGGCTCGTACAGGGCCAGCCTGGAGACGGCGCTGCCCCGGGCCACTGCTTCCAGGGCCAGCACGGCGCCGGAGGACATGCCGAAGGCCATCGCCTCGCCGCCCGCGTGCTCGATCAGGGCATCCAGGTCCTCGACCTCGCGCTGTACGTCGTACGCCGGGCTGTCCCCGCTGTCGCCGCGGCCCCGGCGGTCGTACGTGATGACGGTGAAGTGCTCGGCCAACAGGACGGCAAGCGCGGCGGAATCGCCTCGCGTCATGAAAGCGCCGCCGACGAGCACCACCGCGGGGCCAGAACCCTGCTGCTCGTAGGCGATGGCCGTGCCGTCGGCGGAGAACACCTTGTCCACGAAGAACCACTCCCTATGTCTGCGCGGTACGCAGGGCGGCCGGAAGCCCTGCAACGTTCGGAACTGGACGGTACAGTACCCAAACGAGTACTGGCCAGTCCAGTACTCTTTCGTGGGACGCGGCAGCCGAATGGAGAAGGTGACGACCATGGACAGCCGATCAGCGCGCAAGCACGAGGCGATCCTGGAGGCCGCGACCAGCGTTTTCCTGGAGAAGGGATACGCGGGAACGAGCATGGACGACATCGCGAAGCTGGCCGCGGTGTCCAAGCAGACCGTCTACAAGCACTTCTCCGACAAGGAGAAGCTCTTCGCCGACATCGTCCTGGCCACCACCGACCGGCTCGACACCACGATCGACCTCCTGGCCGACCTCCCCGTCGACGAGGCCGACCTGGAACAGAACCTCACCCGGCTCGCCCGTCAGTTCCTGACCGCGCTCACCGCCCCCCGAGTGATCCAGCTACGGCGCCTGATCATCGCCAACGCCGACGTCTTCCCCGACCTGGGAACCGAGTGGTACGAGCGAGGCTTCCAACGAGGTCTCGCCACGCTGGCGGCGACCTTCCAGCGTCTGGCAGACCAAGGGCTCCTGCGCATCGACGACACGCTCCTCGCCGCGAACCACTTCTCCGGCCTGCTGCTGTGGATCCCGGTGAACAAGGCCATGTTCACCGGCAACGCCCAGCAGACCGAGGCCGACCTCGACCGCTACGCCGCCGCCGGCGCGCGCGTCTTCCTCGCCGCCTACCGCTGACCACCGTCGGCGCACCGAATGCGTCCGTGCTCACCGGCGGGCTTCCGTCTTCCGTCTTCCGTACCAGCGCGGCATGGTCAGTTCGCGCCACGCTCGGCCAGATCCCCAGGTCAGAGTCATGGGGTTCTGTCGTTGCCTCGCCCTGCCACCGGCCGCGCGCCTAATATGCCCTCGGCGGGGCGGTGTTGCCGTCCTCGTACGAACAAGGCGAAGGGGTACTCACGTGGGGGACATCTCGGCCGAGCGGCGGCGCATCTTGCAGTCGCCTCCGCCTGAGCTCGTCGCGCAGGCGGCTGCGAACCCGGGCGGCTCGGTCGCTGCGATCGATCCTGAGCTCATCGGCGACCCCAACGGCTACGTCCCCGGGGAGGCCGTCCAAGGCGTCTGGCGGGTCGGCCAGGACGGAAAGCTGACGGGCGAGTTCGTGGAGAATCCGAACTACGGCCCGCCCAAGGACGACTTCGCCAAACTCACGGAGCCCGACCACTGGCTGGGCTGGCTCGGCGAGCAGCCCGTCACCGCCGTGCGCGACTCCATCGCGGAGATCCTGGACGAGCAGGTATCCGGCGCGACCGTCGAGTGGATCAAGGTGGTCGACGCACCGCGCTACCTCACCGGAGGCCGCCCCGAACCGGACGACGAGAGTCGCATGATCGTCACACGGGCCGGCATCGCCCTGCCCTTCGCTCTCTCCGTGACCAGCCCCGGACGCAGGCGGGAAATCCTCGAGGGCGTGTTCTCCTGGGTCGCCGTCAGCCTGGACCAGCCGGGGAACCGCAAGGACCAGGTCTGGTTCGACCTGCGGGCCGACCTGGACTGGGCCGAGACGGAACTCCGCAACCGGATCTACCTCGTCGGCCAGGCCCAGGGCCCAGGCACCACCGCCTGAAACGCCCCGGCCGAATCTCGGGGTGCCGGCACCCTGCCTCACGTCCCCACAGGCTGTTTGGGCCGGTCGGCGGCCACGCCTCAGTTCGAGGGTGTGTCCGCCGGGGTGGCGGGGTTCCGGTCGGTCTGGCGCAGCGGCGGTCGTTGCCGCGGTGCCCGCTCGCCTGCCTCCGGCGGGTCGAAGGCTTCGGGCGCGGGAGCGGTCACGACCTTCGGGAGGGCACCGGGGTGCTCTCGCGCGAGCCAGCCGACGAGTTCCTCCCGTACGGCGCAGCGTGTCGTCCACAGGTCGTCGGCGTCCTTGGCGGTCACGATCGCCCGTATGGTGATGCCGGTCGGGGAGGTGTCGGTGACGGCGAGGTCCCAGGCCCGCCCGTCCCAGGTGCCGCACGTGCTGAGGAACTCTCGGAGGTGCTCCCGGACGAGCGTGACCGGTGTGCTGTGGTCGCAGTGGACGAAGACCGAACCCGTCATCTCCGGGCCGCCGCGCGACCAGTTCTCGAAGGGCCGCGAGGTGAAGTACGAGACGGGGAGCGTGACGCGGCGCTCGTCCCAGGTGCGGACCGTGAGGAACGTCAGGGTCACTTCCTCCACGACACCCCACTCCCCGTCGACGACGACCGTGTCGCCGATGCGGACCATGTCACCGAAGGCGATCTGGAAGCCGGCGAAGAGGTTGCTCAGCGTCGACTGCGCCGCCACGCCGGCCACGATGCCGATGATGCCGGCCGAGGCGAGCAGGGACGTGCCGAGGGTACGGAACGAGGGGAAGGTGACCAGGGCCGCGGCGGCGGCGAGCACCCCGACGGCGACGGACACCACCCGCATGATCAGTGTGACCTGCGTGCGTACGCGGCGGAGCCGTGCGGCGTCACGTGATCGTCCCGCGTACCGCGCGTACGTCGACTCGACGACGGCCGCGACCGTCCACACCGTCAGCCAGGCTCCGCCGCCGATCAGGCACAACAGCAGGGCGTGGCGCACCGTCTGCGCATGCTCGGCCAACGGCCCTCCCGGCTCCGCCGCGACCGGGTAGGTCCAGCTGAGCATGGCGGCCAGCAGGACGACGTACAACGGCGTACGGCAGCGACGCAGCAGCCCCCACAGCGGGGTCTCCGGATGCCGCGCGTCGGCGAACCGCGCCAGCAGGTCCGCCGCCCTGCAGACGACGAAGGCCGCCAGCGCCGAGCCGCCGACGGAGACGGCCAGCCGGATGACGCTCTCCACGTGTTCCCTCCATAGATGAGTCGGACAGGCCCGTGGCTCTACGCCTCACCCCTGGCAGGCACGTCAAACGCCCGTCCGCAAAGGTCCATGAATGAGTGGGCGGGGGCGGGGCAGGCGGAGCCCGGGCGGGAACCACGTCCCGCCGCGTACGGCACACACCGCGTACGGCACACGGAATCGGAGGACGCCGGAACACCACCGGCCGTCCCCGGACTACCGCAGGAGTTGGTGAAGCGTGAGCGAGCACGTGTGGAGCTACAAGGACACCTCTGGCCACCTCGCCGGTGCGGACCTGACCGGCTACAAGGTCGAGGCGACCGACGGCAGCATCGGGAAGGTGGACAAGCACTCCGACGAGGTGGACGACGCATACCTGGTGGTGGACACCGGAGTCTGGATCTTCGGCAAGGAGGTACTCCTTCCGGCGAGCACCGTCGTGCGGATCGACCTGGACGAGCGGAAGATCTTCGTCGACCGCACGAAGGAGCAGATCAAGGACGCCCCCGAGTTCCACCGCGACAAGCACCTCGGTGACCCGGACTACCGGGACGCGCTGTCCATGTACTACGGACCGGGCGGTCCCTTCGGCGGCCGCATCATCTGACATCACGGGAGCGGGAAGGCCCGGGGCCTGGGCCCGGGCCCGGGCCTGTAGAGGAGCCGGCAGGCTGACACCGCCCGGTGGGCTCCTGGGGTCCACGGGGCCTCGTAGGCACCCGGCCCGGGACCCGAGACCGGGCCTCGGGCCGGGTGCCTGTCGGGCCCCTGGGCCTCAGGCCGGTTGCCAGTCAGGCCGGCGGCCGCTGAGGCCGATCACGCGGTCGAGCAGGGGAGCGCCGTCCGGCACCGCGACGACGGGGCCGAAGAACCCGTCGCCGGAGGTGCCGTCGGTCGGAGTCAGCAGAGCTTCGGAGACTCTCAGTTCCTCCTCGCTCACCTCGTAGGCCTGACCTGTCGCCCGCGCCAGGTCCCAGCCGTGGATCAGCAGCTCGTCGAGCGCGATCCGCCCCATGACGGCGGCCGGCAGGTCGATCCCGCCCGCCTGAGTGTCCCCCTCCCACGCGCCCGGCTCGCGCCAGGCGGCGGCCAGTTCGTCCAGCACCTTCGGGAGCTCTGTCCGCCAGTCGTCCGTCAGCACCGGACGGGACGAGCCGGGCGGCGTACCGGTCGTCGGCCCGAACCGCTTGTGGGCCGCGTCGCGAAAGGCGACGCCGAGCCCGGCGAGATGGCCGAGCAGTTCCCGTACGGCGTACTCGGGACACGGCGTCGGGTCGTCGAGCCGCGCGTCGTCGACGCCCTCCGCGAGCCGAGCGACGCGCGTCGCGGCCGCTGCGAGATCGATCGGTTCGGTGTCTGAAGTGTTCTCCATGTCAGGGCAGACCTCGCGGACACCCGAAACTCATCGGTCGACACCGTACGACTCGAATCTTGCGGAGGACGGGGGCGCGTCGGTGCAGGTGGCGGTGGAGGGCGGGCCCGCCAGGAAGCCTCAGGCCCCGGCCCTCTGCCGAGTCAATCCCCCACTTACGCTGAACGGGACAGTCCACCGTGCGCACGACCGGGGGAAACCGTGAATCGACCATTGCTGTTCCTCGACGTGGACGGGCCGCTCAACCCCTACGCGGCCCAGCCGGAGAGGCGTCCCGCCGGCTACACCACACTCCGCGTCCCCCGGAAAGACACCCATGACGACGACAGCGGCTTCTCGTCCCGACGTCGTCCCCTGCGGGTCTGGCTCAACCCGGAGCACGGACGGATCCTGCTCAAGCTCGGCTTCGAGCTGTGCTGGGCCACCACATGGATGGACGACGCCAACCGGTGGATCGCACCGGTCCTCGGCCTCCCGGAACTTCCCTTCGTGGACTTCGGCGGCGCCCTGCTCCAGGAACGCCCTGATGGAATCCACTGGAAGACCGAGCCGCTGGTGAACTACGCAGGCGGCCGTCCTTTCGCATGGGTGGACGACGAGCAGAGCGAGCTGGACCAGACGTACGTAGCCGCCCACCACCGAGGCCCCGGACTCCTCCACCACGTGAACCCGAGGATCGGCCTCCGGGAGAACGACTTCCGTGTACTCGCCGACTACGCCCGATCCCTGAGCACCTCGCGAACCACCGGCTGAGCGACTCACCAGCTCGTCAGGCCGCCCCGTGCTCGGAGTCGAGACCTATGTGGGAGCTCAGGACATGGGCCGGCCCAGTTGAGGTGGGCCAGCCTCCAGGAGCCGTGCCTCGGCCGCGCGGGCGCTCTTGAGAACGGTCGCAGCCCGGACGGCCCGCGACGCGGCGGCGGCACGGGAGGTGGCCTGGACGGCGGAGGTACGAGCTGAAACGGAGGAGGCAGTGGTGCTGGAGGAGGTGCCGGCGGTGGAGGCGTGAGCGCTCTGGGTACCCACGGCAGCCGGGACAACGACGGTGCCAAGTACCGCGGCCGTCCGCCGGGTTCTCGGTGCTCGGTACCGACACGAAGGGGTGCTCCTATCGCAAGGAAGGGGCTTGGTGTACCTGACGACTCGGGCGCGGTGGAAGTGCCCGCTCCGTGTGTGGGGGTCTGGGACCCGCACGGTCGGGGGACACGACGTGCGGAGGTCAGCTATGCCACGGGTGCATCGGAGGTGGGCCGGCCCGGAAGGTCCGGCAAGGCGGCCAGGTATTCGGGGCATTCTTCGACCACGAGGTGTCCGGCGTCGGAGACCACACCGAGGTCCGTGCCGAGTGCGACGCGCACTGTCGGGCCGAGCCGTTGCGGTGGGAGGAAGACATCGTGCTCCCCCGTGGCGACCAGGCGGGGAATCGGCCGCGCGGGCAGGGTGGCAGCGCCGGGTGCCCCGCTGGAGCGCGCGTGCCGGGCGACCAGTGTCATCCAGTCCACCAGTTCCTCGCGGGGTGGATGACCGGGCGCGAGCATCGCACGCAGGAGCCGGGTGCTGTGCGTCGGTCCGGGGCGCAGGAACCAGGCGGCCGATGCGGCCAGTACGGCGGGAGTCAGCCTCAGCCTGGTCAGGCCGCCAGGGGAGACAAGGACGAGTCGTTCGATCCGGCGAGAGGCGCTGGACAGGGCGATGGCGGCACCGAAGGAGTGGCCCATGACCGTTACCGGCTGGGACGAGAGCTTCTCGATCACCTCGCTCAACCACGTTCCGTACCAGGGCAACCGGCCGCCGGAGAGGCCACGTTCGCCGGAACTGAGACCGGGCTGGCCCGGGACGTCCACCAGTAGGACCCGGTGGCCGGCGGCGACCAGGGCCGTGGCCAGCGGCAGCGACGCGGCGGCGTTGAAGTTGGTGCCCGGTACGAACACGACCGTCGTCTCGCCGGAGCCGGCGAGAACCACGTGGGTCTCTGCTCCCTGGGCAGTCACCGTCTCGCGTTCGTGCGGCACCGGCCATGCGGCGAGCTGGTCGAGACACCAGCGCCGGATGAGCTCCCTGCCCGTCGTGCTGCGGTAGATCGAGTCCACTGGTCGAGTATCGCGCCTCGGCCCGGCCGTGACATGAGAAGGGCCTTACGGATTAGGCAAGTTGTGAGCAAGGCTGGGCCGGGCGGCCTCTTCCCGTCCTGCCCTGTACGACCTCTCTCCCGTGCCCTTCAGCGAGTCACTCGAAGTCCCAGCCCCACGCCACCAGGCTTCAGCACCGCTGTCCAGGCCCGATGACCTCGAGTCCCACCTGCCTGGCGAGCCAGTGCGCGTACGGCTCCCTCACCTGACGGCCGTCGATGTCGACGCTGCGAACGTGAACGAGGACCGTGTGGTCATCGGAGAGTTCGTTGTACTCGCGGGTCCTGGTGTTGAGGAGGAGCGTCACCTCCGCGTGCTTGGACTCGCCGTGGAATCCCACTTCGGGCGCGTCCGGCCAGCACAGGTCCTGCCAGTTGATCTCGCCGATGCTCGGTCCGATCGCCGCCGTGAAGACGTCCTCGACGCTGCCCACCTCCTGGTCGAGCAGCTCGTACTCCACCGGTAGCCGCCCCTCGTACGACGCCGGGTCGGCCGGCAGACCTGACCACCGGACGCCTACGAGCCATGCCGGGAGGTCCTCGAACGGCACGTCGCATTCCCCGTCCCGTTCCTGTCCTCGGAACCACCCCTCGGGTAGCCTCTCTACCCCTCGCCGCACCTCGGCGACGGAATGGATCTCCGCGTAGAGGGAGACCTTGGTGTACTCGCAGCTGCCGAACATCATGAGGCGGCGCGCGACACTCAGGGCGAGTACGGGGTCGGGGGTACGGAAGACCGGGTAGGCGATGTCGTTGGACATGCGGAGACTGTGCCACGGTCCGTCACCGCAGCTCATCGCATTTTCGGCCCGGCCTGCGCACACGTCCGCCCCTGAGGTGAAGGCTCGGAGGGGACTCCAGCCACTGCTCCATGTGCGGCAGCTTCAGCGACCCTGTATGCAGGGGGCAGGGGTGAGGCGAAACAACGTAAGACGTGCCGCCGGAACACAGACCTTCACAGATCTGCTCCGTCATCCGAGTCGCCTCCTCGACCAGCTCACAGGAGTCGATCGGCATCGCGCCGAGGCGGACGTCGCCGCGTTGAACGCAGGAGCGGCTCGCCAGGTCTCCGCGTTCATGCGTGACGGCCACCGCTTCCGACAAGGGTCGTTGATTCTGGACCCTGCCACAGCATCGCCAGTGGTGTGGCGACCGTTGCGAGTGCTGGGCGGGTCCGATGAGGACGTTGCCTTGGTCGCTCCGTTCCACGTTCATGGGGCCGGCCCGGTGACCGGCCCGGGAAGCGGGACGGTCGACGAGGACCTGTTCCGCCTGCTGTCCCTGCAAGCCGCTGACCGATACTGGGCACTCGCCGTCCCCGCCGCGGACGGCGCTCTGGTCCGTGCTGCACTGCGCGAGGATGGCAGTCGAAGGTAGCCAGAGAGTCGACGCGTCACGGCCACTCGTTGAGGACCGCGACCCGCACGCTTGCCTCGTAGCGGGCAGAGAGTTCGTCATACCTGATGGCAACCGAACGGTGGCGCTTGAGCCGGTTGATCCCGCGCTCACCCGCATGCTGCTGCTGTAGACGGACTTGTCGACGCTGGTCCGGGTCGCCCCCGTACGCCGTCCACGAGCTGTCGCCGACTCCCCACCGGCGGACGGCCCGGCTTGGTGCTCCGCGGCAGCAAACGACTCGAGCACGGCCAAGATCCACTTTTGCGAGAGACCAGCCCTAACCGAGCTCACCCTGCCGGATGGTCTTCACAGCGAGCACGGGGTTCAGGGGTTCGATGAGTTGTTCAACAGCGACAGTCAACAGGTGGGCCGGGACACCGGCTTGCAGCAACGCATCCACGTACTCAAGGGCCTGAGATGGAGACAGCATCGGTAGTCTCAGGCGCAGGATACGTGCCGCTTGCATGCGTCCGCGCACTACGGCAGCTTTGCGTATCTCGTCATGCAGATCATCCACAGGTGTACGGACGACGAGCCCGCGGATACGAACACGGTAGTCGGCCTCCCAGGCTCCCTCAATCTCGGAGACCGCTCCAATTCGGTGCAGTCCGCCGTCGATGCGGTCGACCAGGTAGGGCCCGTGTCCCGCCAACATCGCGGCTGGGTCGCGGGTGCGTGCGTACTCTTCGGACTGCCAGTAGACCTTCCAGACCAGCTCGTGCTCGTCTACGTACAGCACTGTTGCGCGCATCGGGTCGACGCCCAGAGCCGCCCTCTTCTGGTTCTCGCGGTCCAGCTCTTCCTCGACGATGCGAACCGCGACCTCTCGCTCGATCACGGGTGCAGCATCCACGAATGGATCCGATGCCGGCCAGCAAGTTTCTGCGCGCAGTGGCAACTCCGACGGACGCGACTTCGGTGAGGACTCGTTCGGGCGATCACGCCGATTTCTGATGCTCCTACCGATGTTGTCCCGGGAGGACTGCCTGTCTCGTGCGAGTTCCTTGAGCTAGCCATCTCCCGCGCGCTGCCCGTGTGACGGCCGTGACGCCCGAGCCGTTCATGTGCGCATGGGGCCGGGCGATCCAACGGATGCCGAGGGGAACGCCTCCGACCCTTCCTGCCAGTCAGCAGCGGGGTTGTGGCAGGTACGCGGGATCACCGGCAGGTGATCGACGGGACTCTGCACCGGGTTCGAACCGGGGAGGAATGGAGTGACCTGCCCGCACGGTTCGGCCCGGGGAAGAGCGGCCTCACGCGGCGGACGGGTGGCCGGCTTCGGCGAGGACCGCTACAAGCAGCGCGCGCAACACCGTCACACGAGCGAATTACCGCCTGAAGCAGCACCGGTGCGCCGCCACCCGCTTCGACTGACGCGGCCACGTCCACCTCGGCACTGCGACGGCGGCAGCCACCGCCGTCTGGCTACGAACTTGATCGCTCAGATTCGTCCTGGTCGGGGACCCCCGGCATGCCCCACCAGGCGTTTCTCCAGGATGCGGGCCCACGGGCACGTCCTCCGCCATGTCGTGACTCCAGGGGGGCAGCCTGGGCGCCCGAAGAGGACTCGCTTTCCGTGCAGGCGATCCTCGCTGGTGAACATTCCGTCATGATGGTTGCCGCCCGGCGTCCACCACGATCGGGCGCCACTCACCAGTCCCGGGTGGCGATCAGCTCCTCTACGTCCGCGTCCTTGAACCCGTATGCCGACGCCACAAACCAGAAGTTCTCGGCGATCACCTCGCGCGCGACCGTCTCGATGTCACTTCCGGCTGCGTCGAACTCCGCCTCCAGATGGTTGAATTCCTCCGTCGCGGCCTGGGTGAGCGCATACAAGGCCCCCAGATCCGACGGCTGCTCAGCCTCGATCCGCTCGCACAGCCGCAACAGGATCGCCTTGCCCTTGTCGACGACGTGATCGGGGTAGTACGAGTCCGCGTACATCTGCCGCAGAAACGCGTGCCCTGCTACCTGCTCGTTGGTGATCGGCATGGCGCCACCTCATCCCCGTAGAAGAACTGACGCGCCGATCATGCACGACAGCACTGACAGCGACGCCGCCCATGAACGCCAGACGGCTCGTGACCAGCACTTTCACAGCGTCGTGCATCGGCAGTGGATGTCGAGACGGGATGATCTTGCTCGTGGCACGTGGAGATCTGAGGGATGCCCAGTGGGCCGGCCTACAGCGCCGTTGTTGCCCCGGGGCAACAAAGCGGGGCGCCCTCCGCAAGAAGCTCGGGTCGTGTCGCGGCCGGCCGAGTTCGGCGCCGAGGACTACAAGGCACAAAGCGCGGCGTGCGGTTGATTGCCGCGTGAACCGTCTCGAACGGCACAGGCTGTGGCCCCGAGATGCGACGAGCTCGCGGTTCGCTACGAGGCGACCGTCCTCATCGCGGCCGTCAACGAGTGGCGGTGACCAGGTGGCTCAAGGCGGGAAGCACGCTCCGCAGGTCGTCGTCGTCCACTGCGACGGTCGCCGCCTCGCGCGCTCCTGGCGAGGCATTGAACGCCACGCTCAACCCGACGGATGCGAACAGCGGCAGATCGGAGCGGCTGTCCCCGACGGCCCCGCACGAGCGGGGAGCCAGCTTCAGTCCTCGCGCCAGCGCGAGCGCGAAATCCCGCTTGTCGTACTCGTCGAAGTGACGGGCCACCCGGCCTGTGAACCGGCCGCCGGCGGTCTCCAGCCGAGGTCCGCTGAACCCATGGAAGCCGAAGCGGTCTGTCAGGTAGCTGCCGACCGGCGACCAGGCGAGGGTCGCCAGCACGGGCACCAGCCCGTTCTGCCGACACCAGGTCACGGCCTCCGCGATGCCCGAGACCAAGGGAAGTCCGTCGAGCCAGTCGGAGACCTGGTCTTCGTGAACCCCCGCCCAGCCTGCGGCATCCAGTTCGGAGACCTGCCGATTGTCCAAGGCACCGGAGGCGTAGGCATCTTCGGCCTTGGCCAACTCGTCCCGATGACCAAGGAAGCCGGCCAGGAAGACCGACGAACTCGTGCCAGGGACGAGGGTGCCGTCGACGTCGAAGAACACGGCGCCCGCATGATCGGATGAGAACACCACCCAAGGATCCCACTACCTCGCGAGACGCCAGATTCGGAGGCGCCGCAGGGCGTTTCCGATACGTGCCTTGGATCGCTCAGTCATGGATACGGTGGCTGAGCGGGCCGGTTGGCGGTGGAGCGGCGTTACTCGGAAGCCATGGCCGGGAGAGCCCGCCAACTGACGGGTACGTCGCGCATGACCAGAGCGCAGTCCAGGGTCGCGCTCCCAGCGGGGAAGCAGTCCCTGTCGGCGAAGAAGGACGACGCGGCGGAGCGAACCCGGCCGGCTTCCACGTGCCAGGCGTCGGTCCGCAGTTCCATGCCGTCCAGGTGGCGGCCGGAGCTGGTGGCCGAGAAGCCCTTTGCCCCGCCCTGGAAGAAACGGGATGCCTCGGCAAGATCGGCGAAGAGCTCACTGCCTCGCAGCTCGTCGGACAGCTCGACGGTGACATCCACTCGGGTGTCTCCGTCCCGTGTCGCCAGTGCCACGCGCACCTGATCGGGCGTCTCCTGCACCTCGAAGTCGGCCCGGCCGTGTTCGCCGGGGAAGAGGCGGCCTCCGGCCCAGGCGTTGAGCCGTGAGGCGGTGTCGCGTCGCGGAATGTAGACGCCGGTCTCGACGCCGTCCGGTCCGTCCCACTCGACGGCTATGCGATGTGCCGCGTTCTCGCTCCGCACTCCGAACGCCTTGGGTGCCCAGGCCGGCCGGACACTTCCCAAGCGCAGCAGGCAGATGCCCGCAACCGCGTAGCCGTTCACCAGCTGCGGGCGCAGTGGCCCGGGGAGCAGGCGTGCCGCGGTATCGGGGGCGACTCGGTAGTTCACCAGGAGTCGTCGTTCGATGACGCTGGACAGTCGCGGCTGAATCATGATCCCTCGCCCTGCGCGCCGGAGCGCCATTTGGTGTGTCGGAGCACGATCTGCTCGGGGCAGACGGCGCTGAGGAAGCGACCGATGCTGGTGGCCAGGCGGTCCTCGGCCAGCGCGTAGTAGATCCGGTTGCCCTCCCGTCGCTCCGTCACCAGTCCGGCCCCCTTGAGCACGCCGAGATGCCGCGAGATGGAGGGCGCACTGATCGCGAACCTGGCCGCGATCTCGCCTGCCGCGAGCTCCCCGCCTCTGAGGTCCTCGAGGATCTGGCGCCTCGTCGGATCGGCGAGGGCGCGGAAGGCTCCCGCCTCATCCTGAGCTTCTGTCATACCCAATATTTAGCACCTTAGCTAAATATCTAACAAGGAGGTTCCGCATCTTCCGCCGGCAGTTGGGACCGGCCGCTTCGGCTCGGCGCGCCCGACGGACGCGGCTCAGTACTCGATGTCGAGGTAGTCGATGTCGGTGAGTCTGACTTCGGAGAGTCCTTCGGCGCGGGCGCCGTTGTCCTGGAAGTAGGCCTCTTTGAATCCCTCGGCCACGATCGCGCGCTTGTGCTGGTCGCTCAGGCCCTGCTCCTGGGCGTCGAAGAGTCGCTGGGCGTAGGCGGCGGGGAGGTTGATGGTGAGTCGGCGGAGTCGGCCGTCGTCGGTGGTGCCGATGGGTGCGGTGTAGCCGAAACGGGCGCGTGTGGAGACCTTGATGCCGGTGGTGGCGGCCTGCTTGCGCCGGCGCCGGCGGACGCCCGGCTGCCAGCGGGCCTTCACGGCCGCCTCGATCTGTGCGGCGATGTTCCGCGGCGGGTTCTTTCGGGCGCCGCGGCGGTAGCGGTTGACGGAGTCGGCGGTGACGCCGATCTCCGCGGCGACGGCCTTGGCGGTGCCGAGCTGGCGGATCAAGTAGTTGATCCGGGCCTGGACGGTCTTGGGGGGCTCTTTCGTGAAGTGTTCCTGGTCGGCGCGCTTGAGGGCGTCGTCGATCTCTCCGGTCATCTGGTTGAGCTCCCGTCGGAGGCGGAGGAGGCGGAGGGGTGGGTGGTCGGGGCCTCCGCCGGTGTTCGGGGTGGGGCGGCGAAGGGTCGGGGTGGGAGTGGGGCGGCGACGGGTGGGGGTGGGGCGGCGAAGGGTGGGGGTGGGGCTATTCGCCTTCGTCCATGACGGCGTCGTGGCCGTCGCCCTTGATGTGGCGGGCGGGGTTGTAGCCCTGTTCCATCAGGTCGACCGCCCATGTCATCGGCTGCGCGCCCTCCAGTTTCGCGCGGCCCGGTGTCGAGCCGAGGCGGAAGGCGCCGGGGATCGGCTTGCCCGACTCGGCGTACGGAAGGAAGTCGAGCGGGCTGGTGCTCGCGGTCGGGTAGACGACGCAGTCGGAGAGGACCGCGAGCGGGTACATGCCGGTGAACTTGGCCATGTTGGCGAGCTTGCGGTGCATGTTGACGCGTGTCTTGGAGATGATCGCGTTGCGGATCCAGGGAGCCCAGGTGGGGCGTTTCATGGCCGGCCATTCCTCGCCGTCCTTGTACCCCGCGCCCTGAGGTCCCTCGAAGAGCTTGCCGATACCGCCCTTCACCGTTGCCTTGATCGCGGCGAGGACGGCGGCCATCGCCGGGTCGACCTGTTTGTGGACCTCCATCGCCGCCAGGAACTCGGCGTCGGTGAGGTCGGGGGTGACTCCGAGGTCGGCCAGGGTCTGGGCGTAGGCGGTCTTGAGCCGGTCGTGCCACGGGTCGAGGTAGGCCCCGGTCTCGCGGCGCAGGTAGGCCTCCAGGATGTCGACGTTGTGGCCGAGTTCCTGGGCGTAGGCGATGGTGTGCGTCTGGTACCAGGCCGGGCCTGTGGGGCGCTGACCGGTGGGTGTGAACGGGCTCGGCAGCCGGGGGTCGAGGTCGATGTGGGAGAGGTCGACCAGCCAGGAGCCGGTGACCTTGGGGTAGAACTTCGGGCGCACGAAGTGGTCGGGCTCGGAGAGGCCGACCATGAGGCGGGCGGTGGAGGCGAGGAAGGCGGTGTTGAGGTCGAGGCCGACCGCGTACGGGAGTGCCGCCTCCTCACCGGTGAGCAGGTCGATGTCGCGGATCCACTGGTAGGCCTCTTCGTTGACGAAGCCGCCGCTCCAGGCGGTTTGGACGACGACGGGGTGTTCGGGGCGGGCTTCCGGGGGCGCGGGGGGCAGCGGGTCGGTCCCGAGGCTGCCGGCATGGTGGCCGCGGGTCCAGCCGCCGGTCTCCTCCTCGCGTACCGGTTTCGTCGGCGGGCGCAGTGCGGTCATCAGTTCCAGGCCGGAGACGGCCGTCGAGCCGCGGGGGGTGATGACACGCTGCGCGTAGACGCCGAGGACGCGGGCGATGCCGGCCGGGTCCATCTCGGCTTCGTTCACGCCGGGCCAGGAGCGGGAGTCCAGCGCGTCCCAGGGCAGGATCGCGAGCTGGACACACTGACGGTCGCGCCCCTGGGCCTTGCGGTAGATACGGGGCCAGGGACCGAAACCGCGCTGGGTGAGCTGCCACTTCGCCTTCGCCACCTGCTTGACCACCGGATGGTCCTGGGGCAGACGCAGGCCACGGCGGTCCTCCAGGCGCTCGGGCAGGCCGAACTTCGCTGCCGCGGCCGCCGTCAGGACGATCAGCGGGTCGGAGTCCGTGCCGTAGCGGTGGAGCTTCGCGGCGCCGAGACCGGACCGCGTGAGGGTCCAGTCGACCAGGTCCACGATCGTGGTCGCCGGGCAGTCCAGCACGATCCCGCCGACGCCGTACGCGGTCCCGTCACCGTCCAGGACGGCGAGCGGCCCGTTCGGAAAGCGCGGGTCGAACACCGCCGACGCTGCCCCTTCCCCCGGCTTCTCCCCCATCGGCCGACGCGACGAAGCGAGGCGCCCGGCCGCAGACCTTGATTCGACCGAACGGTCGGAGGCGGTGTGGCGCGCGGTGGGATCTTCGGGCGTGCTCGGCGCGGCCGGGGCGGGTGGGGTGAGGGGCCCTGCCTTGGGATCCGGGGCAGCGGGCCCGGTGAACGCGGCCGACACCTGCGGCTGCGGTGCGGGGACCGACTCCGGCGCGGGGGCCGGGGGCGCGGCCGGGACCGCAGCGTGCGGGGGGTGCGCGGGGTGCTTCGCCGCCCAGCCGTCCAGAATCCGCTGGTACGCCTCCAGGCGCGGCGAACGCGGCTCGCTCCTGCCGTTCTCGTAGTTCTTGATCGTCTGCGTGGTGGTCTTCAGCGCGGCGGCGAGACGGGCCTGCGTGATGCCGGCGGCCTCCCGCAGACGGGCACGCTCGGCCGGGGACGGGAGCTGTGGCACTTCCGCCAGCAACTCGTCAGCAGCGGCGAGCAGTTCTTCCTCACTAAGGCCCATACCACAGACCTTAGCACTATTTAACCCTTTCTTTAACCTGAACCTTTAACCCTTACGGGGGTCTGCGGCGGTCGTGCCGGCTCGTCGAGGAGGGTCGTGATGTCGCCGCTGTGCGTCTCGATCCGGCTGACGGCGAGCATCAGTCGGCCGCGCAGGGACGTCATCTGTCCGATCTGCTCGTCGACCTCGGCAATGCGCTGACGGAGGACGCGCTCGGCGGTGCCCACCGGGCAGTCGGTGGTGCCGTCGCAGGCGTCGAGGAGTTCCCTGATCTCCTCCAGGCGCAGGCCGAGCCGCTGCCCCACCCGGATGAACGTGAGGCGCTCCAAGACCTCCGGAGAGTAGCGGCGGTGGTCCCCGCTGGTTCTGACCGGTGCGGGCAGGAGACCTATGCGCTCGTAGTGGCGCAGGGTGTCGACCGTGAGGCCGGCGGAGCGGGCCAGCGCGCCGCTGCTCAGCAGGATCGTTTCGGTCCGTTGCGTGGTGGGCATGGGCAGAGGCTAGAACCTGGTGTCAGGTCCGGGTTCAAGCCCGTCACGCATGACCTGCGTCACCTCGCAGCTCGCTCGAACCCCTGCAGCACCCCCGCACCTCACGCCCCGCCAGAATCCCGCAATTCCGGTTCTGCTGGAGCTGCTTCGCTTTGCTGGTGCGCTTTCGTTTCGGGAGCAGCAGCGATCCTCCTCAGGCAGATCGACGAAAGAATTGGTCGAGGTGGAGACGGGGCCGGGTGGCGTCTTCACACCTGGTTTTCGACTCCTGGTGTGGCCGCAGTACCAAAATGCCAGGACGTGAATTCGTACTCCAAGTCCTCTACACAGCCAGGGTTTCAAGCCCTAACCTCAGCACTGCCCGCAAGTTACTTGCCAGTCAACCAATGTGCGATGGGTGCCCTCGGGCCCGGAGGCCGACATGAGTTCCGCGCAGTACCTTCTCGAAAGCCGCCCGCACTCCGTGGCGCACTTGTTCCTGTCCCGGGTCGAGTCCACCCCTGACCGGGAGGCGTACCGGTATCCCGCAGCGCTCTCCGGCGGCGGGGAGGAATGGCGTTCCCTGACGTGGGCGCAGACGGCGCAGCGGGTTCACGCGATCGCGGCCGGCCTGCTCGCCCTGGGGCTGCGATCCGAGGAACGGGTGGCGATCTCGTCGTCGACGCGGATCGAGTGGATCCTCGCCGACATGGGCGTGATGTGTGCGGGCGCGGCGGCCACGGCCGTCTACCCCAGCACCAACGGCGAAGAGACGGCGTACATCCTGGCCGACTCCGGCAGCCGTGCGATCTTCGTGGAGAACGCCGAGCAGTTGGCCAAGGTCGCCGCGCACAGCGGTGAGCTGCCTGACCTCCGGTACGTGGTCCTCTTCGACCCCGCACCCGATGCGGCCGGGGCCGAGGGGCTGGACGTGCTCACCCTCGACGAGCTGGAGCGGCGCGGCACCGAGTACCTCGCGAAGCACCCCGATGCCGTCGAGACGACCGTCCAGGGCATCGCCCCGGAACAGCTCGCCACGCTGATCTACACCTCCGGCACGACGGGCCGTCCCAAGGGCGTGCGGCTGGTGCACGACTGCTGGTCCTACCAGGGGTTCGCCCAGGAGTCGACAGGGCTCGTGCTCCCCGACGACGTGCAGTTCCTGTGGCTTCCGCTGTCCCATGTGTTCGGCAAGGCGCTGATAGCCGGGCAGGTGCTGTCGGGCCACGTCATGGCGGTGGACGGCCGGGTCGACCGCATCATCACCAACCTGCCGGTCGTCCGGCCCACCATCATGGCGTCCGCGCCGAGGGTCTTCGAGAAGGTCTACAACGGCATCGCCGCCCGGGCGCGGGCCGAGGGCGGTGCCAAGTACAAGATCTTCATGTGGGCGGCGAAGGTCGCCCGGGACCATGCCAGGACCGGCCAGGAGCGGATGGTCTCCACCGGTCGGCGCACGGTCCCCCTGTCCCTCACGGTCCAGCACGCCATCGCCGACAGACTGGTCTACGGCAAGATCCGTGCGGCGTTCGGCGGCGCCCTGCGCGGCAGCGCATCGGGCAGTGCCGCCCTGGCCCCCGACATCGGCTACTTCTTCGCCGGCGCCGGCGTCAACGTCCTGGAGGGCTACGGCCTGACGGAGACGAGCGCGGCCTGCACCGTCAACCCGGCCGACGACAGCCGGGTGGGTACGGTCGGCAAGCCCCTGCCCGGAACCGAGGTCCGCATCGCCGAGGACGGCGAGATCCTCCTGCGCGGGCCGGGGATCATGCGCGGCTACCACAACCTCCCCGACAAGACGGCGGAAGTCCTGGAGAGCGACGGCTGGTTCCGTACGGGGGACATCGGGGAGATCGACAAGGACGGTTACGTCCGGATCACCGACCGCAAGAAGGACCTGTTCAAGACCTCCGGCGGCAAGTACGTGGCCCCCAGCGAGATCGAAGGCCGCTTCAAGGCCGTCTGCCCCTTCGCCAGCAACATCCTGGTCATCGGCAACGACCGCAACTACTGCACCGCCCTGATCACCCTCGACGAGAGCGTGATCATGCCCTGGGCCGAGGCGAACGGCCTCGCCGGCCGCTCCTACGCCGAGGTCGTCACCTCTCCCGAGGTCCACACCCTGATCGACGGCTTCGTCCAGCGTCTCAACAGCGGACTGCAGCGCTGGCAGACCCTCAAGAAGTTCGCCGTCCTGCCCCGTGACCTCGACATCGAGCACGGCGAACTCACCCCGAGCCTGAAGGTCAAGCGCCCCTTCGTCGAGCGCGAGTACGCCGACCTCGTCGAGGCCATGTACGAAGGTTCCCGCGAAGCCTGACACCCATCCGTGTCGTCCTGTACGCAGGACGTGGCGGGAGCGGGAGCGGAAGCGGAAGCGGGAGCGGAAGCGGGAGCGACGAGTCCAGCAGCAGTCGTCCGCCCACGGGCGACTCTGCTGGACTTGGGCTTGCGCCCGGCGTGGGACGCCCGGCTGCGTACCACCTTCTGCTCCAGTGAGGAGGTGAAAGGGACTCAAGGCATCAACGAAGTGCGCGGATCCCGGTGCGGATGCGTCTGCGGGGGCCGGGGACGTACGGGCGGGAAGAGGCCTCGGTGAGCGGTGGCGGGAAGGTCGCAGGGTGGCTGTTCCCTGGCGGGCACCGCTACGCGCGGTTCGTTCCCCTGCTGCTCGTGCTGACGTTCGTCAGCGGGCTGGTGGACGCGGCGAGCTTCCTCGGCCTGGGCCGGGTGTTCGTGGCCAACATGACCGGGAACGTGGTCTTCCTCGGGTTCGCGCTGTCGGGCGTGGCCGAGCTGTCGGCCGCGGCCTCGGCGGTGGCGCTGGCCGGATTCCTGGCCGGGGCTTTCGCGGGCGGTGCGTGGCGCCGGGAGACCGAGCCGGGAGGTCTGTTCGCCACGCTGATCGCGTTCCAGGCTCTCCTGCTCGCGCTCGCGCTCGCCGCCCAGGCGGGCGGCTTGGGACGGTACGCGGTCCTGGTGCCGCTGGCCTGCGGGATGGGCTTGCAGAACGCCGTCGTTCACCGCCTCGGGGTGCCCGACCTGACCACCACCGTGATGACGCGGACGCTGGCCGCGCTGGCCGTGGAACGGCCGGGGCGCGCCGGCCTGCGGCGCGGAATGTCGGTGACCGTGCTGGCCGCAGGGGCGCTCGCGGGTGGTCTTCTGCACGACCAGGCCGGTGTGGAGGGAGTCCTCGTCACGGTCCTGGTCCTGCTGCTCGGCGTCGTCGTGGCGGCCCGCCCCTTCAGCGAGGGGCCCGCGAGCGGTCGCGCTCCGCTGCCCGAGCGCGAGTAGACCCGCCTCGTGGGGCGCGGGCCTGGGTGAGGCCGGCTCGGGCTCGCCGGCGGTCCCTTGCGGGTCTGCGGCGTCGCGCCCGGCGTCTTCTTCGGTTCACCTCGGAGATCACCAGCGGTAAGAGGCCGGCGGTACTGTGCGCGCCGTGGACATACCCGACTGGTTCGTCTGGATAGGTGTGGGCCTGGTTCCCCTGCAGGCCCTCGGCCTCGTTCCTGCCATCCGTCGGATGAACGGAGACGATCCCGCGGCGCGCTCCGAGGCGCGTCTGGACCTACTGGAGACCGTAGGCTCCCTGCTGCTCTTCGGCGGTCTCGTGCTGTTCCTCTGGGTAGCGGAATCCTGGGTCTGGATCAGCCTTGCCGGCTTCGCGCTCATGGGCGCCGTCTACGCCGTCAAGGGTGTACGGCTGCTCCGCGCCCGCTTGCCGGTACGCCGGTGAAGGGGACGCGAGGACTCCCGGGCAGTCCCCCGCCACCTATGGATCCGGGTCGAGCCCGGCCGTCCACGTAACGGCTTCGAGCCCTGCCGCTCAGCACCCGTCCCACCGCGTCCAGGCCTGCGAGCCCCACACCGAGGCCTGATCCGCCCTCACACCCCAAGTGCGGTGCCCGGCCCACGGATACGGGAAGCAGGAAGCAGGCGGGATGGCAGGGAATGTTCTCGATCTCGGCGGTGTCAGCGGAGCCGAGAGCGAGGCGGGGATTGACTCTCGGGTAACACGAGACGGCACAGTCAGTGCCGTGGACAGAAGAAACCTGCTGCCGATCGGGCAGTTCTCGCAGGCCAGCGGCCTCTCGATCACCGCTCTTCGGCACTACGACGCCAGTGGCGTGCTCGTGCCGACGTTCGTCGATCCGGTGAGCGGCTACCGCTACTTCCGGCGTGACCAGGTGCGTACGGCCCAGTCGATCAGGGCGTTGCGGCAACTGGACATCCCGGTCGAGGAGGTGCGCCGGCTGTTGGGCGGCGGCGAGGAGGAACTGGTCGCCGCCCTGCAGGCGCACTTACGGGCGGCCGAGCGGCGCCTGGAGGTGCAGCGTTCCCTGGTCCACGGCCTGTTGAGCCGACTGACCGAAGGAGAAGAGATGACCCACCGCGTCACCGTCCGCCAGGGCGCCGCCGAACGGATCCTCGTCCGTGGGGCGACCCTGGACAACTCCGGGCTCGACGCCTTCCTGCGCGGCGCCTACCAGGAGATGTACGAGGTCGCCGGCCGCGGGCCGCTCACCTTCGCCGGGCCCGCCTTCGTCCGCTTCCACGGCGTGTGCGACGACGAGAACGAGACCCTCGTCGAGGCATGCCTTCCCTTCTGGGCGGACGGGGCGCAGCCCACGGACCTGCCCGAGGGCATGACCGTGCGCGATCTGCCGGGGAGCACCCTCGCCTGCACGGAGGTCGAGGGAGCGGCCGCCGCGTTCCCGCAGATCCTCGGCGCGTACGACGCCGTCGCCAACTGGATCACCGAGCACGACTTCGCCTTCGCGGGCCCGGTCCGGATGATCTACCGCCGGTGGACCGGCACACCGGACGACCCGGCCAACCGCCTGGAGATCGCCTGGCCGATCGACGAGCCCACGGACGAGCCCACCGACGACTAGACAGTTCCTTGCCTCCGGTCCGGACACGTGACAAGGGCCCGGCTCGGCCGGGCCCTTGTCCTTCGTAGCGGGAGCCGGAATCGAACCGGCGACCTCTGGGTTATGAGCCCAGCGAGCTACCGAGCTGCTCCACCCCGCGTCGGTGAAACCAGCGTATCCAACGTTCTCTGCGGAGCGGTAAGCATTATTCGCGGGTCAGCGCCGAACGAGGGTCGCGGCGTGGGGCCTTCCGGACCTGCGCCGCCTCGAAGCCGGCCGACTCGCCCGTTCGTCGGCCGGCTCGATCCGGGGAGACAGCTACCTAAGATCTTCGGGACGAGGGACGGCGTACGAGACACGGGAGAGGCGGACATGGGGGACGAGCGCGTGTACCTGGTGACCGGGGGCGGTACAGGGATCGGGGCCGCGACCGCGCGGGCTTTGACCCGCGCGGGACACCAGGTGGCGGTGTCAGGGCGCCGCCCCGAACCGCTGCGGCTCGTCGCCGAGGAGACCGGCGCCCTGCCCGTACCGTCGGACATCGGTGATCCCGACGCGGTCACCTCCCTCGTCGAGACGGTGGTCGGCGCGTACGGGCGGCTCGACGGCCTGGTCCTCAACGCCGGCATCGGGAGGGGCGGCGGGGTGGGCGAGGTGACCCTGGAGGACTGGGACGAGGTCATGCGGACGAACCTCACCGGTCCGTTCCTGCTGCTGCGCGCCGCACTCCCCCACCTGCTCGACGCCCGCGGCGCGGTGGTCGCCGTGGCCTCGGTCTCCGCTCTGCTCAGCGGCCCCGGAAGCGCCGCCTACGCCACCTCCAAAGCAGCCCTCCTCCAGCTGTGCCGCTCGCTCACCGTCGACTACGCGAGCGCGGGACTCCGTGCCAACACCGTGTGCCCCAGCTGGATTCGCACGGAGATGGCCGACCGTCGAATGAACCGGTTCGCCGACGAGGCGCACCTGAACGCGAACGCTCCGGACGGTCTGGAAGCGGCGTACGAGGAGGTCACGCGGGTCCTGCCCGCCGGGCGGCCCGGAGACCCTGCGGAAGTCGCGGAAGCGATCGCCTGGCTGCTGTCACCGGCCGCCTCCTTCGTCAACGGCGCGGTGCTCACCGTCGACGGGGGTGCCACCACACTCGACCCCGGCACTCTCGGCTTCCGGTTCCACCTCGAACCACGCACCTCACAGGCCTGACCGATCGTCACGAGCAGGGGACCCAGCGGGGACACAGCGATGGCCGGGTTTCGGCTCCGGCGGTCGCTGCGGGCCACGTAGGGGATCTTGAGACCATGTGCAGCCCGTGGCAGGCTCATGCCGCATGATCGATGAATTCGCGAAGGACAACCTGCACGGCCGACTGCGGCGGGACCGCGAGGCGCTGCTCTGGAAACTCGACGGCTTGTCCGAGTACGACGCCCGCCGCCCTTTGACGGCGACCGGGACCAACCTCCTCGGCCTGGTGAAACACGTGGCCACCGTCGAGGCCAGGTACTTCGGCGAGGTCTTCGGCCGCCCCTCCCCGGAACCGCTGCCCCGGTGGCAGGACTCCGACGGCAGCGATCTGTGGGCGGCCGAGGACGAGACCCGGGAGCACATCACCGGGTTCTACCGGCGCACGTGGGAACACTCCGACGCGACGATCAACGCACTTGCCCTCGACGCCCCCGGCCATGTGCCCTGGTGGCCGAAGCCTCATGCCGACACGAACCTCTTCGGCGTCATGGTCCACGTCCTCGGCGAGTCCGTCCGGCATGCCGGGCACGCCGACATCCTGCGCGAAGGCCTCGACGGCCGGACCGGGTTGCGCCCCGAGCACGAGCAGCAGATCGACGAGGCAGCCCGGGCTGCATACTGCGCGAAGATCGAGCAGGCCGCCAGGGTGGCCGCATCCATCAAGGCGTAGCGGCTGTCGTTGTCTCAGGATGCCGCGTACTGGCGGCACTCGCCGGTGAAGACGACCGCGATCTCGGCTTCGAGCAGAGGACCCACCAGGCGGGTGACGCTCTCCCCCGCGACGCCCTCGGGCTCGCGGTAGACCTGGAGTGCCAGCCCTTCCATCACGGCGGCGAGGCGTACGGCGGCGCACTGCGGGTCCAGGTGTTCGTCGACCTCCCCGCATTCCTTGCCGTTGTGGACGGCGCGGGCGATGTCCTTGCGCAGCTGCCGGGCGCTCTCGGTGTCGACCCCGGCGAGCGCGGGCGCGTCGAGGGCACGGCCGGCGAAGGCACGGGCCACGCGGTACTCGGCGCGGCGGGCCTCGTCCAAGGGGATGTACTCGGTCATCACGTCGGCCATGACCCGTGCGAGGGGCCGCTTGTGTTCGACACCGTCCCTGATGCGCTCGTCGACGCGGGCGCGGATGCGGGCCGAGACCTCGCGGAAGGCGTGGAGCAGCATCTCGTCCTTGGTGCGGAAGTAGTGCTGCACCAGGCCGACGGACACGCCCGCGGCGGCGGCCGTGCGCGCGACGGTGACGGCGTCGAGCCCGTGCTCGGAGATCAACCGGCTGACGGCGTCGGCGATCTGGTGGCGGCGTTGTTCGTGGTCGGCGGTTCTCGGCACTTGATAACCGTACCAGCGTACGGTTATAACCGTATCACCATACGGTTATCTTTCATGTCGACGGAAGAGCGAGGCTCCCGATGCCCCACACCCTTCGACGCACCGCCACGATGCTGGCCACCCTCCTGCTCTCCCTGATCCCCTTAGGCCCTGCATCGGCCGCGGCGGACTCACGTGTACCGGCTGACCGTTTCGCGGCGATGGACGCCTACGTGCGGGAACGCATGCAGGCCACCCGCACGCCCGGGCTCGCCTACGCCGTGGTCCGCCCGGACGGCCCGGTGCACACGCGGTCATGGGGTACGGACGGGAACGGCCGGCCGGTCACGGCCTCGACTCCCTTCCTGTGGGGCTCGGTCGCGAAACCGATCGCCGCCGGCGCCCTGATGACGCTCGTGCAGGACGGACGCCTCCGACTCGACGACCGGGTCGTCGACCACCTGCCGGCCTTCCGCTTCGGCGGCCCCCGCCATGCAGACGGGGTCACGGTCCGCCACCTGCTCCAACAGACCGCGGGCATACCGCACTCGGCGACCTCCTCGGTGACCGACTGCGTCGATGCCGACTGCCCGGACGCGACCCGGCGGATCGCCGAGCTGGACGGCGTACGTCCGCTGGGGCCGCCCGGCTCCACGTACGCCTACAGCAGCGCCAACTACCTCGTCCTGGCCGCCCTGATCGAGTCCGTCACCGGCCGGACCTACGCCGACCATCTCCGGGACAGCGTCCTGCGCCCCGCCGGCATGGACGGGGCGATCGCCGACCGGGCGTCCGCCCGGGAGCGGAACCTTCCGCCTGGGCATCAACTCCTCTGGGGCGTACCGTCCGCGATCGTCGACGGTGTGGACGACGACGGCGCCGCCTACGGCTACGCCGGTGGCGACCTCAACGACCTCGCCGCCTTCGCCTCCCTCCAGCTGCGGTCGGGGAAGGCGGCCGAGGGCGGGACGGTACTCCGTCCCGAGTCGATCCGCCTCATGCGGCAGTCGGGCCGGCTCCACCCGTCCGGCGCCGATACCGGATACGGGCTCGGCTGGCGCGTCGGCGGCCTGGCGGCCCCGCTCGAATCCGCTGTCTGGCACACGGGCGCCACTCCCGGCTACTCCGCCATGCTCTTCCTCCTCCCGGAGCAGAACCTCGCCCTCGTCCTCCACCAGAACCTGCACGGACTCCTCCACGACGCTGCCGTCATGGAGGTCGGGTTCGGCGCGGCCCGCATCCTCGCCGGGGGTACCGCCGGCGAAGCCCCCTCCGCCACGGCCTACTACGCGACCGTCTGGGGCCTCACCGCCCTGGCCCTCGCCCTGCTCACGGAGAGCCTCCACTCGTTCCACCTGCTTCGCCGTGGAGGTTCACGGCGTATCGCCCCCGCCGTCCTGTGGTGTCTCGTCGGTGCCGCTCCGACGGCGGCCCTGGCGGCCGCCCTCGCCTTCGTCGGCCCCAGGACTCTCTGGACCTGGACGCCTGACGCGTCCACGGCCGTCTGCGCGGCGGCCGTCGCCGGGACCGCCGTCATCGCTCTGCGGATCGGGGTTGTGCGTGCACGCAGGGGCGATGTACGGGGTCGCACCGCCGCGCCGATACGTGGCTCGGCCGACTGACGCAGTGGCTCAGTCGATGATCTCGCGGTCGGCACGGCGATGCCGGGCGTCGCCGTGCTGGGCGAGCCACGGGACCGCCTCGGCAAGCCTGTTGAGGTTGGTGGGGACGAGGGCCGGGTCGGCGGTGTGGTCGTCGAGGGCTGTGACGAGGATGCCGATGATCGTGTCGTCGCCGTGGTCGCGGGCGGCGACGTGGCTGCCGCAGCGGCCGCAGAAGCCACGGGCGGTCCGGCCCGGATAGGTGTCGTACCAGGTCGGCTCGCCGCCCTCGCCGATCCACGTCAACCCGGCCATCGGGAAGCCGACCCACCACTGAAACGGTGCGCCGGCGCGTCGGGGATCACCAGGAAGACCTCCAGTACGTGCAGCAGGTCGGGGCGGAATGGCCCACCCTTGGGGATGAATCGCGCCAGGCCCTCGATGCGGCCCTGCGGACCGCCTCCGCTGAGCCGTTTCAGGGTCAGACCCAGGTGTAGTTGGCATCGGTGACGGCGTCCAAGGCCACGTTGGCGACGGCGGCACGAGGGCCTGCAAGGGAGGCCAGGGCGGGGCCGATGGGCGGGAAGATCGGCAGTTCCGCCGTCTTTCGGTAGTCGATCCATTCGATCACGCCGACCTCATGGCTTCCGTCGGGCAGCTCGTCCAGCTCTTGTTCGGCGAGCGTCGCGCGGACGGCGGGGCTGATGTGGAAGCGGTAGATCAGGTGGAGCTTGCGCGGCGGCGGGGTGGGGCCGGGCCGGGTGACTCGCTGGTCGACGACCCACAGCAGGTCGCCACCCTCGGCCAGCGCGGTGGCCAGGCCGAGCTCCTCGGCGAGTTCCCGGGCGAGGGCTGCGACGAGGTCCTCCCCGTCCTCGACGTTGCCGCCGGGCGGGGTGTAGTGGGTGGAGCCGGCACGGTCGCGGCGGATCAGGGCGACGTCGTCGCCGCAGAACACCATCGCCCCGGCCCGGATCTTGATCCGGGAGAACGGGGCGGGTGCGGCAGGGGTGTTCGTCATGGAGGCCAGTATCTCGGTACCTCGGGGACAGGGGCCGGGGCACCGAGGAGCCGGGGGCTGGGAGCTGGGGGCTGGGGGCTGTGCCTGTGATGGGTGTCGCCTGGTCCTGCGTGTACGCGGGCCGAGGTCGGGCCCTACCGCGAACCGTCGCCGATCGGATGGTCCGGCGGCCGGCAGGATCGCACCTCGGGGTGGTCCGCGTGGAGACGGTCGAACGGTGTCTGCGGGGCGTCGCGCAGGTGCTGGTCGAAGAACGCGCGCAGATAGGTGCGGGTGATCGTCATGGTGCGCAGCCCCGAGGTGGCCGCGCCGAGCGGCAGGCCGAACTGATCGGCCAGCAGGCCGAGATCGGTGAAGGACGGATGCTTGGCGCCCGCCACCACCAGCCAGCGCTTCCAACCGGTCAGCAGGGGCCAGTCCCGGGTCCAGGTGTCCGCAGCGGGCCCGTCGCCGGGAGAGTACCGGCCGTCCCGGCCGAGGAACAGGAGCGGGCGGTCCAGGCCGGTGGGCGGGATCAGCGGGCCGGTGCTGCCGTCCACGTTGCCGCCCACGCGGATGCGCTCGTCCGCGAGCATCGCCGCGATGGTGGCCGCGCCGCCCGCGGAGTGTCCGGCCATGCCGATCCGGTCCGGGGCCAGGGCGGCCGCACCTTGCCACGGCGGGTTCTCGCCGAGCAGCCGGTCCAGCACGAAGGAGGCGTCGCGGGCGCGGCCGGTCTTCACCTTGTGCCAGAACTCGGCGGTGCGCGCGAACCCGTGGCCGAGCGCGAAGGCCGCCACGCGGCCGCCCGGAAAGGTGGTGGCCGCGGTCTCGTAGGTGTGGTCGATCGCGACCGCGACGTGGCCATGGCTGGCCAGGTCCTCGCCGATCGAGGTGAGCGTGGCGCGGTGCCGGGTGAAGCCTGGAGAGAGAAGGATCAGCGGCAGTTCCCGCAGCCCGGGGTCCAGTGGGGCGTCCGGGGAGGCGTGGGTGCGCACCGAACTCAGCGCGTCGGGCGCCACGGCTGTCTGCTGACGGGCGAGGATTGCCGCCGACTCGGTCTGCGTCAGGTAGCGGGCGCGCGGACCGGGCGAACGTACGGCCGGATACCAGATCGAGATCATCAGCTCGCGCGTCGGCGCGTCCGCGACCCACGGGTCCGGGCGGGAGACGTCGTCGAGGTGCACCGAGGTGGTGCCGACCGGATGAGGCCCGGTCGGCGTCGGCAGAGTGGGAACGACCATGCGGTGCATGGTCGTCGGCCGCGCCTGGCCGCGCCATCGGGGAGATCCCCGATTTTGTGTCCGGGTACGGGAGGGCGGGCTTCGGCGGCGCGGAGTGCTTGGCGGGTCGGCTCGCGCCGGAAGTCGCGGGTGTGGTGTCACGCGGGACCCGGGGGCAGGTGGACGGTCATGATCAGGTGGCAGGTCCCGGTGCCCGCGCCTCGGTAGGTGTGGGCGGCGTCGCCGTCGAATCCGGCGGTCTGCCCGGCGGTGACGGGGTACTCGGTGCCGTCGACGACGAGGACCATCTCGCCCGTGGTGACGCTCACGGTCTCGGTCACGCCGGCCTGGTGGGGGTGGCTGGGGTACTCCTCGCCGGGTTCCAGTGTCCAGCGCCAGACCTCGGTGGCCGCCGGGCCGCCGGTGGTCAGCATCAGCCGGGCCTCGCCACCGCGCTCGCCCTTCCACAGGGGCATGACGGCGGCGGCGCTCACCACCCGCACGCGCTGCTCGGAGCTGCCCTCCATCAGGGCGGAGACGGAGATACCGAGGGTGTCGGCGAGACGGACCAGGGTGGCGAAGTTCGGGTTGCCCTGGGCCTTCTCCAGGCCGACCAGGGCGCCCTTGCTGACCTTGGCGCGGCGGCCGAGTTCGTCCAGGGACAGTCCGGCGCGGTTCCGGGCCGCGCGAACGTTGTGCGCGAGCGTCCGCAGTGCGGCCTCGGTCTCGGTCATCGGTTCGTCCCTCCAGCAGCAGGTCGATGCAATGCACCACACGGTCGTTCGGTTGACGAGCCCCGGTCGATGCGATGTACGGTGCAGTCGTTCCACTGATCGTAAGGGATGTACCACCTGTGATCGCTCTCCTACTTGCCCTGGGCAGCTCCCTGGCCTACGGATGCGCCGACTTCCTCGGCGGGCTCGGCGCCCGCAAGGCCCATGTCCTGCGCACCGTGATGATCGCCGCCCCGGCCTCGCTGACCGTCGAACTGCTCCTGTGGCCCTTTCTCGGCGCCTCCTTCGCCCCCGCCACCCTCGCCTGGGGTGCGGCTTCCGGCGTGGCGTCGGCGGCCGCGTTCGCCCTGCTCTACCGCACGCTGGCGATCGGCCCGATGAACGTGCTGTCCCCGGTCACCGCGCTGGTCTCGGCGATGCTCCCGGTCGGTGTCGGACTGCTGCAAGGCGAGCACCTGGGACTGGCCGGCCTGCTCGGCCTGCCGCTGGCGCTGGCGGCGGTGGTGCTGGTCAGCGCCGGGCACGGCACGAGGTCGGCCCGGCCGTCGCGCACCGCACTGCTGTTGGCCTTCGGCGCCGGGACCGCCATCGCCCTGCAGCTGGTCTTCCTGCACCAGGCGCCCTCCGACAGCGGTGTCGGCCCCCTGATCGTCGGCCGTGCCGTCTCCTCCGCGGTCACCCTGGCCGCCGCCGGGGTGATGTTCCGGCGGCTGGGCCCGGAGAAGCCCGCGTACGCGATCTCGGCGGCGGCCGGAGCGCTGGACTCCGCGGCGAACCTGCTGTTCCTGCTCGCCGCCCGCAGCGGAGACCTCGCCGTCGTCGCCGTGATCACGGCCCTGTACCCGGCCGGCACCGTCCTGCTCGCCCGCAGCGTCCTGGCCGAGCGCATCCACCGCGGCCAGCTGATCGGCCTGGGCACCGCCGCCGTGGCCGTCAGCCTGCTCGCCCTCACCTGACGGCCGCGCCTGCGCCCTGGAAGGCCCGCACCCCGCAACCCCGAGCCCACGACCTTCCGCACACCGCCCCCCTCCCGAAAGACCCCCCGATGACCCTCTTCCGCATCGCCCCCGACGTCGCCGAGGCCTTCCCCGACACCCTCGTCGCCGTCGTCACCGCCACCGGCCTGCGCGGCCGCGAACCGTGGCCGGCCACCACCGCCGCCCTGGAGGAGCTGGAATCCCGGCTCGCCGACGGCACCTGGGCCCCGGCCGACGAGAACGACCCGCGCATCGAGGCATGGCACACCGCCTACCGCTCCTTCGGCACGAACCCCCGCCGCATCCGGCCCAGCGTCGACGCCCTGGGCCGCCGCCTCGTGAAGAAGGGCACCCTGCCCCGTATCAACCCCGCCGTCGACTCGTACAACGCCGCCTCCGTCCGGCACGGCCTGCCCGCCGGCGCCTTCGACCTCGACCATGTCACCGGCGACATCGAGATCCGCCACGCCGACGGCGGCGAGACCTTCACCCCGCTCGGCGAGCCCGGCACCGTCGAGCACCCCCGGCCCGGCGAGGTCGTCTACACCGACACCACCGACGTGCTCACCCGGCACTGGAACCACCGCGACGCCCACCGCACCCGCGTCACCGAGGACTCCAGCCACGTCGCCTTCGTCCTGGAGACCGTCGCCGCCACCCGCGACGGGCACCTGCTCAAGACCGCCGCGGCCGACCTGCAGGCCCTCCTGGAGCCGCACTGCGACACGAGCACCGTGCACTACCTCGGCCCGGCCCGCCCCGCCACCACCGCCTGACCACCCACCGGCTCCTGCTGTTCGATCGGGACCGCCCGTTGCCGGCAGGCTGGACGGGTCCCGGGTGTGGCGCGACGCCGGAGCGCGCCGCGTAGCCCGGCGCCTGCGGGGCACTCGCCGGGCATGGGAGCACCGATCGTCGTCCACCCACCGTCTCCGACCGGAGGCCGGCGTGTCACCGCGCGCGGTGAGATTCTCGGTCTCGCCTACGAGGACAAGGACCTCATCGAGTTCCTGCGCCGTACCGGGCTTCCGGACGCCGGGAGGGTTCTCGACGATCCGCAGTGGGTGGAGTGGCGCGGCGGCACGGCGCACGCGTACGAGGCGGCCTGAGTACCCGGAGCGACCTTCTAAGGCGTGTTGCGAAAGTAGCGCCGGCCGCCCGAAGGGCGGGCCCGACGGCGTCTGGTGCGTGCGATCGCAAAGCAAAAGGTCGCCCCGACGGGGTGATCCCGACAACGCGGCGAGCGTGCGTGCCAGGCGCTGTCGGGCAGGCGGGACTTTCGCAACACGCCCTAAGGGGTGGGGTGCCACTCGGCCATCAGGATGGTGGCGTCGTCGGACAGCTTGTGTTCCTGGTGGCGTTTGAGTTGTTGCAGGAGCCGGCGCAGGGCTTCGGGGGCGGGTTCGCCTGCGGCCATGGCACGGATGACGGTGTCGGCGAGGCGCTGCTCCCCGAAATGGTCGCCGTCGGGTGAGCGGGCCTCGGTGACGCCGTCGCTGTAGAGCAGGACGCGGTCGCCGGGCTGGAGCCGGGCGCGGTGCGTGGTGGGCGGTGTGTGGCTGTGGAAGTTCCAGCCCAGTGGCAGGTCGGGTTCGCGTTCGAGGATGTCGAGGACCTGTCCGTCGCGTACGAGCAAGGGCTGGGGGTGGGCGCAGTTGACCCAGGTGAGGATGCCGTCGGTGACGTCGAGGTCGGCGATGATCGCGGTCATGAGCCGGTCGGTGAACCACTCGTCCAGGATCCGGTCGATCTCGGTGACGATGTCCGTGAGGCTGCCGCCGGAGCGGCGCGTGGCGCGGCATGCCGCAAGGCCTGCCGCGCTCGCTCCCCCGGAGGCCAGGTCGTGACCCATGGCGTCCAGGAGCACCAGGTGCAGGCCGCGGTGGGTGAAGCTGTGGTCGAACGCGTCGCCGCCGGCGCTGTAGGCCGGCTCCAACGCGGCGGTCGACGTGGCCTGGGCGGTGCCGATGGTCCGTGGCGGCAGGAAGGCCCACAGCAGTTCGGCCTGGACGGTCATCGTCCGCCGTCGCTCGGCTTCCACGAGCAGATCGCTGTGCGAGGACTTGGACACGAGCAGCAGCGCGGTCACTCCGGCGAGGGCCTCGCAGTCGGCGACGGACAGGTCGGGGCCGTGGGCTTTGAGCACCCCGAGGCGCTCGACTCCGTCGACCATGGGGATCCACGCGGTCATGCCGTCCTGTGTCAGGTGCGTGCGCTGCATCCGGTAGGCCAGCCCGGCCAGCGAGGAGTCGATGTCCAGGCTGGGCTCCCCGGCCGGGACGGGCTGCGGCAGGGCGATGAGCCGCGTCTGCTGCAGGTCGGTAACGTAGACGGCGGTGGCCACCAGGCCCACGCCCTGGCCGACGTCGAAGACCAGCTTGGCCAGGTCACGGCCTGAGACCAGCTGCGAGCGCGCAACCAGGTCGGCCAGGAAGCCGTTGCTCGCCACCATGGGAAGAGCCTCCCTTCAGGGTGGGCCGGGCACTGCCCGCGCGTCGTGCGCGCCGGAGTGCGCGCCGGTCGGCGCTCTCTACCCGTGCGAGTGCCCAGCACAGCGCCTTCGAACATGATCTCGCCTGTCTGTCGGGCGATTGATTCGTCACCCGAACGGGGCTGCGCAACAACTCTCCGTCCGCGAAGTCTTGAAGCGAGGAGGGCCGGCGGGGCCCTGGAGGAAGGGACGGCGTCATGCCTTGGACCGAAGACGAGCTGCGTCACATCGAGGAGGAGAACCGCCGGCGCGCCGCGCGGGAGCACGAGGAGTTCCTGGCCCGGCAGGAGGCCGACCGTCAGGCCCGGTACGCCGAGGAGGAAGCGCGACGGCGCGCGGAGGAGCGTCCGCACTCCGGGCCCACCTGGTAGCGGCCGCCGCTGCGGGAGGAGGAACGGTGACGACGCGATACGCGCTCCGCGCGGAACCGGTGAGGGCGCCCGCCCGGCTGCGGGTGAGCCTCGCCGTGTGAGTCGGCCGGGCGCGCGCTTGGGCGGAGCACCGCAACGGGGGGTGCTCCGCCCTGCCGACCCCGCAGGCGGCCCAGCCGACAGCCGGCCGTCTACGGTCGCCGGGTTGCCGCTCGCGGGGCCGGTCGGCCGCGAGCCGCCGGTGTCCGGACGACGATGCGGTGGCGACGGCTCTGCTGCCAGGCCAGAGCTCCGGAGACCACCGCGAGCGAGGAAAGCAGCGGGATCACCACGCCGATGATCTTCCGGGTGCGGATCGTGCGGCGATGAGTGGCGAGTCCTGCGGCGATGAAGTCCGCTTCCAGAGCGGTGAGCCGACTGCGGCCCGCTTCCGTCGCGAAGTCGCCGAGCTGAGCAAGGCGTACCGGAGATATCCGCACCCCGGGGTCTCGGCCCACGGCCTCCCACGCGTCGGCGGCCTCGGTCAGCCAACGGTGCACGCGGAGCGTCTCCCGGTCCTGCTCGATCCACCCCTGGAGCCGCGGCCAGGCGGTGATGAGGGTCTCGTGGGCGAGTTCGACGCGGTCCCGGTCCACGATGACGAGCCGGGCACGGGCGAGCGTCTCGAGAACCGCGTTCACCTCGGCTCCGCCGTTTCCGATCGACGCGAGCTCCGCGCGAGCGGCGGGGCGCCGGGTGTCGACGGCACCCTGTCCCGGCGTGACCAGCCGGAGCATGATCTGCCGCGCGGTCTCGGCCTGCACGAGGTCGAGACGGGAGTAGGCGGCTTCGGCGCTCTGCGCGACGGCTCCGCGCATGCCGCCCACTCCCTCGTACGCCTCAAGGGTCAGCATGCGCCCGCGACGCCGACGCCAGGTCTCCAGCAGGGCGTGCGACAGCATGGGCAGACCGCCGTTCTGCCCGGAGACCTCCTCGACGAGCATCTCGGTCAGTGCCCGCTCCACGACCAGCCGCCGGGCGGCCGCAGGGCCGCAGATCGCCTCGCGCAGCTCCGCCTGGGTCATCCTGCCGATGGGCAGACTCGCGTCACGGATCGCGTTCGCGAGTCCGGTGTGCTCCAGACAGTGCGGGTAGAAGTCCGCGCGGATGCCGAGCACGACACGGAGCCGCCGGGCGGGGTCGCCGGCCGCGAGCAGCGCGTCGACGAACCGGGCGCGTTCCACGGCGTCGTGGCAGAGGGTGAACACCTCTTCGAACTGGTCCACGACGAGCCAGGTGTCCCCGTGGGCGCCGGCCGCGACGAGCGCGGGGCCGTGCGTGGTGAACGGGCGCTCCCCCGGGGTGAGGATGCGCACCGCGGCCGGGCGCTCTCGCGTCTGCGCCGGATCGCGTAATCGGGGAACGAGTCCGGCGCGCAGCAGAGAGGACTTCCCACTGCCCGAGGCGCCGAAGACGCAGACCAGCCGGTGTCCGCCCGCCAGGCCCAAGAGGTCGGCCACCGCGCGGTCACGGCCGAAGTAGAGGTCGCTGTCCGTGGGCTCGAAGCGTGCCAGACCCCGGTAGGGCGACGGCTCGGCGTCCGTCCTCGGCCAACGCCCGAGAACGGCCTCCTCCGACACCTGCCTCCAGGAGGCCTCCCACTCCTCCGGGTCGCCTCCGCAGGCAGTGACATAGGCAAGCACCACGGGCAGGGTCGGCAGGTGCTCCCCGCCGGCCGCGCGAGAGAAGGTCGTCACCGAGTACGCCCCCGAGCGGCGGACCATCTCGCTGTACACGGGGCCTCCCGCGTCCTGCCGCAGCCTCCGCAGCGCGTGCGCGAACTCCGCGACAGGCCCGTCCGAGGGATCAAGCCGCTTCTCCTGACGTCCCATCCCCGCCCCTCCCCTCGGCGTCGTCACGGCACCGAGCAGTGCCGCTCCCGTGAGCCAACCTCTCGACCGGCCATGTCGGCAAGACGGATTCACGGCTGATTCGCCTCGATCAGCATCACCCGATAGAGGCGGTGGGCCGGCCCGGCCTCGTCCTCAGCCCACGTCGAGTGCGTTCCGCAGACCGAGGCGGTAGCGCAGGCGGTCGTGGCGCTTGAGGCCCTCCAGCTCCGGGGCGCGGAAGAGCGGGCGTACCTCGCAGCGCGGGGCGGGTGAGCCCGTTCGGTCGAGCAGGGCGTTGACGGCCTGGCGGGCGGAGGCGTTGGCGCCTTCCATCGTCGCCAGGTCGATGTCGACGGCCACGTAGTCGCCGGCCAGGAAGAAGTTGGGGACCTTGGTGGCGGCCTTCGGGCGGTTGTGGAAGGTGCCGACCGGGTGGACGAGGAGCTGGTCCTCGTTGGTCGGGTTGGGTGTGCCGAGGCCGTCGACTCCCGGGTCCAGGAACCAGGAGTGCAGCGCGCTGTCCTTCAGGACCGTGCGGCCGGTCTCGTTGAACGCGGCTTTCAGCTGGGCCCAGACCTCCCTGGCGACCTCTGTCCGGGTGCACTGTTTCGCTGTCTTGCCGTAGAGGATGCCGGGGCGGTCCCATTCCGAGATGTCCACCGAGAGGCAGTCGACGGCGACTCCGTCGCCGTAGTCGGTGGGGAAGTCGCGGGACGGCCAGTGGCTCGCCTGCTGGATGGCCGTCAAGGACCAAGGGGAGTCTATGCAGTTGGCGTGCCCGGCGAGGAGCGGGGCGCGTTCCGTGAGGTAGAACTGGATGCCCGTCATCCAGTCCGTCTCCAGCTTGTCGCACCGTGCCAGCTGCGGATCCGCCGCCCGCAGGGCCGCGCCCCAGGTCCTCCGGGCGTGTTCCACCGGCATCGCGGAGACGTAGTGATCGGCGGTCACCGAGTGGCGGATGCCCTGCGGATCTTCGACGACCGCCGCGCCGATTCGCCCCGAGCCCGAGTCGTACGACAGGTCTCTCACGGTCCAGCCGATGCGGAACTCCACCCCGAGGCTCGTCAGATGCGCCGCCCAGGGGTCGATCCAGGCCTCGTTGGTGGGCAGGTTCAGGATCCGGTCCAGGGGCCCGTCGGCGCCGCGCCCCAGGGCGTTGAAGGTGAAGGCCTCCAGCAGCGTGGCGACCGTACGGGTGCTGGCCTCCTCGGCCTTCGTCGCGACGATGTTGCGGGTCAGTCCGACCGCCAGGATCCGCTGGTAGTCGTAGCTCATCCGCTCGGCCCGCAGGAACTCCCACCAGGGTGTCCGTTCCCATGCCTGGTCGCGCCGCTCGTCGCAGCTGGTGAGGAAGACGAGGAAGCGGTTGACGAAGTACGCGGCCTCGTGGAGAGGGATGGAGCGGGCGGTGTCGAGGAGAGCGGTCAGGGCGCGGCGGATCTCGTCGAGGGTGAGCTCGGCGGGCTTGTGGCCCGGCCAGGGGAGCGGGATGCGCAGGTCCTCGCGGCCGGTGCGGGCGAAGGACATCTCGGCCGGAGCGACGAGGTTGTCCCAGACCCCGTTGGGGTTCCCCGGGAAGGGGATGCGCCGCATCGTGTCGGGGAGGTTGTGGTAAATGCCGGGGATGAACCGGAAGCCGTGCTCGGCGGGGAGCGGTCGTCGGCTGCCGCGCGCGCTGTCCGGTACGTCCATGGAGCGGGCCTTGCCGCCCAGCGCCCGGCGTTCGTAGACGGTGACCCGGAAGCCGCGCTCGGCCAGTTCGTGGGCGGCGGTCAGCCCCGCGACCCCACCTCCGAGTACTGCCACGGACTGCTGCGGCGCGGACGGTTCCGCGGCTACGGCGGCTGCGGCGCCGGGAGTGGCCGCCCCCACGGCGACCGCTCCGGTCGTGGCGGCCACGCCGGCCACGAAGGTGCGTCGTGAAGTGCCCGTACGGTTCATACCCCAACCCCTTTACCGGCGGTAACTCCCTGTCCGACGCAGGAGCATAGGGGCGTCTCCCTGGTCCCGGAAGTTCAGTGCGGGTTCCGATCACAGATGGCGCGATGATGGCGCGATCCCGCCCATCGCACGGCAGCCGACCGGCCGGCGCTCTCGGCCCGGAGGGTCACCTTCGGCTGTCCCGAACAGGGTCGGGCCTCGATCACCCGTCACGATGCGCCAGCCGGTCCGCCCCCGTCGGACGGGCGGTGGTCCAGGCAGCAGCGGACGAAGTCCTGGACGACCTGGTCGGTGTCGGCGGCCGGCGGCCAGGCGACGCCGACGCTGGTCCGGGCGACGCCGGTGACGGGCCGGTAGACGATGCCGGGGCGTGGGTAGAAGCGGGCGGCGGACGCGGGGGCGAGGGCGATGCCGTAGCCGTTGGCGATGGCGGTGAGCCAGTCGTCCGGGCTCTCGGTGACGGTTCCGATGCGGACGGGGCGGCCCTCGCGGGCGTCGACGGCCAGCCAGTAGTCGCGCCAGGGGCCGGTCTCGGGCGGGGCGGCGACGAAGGGTTCGTCCCACAGTTCGGGGAAGGGGATCTCGGTACGGCCGGCCAGGCGATGGTCGTCGGGCAGGACTGCCCACCGGTCCTCGGTCAGCAGCGTCTCGGTCCGCAGGCCGTCCTGGCCGGGGAAGGGGAGCCGGAGCAGCGCGGCGTCGACGTCCCCGGTGGAGAGTCCGGCGGTGGGGTCCGACCACGGCGCCTGGCGCATGTCCACGCGCCAGCCGGGTCGGCGGGCGGCGAACGCGGCGGTGATCCGCGGGGTGAGTTCGTTCGCGGCGCTCGCGAGGAAGCCGACGCGCAGGACGCGGGCGGCGCGCGAGGCCGCGCTCCGGGTCTCGCGGCGCACCCGGTCCCAGTCGGCGAGCAGGCCGGGGACGCTTGCGGCGAGGGCGTGGCCGGGCTCGGTGAGGGTCATGCCGGCCCGGGAGCGGGTGAAGAGCCGGACGTCGAGGAGCGTTTCCAGCTGCCGGATCTGTTTGGTGAGCGCGGGCTGGGAGATGAACAGCCTTTGCGCGGCGCGGGTGAGGTTGCCTTCCTGGGCGACGGCGGCGAAGTAACGGAGCAACCGGGTGTCCACATCCATGCCGTCAGGTTATGGATGCAGGTATTGGACCCGCAACGGAGGGCGCGGGGAGGGTGGTGAGCGGGGCCGAACGCCCTGTCGTCGTTCTGTCGTCGCCCTCGTGCAGGGCTCTGCGCCATGGAGGTTTCCGTGTTCGCCGTCTACGCCGTCCTGACCGTGCTCACCGCCGCCGCCCTCGCGTGCGGCGCGGCCCTGGACTTCGTCCGGCACCCGTCGATCGCCGCGATCGCGGACCGGGTGAACGTGCCGCGGACGTGGATGGTGCCGTTGGGTGCGTGTCTCGCGGCGGGTTCGGCCGGGCTGCTGGCGGGGTTCGTCGTTCCGTGGATCGGGGCGGCGGCCGGCGCTGGGCTGGTGCTGTACTTCCTCGGGGCGCTCGGCGCGCACCTGCGGGTCGGCGACCTTCGGATCGGCGGGGCGCTGCTCCTGCTCGCGCTGTCTGTCGCCGTGCTCGTCCTGGGCATCGTGGTGCACGGGGTGGAGTAGACCCGACCCCTGTACGGGTCCGCCTCCTTCGCCCCGCCGAGGTTCCCGGGCGGGACCACGGTGGTGTACATGTTCCACCCACGGCCGATGTCCTTGGAGCGCAGGTTCCCACCGTCGCAGGCCGCGGAAAGCCTCCCATGGCCCTCCCGCACTCCACCGGGCCCGGGGGCATGTCGTTCAGTGCGGCGGGAACACCGGTGCCGTCGGGGCCGGGCCCAGCGTCGTCGTGCCAGGGGGCGACCGGTGGCCCAGCCCCGTGCGATACGCGTCCAGCGCGGCCTCGGTGCGGCCGCCGCGGCGCAGCAGGTCGCCCAGCAGGCGGCAGAGATCGGCGAGGTCGCCGCTCGCGCCGCTGCGCTCCAGCAGCCCCAGCGCCGTGACGTAGTGCTCCTCGGCGGTCTCGCTGTCCCCCCGCTCCTCGGCGATCAGCCCGAGCAGCCTGTGCGCACCACCCGCGTGCACCGCGCCGTGTTTGTCTCCCAGTTCGAGGAATGCGGCGAGCAGCTCCGAGGCCTCGCCGTGGCGTCCGAGCCTCCGGAGGACATCGGCCAGCTCCACCTCCACCTGCGCGGTGAACAGCGCCGCGCGCTTGGCGTTGAGCATGTCCCGGGCGGCGCGCAACTCCCTTTCCGCCGAATCCAGTTCTCCGTTCTGTGCCTGGACGTAGCCGCGCATCCAGTGGCAGTGCGCGAGGTCGGTGCGCAGGCTCAGCTGCTGGTAGATCGCCTGCGCCTTGGCCAGTGAGGCGTCGGCGTCGGCCGTGCGGCCCTCGGCGAGGAAGGTGCGGGCCACCTGCCGGTGCATGCCCGCCACCAGCGCCGGATCGTCGACCTGCGGGGCCAGCGCCAGGGCGAGCTCGGCGGCGTGCGCGGCGCGGGCGTGTGCACCCATGTCGATGTACGGGCCGATCACGGCGGCGTACAGGACGACCAGCGCCTCGGGGTCGGCCAGGCCGCTCGCTCCGAGCTCGTCGATGGTGGATTCGAGGAGGTAGCAGGCGTAGCGCAGCTCCCCGGCCAGGAGGTGCGCGACGGCGCGGCCCCGGATCGCGCGGACGCGGCGGGGCAGGGGCTCCTCGGCGAGGAGCCGTTCGGCGGCTTGGAAGTGGTGCCCCGCGTCGGCCAGTTCACCGGTCTCCAGGGCGCAGTCGCCGAGCCCGAGCAGGGCCTCGGCCTGCTCGGGGACGAGCCCGAGCTGCTCCGCGTCGGCGAGGAGCCGGCGGTAGAGCGCGGCGGCCTCGTCCGCGGTGCCGGTGGCCAGCTGCTGGTGGGCGTCGGTGAGGGCGAGCCGCAGCTCGGTGGCGAGATGCGCGGGCCGGCCGGTGGCCAGTTCCTCGTACGACGTGCCGAGCCGCTCCGCGAGGAAGCGCAGCGCGGTCTCCGAGGGCCTGACCTTGCCCGACTCCAGCGTCGAGACGTACGCGGGGGTGTACGAGGGCTCGGCCAACTGTCGCTGCGTCAAACCGCGTTGAGCGCGCAGCCGCTGCACTCGGTGGCCGATCGTGGCCGGATCGTCCATGCGGACCCCCCTGGTTCGTGAACTGCCCAGTATCCAGGCGCGGTAGGCATTGCGCACCCCTCGCCCTGCCTCTAGGTTAAGCGACTTGTTCAGCACATTTACCGAGCTGCTTAACTCGCCTGACAAGGGGCTGATTTCATGCGTACAGCACGACGCGGAGCGGTGACGGCCGTGGCGGCCGTCGCCCTCGCGGCCGTACTCGCCGCCGCGCCCGGCAGCGCCGCCGCGGACCCGACGGCACCCCCCACGACCGGAGTCGAGGTCGAGATACCCGGGCCGGAACACGGGGTGATCGCAGGGTCCGGCCACACGCGCGTGTCGCCGGAGGGCCTGAGCCGGCCGGCCGCCCGCCTGACGGCCACCGAGGCGGTCGCCGACGGCGAGGTGGCCAAGATGGTCGACAACGGCCCCACCGCCGACCGGCTCGACATCGTCGTCGTCGGAGACGGCTACACCGTCGACGAACTGCCCCGCTTCCACGCCGACGCCCAGCAGAAGTGGGCCGAACTGACGGCCGTCGAGCCGTACACCACCTACCGCAACCTCTTCAACGTCTGGACCGTCGACGCCGTCTCGAACCAGTCCGGCGTCTCCGGCGACCCCGCCCCCGACACCCTCCGGGACACCGCGCTCGGCTCGTATTTCTGGTGCGACGACATCGAGCGGCTGCTCTGCGTCGACCAGGGCAAGGTCGACGGCTACGTGGCGAAGGCCCCCGAGGCCGACCTGGTCCTCGTCCTCGCCAACAGCACCAAGTACGGCGGCGCGGGCTACAACGAACGCAGCGAGACCCTCGGTTACGAGGGCATCTCGACGGCCTCGGCCGGCAACGAGAAGTCCGGCCAGGTCGCGATCCACGAGACCGGCCACTCCCTGGGCAAGCTCGCCGACGAGTACTTCTACCCCGACTACCCCGGCTACGAGCGGTACGAGGGCCCCGAGCCCGCCGACTCCAACATCACCACCCTCACCGCCGACGAGCTGGCCCAGCGGGGTGCCAAGTGGCACCACTGGCTCGGTGAGCCCTCTCCCGACGGCGGCACCGTCGGCGCGTACGAGGGCGGCGGCTACTACGTCACCGGGCTGCGGCGCCCCACCGAGAACTCCCTGATGCGGTCCCTCGGCAAGCCCTTCAACCTGCCCGGAGTGGAGGCGATGATCGCCGGCTTCTACCGCGAGGCGCGCATCGCCTCCCCCGTCACGTCCACCGATCGCACCCTCCGCAGGGGCGACACCGCCAAGGCCCTCGTGCCCCGGCTCACGGGGGCGGACGGGCGTCAGCTCACGGTCCGCTGGTACCTGGACGGGCGGGAGTTGAAGTCCCTGGCGGGCCGCACCGACGTACGGGTGTCCGACCTGACCCTGCGGCTGCTCGACCTCCGGACGCACAAGCTGTCCCTCACCGTCGAGGACCGTTCGCCCTCGGTGCGGGACCGCGCCGTCGCCCGGACGATGAGGTCCACGGTCAGCTGGACGGTCCGGCTCTGACAGCTCCGCGCAGGGGCCCCGCACCGGCGTTCATCGGGGTCGTACCGTCCGTGTCAGCGGCACTGGCCGTAGCGGGGACCGCGTACGACGAGCCCCCGCAGGTCCGGGGCCGGGGTGTTGTCCTCGCACCTCAGGGGTCCGTCGACGGTGGTGCCGCTCAGGTCGGTGCCGCCGGCGTCGGCCACCAGGGTGACGGGGCCCGTGACCGAGCTGCCGTCGCACAGGGCAACGGTCCGGCGGTCTCCCGGATGGCCGAACCGGCCGTCGAGCGGCCGGCACAAGCCGTAGCCGAGCCCCGGAGCGGCCCGGCCTGATCCGACGGTCACTGCTCAACGGGACGGTCGCTGCTCGGCGGCGGGGCCGCCATCCGAGGCCGGCGGCGCTGCGAGGGTGCGGGATGCCCACAGCGTCTTGCCCCGTCCTGAGGGCCTCACCCCCCAGCGCTGGGTGAGGTGGGCGGTGATGAACAGGCCCCGGCCGTTCTCGTCCGTGTCCAGGGCACGGCGCAGGTGCGGACTCGCGCTGCTGTCGTCGGTGACCTCGCACATGAGCGCGCCGTCGTGGATGAGCCGCAGCTGGATCGGCCCCTTCGCGTAGCGCACGGAGTTGGTGACGAGTTCGCTGACGACGAGGGCGGTGTCGTCGATGACGTCCTGGGCCAGTCCCCATTCCGCGAGTTGGTCCATGGCCTTCCTGCGGGCCTGCCCCGCGCTCTCCGGGCTGTTGGGAAAGGTCCACGCCCTCGTCCGGGACTCGTCCAGGACGCGGGTGCGGGCCAGCAGCAGGTAGGCGTCGCGCGCCGGCTGCTCGGGCGCGAGGGCGTCGGCACACGTGTCGCACGCGGCCTGGAGGGAGGGCTGCGGTTCGGCGAAGAGGTCGGTCAACCGGCTCAGCATCGGCTCCCGCCCGCCGGCCGCGGTCAGCAGAGCGGTGTTGCAGATCAGCAGGGTACTCCCTTCGGGCAGGACGCGTTCCGTGAGCGCGTACTCCGCGAGGCCCTGCCCGAGCGGTGGCCCTGCCGCGACGTCGAACAGTTCGACGGTTCCGCCCGGATGGACCAGAACCGGTGACGGATGACCCGCGCTCGCCGCGCTGCACAGGCGGGACACCGGATCGTAGACGAGGCAGAGGCAGGTGGCGGGCGTGTCCTCACCGGCGTCGGGTTCAGCGGTGTCCGGCGGGCTGCTCGGCCGGCCGGCGAGGTCGTGAAGACGCTGGAGGATGTCGTCCGGCGACAGGTCGAGGTCGGCCAGCGCCTCGATCGCCGCGCGGAGCTCGCTCATCGCCGCCGGGCGTGAGGTCCCGGACGTGGTGTCCCCGGCCACGAGGGCGACCCTGGACCCGGAGAGGGCGACGGCGTCGGACCAGCCGCCGCCCGTGCCGGCCGGCAGGTGGGTGCGGGCCAGTTCGACGGCCGTGACCACGGATGCCTGCGCATGGGCGAAACCGCCGGACAGGACGCGGGCGGCGGAGCGCTCGCGCCCGTAGAGGCGGGCGTTGTCCAGGCATTGGCCCGCGTGCGTGGTGAGCTGCTGCGCGAGCCTCAGGTGCCGGTGGTCGAACGGGGCCTGTTCGCGCCAGCGGTAGAAGCAGGCCAGGCCGAGCACCACGCCCCGCGCCCGGATCGGCACCAGCAGCATGGAGTGCACCGCCGCGCCCAGTATCCGGGCATCTCGCCGGCGCCGGGGGTCGAGCCAGTGGGCGTCCGGGCGCAGTCGGCGGATCAGCTTGGGGGCCAGGGTGTCCAGGACGGTCCGGTGGGGCGTGCCGGGCGGGTACACGTCCACCTCCCCGACGGCGGGGACGCCCTGCTGCTCCGGCCCGGCGACCGAGCGGAAGCCCACGCGCCGCACGGTCTGATCGCGGTCGAGGGCGTCCGCGGTGGGAGCCCGGCCGCCCAGGACGACGTCGTACACGTCGACGGTGACGGTGTCGGCCAGGGCCGGGGAGACGACCTCGCAGAACTCGGCCGCCGTGCGGAAGATGTCGAGCGTGGTGCCGATCCGCGCGGCCGCCTCGTTCTGCAGGCGCACCTCCGCCTCGGCCCGCACCCGGGCGGTGATGTCGGTCAGTGAGGCGGCCAGACCCAGCACGGTGCCGTCGGCCCGCTGCAGGCGGAACGCGGACACCGAGGAGACGGTCTCGACCGGGGGGACACGGCGGTCGCGGAAGCGGATGCTCAGATCCAGCTCGGGCACGCCGGTGTCCAGCACCCGGCGGGCGGCCCGTTCCACGGCGGCGGGGTCGGTGATGTCGAAGGACCGCAGCATCTCCGGCAGCGTCCGGCCGAGCAGGAGGTCGGCCGGGAACCCCCGCATCAGGCGAGCGGCCGTGTTGACCCGCACCAGACGCAGCTCCCGGTCGTACACGTGGAGGCCCAAGGGCGACTGGGAGAAGAGGGCGTCAAGTACGGCGTCCCCCAGTTCCTCGGGGACGGACCGGCTGTCCGGATGATCCTCACCGACCACTGTGTGAACGCCCATTCGACGAGACGGGTGGATTGCGCTGCGTACCATGCAACGCCTGCCCCGCCCACCCGGCCACCGCAGTGGAGTGACCGGGTGATTCCGCCGGCGGCCGCGGCGACCGGGCCGCACGGGCCGGGCCTGCTGGAGGGAATCCGCCGTACCGCCGCCGATGGCGGGCGCGGCCCGTGGCTCCGCCTGGTGCGGGGCCACGGGCCGCTTCCGTGTTCCGGGACGTTCAGCGCGCCGCGCGGAAGGCCTCGGTCAGTTTGCCGACCGCGCCGGCGGGGTCGCCGACGAGCAGCAGGTGGTCGGCGTCGGCGAAGGGCTTCGACGAGCGCTCGGTGATGTTCTGGCCGATGTGGTCCTGGACGATCAGCCGGGCCCGGCCCACGAGCAGGCTCGCCGCGGCGGACTTCCCGTGGCCGGCCTTCTGGAGGGCGCGGGCGGCCAGGCCGATCGCGCGCAGTGCCGGCTCGCCGCCCTGCGGGGTGGCGCGGAGCGTGGTCAGGCCCCAGCCGTACGGGAACTGGGGGTCGTACCGCGTGTCGCCCACGTTCAGCGGCAGCTGGTTCTCCGACTTCGGCCAGCTCACCGGCAGTTGCCCGGTGAAGGGCTTGCGGCCGTAGAGGACGTCGGCCACGCCGTCGCCCTCGGTGCCGGGCAGCCAGGACGCGACCAGGGCGTCGATCGCCGGCAGTCGGTCGCCGATGAGCTGCGGGCGGCCGGAGACGACGAGGACCGCGCAGGGCATGGCGGCGCAGACCCGGTCGACGGCGGCCTTGTCCGCCGCGCTCAGTTCCAGGTCGTGGCCGTTGCCGACGTCGCCCATGCCCTCGGCGTACGGTGTCTCGCCGACGACGACCACGCCGACGTCGTGGCCGTCGGTGGGCGTGGTGGCGTCCTTGGAGTAGGTGAGGGTGGCCCCGGGATCGGCGGACTTCCGCATGGCCTCCAGGATGGTGGTGCCGGTCGTCGTCCGGCCGGAGGCGCCCTGCCAGGAGACGGTCCAGCCGCCGGCCTGGTTGCCGAGGTCGTCGGCGTTCGAGCCGGCCACGTACACGTTCTGGGCCGGCTTGAGCGGCAGGACGCCGCCCGTGTTCTTCAGGAGCACCTGCGAGGCGGCGGCCGCCTCGCGCGCCACGGCGCGGTGCTCGGCCGAGCCGACGGCGGCGAGGTGAGTGGTGTCCGCGTACGGCTTCTCGAAGAGGCCCAGGCGGAACTTCTGGGTGAGGATCCGGGCGACGGCGTCGTCGATCCGGGCGGTGGGGATGCGGCCCGCCTCCGTCTCGGCGACCAGGGTCCTGGTGAACTCCTGGTAGTTGGTCGGCACCATGATCATGTCCAGGCCGGCGTTGACCGAGGTCCGTACATCGCTCGGGTAGTCGCCGGGGATCTGGTCGATGGCCTGCCAGTCGCTGATGACGAAGCCTTCGAAGCCCATCCGGTCCTTGAGCACCCCGTTGATCATCTCGGCGTTGGCGTGCATCTTCACGGGGCCCTGGTCGTCGCCGAGGACGTCGAGCGAGGAGTACGAGGGCATGACGGTGCCCACGCCGTGCTTCACGGCCTCGGTGAAGGGCGCGAGGTGCACGGCCTCCAGTTCCTCGCGGGTGACGCGGGTGACGCCCTGGTCGATGGTGTACGAGCCGGTGGTCGACGAGCCGAAGGCCGTTCCGCCGTCGCCGACGTAGTGCTTGGCGGTGGTCAGCACCTTGTCGTTGCGGTCGAGGTCGCGGCCGTCCCGCGCGCCCTGCATCCCGTCGATGACGGTCTCCATGGCGGTGACGAGCGCCGGGTCCTCACCGAAGGCCTCGTAGGAGCGGCCCCAGCGCTCGTCCCGGGTCACGCACACGCAGGGGGCGAAGTCCCAGGGCACGCCGGTGGCCCGGACCTCCTTCGCGGTCACGGCGCCGGTGCGGGCGGCGAGGGCGGCGTCGCGTCCGGCGCCGATGCCGATGTTGTGCGGCATGATCGTCGAGCCGATGACGTTGTTGTGCCCGTGCACGGCGTCCACGCCGTAGATCAGCGGGATCTGCCAGCGGGTGGCCTGGGCGCGCAGCTGGTAGGCGTCGACCATCCGGGCCCAGGCCTCGGGCGTGTTGGGGGTCGGGACCGAGCCGCCGCCGGAGAGCAGCGAGCCGAGGGCGTAGCCGGCGATGTCGCCGGGCGAGCGCAGGGCGTTGCGCTCGGCCTGGGTCATCTGGCCGGCCTTCTCCGCGAGCGTCATCCGGGAGAGCAGGTCCGCGACCCGCTTCCGCACGGGGAGCCGCCGGTCCAGGTAGGGCAGTCCGTGCGCGTTGACCGCGACGACCGGGGTCTCCGCGGGTGCCTTGGCGCCGTCGACCGTCAGCTTCACCGGGATCGTCTCGGCCGCTTCGCCGGTCCTGTCCTTCAGGGTGGTCACGGTGATCGAGCGGGTCGTCCCGGAGGGCGTCCCGGCGGGGAAGACGAGGGTGCCGCTGACCGGGGTGTAGTCGGTGCCGGGGCGCGCGGGCCCGGTGTCGTCGGTGGTGTACGCGACGGTGACCGGCTCGCCGGTCGGCTGGGAGCCGGTGGTGGCGACCGAGACGTCGATCCGGGCGGTGCCGCCCTCGTCGACCGGGTGCACCGCCGCGCCGGTGACGACGCGGGTGTTCAGGGCGGGTTCGGCCTTGCCGTAGAGCTCGATCGCGTCGACGGCGAAGCGGCCGCCCGGCGCTCCGGTGGGGAGCGTGAGCGCGTACCCCCACATCTTGTCGAGGCCGAGGACCTGGTCGATGCCGCCGACGGGCTGGTAGTCGGCGCGGTAGTGGAACTCCGAGAAGGGGATCTCGACGAGGTGCCAGCCCTCCCAGTCGTCGGTGAAGGAGGTGGTCCACAGCTCGGACGCCTCGCCGTTGGCGCCGCCGTCCTTGAGCTCGAAGTTGATGCGCTTGCCGGAGCCGGGGGGCAGCGGGGCGGTGTTCTGGCCGTACCACCAGAAGCGGATGCCCTTGTACGGGGTCCAGTCGTGCGCCGGCCTGTCGAAGGCGAAGTCGTGGGTGAAGCCGCCCCAGCCGCTGATGTCGTAGCGGCCTTCGAGGACCTTGGCGCCCTCGGGGGCGTCGGGGCGCTCGGCGAGGGTGAGCTCCGGGTGGTCGTCGGCGTCGCTGCCCCAGGTGAACAGGCCCTCGGCGGGCGGTCCCGCGAAGGGGACCTCGCCCTCGAAGCGGTCGACGGCGCGGGGCGCCGGGTCGGCCACTGCGGGGGACGCCGTGGCGCTGGGTACGGCTCCGGCGAGCAGCCCGGCGAGGACGGCGGTCACGGCGGTGACGGCGAGCGGCAGGGTGCCGCCGGGCCTCCTGCGACGGAGGGGGTGCGGGTGTGGCATGCAGGGGTCTCCTGGAGAGAGGGGAGCGGATACGGGTGGTGGCTGCGGGTCCGTCAGGAGGGCTGGTGGGTCCACTTCTGGTTGGCGGCGCCCGTGCAGGACCAGATCTGGGTGCGGGTGCCGTCCGTCGAGGTGTTGCCGGTGACGTCGAGGCACTTGTCGGCTGTCGTGTTGACGACGTCGTGCGTCGTGGCGTTGTACGACCAGCGTTGTGCGCCCGTGCCGTTGCAGGTGTGGAGCTGGACCCTGGTGCCGTCGGCGGTCCCGCCCCCGGTCACGTCCAGGCACTTCCCGAGGGCGCGGACGGTGCCGTCGGCGGCGAGGGTCCACCGCTGGGCGGTGGTGCCGTTGCAGGTGTAGAGCTGCACGGGGGTTCCGTCGGCGGTGGCCGCGCCGGCGACGTCCAGGCACTTCCCGGCGAGGCCGGTGAGCGGTCCGGTCGGTGCGCTCGTGGTCGTACCGGACCAGGTGAAGGTGGCGGTGGTGCGGGCCGGGAGGGTGTACGTGAAGGACTGGCCGCCCCAGTCGACGCGGACGGACTGCGCGGAGGTGCCGCCGTTGTGGGCGATGAGCGCCTTGGAGCCGTCGGGGTTGCGCCAGGCGACGTTCTGCACGGTGGAGTCGGCGGTGGAGGCGATGCGGTACGCGCCGGGGCGGACGAACTTGGTGAGGTGGCCGGTCGTGTAGTACTCCACCGTGTAGTCGACCTGTCCGGCGCGCGGACCGCCCTGCTGGACGGTGATCAGCCCCGTGCAGGTGCCGCAGCCCCCGTTGTGCGGGCCCATGTCCTGGTTGAGCGCCAGGCTCCACTTGGTCAGGCTGCTGCTCCAGTTGCGGGCGTAGTCGACGATGTCCTTCAGGTCCTCGTTGTGCTGGTTGCCGACCCAGGTGCCGCCGGAGTGCTCGGTGCTGAACTGCTTGACCGCCGGGTACTGGTCGTGGACCTGGCTGCCGACGGCGGGGTCGCCGAAGTAGCCGTGCCAGGCGATGCCGCCGAAGAGCGGGTCGTTGCGCACGGCCGCGTCGTTCAGGACGCCGGAGCCGAAGTTCGCGTAGTCGCCGTAGTTCCAGTCGTGCACCAGGACCTTGGTGGTGATCCCGGCGGCCCGGAAGGCCGGGTAGACGTGGTTCTTGGTGAACTCGGCGAGGCCGGACGGGTTCCAGCTCATGCCCGGGTAGTTCATGGCCGTGGGGTTGCCGGCCTGGCAGCAGTTGGGCTCGTTCTGCACGGAGAGGTAGTCGACCTTGACGCCGGCCGCCTGGTAGCTCTGGATGTACTTGACCAGGTACTGGGCGTAGAGCGGGTAGTACTCCCACTTCAGCCAGCCCATCTGGTCCATCCGGCCGTTGTCCTTCATCCAGCCGGGGGCGCTCCACGGCACGCCCTTGAGCCGGAGCGCCGGGTTGAGCTGCTTGGCCTGGACGGTGAGGAGCCGCACGTCGGTGTCGTAGCCGTTGGTCCCGAAGTCGTTCAGGTCGCAGCAGGTGTCGTCGAGGGAGACGTTGCCGGGCCGGGAGAGGTCGGAGGCGCCGATCGGGTTGCGGACGAAGGTGAGGCCGATGCCGTCGGTCGGCGAGAACAGCTTGCGCATGACGTCGTCGCGGGTGGCGGCGCTGATCGCGCCGCCGCGCAGGAGGTGGGCGGTGGTGTCGGTGATCGACGCGCCGCCGCCCTCGAACTGCTGGTAGGTGGTGTTCTCGTCGACGGCGATGACGCGGTTCGCACCGCCGCCGGCGGGGCCGAAGGCGATCGGCGCCTGCGGGGCGAGGCCTCGTGTGACGGTACGGCCGCCGGCGTCCGAGGTGGTGGTCAGCCAGACGTCGACCCGCTCGCCGGCGGCCTGGGCGACGCCGGGACCGGTCATGACGAGGCCGCTCGCGAGGAGGGCACCGGTCACGAGGGCGGCGAGACGGCGGGGGCGCCGTCCGCGGCGTGGGCCGAACCAGGAGCTGCTCCTGTAATGCACCTGACAGACCTTTCGTCGATGAGGACCTGACCTTCGCTCTTTCTTTAAGGTGTGAAGCTATGGAGGCACCTTGTCCGCGTCAACCCCTCCCGCATACAACTCCCGAACGGAGAAGACCGGTTGCGGGCCGATTCGCCTCAAGGTCTTGTCGGCTTGGTCCGGACAATGGCACTCTTCGTTGCCGTCCACGACCCCGACCGTCGGCGGTGACATCGATGTCCGCATTACCCTCTCGACGATCACGGCTTCTCCTGGCCCTCGGCCTGGGATGCGCCACGGTGGCGGCTCTGGTGAGCCCCACCGCCCAGTCGTCCGCGATCGCGGCGACGACCTCGGCCTCGGCACCGGCGGCCGAAGTCGGCGCCCAGGCCACCACGTTCAGCGACGAGTTCAACGCCCCGGCAGGCACACCGGTCGACGGCTCCAAATGGAACCTGGAGACCGGCGACAACGTGAACAACCACGAGCGGCAGTACTACACGAACTCGACCCGCAACGCCGCGCACGACGGCCAGGGCAACCTGGTCATCACCGCGCGACGCGAGAACCCGGGCAACTACAACTGTTGGTACGGCCGCTGCGAGTACACCTCGGCCCGGCTCAACACGTCCGGCAAGTTCACCCAGACGTACGGCACCTTCGAGGCCCGGCTGAAGATGTCACGCGGCCAGGGCATGTGGCCGGCGTTCTGGATGCTGGGCAACGACATCGGCAGCGTCGGCTGGCCGCAGAGCGGCGAGATCGACGTGATGGAGAACGTCGGTTTCGAGCCGAACACCGTGCACGGCACCCTCCACGGTCCGGGCTACTCGGGCTCGGGCGGCATCGGCGCCGGCCACTCGATCGGCTCGCCGTTCGCGGACGGCTTCCACACCTTCCGTGTCGAATGGGCGCCGAACAAGATGGTCTGGAAGGTCGACGGCGTCACCTACCAGACGCGCACCCCGGCCGACCTCGGCGGTAAGCAGTGGGTGTTCGACCACCCGTTCTTCCTCATCCTCAACCTCGCCGTCGGCGGCTACTGGCCGGGCGACCCCGACGGCAGCACCCCGATGCCGAACACCCTGACCGTCGACTACGTCCGGGTCACGAACGACCAGCCGGCCCCGCCGACCGGCAGCGGCGGCCCGATCACCGGCCTCGGCGGCAAGTGCGTCGACGTGGCCGGGGCGAACCCCGCGAACGGCACCCCGGTCCAGCTCTACGACTGCAACGGCTCCGCGGCCCAGCAGTGGACCGTGAACGCCGACGGATCGATCCGTGCACTGGGCAAGTGCCTGGACGTCACCGCCGGAGCCACGACGGACGGCGCCAAGCTCCAGCTGTACGACTGCAACGGCACCGGCGCCCAGAAATGGCGTGTGGAGGCGGCCCGCGACATCGTGAACGTGGCGGCGGACAAGTGCCTCGACGTCCCGAACAGCAACTCGGCGAACGCCACCCGGCTGCAGATCTGGACCTGCAACGGCACCCCGGCACAGAAGTGGACCGTGGGCTGAGTTCCCGGTCCCGACCGCGTCGGAAGCCGATTCGGGACCGCCCGCACCCGAGCCACGCTCCCGGCGGCCAGGCCTTCCTGGCCGCACGGGGGCCGGCCCGCTCACACCTCGCAGTCGGCCCTGACCGTCCGTGTCGTCACGTGCCCTGCGACGTGTGGACCGCTGACCGCCGCCGCGTCGCTGAGCGGCCCCCTCGCGGATACTCTGGGATTCATGATCGAGTCCGGACGGCCGCGGCTCCGTCGGAGCCATGGCTATGGCTGGCTGGTGCGGCTGTCGCCGGTGATTCTGACCGTCGTGATCGCCGGCCTTGCCTACGCCACCCCGCCGGAGATGGCCTTCAGCCGCCTCCTGCCCGCGGCGCCGGCCCTGGCCGCCTCCATGTGGCCGGTCCTCCCGACCGTCCTGCTCGGGACCGCCTGCCTCCTTCTGATGATCGGCCTCAGCCTCGTCTTCCCCGACCTGGGGACGTGGTGGACGTGCGGGGGCATCGTCGCGGTCACCGTGGCCGCCGCGTACGGAAGCCATGTCCGGCTCCAGCGGGAGCGCACCCTCTTCCAGGTACGGCTCGTCGCCGACGCGGCCCAGCAGGTGGTGCTGCGGCCCCTGCCGCACCGCTTCCGGAACGTCGAGATCGAGTCGCTGTACCTCGCCGCCGCAGCGGAGGCCCGTATCGGCGGGGACTTCTACGAGGTGGTCGATACGCCGTACGGAGTACGGCTGCTCATCGGCGACGTACGGGGCAAAGGCCTGCCGGCGGTGGGGGCGGCCGCGGCGATCGTCAACGCCTTCCGGGAGGCGGCACACGGCGAGGCCTCCATGGCCGACATCGCCCGCAGGCTCGACGCCAGCTGCGCCCGGCACAACGCCGCCCATCCGCCGGAGGCACCGATGGAGCGCTTCGCCACCGCGCTGATCGTCGAGATCCCGCATCAGGGCGGCCCCATCAGCATCGTCAACTGCGGACACCCCCCGCCGTTGGTCCACGGTCCGAAGGACGTGCGCGTCCTGGAGCCGTCCGCCCCGTCGCCCCTGCTCAGCCTCGCGGAGTTGATCGGTGACCAGTACCGTGCGGACGCCTTCGACTTCGCTCCCGGCGAGCTCCTCCTCCTCTACACGGACGGGATCGCCGAGACCCGCGCCCGTGACGGCGAGTTCTTCCCGCTGACGGAATGGATGCGCCGACAGCTCCCCACACCTCCCCGAGAGCTGCTCACGGCCCTGCACCAGGACCTCCTCCGCCACAGCAGAGGCAGCCTCGACGACGACATCGCCGCCCTGGCCGTACGGCTGCACACGCCATGAGCAACGCGACCCGCGCGGAAAGGGCGGCACGTGGCCGTCACGTCACGGGCAGGGCCTGCTCCGCCCAGATCGTCTTGCCCGCCGGCATGTAGCGCGTACCCCAGTGCTCGGTGAGCTGGGCGACCATGAACAGTCCACGCCCGCCCTCCTCGTCACTGCCGGCGTAACGGGCGTGCGGTGAGGTGTGCTGCGAGTCGGACACCTCGCAGATGAGGGAACGGTCCCGGATCAACCGCAGGCCGACCGGCCCGGAGGCATGACGGATCGCGTTGGTGACCAGTTCGCTGACCACCAGTTCCGTGGTGAAGGCCAGATCGTCCAGGCCCCACTCCGCGAGCTGTTCCACGGCCATCGCACGAGCGCGTGCGACGAGCGCGGGGTCCGGTGGCAGCTCCCAGGTCGCCACCTGCCGTGCCCCCAGCGCGCGGGTGCGCACGACGAGGAGCGTCCTGTCGTCCTGCACCTGGTCGGACGCCAGCTCCGCGACGATCTGGGCGCACAGCCGGTCGGACGACGATCCCCGCTGCTCGCCGAGCACGGCCGCGAGCCGGTCCAGCCCCACGTCGACGCCCTTCCCCCGGACCTGGACGAGACCGTCGGTGAACAGGACGATCAGGCTTCCCTCGGCGAGCTCCACCTCCACGCCTTCGTAGGGAAGCCGTTTCACGCCCAGAGGAGACCCCGGCGGCAGGCGAAGGAAGCTGACCGGGCCGTGCGGCTGCACCACGGCCGGTGCCAGGTGCCCCGCCGCCGCCCAGGTGCTCGTCCGGAGAGCCGGATCGTAGATCCCGTACAGGCACGTCGCCCCGACGGCGCTGCTGCCGACCGCGTCTTCCCCGTTGTGGTCCGACGCGTCCTTGCCGACCTGATCGTTCAGCCGCGCCAGGAGTTCGTCGGGCGCGAGGTCCAGCTCGGCCAGGGTGCGCACCATCGCGCGCAGCCGCCCCATGGTGGCGGCGGCCCCGAGGCCGTGGCCGACGACGTCTCCCACGACGAGTCCGACACGTGCCCCCGACAGCGGAATGACGTCGAACCAGTCGCCGCCGGCGCCGAGGTGGCTGTCGGCCGGCAGGTAGCGGCTCGCCGCCTCGACCCCGCTCAGCTGGGGCAGCGACCGCGGCAGCAGGCTGCGCTGGAGCATGAGCGCGGCCGTGTGCTCCCTGCGGTACCGCCGGGCGTTGTCGATGCACACGGCGGTCCGCGACGCCAGTTCCTCGGCCACGGCCCGATCGCCGTCGTCGAAGGGTTCCGAGTCCTCGCCGCGTACGAAGGTGACGAGGCCCAGGGGCGTCCCCCGCACGATCAGCGGGACGTACAGCCGTGTGGGCGCGCCCGCGACGTCGGCGGCCGACCGACCGCCGGCCAGGCTCTCGGCCTGCGACGATCCGGCGGCGTACGCGACCCGCTCGCCCACCCGGGAAGGGGCCCCCTCGGAATCCGCGACGCGTACGAGGCCCCATGCCGTGACGGGCTTCGGTTCCTCTCCTTCGAGGACCTCTGCCGCGATGTCGACGAGCACGGCGCCGGCGAACCGGGGCACGGCGACCTTGGCGAGCTCCGCTGCCGTTGCGAACGGGTCGAGCGTCGATCCGATCCGCGCGCCGGCCTCCGCGAGGAGCGCGAGGCGCTGCTGCGCACGGTAGTGGTCGGTGACGTCGATGGACTGTTCGCACACGCCCACCGGGTCTCCCCGGCCGTCCAGCAGTCGGAAATAGGACGAGGACCAGACGTGCTCACGCCGTGGGTCGGTCGGCGAGGGCCCTCGGAAGTGGACGTCGATGACCGGCTCACCGGTCTCGAGGATCTGCTGGACGAGGTCCTCCGGCGGCGTCGGGTGCTGGGCGCTGAGGACGTCACCGGGAAAGAGTTCGGTGATGGAGCGGCCGAGCAGTCCCGTGAGGTCGCCGCCGAGCTCCCGGACACTGGACGCGTTGGCCCACAGGAGGCGCGCGCCGGGACCGTAGATGGTCAGTGTCACCGGCGACTGGGTGACGAGTCCCTGCAGCATCGCCTGTCGCGTCTCCCACCAGCGAAGCCCCTCCAGCTCGGCCGCCCTGAGGACGGCGACGGGTGCCTGACCCGAGGCGGCCCCGTCGGAGGCGGGGGTCAGGGGGTGCAGGGTCACCGCCACGCGTACGGTGCCTCCGCCGCGGTGGCGCACGTCCATGACGGTGCTGCGGGTCCCGCCGAGCGGCAGCCGCTGATCCGGCCGCGGCTCGCCCGGTCTGTCGCGACCGGCGGGCGAGGTGGCGATCAGGTCCGCGGCCCGGCGTCCCAGTACCTGCGAAGCCGGATACCCCAGGAGGGCTTCCGCCTCACGGCTCCACCCGACGAGCACGCCGTCCGCGGCGACCAGGGCGAAGGCCGCCGGGGGCGGGCCGAGGCGCCCGCCCTCGTCCTCCCCGGCGGGAGGAGTGAACGGCAGCAGCCTTTCCATGCTCCCATCATCCTTGCCCGCGGGGCGAAAGGCATGCCGCGCCACGTCTACGCCTGGAGTTCCGCGGCCGTCCGGACCTCGGGGAATACGGGAGAGATGCCCAGTGACGGAGCGATCGCCGACCAGATCGTCGCCTGTGCCGTGGGGAGGTCGACACGCGCGTCGGCGAGCATGACGCGAATGCCCAGGCCGTCACAGAGCGCCAGGATCAGCGTGCTGATCGCGGCGACGTCGCACGGGGCGAACTCGCCCGTCGCGACACCGCGTTCCACCGCGCCGCCGACCCAGGCGTGGAGCTGGTCGTACAGGTCGACGGCGAGGTGCCGGGCCGCGTCGTCGCGCTGTGCGCGCACCCACAGCTCCTGCCACAGTTTCCAGTCCTGGCGCAGCTCCTCGTCCGTGGGCAGCATGGTGCGCACGATGCGCGCGAGCAGGACGCCGGACGGCAGGTCGGCGTCGCCGCCGTCGAGGTCCGTACCGGTCTGGGCGAAGGAGTGCGTCATCGCCTCGGCGAAGAGCTTCTCGCGGGTGTCGAAGTGGTAGTGGAGCAGCGCCTTCGACACCCCCGCGTGCTCGGCGACCTTGCGCATGCTGACGTTCTCGAACCCGATGTCCGCGATCACCTCGCACGCGGCCCTGAGGATTCGCTCCCGCGTCTCGAATGCGCGCTCGGCCTTGGTCACGTGGCAACTCCCCGTTTCGGTTCTCCGTCCCGGACCATCATCCCTGCGGAGCCCGTGAGCCCGCAGCCCACGAGCCCCACCCGGGCGAGGTCGCTCACGAGGTCACCGGCAGCTGCAGGACACCCGTCCCGCGCTTGACGAGTTCGCCCGCGACGATGAGCCGCTGGATCTCGGAGGTGCCCTCCCAGATCCGGTCGACGCGCAGCTCGCGGTAGAGGCGCTCGACGGGGTACGAGCGGTCGTAGCCGCGTCCGCCGAAGATCTGCAGGCACCGGTCGACCACCCGGCCGGACGCCTCGCTCGCCGCGAGCTTGGCGATCGCGGCCTTCGCATGCAGGGTCTTGCGGTCGGTCCGGCCCTCGCCGACCTCCCAGGCGACCTGGTGGGTGTACGCGCGGTTCACGGCGATGTCCACGGCCGAGTCGGCGAGCATTCCCTGGATCAGCTGGAAGTCGGCGATACGGGAACCGAACTGGCGGCGTCCGACCGCCCAGTCACGGGCCAGTTCCAGGGCCCGTTCGGCCGCCCCGATCGTGCGGGCGGCGATCATCAGCCGCTCCTCGGAGAACCAGGAGCGGGTGAGGTCGTAGCCGTTGCCGACCCCGCCGAGCACCGCGTCCTCGGGCAGGTGGACGTCGGTGAAGGTGAACTCGGGGTGCTCGTACACGAAGGTGTGCATCCAGCGGGGTACCCGGGTCATCTCGATGCCCGGGGTGTCCTTGTCCACGAGGAACAGCGTCGGCGCCCGGTCCTCCCCCGCGGCGGCGAGCACGATCATGAAGTCGGCGTGGTCGCCCACGGTGACGAACCACTTCTCGCCGTTGAGCACCCAGCCGCCGGCGCTCCGGGTGGCGGTGGTGCGCAGGTTCTGCGGGTCGGAGCCGGCCTCGGGCTCGCTGACCGCGTAGCAGTCGCGCCGGCGGCCGTGGATCACGGGCACGAGGTACCGCTCGCGCTGTTCGGGGGTGCAGTGCGCGAGGGCGTTGGCCGGCCGCCACACCATGTCCCACAGCGCGCCGGTGAGCCGGCCCAGTTCCTCCTGGACGACGACCTGCTCGGGGACGGTGAGTCCGGCGCCGCCCCACTCGGCCGGCATGTTGACGGCCTGGAGTCCGCTGTCCAGGACGGCGTCGCGGATCGCGGCGTGCGCCTGCGGCGGCAGACCGTTGTTCTCCTCGCAGTCGAGCTCGTACTTCATGATGAAGTCGGTGAGGTGACGCGCCGATTCCTTGAGCTCCTGCTGGCGTGCGGTGAGGCGGAAGTCCATGGGGTCCTGGTCCTCTCGGATGCGGGTGCGGATGCGGATGCGGGTGCGGGTGCGGATGCGGGGATGGGTGGCGGGCAGGGCGGTGGCGTGTTCTCCGGGCACGGCGGGGGGCTCAGCGCGGCAGGGCCAGCGCCCCGGTGCCGCGCTTGATCAGCTCGTTGGCGATGATCAGCCGCTGGATCTCGGAGGTGCCCTCCCAGATCCGGTCGACGCGCAGCTCGCGGTAGAGGCGCTCGACGGGGTACGAGCGGTCGTAGCCGCGTCCGCCGAAGATCTGCAGGCACCGGTCGACCACCCGGCCGGCGGCCTCGCTCGCCGCGAGCTTCGCCGTGGAGGCCTTGGCGTGCAGGGTCTTGCGGTCGGTCTCGGGCCGGTCGGCCTCCCAGGCGATCTGGTGGGTGTAGGCACGGTTGACGGCGATGTCGACGGCGCAGTCCGCGAGCATGCCCTGGATCAGCTGGAAGTCGGCGATACGGGAACCGAACTGGCGGCGTCCGACCGCCCAGTCACGGGCCAGTTCCAGGGCCCGCTCGGCGGCGCCGACGGTCCGGGCCGCGATCATGAGCCGCTCGTCGGTGAACCACTCCTTCGTCAGTTCGTAGCCGTTGCCGACGCCGCCGAGCACGTCCTCGTCGGGTACGAAGACGTCGGAGAAGCGGAACTCTGGGTGCCCGTTCACCGCGGAGTGCATGAATCGGGGGACCCGTGTCATCTCGACGCCCGGCGCCTGCTTGTCGACGAAGAACAGCGTCGCCGCGCGGTCCGGCCCGGCATCGGCCTGCACCAGCAGGAAGTCGGCGATGTCGCCGCAGGTGACGAACCACTTCTCACCGGTCAGCAGCCAGCCGCCCGCCGTGCGGGTCGCGGTGCTCGTGCCCGAGCCGGGGTCGGATCCGGCCCCGGGCTCGGTGACGGCGAAGGCGTCGAAGCGCTCGCCGCGGATCACCGGCAGCAGGTACTTCTCGCGTTGGGCCTCGGTGCCGTACGCGAGGACGTTGGCGGGCCTCCAGGGGATGTCCCAGAGGCAGTTGGTGACCTTGCCGAACTCCTCCTCGACGATCACCTGGTCCAGCAGGGAGAGTCCGGCGCCGCCCCACTCGGCGGGCATGTTGACGGCGTAGACGCCGGCGTCGATCGCGGCCCGGGTCAGCTCCCGTACGGTCTCGGCGGGCAGGGGGCCGCCCGCTTCCTCGGACTGCTCCTCGTACCGCATCAGGAGCCTGGTGTAGGCCGCGGCGCGCGCCTTGAGCTCGGTCTGCTCGGGGGTGTAGCGGAAGTCCACGGTGCGGGTCTCCTCGGGGGCGGGAAGGGCGTACGGGCAGGGTTCGTGTGGGAGGGGCGGGGTCAGCCGAGTACGGCTCGCGCGTCCAGCGCGACGCATCCGTCCGGGCGCACCAGCAGCGGGTTGACCTCCAGCTCCGCGATCTCCGGGTGGGACGCCGCGAGTTCGGTGATGCGGGCGATTACGGCGGCGGCCGCCGTCACGTCCACGGCCGGACGGCCGCGCACGCCGTCGAGCAGGGCGGCCGTCCGCAGCCCGCGCAGCAGCTTCTCGGCGGAGCCGGCGGCCACGGGCGCGAGGGCGAAGGCCACGTCCCGCAGGGTCTCGGTGAGCACCCCGCCGAGGCCGACCATCGCCACCGGGCCGAACCGGGGGTCGCGTTGGACGCCGACGATCAGTTCGAGACCGTCCGAGAGGTCCGCCATGGCCTCGACCGAGTAGGCGGGGGCACCGAGGCGGGCGTGCATCTGCCGGTACGCGGCCAGCAGCGCGTCCCGGTCGGCGAGCCGCAGCGCCACCCCGCCGGCGTCGGACTTGTGCAGGACGTGGAGGGCCTTCAGGACGTACGGCCCCTCGAACGCCGCTGCAGCGGCGAGCAGTTCGGTCTCGTCGGAGATCTCCCGGGCCGGCGGGAAGGGCACTCCGGCCGCCGCCAGCAGCGCCCGCACACCGTGGTACGAGGGGTCCCCCAGTGGGGTCGTGGCGGGCGGCCGGGCGGCAACCGCGGCCGGTGCGCCCGCCGATCGGCCGGTGAGCGCGGCGAGCGCGCGGGCCGCGTCCTCGGTGGCGTCGAACACCGGGACGCCGGCCTCCGCGAGCGCCCGGCAGCTGGGCGAATCCGGGTACATGGACTGCACGACCAGGGGCTTCGGTGTGGTGGCGAGGTGTCCGGCGATCTCCTTCGCCGCCCGCTGCTCGCCCTCGGCGAGGACGGAGCCGCCGGCCGGCCCGCCGCCCAGGCCGCCCTCGGAAGCGGCGTACCCGCCGAAGTAGCCCGTCATCAGGACGGCGTCGACCTCGTCGGCGGCCAGCAGCTCGCGGACGGTGTCGGCGTACGAGAGGGGGCGCTGCTCCCCCATGCCGGCGAGGTCGACCGGGTTTCCGACCGCGGACTGCTCCCACAGCACGCTCCGCAGCCGGTCCTGGGCCGGTGCGCCGAGCTCGGGGACGTCGAGCCCGGCGTCCTCGGCGGCGTCGGAGGCGACCGCACCGTGGCCGCCGCCGTCCGTGAGGACCGCGGTCCGGCGGCCGGTCGTGCGCCGTCCGCCGGCCAGGGCGGCGAGGACCACGGTCATCTCCCTCGGGGTGCGGACGAGTTCGACACCCGCGTCACGGCAGGCCGCGGCCACCACGTCGGCGGAGGTGGTCAGTGCCCCCGTGTGCGACTGGGCGCTGCGGGCCGAGGCCGTGCCGCGGCCGGCGGTGAGGAGGACCACGGGCTTGCCTGCCTCGGCGGCGGCACGGGCGAAGGCCCGGCCGTCGCCGAAGTCCTCGGCGTACACGGCGATCACGGAGGTGGGTTCGTGGCGGGCGCAGTCCTCGACGAGGTCGACGAGGGTGACGTCGGCCTGGTTGCCCAGCGACACGAAACGGGAGAAGCCGAGGCCGTGCGGGGCGCCGCGCAGCTGGAGTTCGAGGGCCAGGTTGCCGCTCTGGCTGAGCAGGGCGACCCGACCGGGCGCGAAGCGGTCCGAGGCCAGGTACAGCTCGGTGGTGTTGTCCGCGATGCCCAGGCAGTTGGGGCCGACGAGCACGGCGCCCGCCGCCCGGACCCGCTCGGCGACGGCCCGCTGGCGGGCGAGACCGGCCGGGCCGGCCTCGGCGAAGCCGGCGGTGATGGCGACGATCGCCTTGGCCCCGCAGGCGAGGGCGTCGTCGACGGCGGCCTCGAAACCGGTGCCGGGTACGGAGATCACCACCAGGTCGACCGGCCCGCCGATCTCACCGAGGGAGCGGGCCGCCGGCCGGCCGAGCACGGTGCCGCCGCGCCGGTTCACCAGGTGGACGGGGCGCCGGCCGGGCGCGCGGAGGGCCTGGGCGGCCACCGCGTGGCCGTACTTCGCCGGGTCGTCACTGGCGCCGACCACGGCGACGGATCCGGGGTCGAAGAGCGAGGTGAGATCACGTGCCATCTCATCCCTCCACGCGGAGTGCGGAGTTGGGGCAGCTCTCCACGCAGGCGCGGGCCCGGTCCTCGGCGGCGGTCGGCACGTCGACGACGACGACCTTCGCGTAGCCCCACTCGTCGAGCTCGACGAGTTCGGGGGTGTTCTCCTGGCAGAGGCCGTAGCCGTTGCACAGCGTGGCGTCCAGCAGCAGTTTCATGACGTTCCTTCCAGTACGGGGGCCATGGGCTCGGCGGACGTGGTCGAGGGGGTTCCGGTCGGGGCGGACGGGGAGGGGGCGGACGGGGAGAGGGCGGATGCGGACGGGGCGGACACCTTCACGGTCGGCACCGGCACGCTCAGGCGGGTCAGGCGGTGCGCGCCCCGCCCGGAGGCGTCGGCCCGGCACAACCGGCAGGGCGGGCCGTCGAGATGGGCCCTGACCTGTTCCGGGAAGACCCGCAGCAGGCTTCCGGCCAGGCCGGCGGCGGCGTCCAGCAGCCCGCAGGCACCCCGCCCGGGCAGGCCTCGCGCCCATCGGTGCAGCCTCTCGGCGGTATCGGGTTCTGCGGATCCTGAGGCGAGGCGGTCCAGGGCGTCGCTGATCGCGGCCGAGCCCGACACGCAGACGCCACACTGCCGGGCGCTCTCGGCGGCGAGGTGACCGGCCGCGTCGGCGGCGGCACCCACCGGGCAGGCGTCGGCGGCGAGGAAGCGGATCGCTCCGCAGCCGAGCGCCGTGCCCGCGTCGGCGAGTGCGCCGGGTTCGAGGGGGAGGTCCAGGGTGCGGGCGTCGACGAGCCCGCCGAAGAGACCGCCCATCAGGGCGCCGGCCGGGGCCGGGGTGCCGTGGGCGGCGGCGAGGGTGCGCAGGGCGACCCCGTACGGCACCTCGGTGAGTACGGGTGCGACGCCGCCGCCCGAGAGGGTGACCAGGGTGGAGCGCGCGATCGGTTCGCGCAGATCGGGCCGGGTGGCGACGAGCGCGATCCGGGCGAGGGTCTCGACGTTGGCGACCAGGGTCGGCGCGCCCCGGACTCCCCGCTCGTACGGGCGGGGCGGTTTGGACGTCGGCAGGGCAGGCCCGCCGTCGATCCGGCGGACGACCGCGGTCTCCTCGCCGGCGACATAGGCGGCGGCGGTCTCGACGACCTCGACGGGCAGGGGAGGTTCGCGTTCGGCGAGGGCCCGGCGGACACGGTGGGCCGCCTCCGGGTCGGAGAGGTAGACATAGCCGCGGTCGGCGCCGGTGACCGCTGCCGCGTGGACCAGGCCGTCGATGACCAGGTGCGGGCGGGCCCGGAGCAGCCAGCGGTCCTTGACCGAACCGGGCTCGCCCTCTTCCCCGTTGGCCACCACGACCGGGGCACCGGGACCTGCGGCGACGTGCTCGCCGCGCGTCCCGTTCCCCCGGTGGCGTCGCCCGTGCTCGCGGACGGTGCGGAGCTTGACGGCGGCCGGGAATCCGGCGCCGCCGCGACCGCGCAGGCCGCAGGCGTCGAGGTGGTGCAGCAGCTCGTCCGGGGTGAGGCCGGCCGCGTAGCCACCGGTGGCCTCGTACGCCGCGGCGCACTCCGTCGCGTACGGCGTCGTGCCCAGCACGGAACCGGCCGTGGGGGCGGTCGGGCCATGGATCACGGTCGAGGGGTGGCCGGGGGTCGAGGGGAAGCCGGGGTTCGAGGGAAGGCTCGTGGTCGACTGGCGGGTGCGGGTCATCTGCCGTCTCCTGTACGGGCGGTGGGGGCGGGTCCGGCGGTACGGGACCGGGTGCTCAGCAGTCGCAGCGCGCCTTCGAGCGCGGCGCGGTCCCCCGCGGTGCGGCGGTATCCCGCTCCTGGCAGGCCGATCAGCATGCGGTGGTGGTCGAGGATCACCTCGGCGGCGAGCAGCGCGGCGGCGGTCGAGGTGTCCACGTCAGCGCCCGCATCCGCATCCGCATCCGAGTCGGCTCTCGCGACCGCGACCGCGTCCGTGTCCACGCCCTCGCCGCCCTGCTCGTCGAGCCGGACGGCGACGGCGGTCACCAGTGCCGTGGCTTCGGAGAGGTAGCGCAACCAGGTGTGCCGGCTGCCCCTCAGGACCAGACGTTCCACCCGGCGCCGCTCGGCGTCCGCGAGTTCGGCCCGGGTCGGCGGCGGGCGGTGCGCCGTGCCGAGCGAGGCACGCAGCGCGGCGACGGCTGCGGGCAGCTCCCGCTCCGGCTCGGGGGTCAGCCCGAGCCAGTCCAGATGCCGACGACCACTCATGCGTGCCTCCGGAAGGGAAGGGGGTGCGGGTGCGAGCCCGAGGCTCGCCCTCGCCCTCGGTCCCGGTCTCGGTCTCGGTCTCGGTCTCGGTCTCGGCCGAGGGAGGGAATCGAGGCGGGGAATCGAGGAGGAAACCGAGGGAGGAGTGCGTGCCGGGGCGGGTGCCAGGGCACACCGGGCTGCTCATGGCACACGGGCCGTGGTGCGCAATCACCGGGGTGACGAGCGAATGCGCAGGTCAGAAGCGGTGTGGCGGTGGGGCAGCGACAGAAACACGTTTACTGACCGATCGGTCAGGCAATAACCAAGGTAGCTGACCGATCGGTCAGCGTACAAGTCTTGACCCGGCGGAATTCAGCCACCACGCTGGCTGTCCCATCGGTCAGCCCGGTCCCGGCGCCCGCCCCGACCCGCTGCCCGCAACCGGTTCGCACGACATCGACGCCCGACACCGATCGCCGCCCCGCGGCACAAGGAGTCACCGATGCACCCCAGAGCCCCCGCACCCGGCACACTCACCGCGCCCGACGCTCCTGCCGCACCCGACACGGCCGCCCGGGACCTCCCCGCTCCCGCGCTGCCGGCCCGCCACTACACCGACCCCGCCGTCGCGGCGGCCGAGACCCGCCAGGTCTTCGCCAGGTCCTGGCAGCTCGTGTGCCACGAGTCCGACCTGCCCGGCCCCGGAGCCCGGCTCGCCGCCACGGTCGCCGACCGGGAGGTCCTGGTCGTCCGCACCGAGGACGGCGGCCTCGCCGCCCACCTCAACGTCTGCCGCCATCGCGGAACGCGCCTGGTCACGGCCCCCGAACCGGCCGGCAAGGCCATCCGCTGCCCGTACCACGGCTGGACCTACCGTCTCGACGGCAGCCTGGTCGGCGCCCCCGAGGCCCGGCAGATCCCCTGCCTCGACCGGCCCCGCCTCGGCCTGTTCCCGGCCCGGGTCGAGTCCTTCCTCGGCTTCGTCTTCGTCAACCTCGACCCGGGCGCCGTTCCGCTCGCCGAGAGCTGCGCGGGACTCGCCGAGGCCGTCGGCCGCTACGCGGGGGCGGACCTGGTGCCGGTCGGCCGGGACCGGATCCACGACCTGGCCCGCGCCGAGGTCCAGGAGGCCAACTGGAAGGTCACCGTCGACAACTACCTGGAGGGGTACCACGTACCCGTCGCCCACCCCGGCCTGATGCGGCTGCTCGACTACCAGGGCTACGGCTGCGAGATCCACGACTCCTACGTCCTGTTCACCTCGCCGCTGCGCGACAAGCCGTCCTCCAACTGGACCGAGCGGCTGTACCAGCGCGTCGCCGCGCCCATGCCCGGCCTCACCGAGGCCGACCGCAGGGTCTGGCGGTACGCCGTGATCTACCCCAACACCCTCATCGACTTCTATCCCGACCACGTGCTCGCGTGGACCGCCGTGCCGACCGCGGTCGACCGGGTGGCCGTCCCCGGCGCCTTCTACACCCGCCGCGGCAGCGGACTGCGCACCCGCCTCGCCCGGCGCCTGAACATGCACATCGGGTGGATCACCAACGACGAGGACGCCGAGCTGGTAGCCCGCGTCCAACACGGGCTGTCCACCCCGGGGTTCGAACCCGGACCGCTGTCGCGGCGCGAGCTCGCGGTCGGCTGGTTCGCCGACCGCATCCGCGCCGACCTGGCCGGCTCCGCCGATCCCACGGGTCCCGGACCGGGCTCCGCCCCCGACGCCGACTCCGGCCCGCCGGGCCGGTGAGCGGCACCGCCGCATCGCCGTACCCAGCCCCGTACCCCCGAAGACCACGTACCCCTGAACGCCCGCGTACCCCGAACCCGCCCGTACGCGCCCGGCCGAACGCCCCCGCGTCCGCGCACCGACCGTTCGCCCGCCGTCCCCCAGCGGCCCTACGGAGAGGACACCATGTCCCCCGAGGCACCTTCCCTGTCCCGCCGCTCGCTGCTCCGCGCCGGCGCCGGCGCCGCCCTCGGTCTGACGGCGGCCGGCTGCGGATTCTCCTCCGCCTCCGACTCCGCCGGCCGGACGGCCGCCGAGTCCCCCATCGACGTCAAGGTCGACGGCGACCTCGTCTACTTCAACTGGGCCGACTTCGTCGACCCGGCCGTCTTCGCCGGCTTCTCCGCGGAGTACGGCGTCAAGGTCGTCCAGTCGAACTACGACTCCATGGAGGGCATGGCCGCCAAACTCAACGCCGGCAACCGCTACGACATCGTCTTCCCCACCGCGAAGTGGGCCGAGCGCCTCTCCCGAGGGGGCCGGCTGCGCCGCATCGACCACGGGCTCCTGAGGAACGCCGAGGCGGTGTTCGGCGCGTACGACTACTTCGCCGACCCCTGGTACGACGCCCGCTCCGCCCACACCGTCCCCTTCACCATGTACAAGACCGGCATCGGCTGGCGCCGGGACCGGCTCGGCGACCTCGGCGGCTCCTGGGACGACCTGTGGAACGACCGCGCGAAGGGCAAGGTGTTCGTCCTCGACGACCGCGACGAGGTGCTGGCCGTCGGCGCGCTCAAACACGGCCTGCCGCTCACCACCGACCGGCCTGGCGACCTCGACCGCGTGACCGACACGCTGCGCGCCCTGCGCCCCCGGCTGCGCGGCTTCTCCAGTGACAGCTACAACAACCTGCTCAACGGCAACGCCGACATGACCCAGGCCTGGAGCGGGGACATGGCCGCGATGCTCGCCCAGGCGAAGGACCCGTCCGTGTTCGGCTTCGAGACCGCCCGCGAGGGGGCTCCGGTCAACTCCGACTGCTACGCCATCCCCGCCGACGCCCCGCACCCCGGCACCGCCATGCTCTTCATCGACTACATGCTCCGGCCCGAGAACGTGAAGCGGAACATCGAGTACATCGGCTACCCGATGCCGGTGCGCGGCTCCGAGGACACGTACGCCGCGCTCGTGGAGCCCTTCCCCCAGTGCCTGGTGACCGCGGCCGACCTCAAGGACGACATGTACTTCCGCAACAGCACCCCGACGGGCGAGAAGGCCCGCGACGCCGCGTGGACCGACGTGAAGGCGGGCTGACATGGCCGATCCCGCCCGCACCCCACACGCCGCCGGGAAGCCGGTCCAGGAACGGCTGTGGACCTGGCTGATACTCCCCGGCACCCTCTGGATGACCGTCTTCCTGGTCGCCTCCCTCGTCCTGGTGGCCACCCTCGCGTTCGGCACCACCGACGAGCTCGGCAACCCGCGCTTCGGGTTCGTCCTCGACAACCTCACGGCCCTGGCCGACCCGGCGTACCGCACGGTCCTGCTGCGGTCGCTGGGCTACGCCCTGGCCACCTGCGCCGTCTGTCTGGTCGTCGCCTACCCGGTCGCGTACACCATCGCGACCAGGGGCGGCCGGTACAAGAACCTGTTGATCGCGGCGATCGTCGTCCCGTTCTTCGCCAACTACCTGGTGCGGATGTACGGCTGGTCCGTCGTCCTGTCCGACGACGGACCGCTGCTCAGGGCGCTGCGTGCGATCGGACTCGCCGACGGGGGGACCAGGATCCTGCAGACCGGCCCGGGCGTCGTCGCCGGTCTCGTCTACGGCTTCGTCGTCTTCATGATCATCCCGTTGTACGCGGCCATGGAACGCATGGACACCTCGCTCGTCGAGGCCGGCCGCGACCTGTTCGCCGGTCCGCTGCGGACGTTCCTGTTCGTCACCGTCCCGGCCACCCGGCAGGGCGCCGCCGCCGGCTGTGTCCTCGTCCTGCTGCCCGCCATGGGCGACTTCGTCAGCGCCCAGCTCATGGGAGGCCCCGACCAGATCATGATCGGCAACCTGATCCAGGACAAGTTCTTCCAGGGCCAGAACTGGCCGCTCGGCTCCGCACTCACCATGCTGCTGATGGCCGTACTCCTCCTCGGCATGCTCGGCTACCTGCGGCGCGCCCGCAAGGACGAGGCGGAGGCGGTCCGGTGAGGGCCGCCCGCCGGCGCCGCCGGGGCGCCGAACGCCGTCCCCGGTTCGCGATCGCCGTCACCGCCGTCTTCTTCGCGCTGCTCTACGTCCCCATCGGTGTCGTGGTGCTGTTCTCCTTCAACTCGCAGAAGTCCCTGACCGTCTTCGACGACGTCAGCCTGCGCTGGTACGGGGCGTTCCTCCGCGACGACGTGCTGCTGGACTCGCTCGGCATGAGCCTGCGGGTCTCCCTCGTCGCCATGGCCGGCTCGGTGCTGCTGGGCGTCGCACTCGCGCTCGGTCTGGTCCGGGGCCGCAACCGGCTCGGCTCCTTCGCCGGACTGGTCATGCTCGTCCCGCTCGTCACTCCGGAGATCGTCACCGGCGTCGCCGCGATGCTCCTGTTCAAGGGCCTCGGCATCGCCCTGTCCACGACGACGGTGATGCTCGCCGAGATCACCTTCTCCATCTCCTACGTGACGGTGATCCTGCGCTCCCGCGTCGCCGCCCTCAACCCGGAGATCGAGGAGGCGGCCATGGACCTCGGGGCCACCCGCCGGCAGGCCGTACGGCTGGTGACGCTGCCCGCGCTGCTCCCCGGCATCCTCGCCTCCGCCGTCCTCGTCTTCGCGCTGGTCTTCGACGACTTCGTGCTCGCCTACTTCACGACCGGCGTCGATCCGCAGCCCCTGTCGGTCCGCATCTACTCGGCGATCCGGTTCGGCGTCCAGCCCACCGTCAACGCCGTCGGCACGCTGATGCTGGCCGGCTCCGTCGGACTCGTCGCCCTCGCACTCGCCGTCCCGCGCCTGTTCGGCCGACGCGGCGGCCTCGACCTGCTCTCCGGGAAGTAGACGCCATGACTTCACAGCCCCCGCACCCCGCCGTCCGGCTCGACCGGGTCGCCAAGCGCTACCCGAGCGGCTCCGGGCGCTCCGGCGGCTCCGCCTCGTACGCCGTGCACGGCCTCAGTCTCGACATCGCCCCGGGCGAGTTCTTCTCCCTGCTCGGTCCGTCCGGCTGTGGCAAGACCACCCTGCTGCGCATGATCGGCGGCTTCGCCGACCCCACCGAGGGCAGTGTCCTGCTCGACGGTGAGGACGTGACGGGGCTTCCGCCCCACCGGCGCAACGTCAACACCGTCTTCCAGAGCTACGCCCTCTTCGACCACCTGTCCCTCGCCGACAACGTGGCCTTCGGCCTCAAGCGCCGGGGAGTCGCCCGTGCGGAGATCCGCCGCCGGGTCGCCGACATGCTCGACCTCGTCCAGCTCGGCGACCTGGCCGGCCGCCGGCCGTCCACGCTCTCCGGCGGCCAGCGACAGCGCGTGGCGCTCGCCCGCGCGCTGGTCAACCGCCCGCAGGTGCTGCTGCTCGACGAGCCGCTGGCCGCCCTCGACCTGAAGCTGCGGCGCCGGATGCAGGTCGAGCTCAAGCAGATCCAGCGCGAGGTCGGCATCACCTTCCTGTTCGTCACCCACGACCAGGACGAGGCCCTGACCATGTCGGACCGGCTCGCCGTCATGAACGCGGGCCGCATCGAGCAGTGCGGAACCCCAGAGGACGTGTACGAGCGTCCCACCAGCAGCTTCACCGCCTCGTTCCTCGGGACGTCCAACCTGGTCCCCGGCACCTACCGCGCCGGACGGGTGCTGCTCGACCAGGGCCCGGCGCTGCCCGTCGGCGACCGCCCCGGCACGACCGACGGCAGCCGGGTCAGCCTCTCGCTGCGCCCGGAGAAGATCTGGCTGTCCGACTTCGAGCCCGGTATGGCCCGGGTCACCGGGGTCGTCCGGGAGACGGTCTACTCCGGTCCCACCACCACGTACCTCATCGAACTGGCCCCCGGCGTCACCGTGCACGTCCTGGAGCAGAACACCGCCCGCTCCCGCAGGGAGGACCGCTGGAGCGGCGGCGAGGAGGTCGAGCTCGGCTGGCGGCCCGAGCACTGCCTGGTCCTGGACTGACGAAGGCCCCACCGGAGGAACATCCATGAACCACGATGTCATCGTGCTCGGCGCCGGACTCGCCGGACTCGCCGCCGCCCGTGACCTGGCCGCGGCCGGTGTCGACGTCCTCGTCGTCGAGGCCCGCGACCGGGTCGGCGGCCGCGTCGAGCAGACCGTGCTGCCCGACGGCCGCCTCGTCCAGCTCGGCGGGGAGGTGGTCGGCTCGGCGCACACCGCGTACACGGCACTCGTCGCCGAACTCGGCCTCTCGCTCGTCCCCAGCTACGTCGCCGAACCCGGCGTGCTCGCCCGTGCCACACCCGAGGGCGTCGGCGCCGGCGACCCGCCGCACTGGTTCGGCCCCGGCGACGAAGCCTCCCATCGGAAGGTGACCGACGCCTTCGCCGCACTCGCCGCGACCGTCGATCCCGACGACCCCTGGTCCCACCCGCGGGCCGGCGCCCTCGACCGGCTGTCCGTGGCGGGCTGGCTGCGGGACGAGGGGGCGAGCCCGGCCGTCGTACGGCTCTGGGAGATCGGCCAGCTCGCGCTCGCCGACGGCTCGTACGAACGCACCTCGCTGCTCGCCGCCCTGCGCAAGCACGCCGCCGTCCCCGGCCTCGGCCTCGGGCACTACGAGTACGAGGCCTGGGAGGGCCTGCGGGTGGCCGAGGGCTCGGCGACCGTGGCGCTGCGGATGGCGGCCGGGCTCGACGGCAGGATCCGTACCGGCGCGCCCGTCGAGGCGGTCGCGGTCCGCCGCTCCGGCGGGTGCTCGGTGCGCCTCGCGGGCGGCGAGACCGTCACCGCGGGCGCCGTCGTCAGCGCCCTGCCCGCGGGCCCGCTGCGCTCGCTCGCCGTCACCGGCGTCGGCGAGGAGCGGCTGGCGTCGCTGCACCACCAGCGGCACGCCCTCGCCGCGAAGTTCGTCGCCGCCTACGACCGCCCGTTCTGGCGCGACCGGGGACTCAGCGGTCTGTCCGAGTGCGAGGGAGTGCTGGGCAGCACCTGGCCGCAGGGCGAGGGCGTCCTGTCCGCCCTCATCCCGCCCGAGCGCTACGGCGTCCTGCTCGGCACCCCCGCCCACCTGCGCACCCGCGAACTCCTCGCCGAGATCGCCCGGCTGTACGGCGACCGGGCGGACCGCCCGCGCGCCGCGTACCTGCGCCTGTGGGGCACCGACCCCTGGACCCAGGGGTACGTCACGCAGTGGGCTCCGGGCGACGTCATGGCCGTCGGCCCGCGGCACGGCACCCACGAACCACCCTTCTACGTCTGCGGATCCGACCAGTGGGTGGCCGGTTACATGGAGGGCGCCGTCCGCACCGGCCGCGCCGCCGCGAAGGAGGCTCTGCGCCGTGGCTGACGGTCTGCTGAACCACATCGGCGGCGAGGACCGGGCCGCCGCCGCGGGCGCGACCACCGAGCTGGTCGACCCCGCCACCGGGCGCGTGCACGGCCGGGCCCCACGCTCCTCCCGCGCCGACACCGACGCCGCTTGCGCGGCCGCGGCGGCCGCCTTCGGGCCCTGGTCGAGGACCACCCCGGCCGAACGGCAGCGGGCCCTGCTCGCCGTCGCCGAGGCCGTCGAGGCGCACGCGGACGAGCTGACCGCCGCGGAGACCGCCGACACCGGAAAGCCGACGGCTCGGTTCCGCACGGACGAGCTCCCCGCGATCGCCGACGCCTTCCGCTACTTCGCCGGGGCCGCCCGTACCCTCCCGGGCGCCGCCGCGGCCGAGTACACCGAGGGGCGCACCTCCCTGCTGCGCCGCGAACCGGTCGGCGTCTGCGCCCAGATCACGCCGTGGAACTACCCCCTGATGATGGCCGCGTGGAAGATCGCACCGGCCCTCGCCGCCGGCAACACCACGGTCCTCAAACCGGCCGACACCACCCCCTCCTCGTCGGTGCTGCTCGCCCGGATCGCGGCCCCTCACCTGCCCCCGGGCGTGCTGAACGTCGTGTGCGGCGACCGTGACACCGGCCGCGCCCTCACCGCCCACCCCGCCGTCGCCCTGATCGCGCTCACCGGCAGCGTCCGTGCCGGCCGGGAGATCGCCGCCGCGGCGGCGGCCGACCTGAAGCGCGTCCACCTCGAACTGGGCGGCAACGCGCCCGTGATCGTCCACGGGGACGTCGACGTCCCCGCCACCGCGGCCGCCCTGGCCCAGGTCGCCTTCTACAACGCGGGCCAGGACTGCACCGCCCCCACCCGCTTCCTGGTCCACGCCCGGATCCACGACGCGTTCCTGGACGCCCTCGCCGACGCCGCCCGCGCGCTGCGCCCCGGCACCGACCTCGGCCCGCTCAACAACGCCGCCCAGCTCGCCTCGGTCCGCGCCCTGCTCGACCGGCTGCCCGGCCACGCCCGGATCGTCGCCGGCGGCACACGGCCCGCGCGGCCCGGCTTCTTCCACTCCCCCACCGTCGTCGCCGGGGTGCGCCAGGACGACGAGATCGTCCAGGAGGAGGTCTTCGGACCCGTCGTGACCGTGCAGCCGTTCGGCGACGAGTCCGAGGCGCTGCGGCTGGCCGACGACGTGCGCTTTGGACTGGCCGCGAGCGTCTGGACCGCGGACCACGACCGGGCGATGCGGGCGACCAGGTCCCTGCACACGGGAATCGTGTGGGTGAACACCCACGGCACCACGGTCTCCGAGATGCCCCACGGCGGGGCCAAGCACTCCGGTTACGGCAGCGACCTGTCCCTCTCCGGCCTCCTCGACTACACCCGCCCCAAGCACGTGATGATCTGAGCCCGTGCGATCCGGGCTCTTGACGGGGAAGGAGCTGTCGGAGTACCGCTGTTGTCGGCAAACCGACAGGAGGGGTTCGTGGTGGGCACGCTCAACGAACTGGGTGTCGGCGAGGAGGAGGAGCGCCTGTTCCGGCTGCTCCTGTCCCGCCCCGACCTGACGCTGGCCGACCTCGCGGAGGCACTGAGCACCGCTCCGGCCCCGCTGCGCCGACGGCTGAGGGCTCTTGAGGACGCCGGGCTGGTCTCCCGTACCCCGACCCGGCCCGTCCGCTACCGCCCGGCCCCGCCGGGACCCGCGGTGGACGTGCTCATCGCCCGCAGGCAGGAGGAGTTGGACCGGACCCGCTCGGAGGCGAAGGAGCTGGCCCGGCTCTGGGAGGAGGGGACGCGACGGGAACCGGCGGTCTAGGGCGTGTTGCGAAAGTAGCGCCGGCCGCCCGAAGGGCGGGCCCGACGGCGTCTGGTGCGTGCGATCGCAAGGCGGAGGGTCGCCCCGATACTGGATGTATCGGGGTGATCCCGACAACGCGGCGAGCGTGCGTGCCAGGCGCCGTCGGGCAGGCGGGACTTTCGCAACACGCCCTAGGTCGTCCAGGGAGCCGAGGCCAATGTGCGGCGGTTCCTCCAGACGCAGCGCTCCGCACGCGAGGAGATCCTCACCTTCGACAGACCGCCGTACGTCACCGAGGGCGTCGCACGGCAGGCCGAGGTCCAGCGTGAGCGCATGTCCCAGGGGGTGCGCTACCGCACGCTCTACGACCGGGAGTCGCTCCTCGCACCGGAGCAGCACGCTCTCGCGCGTGAGCTCGCCGCGCACGGCGAGCAGGCGCGGGTCGTCGACGGCGTCCCGCGTCCGGCCGTACCGGCCGCAACCAGACCACCTTCTCCTCGGTGCTGCCGCTGCCCTTGCTGTTCAGCGACGTGACCGACCACAGGCGCGCGCCGGGGGCGACGCCGACGTAGCCGATGCCGTTGTCGAGGCCGCCGACGATGCCGGCGACGTTGCTGCCGTGCCCGTTGTCGTCCATGCCGGCGTTCTCCACACAGGAGGTGACGCCGACGCAGTTCACCCGGCGGACCACGTGGAGGTCCGGGTGGGTGTGGTCGATGCCCGAGTCGATGACCGCGACGTCGACGTCGACGCGCTCGTCGCGCCCGTCGCCGACCCTCAGACCGGAGTTGGCGGAGGCGCCGATCCGGGCGGTGCCGTCGGGCGTCACCTGCCCGTGGGCGTGGGCGGTCGCGGACCTCTCGACGTACGCGACGTTCGGGTTGTTCCGCAGTGCGGCCACGACCGCCGGTGTCAGCTCGGCGGAGAAGCCGTTGAGCGCCGAGCGGTAGACGGAGCCGAGCTCGACGCCCGCGGCGGACCGGGCGACGGAGGCCGGGTCGCTCTCGTGCTGTCGGAATGCCGACAGCGTCGGACATCCGGCGTACCGCTCCGCTTCTGCCGCCCCTACTGTCTGGGCCGACATCCCCACCCCCACCAGGCGGAAGCATGAAGCGGTTCGCGATATCCGCGGGCCTCACGCCGGCCGTCGCCGCATCGCTGGGTACGGTTCCGGCGTAACACGCCCTAGCGGTCGCTCTCGCCCGAGGGTGTGCCGGTGTCTGCGTGCAGGGAAGAAGCCAGGAGGGTTCCGGACGCCGCGGCGGTCGCGTCCCTCGCGTGGTCGCGAGCGGCGGTGGCCACGGCGGCGTCGCCCAGCGCATCGGCGAGGCGAGCCCGTGCCCCCCAGTTGTACGAGCTGTCGGGGCGCAGCCCGGTCCGCTCGCTGATGAGTACGCGGGCCAGTTCGTGCCGTCCGGAGCTCAGCGCGGAGTCGAGCAGGGTCTTCTGGAGCGCGTCGCGCTGCGCGTGGCTGCCTCCGAACTCGTGCAGCCTGCGGCGCAGCGGCCGGAGGAGCTCGACGACGGTGGCATGCCTCCCCTGCCCGTGCGCCACCAGCGCCTCGCACACGGGCAGGCCGATGTCCGCGGTCATCCGTCGGTTGGTGACGCTGTCCGGACCCCCTTCGGCGAGCCATCGCCGTCGGTCCGCGACGAGCCGCTGCGCCTCTCCGAGCCGCCCGGCACCCACGTAGGACATGACGGCGTGCACGTCGTTGAACGCGTAGAAGGGAGGATCGGCGCGCGCGGCCCACGCGTCGGCCAGCGCCTCGAAGCGGGGGCCGGAGTCCCCTCCGGCGAGTCTGATGCGCCACAACAGCGCTGCGGCGTCCAGCAGTTCCATGGCCACACCGGCCGACTCGTCGTTGTGCAGGGCGGCGTCGTAGATGCTCAGGGCGGTGCCGAAGTCTCCCGCCTCCAGGGCGTAGAGGGAGTAGTGCCACCAGTTGTGGACGTCGAGGTAGTTTCCCCGCGACCAGTCCTCGCGGCGGGCGTCGAGGTAGCCGATGCCCTCCGACACCCGGCCCTGCATCTCGTACGTGTGCACCACGGCGTGGATCGCCCAGACGTCGCGGGGGTCCTGCTCGACCGCGGCGAGTCCCGCCTCCTCGGCCAGGCGGTAGTGCCCCGACTCCTCCAGTCCGAAGGCGTACATGCCCATGACCAGGCCGCGGTGCGGATCTGCGGTGTCCCAGGCGGAGAGGGCTCCGCCGATGCGGTCACGCAGGCGGACCGCGTCGCCGGTGAAGAAGTCCAGCTGGTGCCCCACCGCCAGGGCGAGCGCGTCCCTCGGGCACAGCAGGGACAGCTCCTCCAGCAGCCCGCCGGCGCGGAGCAGATCTCCGGCCAGCCACGCCTCGGCGGCGGCGACGTGCAGGCGCTCCCGCACGGGCAGGGACGAGACGTCCACGCCGGCCGTGTACCGGTCGAACCGCTGCCGCGCGGCGAGGGCGTCGTCCGGCTCCGTGCCCAGCGCCCCGAGATAGGCGGCGAAGGACTGGGCGACAGGTGAGGTCGGTGCGCTGTCGAGGGCGTCGTCGACCGCCTGCACCACCTCGGGGCTGAAGTGGAGCAGGGAGTCGACTGCGCGGTCCAGGTGCGCGGCCGTCTCCGGGGTGCACTCGTGGAGTGGATTGCCGTACCGGTCTGCCACCATCAAAGATCACCTCAGCACGTCTACGGGGGTGGTACGAGCAGGGCGGCAGCGCGAACGCCACCGCCCCCTCATGAAGCCACCGCCGACGTGTCCGGCGCCACCCGGACATGCGTCACCCGGCGAAGTGCCATGATCTGCCGCGCCCTTCCGCCGGTGACGCGGTCTCGGGGAGTGTTCCCCGGGGTGCCGACGGACGTCCCGGTCAGGCCAGGACGTTCAGAGCGGCGGGCCGCACCCTGAGCGTCACCGGCAGGGTCGCGTCGACCTCGCCGTCCGCGCCGTACGGCAGGGGGCGGTCCGCCTCGACGTGGATCTCCTTGCCCCGGAGGATCTCGACCTCGGGCCGCTCGACGTGGACGCCCGTCTTCAGCTCGTTCATCATGGCGAAGAAGAGCCGCTTCGGCGCCTTCTTGATGACCACGACGTCGAGCAGCCCGTCGTCGATCCGCGCGCCCGGGGCGATGTTCCTCCCGAAGCCGTAGAAGCCCGAGTTCGCCACGACCACGGTGTAGCCGGTGCGCTCGTGCCTCACCCCGTCGATCGTGACGCGGTACGCGGCGGGCTTCCAGGCGAGGACCGCCCGCAGGCCGCCCGCGTAGTACGAGGCCGCGCCGCGCAGCACGCGGGACTCGTTGGCATGGCGGTTGGCGACCGCGTCCACGCCCGCGTACACACTGCCGAGGACGCAGGTCCGCGCGTGCACGGCGGACTCCACCTCGATCGTGTCGACGGCCCGCGGTGCGCCGTGGAGCAGTGTTTCGGCGAGCCGTTCGGGGTCCGTGGGGAGGCCCAGGGCGCGGGCGAAGTCGTTGCCTCGACCCGCCGGGACGAGGCCGAAGACGGTGTCCGTACCGCTGAGGGCACCGCCGACGCAGCCGGCCATGCCGTCACCGCCGACGGCGAGCACGACGTGCCCTCGCGCTCCGGCTTCCTGGGCGAGCTCTCGGGCGTGCTCCAGGCTGCGGCTGTACACGGTGTCGAGACCGGCACCCGCCTCCCGCAGCAGACGGGCCAGCGGGAGCAGACCCGCCGTGCCGCTGGAACCCCCTGCGGTGGGGTTGACGACGGCGGTGAACTGTCGCATGGATCTGGCCTCCGGGCGGCAGAAGTAGGGTTCAGCGGACGGGGATGAGGACTCCGGGGCTGAGCACGCCGGAGGGGTCGACCTCGGCCTTGACGGCCTGCAGCATACGGATGCCGAGCGGGCCGATCTCCCGGGCGTACCAGTCGCGGTGGTCGGTGCCGACGCCGTGGTGGTGGCTGATGGTGCCGCCCGCGGCCAGGATCGCGTCGTTGGCCGCCCGCTTCGCCGGCTCCCAGTGAGCGACCGCGTCCTCGCCCTGTGCCGAGACGACGGTGAAGTACAGGGAGGCGCCGTTCTCGTACGTGTGCGAGATGTGGCACATGACGAGCGGCGGCGTGCCGCCCTCGGTGAGGGTGCCGGTCAGCGCGTCGCGCACGGCCGTGTAGAGGCCGGGGATCGCGGACCAGAAGGCCGCGGTCTCCAGCGTCTCGGCGAACGCGCCGGCGTCGAGCAGCGCGTCCCGCAGGTAGGGCGCGTTGTACCGGCCGTGCTCCCACTTGTCGCCGGGCTCCTCGCCGATGAGCTCGCCGTCGCAGGCGAGGAGGACCTCGCGGGCGGCGGCGCGGCGGGCCGCCGTCTCCTGCTCGGTGCCCTCGTAGCCGACGATGGCCATGCAGCCCGGGTTCTGCGGGAGTTCGGCGCTGCCGATGGCGTCCGGCTGCGCGAGGCCGATGAAGGTCTCCGACTCGTCCGACAGACGGAGCACCGTGGGCCGGGGGCCGTCCTGGGCCAGTCGGCGCAGTGCCGCCGTGCCGGCCTCGAAGGAGGCGAAGCGCCAGCCCTCGTAGACCCGCTTGGCGGGCAGCGGGCGGATGCGCACGGTGACCGCGGTGATCACGCCGAGGGCGCCCTCGGAGCCGAGGACCAGCTGGCGCAGGTCGGGGCCGGCCGCCGAGCGCGGGGCCCGGCCGGTCTCCAGGGTGCCTTCGGGGGTGGCGACGGTGAGGCCGAGGACCATCTCGTCGAAGCGGCCGTAGCCGGCCGACGCCTGGCCGCTGGAGCGGGCCGCGGCGAAGCCGCCGACGGTCGCCCATTCGAAGGACTGCGGGAAGTGTCCGAGGGTCCAGCCCTGCTCGTTGAGCAGCGCCTCGCACTGCGGGCCGCGCAGACCGGGCTGCAGCGTGGCGGTGCGGGACACCTCGTCGACGGCGAGCAGCTGGTCGAGCCGCCGCAGGTCGAGGGCGACGAACGGCCGCTTCGTGGTGGGCGCGAGGCCGCCGACGACGGAGGTTCCGCCGCCGAAGGGCACGGCGGAGACGCCGTGCTCGGCGCAGGCGCGCAGCACGGCGAGGACCTCGTCGTGGTCCCCCGGCAGCACGACCGCGGCGGGGATGTCCTCGACCTCGCCGGCACGGATGCGCAGGAGGTCGGGGGTCGACTTTCCGCGGGTGTGCCGGATGCGGCTCTCGGCGTCCTCCCGCAGGGCGTCGGTCGCGCCGAGGGCCGCCCGGAGCGCGGTGCGGGCCTCGTCGGGCAGTGACGGGGCGGGCGGTTCGATGTCGGTGAGGGCCGTCGGGCCGCTCTCGCGCGGGGTGACCCCGAGCAGGTCACGCAGCAGGCCGGTGACCGAGTCGGGCAGGGGTGCCGCCTTGGCCGGGTCGCCCCAACCGCTCCACAACATGTCCACTTCGAAAGGGTTCCTTACGGTCTGTTTCACGGATGGCGCTGCCATTCGGCGGTCGCTGGCATTACACTGTGACAGATGACGCCTATTCGTCACAACCATGAAGACACAGATCCCGTGCTCGACGCCGCACGCGACTGTGTGCTCGCCGTCGGCGTACGGCGAACCACCCTCACCGACATCGCCCGGCGCGCGGGCGTGTCCCGGATGACGATCTACCGGCGCTGGCCCGACGTGCGCAGCCTGGTGGGCGACCTGATGACCCGTGAGTGGATCGCCGTCGCCGCCGGCGCCATGCCGCCCACCGACGACGACCGGCCCGAGCGGGAGCGGATCGTCGAGGGGCTCGTCGCGGGAGCCGCGGCGTTCCGGTCCCACCCGCTCTTCCACAAGATCCTCGACGTCGACCCCGAGCTGCTGCTGCCGTACATCCTCGACCGCCGGGGCGCCAGCCAGGACGCCCTGCTCGGGCTCCTCCACACGGCGCTCGAGGACGGCCACGAGGACGGCTCCGTACGCCGGGTCCGGGCGGACCTGCAGGCCCGCTCCCTGCTGCTCGTCGTCCAGTCCTTCACGCTCTCGCTGCGCACCATGACCGACGACACCGATCCCGAACTGAGCGAAGCCGCCTTCCTCGACGAGCTGCGCACCCTGCTGGAGAGGACCATCGCCCCATGAACCCCACGAGCAGCCCCGCCCTGCCCGGCTCCTCCCTCAACGCCCGGCGCCGTCTGCGCGAACTGGACCGGCTCGCCGACGGCGACGCCGGCCTCGTGGTCGACGTCCTGGTCGTCGGGCTCGGCGCCACCGGGGCCGGAGCCGCGCTCGACGCGGCCACCCGCGGGCTCACCGTCGCCGCGATCGACGCCCACGACCTCGCCTTCGGCACGTCCCGCTGGAGCTCCAAGCTGATCCACGGCGGGCTGCGCTACCTCGCGTCCGGACAGCTCGACGTCGCCCACGAGAGCGCGGTCGAGCGCGGCATCCTGATGGAACGCACCGCCCCCCACCTCGTCCGCGCGCAGCCGTTCGTCCTGCCCCTCACCCCGCTCGTCAGCCGCGGCCAGGCCGCCCTCGCCCGCGCCGGATTCCTGGCGGGCGACCTGCTGCGCGTCGGCGCCCGCACCTCGCGGAGCACGCTGCCCCAGCCGCGCACCCTGTCCGCCGTCGAGACCCGTCATCTCGCCCCGGCCCTCCGCCCCACCGGTCTGCGCGGCGGACTGCTCTCCTGGGACGGCCGGCTCTCCGACGACGCCCGCCTGGTCACCGCGATCGCCCGCACGGCCGCCGCCCACGGCGCCCGCATCCTCACCCGCACGCGGGCCCTGGAACTCGACCGCGACGGCGCGCTGGTCCGCGACGAGACCACCGGCCAGGAGCTGCGGATCCGCGCGCGCACGGTCATCAACGCGGCCGGCGTCTGGGCGGGCGGCCTCGTCGACGACGTGCGCCTGCGGCCCTCGCGCGGCACCCACCTCGTCCTGCGTTCCGAGGACCTCGGCCGGCTCTCCGCGGGGCTGCACATCCCGATCCCCGGCGAGACGAACCGCTTCGTCCTGGTCCTCCCCCAGGGCGACGGACGCGTGTACGTCGGCCTCACCGACGAACCCGTCGACGGCGACGTCCCCGATGTGCCGGAGGTCCCCGAGACCGACATCGGCTTCCTCCTCGACGTCCTCGGCTCCGCCCTCGACGTCACCGTCCAGCGCGCCGACGTGGTCGGGGCCTTCGCGGGGCTGCGGCCCCTGCTCGACACCCGCGACGCGGCGGGCCGCACCGCCGACATCTCGCGCAAGCACGCCGTGCTCACCTCGCCCTCCGGCGTCGTCACGGTCGTCGGCGGCAAGCTGACCACGTACCGGCGCATGGCCCAGGACGCCGTCGACGCCGCCGTGGCCGCCGGGAAGCTGACCGCCGGGCCCTGCCGCACGCCCTCCGTCCCCCTCGTCGGCGCCGCCCGGCCGCAGACCCTCGCCGGGCTCGACGTCCCGGCCCGGCTCGTGTTCCGCTACGGCGCCGAGGCACCCGCGGTGCACGCGCTCGGCCTCGAGGACCCCGCCCTCGCCCGGCCCGTCGTGCCCGGCCACCCGGTCACGGGCGCCGAGCTGGTGTGGGCCGTCCGCCACGAAGGCGCTCTCGACACCTCCGACCTCCTCGACCGCCGCACCCGCATCGGCCTGGTCCCGGAAGACCGCTCCACCGCCGAAGGCGCGGCCGAGGACGCCCTCGCGCGTACCGCCCAGGTGGAGTGACGCGCGGCGGTGCCGGCACGGGTGAGGCGCGGGTGCCCGGCACCGCGGCTACCGTCGGCTCCATGGAACGAATCCGAGCGGTCCTGGTCGACATCGACGGCGTCCTCACCGTCTCCTGGAAGGCCCTGCCGGGAGCGGTCCCCGCCATGGAGCGGCTGCGGGACGCGGGGCTCCGCGTCGCGCTGGTCACCAACAACACGTCCCGCACCAGGGCCGTCATCGCCTCGCGACTGTCCGGCCTGGGCTTCCCCGTCGACGCGGGAGACGTCCTGACGGCCCCGGCGGCGACGGCGGCGTATCTGCGCGAGCACTTCCCCGGCGCGCGCTGCCTTCTGCTCAACAGCGGTGACGTACGGGACGACCTGGAGGGCGTCACGCTCGTCGAGGAGGGTGACGCCGATGTCGTCGTGCTCGGCGGCGCCGGGGCCGAGTTCGGCTACGAGGCCCTCAACCGGGTCTTCCGGCAACTGCAGCGCGGAGCCCGGCTGGTGTCGATGCACCGGAACCTGTACTGGGCCACCGAGGGCGGCCTCGACCTGGACACCGGAGCCTTCCTCGAAGGGCTGGAGAAGGCCGCCCGCACCCGTGCGGAGGTGACGGGCAAGCCGGATCCCGCGTTCTTCACGAGCGCCCTCGCCCATCTCGGCGTCGACGCGTCGGAGGCGCTGATGATCGGCGACGACATCGAGTCGGACGTTCTGGCCGCCCAGCGGTGCGGCATCCTCGGCGTACTGGTGAGGACGGGCAAGTACCTCCCCGAGACGCACCGGGCCGCCTCCGGCGCACCCGATCACGTGCTCGACTCCTTCGCGGACCTCCCCGCCCTGCTCGCCCGGCTCGACGTCGAGGGCGGCGGGACGCCTCGGCGTTGACGGGTCGGGACCCCGCCTGGGCCGCGGGTCGGCGCCCGCCGCCTTCTGCACCGCCGCTCGCAAAGGGCCCGACCACGTTGTCACGCGTGGCAGTGCAGCCGGACCAGGATCGTGTCGCCCGGCAGCGTGGCGAGGTACGCCTCGCTGCCCGGCCACACGGCGGGCCCCGGAAATTCGTGGGGGCACCGGTCGGGGTCGCAGGAGCCGTGCAGCGCGCCGCCGCCCTTCTCCCACCACCAGCCGTCCAGGGTCAGCACGTTCGTGTCCGGCCGGCGGGGGTCGGCGAACTCGCGGAGGTAGGCGGCGCGGTCCCCCTCGTAGCCGATGACGGGATGTTCCCGGGGGTCCGGGAACCCCAGGCGCCCGTAGCCGAGGCTGTGCGGGTGCCCCAGGTAGGCCTGGATGAGCGGCTGCGCCTCGTAGGCGGCGAACATGGCCTTGCCCCAGCGGTCGTCCCGGTACGCGTCGGGGTCGTCCGACCAGCGGTCGACGAAGGCCTGAAGCGGTACGGCCGGAGGATGTACCGCGGTGAGCCGGTGCCACAGGTCCCAGGAGGCCGCCACCGCCCGCTCGTGCGCGGCGGGCGGCTGCGAGAAGTCGAGCAGGGCGCGAGGCCCTCCGGCACAGACGCCGAAGGCGCTGGGGCGCGGAGTGCCGTCGTACCGGGGATCGTCGTGGACGAGCCTCGGGTCGTCCTCGTACCCGGGAGCGACGGCGAACCCCCCGCCGTCGCTGCCACCACTGATCTGCCATGAGTCCCACATCCCGCGGTCGACCGGGTTGTCGGACGTATCGAGGAAGAAGGGGGCGAGCGCTTCGTCGAGTGCTCCGCGGACATCGTCGGCGGCCTCGGGAGGCAGGCACACCGTCACCGTCACTCCGGCCATCCGCCCCTCCCCGATCGGCTCGGCCCGTCGACACGTCGGTGGACATCATGGCACTCGTGCCGGCACACGCTGCGAGCGGCCCGGGCAGACGGCCGCCCCGCTCTTCGCAGGGCGGCCTGACGGCCTGACGGCCTGGCGGCCGAAACGGTTCGCCGGGTCAGAGCGCGCAGAAGGCCTTCTCAGCCGCCGCGCCTGTGTGGTTCTGGCCGGGAGTGCCGCCGATGAGGTGGTTCTCGTTGTTCGCCTCGACCACCTGCTTGGCTCCGTCCTCGCTCGTGAGGTGGAAGCTGAAGTACCCGGGGACGGCACCGTTGTGGTACCAGGCGGTGCGACCGCAGGCGGTGTTCAGGCGCATGAGACCCAGGCCGTAATCGGGGCCGAGGCCGGTGGGGACGGTGGTCTTGAGCTCGGCCTGCTGCGCCGGGGGCAGAAGGGTGCCGCCGACGAGCGCGCGCTGGAAGGTGGCCAGGTCGTCGAGGGTGGAGACCATGGCGCCGGCGGTCTGCGTTGCCGAGACGTTGGTCACCGTCATGTCCAGGATGAACGGGCCGGCCAGGTAGTACCCGCGCAGGTAGTTGCCGTAGACGTTGTTGTCCGTGGTGGGCAGCGTGGTGTCCGCCAGGCCGAGACGGTCGAAGATCCGGGTCTTCATCTCGGCCGCGGGCTCGTTGCCGGTCACGGCCCGGATGATCATGCCGGCGAGCACGTAGTTGGTGTTGGTGTACTCCCACTTCTCCCCCGGCTTCGCGTTCGGCTGCCGCTTGCGCAGAGCGCCGTCGACCAGCTGCTGCGGCGTCCAGACCCGGCCGGTCGTGTACCCGTCGATGTTCATGGTGTAGTTGGGAAGATTGGACGTGTGGTTGAGCAGCTGCCGGATGGTGATCTTCGAACCGTCGTGGCCGTTGGAATTGACGGCGCCGGGCAGCCACTTGGCCACCGTGTCGTCGATGGACAGCAGGCCGTCGGCCTCCAGCAGCAGGACGGTGGCCGCGGTGAAGGCCTTGGTGTTGCTTCCGATACGGAACTTCGCCTTGGGATCCGCCGGCACTCCGGTACCACGGTCGCCGACACCCGCCTGTATGTACTGGGCCTGGTCACCGTCGCGCACCAGCCCGACGATCCCGGGGTAACCGTCGGCGATCCCCTGGTCGGCGCCCACCTTGAGGGCCGCGGCCGCATCCGGGACCGCGGCCTCGGAGGTGCCGAGACAGATACCGAGACTGAGGCTGCACACTGCGGCGACGACGCCTAATCGCTTGAGCTTCATGCTTCTCTCCGTGGGGTCGTACGGCAAGAATGAAGGATCAACACGCAGTGTAATAAGCCGACTTCACCATCGCGGCGACCAAGCGACGGGGTGAGATTCTTCACGACACCTCGCCCGGCCTGGTCGGTGACCCCACACCCATTCCGGGCGCGTCCGCAGTTGCCGACCGGGAATGCGAAAGTGCCTTCCGAACCGGACCGACGAACCATGCGCCGCGGGGTTCAATCGGTCTGGAGGAAGGCACTTTCTGCTGCCAGTGAGCGGGCTACAGCCCGCCGCCCGAGTGGTCGATGACGTTGCCGTTGGAGCAGTTGTTCGCGTGGTTGCCGGTCCAGTCGCTCAAGGCGGGCACCACGGCGAGCTCCTGGATGCACACGTCAGCGGCCGTGAAGTTCTAGTTGTTCGCCGCGTTGACCCCGCTGCCGAAGTTGCCGACCCAAGGCGTACGCCTCGCGCCCGATCCGCGCCTTGGCGCACTCCACCTCACAGCCGTCGTCATCGTGGTCGTCAACCGGGCACGACGCTGAGCGACAGTCAAGCGCCGTGCAGCAGTGACTGAGCGTTGCGAGCCGGGAGGCGGCCGCCACGCGGGCCTTCACGCGGTGTGCGCGGCAGTGGCAGCGGGCGCTCCCGGACCGGCTGATGCCTCAGGGGCGTGTCGGCAGGGACTGTTCCGTCCAGATGGTCTTGCCCGTACGCGTGTACCTGCTCCCCCACCGGTCGGTGAGCTGCGCGATCAGGAAGAGACCGCGGCCTCCCTCCTCGGTGGCGTGGGCCCGGCGCATCCGGGGCTGGGTGCCGCTGCCGTCGGAGACTTCGCAGATCAGCGTTTCCGCGCGGATCAGCCGGAGCACGACGGGGCCACCCGCGTAGCGGATGGCGTTGGTGACGAGCTCGCTGGCCACCAGTTCGGTGGTGAAGGCGAGTTCGTCCAGGTCCCACCGCGACAGCTGGCTCAGTACGCGCGCGCGTGCCTCGGCCACCACCGACGGATCCGCCGCGAAGGTCCAGGTGGCGGTGGAGTCCGCGGGGACCCCGCGGACCGCCGCGAGCAGGAGGGTCACGTCGTCCGACAGCGGTCCCGGCACGAGGGACCGGACCACCCCGGGGCCGGCGTCCTCCAGGGTCCGGCCAGGGGTGAGCAGAGAGGACAGCGCGTGCCGGAGTGCCGCCATGCCCTCGTCCAGATCGGCGTGGCTCCGCTCGATCAGACCGTCGGTGTAGAGGGCGAGAACGCTGCCGTCCGCCACCTCCGCCTCGAGCGGCTCGAACGGAAGGCCGCCGACCCCGAGGGGCGGACCGGGGCTGACGTCGAGGTAGGTGACGCTGCCGTCGGGGGCGGCGAGCGCGGGCGGCGGGTGTCCCGCGCTGGCCACGACGCACCGCCGGGTCACGGGGTCGTACGTCATGTACAGACAGGTCGCGCCGAACGATCCGAAGGCGATCTCGGTCCCGGGGGGACGTGGCGTCTCCGTACCGTCGGCGTCGATCGCGAACTGGGACACGAGGTCGTCCAGATGTGTCAGCAGCTCGTCGGGCTCCAGGTCGAGGTCCGCCAGCGTCCGTACGGCGGTGCGCATGCGCGCCATCGTCGCGGTGGCCTGGAGACCGTGCCCGACGACGTCCCCGACGACGAGGGCGACCCGGGCGGAGGACAGCGGGATGACGTCGAACCAGTCGCCGCTGACCCCCGTCGCCGTGTCGGTGGGGAGGTAGACGCTCGCGGCGTGCACCGTGGAGGTGTCGGTGGTGGCGGACGGCAGCAGGCTCCGCTGCAGGCCGACGGCTGCGTTGCGCTCGCGGGCGTACCGACGCACGTTGTCCAGGACCAGTGCCGTACGGGAGGCGATCTCCTCCAGCAGAGCGAGGTCCTCGCCCGTGAAGGGCGGACGGACCCTGTCCCGCCCGACTCTGATGCGTCCCAGCAGCGCCCCCCGCGCCCGCAGCCATACGCTCATCCCGTAGGCACGGGCGCCGATCGGGTCAGGGTGCCCGGAGCTCGCCTGCGTTCCGCGCGACCACACCCGGCCCGAGAGCACACCGCCGGTGTCCACCGCGATGTCCGTGGCGGGTCCGAGTGCGTCGGGCGGGAGTCCGGCGGTCGCCGTCCGGCGCAGCACGTGCTGGTGACGGTGCTCGGGAACCGGCTCCTCGTACGTGAACACGGCCTCGGCGACCTCGACGACGGCCACGTCCGCCAGCGCCGGAACCAGCACGTCGGCCAGGTCGCGGGTCGTCGCCTCGGCGGAGAGTTTGGTGCTGAGCACGGAGGTCGCCCGGTGCAACAGGTCGAGGCGGGAGCGCGTCAGCCGCTGGTCGGTGACGTCGACGAAGAGGGCCGTCACGCCCATCACGCGCCCGTTCGCCTCTTGGAGCCGGAAGGCGGACAGGGCCATGACCCGTCCCGCGCCCGGGTCGACCTGGGTGTGTACGCGCACGTCGGCGGCGACGAGCGGGATCCCGGTCGTCAGGACCTCACGCAGCCGTGCGTCGATCACGTGGGCGTCCTCCTCCCGGAGGAAGTGGGCCAGACGGGCCCCGTACAACTCGCCCGGCACGCCCGAGTAGGGCAGGAGGTGAGTGTTCGTCCGCATCAACCGGAGCTCGGTGTCGAGGACCGCCAGGCCGATCCGGTCCTGGAGGAACAGTTCCCGCATGAACGCGTGGCCCTGGCGCCACTGGGAGACGAGGAAGCGGGGTGCGCCCAGCACCAGGAACAGGGGTGGGGCCACGGCGTGCGGCCCGTCGGTGAGGGGAAGGACACGGAACTCCACTTCGCCGCCGGCGTCCGGGGCGAGTTCCGCGCGCCCGTCCCACACCGGCCCGTCGCGCTGTTCCATGACCGCCCGCCAGCTGCCCGGAACCGCCAGGAGATCGCGGACGCGCCGCCCGTGCAGGTCGCGCGCCGACCGCTTCAGCAGGTTCTCCGCGGCGGGTGTGGACCGCAGGATGGTCCCCCTGGCGTCCACGACGAGCCCGGCCGCGTGCCCCACGTCGAGGAGGTCGTCGCTACCCGGGGTCATCAGAGGGCCCCCTCCGTTCCACGCAGGGTCGGCGGCTGCGACCACCGCTCACCTCCACTCTGCCCGGGTGGCGGATCTTCAGCACGCCGTACTCCTCCGAATGGCCACCCGGTCGCCGAGTCCTCGGCGCACGTCCAGGCGGGTGCGCGCCCTCGAAGGGGCGCGGGTACGGGTGGAGCACCGTCGGCCCCGGCCGGAGTCATCGATGCGACGAGCCGCCGGGGCGGGCGCGCGGGAGTTCGGAGGGGGCCGGTGGTGCGGGCGACATCGCCCAGCGGATCCCCGCGGTCGCCAGCCGTCCGCCGATCCGTGCGGCCGCCCTCACCGGCCGCACGGGAGAGGGAAGACCCAGCTGCTCGCGTGCCCACGACGGCAGCAGCTCCACCGCGGCCGCCGCGAGCAGCGCGTACGGTGCCCGGGCCTGCCAGGGGATCGGGGGATTCAGCAGGAGGAACCGGGCGGTCTCCCGGGCCTCGCGGGTCCCGTCGAGCTCGCCGCGGTACGCCCCCAGGCGCCGCGCCAGCTCGGCCAGGCTCCGGGGCGGTCGCTCCACGCCCAGTTCCTCCGCGATCCGGGCCGTGTCCGCCACGTACCCGTCATAGCCCGCGGGATCGAGCGGGGACGCCCCGTAGCACCGATGCGCCCGCAGGAAGCTGTCGACCTCGGCCACGTGCACCCAGCCCAGGAGGTGGGGATCGGACGCGTGGTACGCCCGGCCGTCCGACGTCGTCCCTCGCACCCGCTCGTGGACGGCACGGACGCGTTCGACCGCGGACCGCGCGTCCTCGGCCGTACCGAACGTCGTGACCGCGAGGAACGTGCTGGTCCGCTGGAGCCTGCCCCACGGGTCGCCCCGGAATCCGGAGTGGGCCGTCACGGCCGCCATGGCCAGGGGATGCAGCGACTGCAGCAGCAGCGCCGACAGACCCCCGGCGAACATCGCCGCGTCGCCGTGGACCGTCCGGATCGGACGTTCGGGGCCGAACCACCGAGGCCCGGGCGTCTCGTGGATCCGGGCCCGCGTCCTCTCGCCCGAGGGGCCGGCGACGCGCCGGAAGAGCTCGCTTCCGAGCCGTTCCCTCAGGCCGTCCACGACGGGAGGCGGCCATCCCATGCGGCCAGTATGCCCCGTGACCTCGGCTGCCGGCCCGGCCTGAGGGGTCCGGCCGCCACGGGCCCGCCGTACCTCCGACGGGGCACGTAGCCGCTTCCTCGAAGCTCAGAAAGGCAGCGGTGCCTGGTCCAGGAAGGCGCGCAGGCGCTCCAGCGCCCATGCCTCCGCTTCGTCTGCGGGTTCCCGTTCGAGGCAGGCGCGCAGGTCGACGCGCCGGTCGGCCCAGCTCTTGCCTGCCTGGTCGTACGGGTAGAGCACGGAGACGAGGAAGTGCGCGAGGTCCGAGAACCGGGGGCCGCCCGCGGATCCGCCAGGTAGACGACCAGGCACTTCCCGATCTGGGAGTAGCCGTGCACCCCCGCGTCGAGGTGCTGAAGGGTGGCGAGGTCCTTCACGTACTTGAAGTGGAGGCCGGCCCCGAGGCGGAGCGGTGCCACCCGGTGCAGGATCTCCCGGGCGTTGAACGGCGTCATCGGAACGTACAGCTTCCGGCCCTGGCGGACGCCCGGGGCGGGAACCCCGCACGCGTACCGGAGGGCGGACCCGGTGAAGGAGCCGCCTGCGCCGAGCTCGCGGGGGTGGGGCAGCCCGGCGACCGCCGGGGCGGCGCGGGCTTCTCGGGCCGCCGCCGGCGCGCCGGGCAGCACGGCGGGTGCGGCCTTCAGCACTCCACCAGGACGGTGGTCACGGTCACCGTGGTGATCGTGGGGCCGGCCGCCTCCGCGTCCGCCTCGGACCGGGCCGGAAGGAGGGCGGCCAGCTCGCGCTCACCGGTCGCGAAGCCGATCAGCCGGTGCACCCGCTCCTCGTCCGTCTCCATCGCCTCCAGCTCGCGGATGACGGACTTGTACTGCTCGGGGTCCTCGCGCATGGTCCGGATGACTTCGAGAATCGCCTGTTCGGTCTCGCGCTGGGCGTCCTGCTCACTCGGCTCGTAGGCCATGGTTCCTCCTGGTCGTGGCATCGACGATCGACTACGCCATCCCTGCTGTCCGGGTGCCGACGGGAGCCTCGGGCACCGTCCCGGCCACGGCTGCCACCGGCTCGGGAGTCGGCCCGGCCGTCCGGCTCGCGCGAACGGCGACGGCGACGGCGACGGCGACGGCGACGGCGACGGCGACGGCGACGGCGAGGATCTTTGTCTCTCGGCCACACCGGCGTCGAGGTGCCGGTACAGCGCGCTCGCGGCCCGGTCGAGGGGGTTGCCGGACGGGTGGGCTTCCGATGTCGCGGTGGTCGACGACGACACCCTCCTCGTCGGGCAGCTCGACGGATTCCAGGCGCGCGCCCGCCGACGGGTCCAGCGTGAAGTCGAGGAGGTGGACCAGCTGGTCCCGGTCCGCCTTGTCCACGGGGAAGGCGGACGCGAACATCCTGTGCGCCCCCTCCCACCGCACACCGTGGGCTTCCGGCTGCTCGAAGTACGGGCTGAAGCGGTGCAGTTGGAACCGGCCGCCGCCGGACGACGGCTGGAGGTGCGGGGCGGGGAATGAGCTCGGCCATCCGCGTGTAGGACGCCCGGGTCTCCCCCGGAAGGCCGAACAGCAGGTTCCGGCCGCAGTAGATGCCCGGCTCCTGGCACCACTTGAGCAGCTGGATGTTCTGGTACGGCTTGACGCCCTTGCGCATCAGCGACGGGAGGTCGGCGTCCAGGCTCTCGATGCCCGGCTGCACCCAGCGGATGCCGGCCGCGACGAGCGTCTCCAGCTCGCCGCGACGCGTGTTCGCCTTGATCTCGTAGAAGAACATCCAGGCTCTCCAGTTGCGCCAGGACGACGTCCGCGTCCCAGGCGCGGAAGCCCATGATGTCGTGGAGGCCGCAGAACGTGCACTGCACCTTCGCCCCGTACCAGCAGCCGCGGCTGCTCTCGAACGGCAACCACGGGTTCATCTTCTCCGTCAGCCCGAGGCGCGCGAGCCGGTGGAAGTAGGCGTCGTAGTCGAGTTCCAGCTTCCGGCTGCCGGCCACCACCAGCTCCGCGGCGGGCGCGGTCACCACCTCGCCGTCCGCGGTCCGGCGGCTCACCCCCGCCAGGCCGGTCAACGAGCGGCCGTCGCGGAACCGCCGCACGAGCTCGCCCAGCACCTGCTCGCCCTCGACGTGCACGACCGCGTCGACGTACGGGCAGATCCGCATGATCGTGCTGCCCATGGGGCCCGCGTACTGCGACCCGCCGAACACGACCTGCAGAGCGGGGAAGGCGTGCTTGAGCCGTCGCGCGAACGCCAACGAGGCGCCGAGCTGGGAGATCGTCAGCGAGAGATCGACGACGTCGTACGCGGACCGGTCGACCTCGTGGACGAGGTCGTCCAGGTACTCCTCGGTGACGGGTGCCAGTGCCGCCAGGACCGTGTCGGCCAGCTCGGGCCACGGGAAGCCGGCGTCCAGCGGACGCTGTTCCCGCATCTCGGTGAGGGGGTCGCCGTGCTCGGGCCCGGTGCCGGGAAGTCCACGCGCCGGCCGGGGAGGCTGCCGGATCCGGCGATGAGCCGGTCGACCTCCTGGAGGAAGCACCTGGCCAGCCGCCGGTGTTCCCGCTCCAGCTCGGCGGTGCCGAGGGACGCCATGCTCGCGGTGACGGCGGCTCCGAGCCCACCGTCGGCCGTCGGCCGTGCGGCACCGTCGTCCCTCGCCGCCGGGGGGAGGCGGGCCCTCCTCCGCCCGGCGGGCCTTCTCGGCGTCGGCCAGGGTGAAGAGCAGGCGCAACAGTTCAAGCCGTACGGGGTCGGACCGGGACGGGTCCAAGCGGTCGACGACAGGGTCCTCTCGCACAGTCACGGCCACATGGTGGCCGATTCCCGACTGTCCGCGTCCCCGCCCTGCCGGGGCCGCACCGACGCTCTCCCGAACGGCCCGAGGGCCGCCCACGGGTGCCTTCCGGGCTGGAGGGCGAGGGCGGCTGTGACGAGGGCGGGAGCGGGACCGGCGAGCACGGGTGGCACGGCGGCTGCCGCGCCACCCGCCCTCTCAGATCAGTTCGCGTCCACGAGGTCGTGGGCGGGGACCTTCACGGTGCGGTTGCCCGGCGTGCCGCCGAGGACGACCTTCCGCAGCGCGCTGTTGTTGTCGAGGCTGGTCTCCTTCAGCCGCTTGGCCGGGTTCGCCAGCACCTGGATGTAGTAGGTGCCGTTGGGCACGTCCGTGATGTCGAACGACTGGCCCGGCAGGTCCTGGGTGTAGGTGTCACCGGAGCCGACGTCCAGCACCTCTCGGACGGAGATGGAGTTCTCCTGACCGCAGGCGGTGGCCAGGTCGGTGTTGAACGGGTGCCAGTTGGCGTTCTTCACCGTGTAGTCGACGGCGTCGGTGTTGGCCAGGCAGAAGGCCTCCTTGCCGCTGCGCACCGCTTCCTTCTTGTCCGCCTTCAGGAGCCGGTAGCTGGCGAAGTCGGTGAAGTGCCAGTGCACGTGGCCGGGACGCGGGTCCCACTCCATGGTGCCGGTCGGGGTGTACCCGACCTGCTTGCCCGCGGCGTCGTAGAAGTACTGGTAGGCGTCCATCTTGGCCTTGCCGGGCGAGCGGAAGCCGTCCACCACGAGCTGGGCCGGTCCGGCGTTCCACACGTTGGCGCTGAAGGCCAGGTAGTCCTTGCCCGGGACGTTCTGGCCGCCGTCGCTGATGGTGATGCCGTACGCCGGCAGCGACCGCAGGTCGGGCTTGGGGACGTTCGGTACGGACGGAGTCCCGCTGGGCCGGCTGGAGCGCGGCGTGAGGGCGGGTGCCTGCCGCGAGCCGTCGGTCTGCCCGGCGGTGTCGGCGGCCTGCATGTCGGTGCGCGCGGCCTGCTGCTTCTTCACCGCCCACGGCACGGCCGGCGGCGCGGCCTTCAGCGGCCCGTGGCCCACGTTGTACGAGGGACCCGCGCCGCTGGTCTCCGGTGCGCCTGCCTGGCGGGGGGTCGGAGCGTGGCCCGCCCCGTGCCCGGCGTGGGCGGCCGGGGCCTGGTGGCCCGCGCCATGCCCGGCGTGCTCCCCGGCGGTGGCCGCCCGGGCGGCGGCGGGGCCGTCCTCCCAGCTGCGCTCCTGGACGGTGATCTTCACGGTCGCGGGCTTGTCGGCGATCCCGAGGAGGTCGCGGTACTTCTTGGCGACCCCGATCTTGGCCGTGTAGGTGCCGGCGGCGAGCTTCACCGGCTGGGTGTAGGCACCGCTGTAGGTGTTGGCGGCCCATCCCTTCTCAACGCCCCAGACGGAGCCGAGGGTGAAGGGGTTGGTGGGACAGCTCTCCGGATACTTCGAGGTGGCGGGCGCGTCGGGCCGGACCCGTCCGCTGGCGTTGTTGGGACAGAAGTTCTCCGTCCGGCTGACGACCGTCTTGCCCGTCGTGTCGGTGACGGTGATCTCCGCGAAGCCGGGCAGCCCGGAGAAGTCCTTCACCGTGCCCGGGGGCAGCACCCTGCTCTTGGTCCGGCCGCCGTTCCCGAACACGGTCTGGGTGATGGTCACCGGTTCCTTGTAGGACTTCCGGGTCACCTTGAACTCCAGCGGTGATCCCTCCGAGGTCAGGTAGGTGCCCAGGTCCAGGTAGACGCCGGGCTCCTCCTTCCACGAGGTGAGCGTGACCGAGTCGGTCGCCGCGATGAGACTCAGTGTGGGCCCGGTCGCGGCCTTCGCCTGTTCCGGTGTGGCGGCCATGAGGCCGACCGTGACGGCCATGGCCGCGACGGCCGTGGTGCCGGCGAGCAGCGGACGCCGCAGCCGAGTGGTGCGCGTGGTGGTCATCGATCCCTCGTTCTCCGGATGCTGTGACAAGGAAGCGGACAGCGGGCCACCCGGTCCCCGGGGACGGGATTCCGTCCGGCGGGAGCGGTGACAGACACTCGCTGTGCCCGTCCGGTGAGATGAGGGGTCTGGATGCCCGGTTGTCCGGGGAGCCGAATACGTCCGGATGTTGGCCGGAAAACGACGCTCTGGCGGAACGGGGTGATGCGCACGCGGAGCTGACGGGCACCGAGCCGACGGGCACGGAGCTGAAGGGCACGGCCGCTTCCGGGGCGGTCACTGCCGTGCGTGCGGGTCCGGTGGGGCGGAGGGCCGGTCCCTGGGGCCGAAGCGGCCGAGCAGCAGGGTGAGGAGGACGGCCGTCAGGGTGCCGGCGACGACGCTGCTGCCCAGGATCGTCCGGGCCCAGCCGGGGAATCCCGCGTACAGGTCGGGGGTGAGCAGCGGCAGCAGTCCCACGGTGAGCGCGAGCGCGGCGGTCAGCGATCCCGTGCCGGTGCCGGACAGGTCGGCGCGGCGGAGCATCTCGACGCCCATGACGGCGATCACGGCGTAGACGACGAGGGCCGAGCCGCCGACGACGGCCTCGGGTATGCCCGCCAGGGCCCGGGACACAGGTGTGGCCAGGCCGAGGACGACGAGGAGGACTCCGGCCCCGGCGGTCACGAAGCGGCTGCGGACCCCGGTGAGCCGGCCGATGCCGATGTTCTCGGCGCTGGTGACCATGAGGGACGTGCCGAACAGCCCGCCGGCCAGGGAGACGACGGCGTCGGCCCGGGCGACGCGGGGGACGTCCCGTTCGGGAGCCGGGGTACGGCCGACGGTCTCGCTGTTGAGCACGGTCTGTCCCGTGATCTCGGCGAGGGTGGTGAGGCTGAACACGAGCAGCGGAAGGGCGGCCAGCAGGTCGAACCTCGGTGTCCCGAAGGGCAGGAAGGCGGGCAGCGCGAAGCCGCTGCCGGCCACGGGGGCGAAGGCTCCCAGACCGGTCGACACGGCCACGAGGGTGCCCGCCGCCATCCCGATGAGGACGGAGGTCTGGCGCCAGACGCCGCGCAGGAACACGTACGCGGCGACGGTCGCCGCGACGGTGAGCCCGGCCAGGAGCACCGCACGGGGTTCGCCGGTGCCGTCCGGTCCGGTGACGAGCCGGGCCGCGACCCGGATCATCGCGATCCCGATGAGCAGCACGGTCACGCCCATGACCAGGGGCGGGAAGAGCCGTACGACACGGGCGTACAGGGGCAGCACGGCCAGGAGGAGGGCCGCCGCGAGGAGGACGGCTCCGGAGGCGGTCGCCGCCCCGTGTTCCTGGGCGATCTGGAGGAAGAGCGCGGTCGCGGCGCCGCCGGGCAGCATGACGAACGGCAGGCGCCCGCCGATCCGCCACGCGCCCAGGGACTGGAGCAGCGCGCCCGCGCCGCACAGCAGCAGGACGGCGCTGAGCAGGGAGGCCGTCGCGCCGGGCTGCATCCGCAGGGTGCCGGCGACGAGGAGGACGGTGGAGACCGGGGCGGCGATCATCGCCAGGACGTGCTGGGCGGACAGGGGGACGAGGCGCCGCCACGGGACCGGCGCGTCGACGGCCTCCACCGCGTGAACGGATCCGGAGGCCGACGGGGAGGAGGAGGTGGGAGCAGGGGTGGTCGTCATGCCGTCGCCTCCAGCCACGGGATGTCGGCCGCCGTGTAACGGTAGGCGCGGAAGACGGCGTTGGGCTCGGACGGGAAGAGGCCCCGGACCTCGCTCTCGCCGTAGCCGGCGAAGTGCGGGACGACGTACTCCCAGCACAGGTAGCCGTCCTTGGTCACTTCGAACAGCCGCCCCGAAGGCGAGTCGGTGACGAGGGTGTTGCCGTTCGGCAGGCGCTGCGCCGAGCCCATGAACGGCGCGAAGAAAAACTCGCGCGCCGGGTCGTGGTACTCCCACACCGTGTCGCCGGTGGTCCGGTCGATCTCGATGACACGGGAGTAGGGGACGTCGTTGTCCGGCCGGAAGACCCCGTTGTCGAAGACGAGCAGCCGGCCGTCGTCCAGTTCGGTGGGGGCGTGCTGCTGGCTGACCGTGCCGGGGCGGCTGCGCCAGAGGATCTCGCCCGTGTCGCGGCTGATGACGACGACGGCCGAGACGCTGCGGAGGCCGGCCAGGATGTTGCCGTCCCGCAGGGGCGTGACGCTGTTGATCAGCGGCCAGTGTTCACGGGAGTAGGCCTCGTGGAGCGGGAAGGACTCGCGGTCGAGGTGCTCGGAGGCCCGCCAGGACCAGAGGAGTTCGCCGTTCGGGCCGACCTCCTTGATGGTGTCGGCCCAGACGGTGTCGCCGCCGGCCTCGGAACCGGGCACACCGCCCCGTACCGTCGCCGCCTCGGCTCCGGTCAGGGGTTCCAGGGCCGTGTAGAGGATGCGTCCGTCGTCGAGGTGGTGGGCGTCGTGGTGCTGGAGGGGATCGCGGTGTTCCCGCAGGACGGTGCTGTCGGGTGCCGCGCGGAGCATGACGCCGCCCCGGTACTTGTGCCACATCGGGAAGAGCGCACGCTCCCCCGGCAGCACGCCGTTGTAGGCGAGAGTGCCGTCGGCGAGCAGGCGGGCGTGGCGGCCCGGGCGGTACGGGAGGTCCCAGCGGTGGACGGTGCGGCCGTGGAGGTCGATGAGGTAGACCTCCCCGGTGCCGGTGAGGGGGGCGTACAGGGTGTAGCCGTCGGACGCGGCCGTCTCGTCCAGGGCGATGAGTCCGACAGGGCGGCGGCGGCGTGAGTTCTGGTCGATGGGGGGCATGGCGGGATCCCTCGCTTCAAAGTTTCTTTGATGACAACAACAGACTTTGACGTTAGGGGCGTTGTGTGACGGGCGTGTGTCGGGAGTACGAAACCGTCTCCGGGTTCCCGCGCCGCGCGACGTAAGGTGCCGTCAGGCGCGGTCCACCAGGGAGAACGGCGCCTCGGGCGGGGAAGGACGGGACATCCATGGAGGCTGGGGACGCGGACACCCCGCGGGTGGGGGCTGCCGTACGCCGCCGACGCAGGGCACTCGATCTGACGCTCGCCGACGTGGCGCGGCTCAGCGGGCTCTCCTCCCCGTTTCTCAGTCAGATCGAGAACGACCGGGCGCGGCCGAGCATGAGGTCGCTGCAGCGGATCGCGGACGCCCTCGGCACGACGGCGGTCCAGCTCCTGGCCGCCTCGGACGCGAGCCGCACGGTCGACGTGGTGCGCGCCGACGACGACGGCGGCCTCTCCCGGGAGGCGGGCGTCAGGCCGGTGGTCCGGGGCCTCCATCAGCTCCACGCGCTGGAGTTCGTCGGCGAGCACGAGGCGGATCGCGAGTTCCAGCACCGCAACGACGAGCTGATGTACGTGGCGGACGGATCGGTGGAGGTGGAGGCCGACGGCCGGATCCACCGGTTGGGACGCGGGGACACGCTCCTGGTGTCCGGCGGCGTACGGCACCGCTGGCGGACCACCGCGCCGGGCGCGCGGGTGCTCGTGGTCGCCGTCGGCGACCACGTGGACGTCCTGAAGCCCTGACCGGCCTTCACGCCGTCGGACCTTCCGGGTCCGGTTCCCTCCGTGCCCTTTTCACGCAGGAGTTGGCGAGATCGCGTGTACGACGTGGAGGCGATGCGGAGAGATCTTTAAGAAACGTTGTTGAATAACGTGTCACCAGGGGTTCGCACTTGATTTGCTCCTGCCAACTCGCACAGGGTTTCCCTCGAACGTTTGACGCCCCACACGTCAACACGAGGAGAGAACCACCTTCATGGCAACTCACAAGCGATCCCACGGACTTCGCAACGCGGCGATAGCCACAGGTACCGCAGCCGCGGCAGCCGTCGCACTGTTCGCGGGCAATCTCGCCGGGGCGGCCGCTCCGGCGGAAGGCACCGTCCACGGACTCGGTGCCCCGGGCGCCGTCTCCGGCAGCTTCGTCGTCATCCTCGACGCATCCGCGAACAAGGCGGAGCTCGCGAAGAAGTACGGCGGCACCCTCCAGCGCTCCTACGGCTCGGAGGTCAACGGCTTCTCGGCCTCCGGTCTGTCCGTCGAGGAGGCGAAGCGCCTCGCCGCCGACCCGGCCGTCGGCACGGTCGTGCAGAACAAGCGCTTCAGCATCAACGAGACCCAGGATCAGCCGCCGTCCTGGGGTCTGGACCGGATCGACCAGGCCGACACCGCGGGCGACCAGAAGTACACGTACCCCGACGGCGGCGGCGAGGGCGTGACCGCGTACGTCATCGACACCGGCGTCCGGGTCTCTCACCAGGACTTCGGCGGCCGGGCCAGCCACGGCTTCGACGCCGTGGACAACGACCAGACCGCCGACGACGGCAACGGCCACGGCACCCACGTCGCCGGCACCATCGCCGGTACGGCTCACGGTGTGGCCAAGAAGGCCAAGGTCGTGGCCGTTCGCGTCCTCGACGACAACGGCTCCGGCACCACCGAACAGGTCGTGGCGGGCATCGACTGGGTGACCCAGAACCACTCGGGCCCCTCGGTCGCGAACATGAGCCTCGGCGGCGGCGCCGACGAGGCCCTGGACGCGGCTGTCCAGCGCGCCATCGCCTCCGGCGTGACCTTCGCGGTGGCGGCCGGCAACGAGTCCGCCGACGCCGGGCAGGGCTCGCCCTCCCGGGTGCCCGAGGCGCTCACCGTGGCGTCCAGCACCAAGGACGACGAGCAGTCGGACTTCTCGAACTTCGGCTCCGTGGTGGACCTGTACGCGCCGGGCTCGGAGATCACCTCCGCCTGGAACGACAGCGACACCGGCGTCAAGACGATCTCCGGAACGTCGATGGCCAGCCCGCACGTGGCGGGCGCCGCGGCCCTGTACCTCGCGGCCAACCCCTCGGCGACGCCGGCCGACACGGCCGCAGCGCTGACCGGGGCGGCCACCGCGGACGCCATCAAGAACCCGTCCTCCGGCACCGCGAACAAGCTCCTGAAGGTGGCGCCGTAGCGGCACCGCACCACCGGTCGGCCGACCACTGAGCCACGAAGGTGGCCCTCCACAAACCGGTGGAGGGCCACTTCCGGCTGTCCGGGCCGGGCACGGCGTTCGAGCGACGACCCATGTGCCGGCTTCGTCGGTCGGATTCGGTTGCGGCTCCGGATCTGGTTGCGGCTCCGGATCCGGTTGCGGCTCCGGATCCGGTTGCGGGTTCGGATCCGGTTGCGGGTTCGGATCCGGTTGCGGGTTCGGATCCGGTTGCGGGTTCGGATCCGGTTGCGGGTTCGGATCCGGTTGGAGGAACGGCACCCGTTGCAGGCGGGGATCCGGTTGCGGGTGGGTCAGGGGCATCGGGATACGCTGCGGATGGCCGTCGGGCTCCTCGTGAGCCACAGGCCTGATCCTGGACGTTCTCCCTGAAAGCCCGGCAGCTCATGTCCGGCACCCTCGCAGCACGGCCGCCTTCGCCGGCCCGTGGAATGGTGCGTGGCGCGAGGGCCGGCGCCCTGGCGGCGCTGTGCGTCCTGCTGCCGCTGGCCGGTCACCTGCTCGCGCAGGGCCACATGCCGCGCTGGGCCCTGCTGCTGGGCATGGGGGCGGTCGCGGTGCCCGGTGCCGTGCTGCTGAACCGGCACAAACTCTCCGACACCCAGCTCATGGCGGCGCTCGCCGGTGCCCTGCTGGCCCACCACGCGGCGTACGCGCTGCCGGGGGCCTGCGCGGCGGTGGTCGGTGCGCGCGAACCGCTGGACGTGGTCGAACACGCCTCGGCGGTCGGCGTTCCGCCGGAGGTCTTCTTCGCCGGGCACCTGGCCATGCTGGTGCTCGCCGCGCGTCTGTTCGGGCTGACCGAGCGGCTGCTGTGGCACGGCAAACCCCTTCTCGAAGTCCTGCGCGCCCTGCTGACGTTCGTCCGGCCGCTCGTGCCCGTCGGCAACGGGCCGAGGACGGCGCTGCGCGATCTCGAACCGGGCGCGATGCCGCGGGCCGTCCTCGTCGTACGGCTGCACGCGGGGCGAGCACCTCCGAGGTACGGGCGCGCCGGGTCGTGGCGTGCCCCTCTCCCGCAGACCGGGCTGTCGTCCGGCGGAGGCTTCTGCTTGGCCTGATGGCCGGGTGAGGGGGGTCGTCCGCCGCGGCGTCGGCGTACCCCCCGCTCCGGCTGGTCCGGGCAGCACAGAGAGACCCCCTCCCTTCCCATGCACTGCCTCTCCCGGCGTGCCGCCCGTACGGCGGCACGCACCCTCGTCGTCCCTCTGAGTGCCGCGCTCCTGTGGGCCGGTGCACCCGGCGCCTCGGCGCACACGGACCTGACCTCCAGCACGCCGGCCGGCGGCGCGACCCTCGACGCCCTCCCGCAGACCATCGGGCTGACCTTCAGGGACGTGATGTCGCAGGAGTTCGCCAAGGTCGCCCTGACCGCCCCGGACGGAACCCCGGCAGGTGCGGGGGCGCCGCGGGTCGACGGCATGCGTGCGTGCCTCGCCGTGAAGCCGGGTCTGCCGTCCGGCACGTACACCGTCGGCTACCGAGTGGTCTCGGCCGACGGCCATCCCGTGTCCGGGTCCTACACCTTCACGGTCCGGGCGGGGGCTGCGCCGAGCTCCGCGCCGAGTTCCGCACCATCTCCGCCGACGGTTCCGCCGGCCCCTTCCGCTTCGGCTGATGCGGCGACCGCGAGTCCCTCGCCGACGTCGAGCACCCGGCCCACGTCGCGTGGCAGCGGCAGCGGCAGCGGCAGCGGCAGCGGCAGCGGCCTGATCGTCGGTGCACTGCTCGTGGCAGGAGCCGGTGCCGGCGCTGGTGCCGCGGTGCTCGTGGCGCGCCGTCGGAGGGCACACCGTGTCGGTTGATCCTGCTGTGCGCAAGGTGGGCCGTCTGCCGGTGATCCTGCTCGCCTCGGTCGTACTGGCCGTGGTCGTCATGGTCGTGGGGATGTGGGCGACCGGTTCCACGGCTCGGCGGGTGCCGGGCATCGAGGACGCCGGTCCGCTGACGTCCTGGGGCCTGCCCCTGGCGCGGATCGCCGTGGACATCGCGTCGGTGGCGACGGTGGGTGCCCTTCTCCTGGCCGGCGTCCTGCTGCCCGGCGGCCGCGCTCTGGGGCGGTCGCGCACGACCTGCCTGACCTGGGCGGCGGTCGCCGCGGGGCTGTGGTCGCTCGCGTCGGTGGCCCTGATGGTCCTCACGCTGTCGGACCTGTTCGCCCGGCCGGTCGCGGAGGTTCTCGACCCGGCGACGGTGGCCGACTTCGCCCTCACCTCGGCGCAGGGCCGCGCCTACGCCGTGACGGCGGCGGCAGGGCTCGTCCTGGCGACCCTGTGCGCGGGCGTGACCACCGTCCCGTGGACGCGGGCGGCGCTCGTCCTCGCCGTCGGTGCGGTGTTGCCGCCTGCCTTCACGGGGCACTCCGCGGCCTCCGCCGACCACGACGCGGCCGTCACCAGCCTCGCCCTGCACGTGGCGGGAGTCGCCGTATGGGTCGGCGGGGCCCACATGATGATGCGCAGCTACATCACGGGAGCGGTCCGCATAGAGAACACCGACCCCGCCGACCCCACACCGTACGTCTACCTCTCGACCCGCACTCCGCAGGCGCTGGCGAACGCCGTGGACGCGGACCGGACGCGGTGAGTTCCCCGCGCATCGCGGGGGGGGGCGGGTGCGTACGTCACCCGGTCCCCCGCAGGTAACCAAGGGCACCCCAGCGTCTCAGGCGGCCGCAACTGCCGCCTTCAGTCGTATGGTTCCGCCTCAGCCGCCTGCCGGAGTCGCACGTGACGGCCCGGCGGGCTCGTCGCCCAGAACGCGGGCGTGCAGGTGCATGTCGTGCCGGCCGTCGTCGTGGAGGGCGGCGCTGCGCTTGACGCCTTCCAGGCGGTAGCCCGCTTTCGTGGCGACCCTGCAGGACGCCGCGTTGCGTGTCGAGTGGTCCAGCTCCAGGCGGTGGAAACCGATCTCGTCCAGGGCCCAGGCGGAAAGCGTGGCGAGGGCGCTGGACGCCACGCCGGCACCTCGGGCGGCCGGGAGCACCCAGTACGCGACGTCGGCGACGCCGTCGTCGAAGTCCCAGCCGCGAAGAGCGATGCGGCCCAGCACCTCGCCGCCCTCACGGGCGACCGCCCAGTGGGCGCCCCGTTCTCGTCGCCAGTCCTGGTGATAGGCGTCGAACCACTCCAGGACCTGCGCCTCGGTCAAGGGCCGCCGCGTGTGCCAGCGACGGACCTCGTCGTCGCGGTAGGCGGAGAGGAACGGTGCCGCGTCGCTTCCTTCCCAGGGGCGCAGCAGCAGACCGCCGAAGGCCGTGAGCACGGGTTGCGGGGAACTGCCGAGCGAGCCGGAGGAGATGACGGGCGGCGTCGAGAGAGCGCGAGTCATGAGGCCATGATCAGCCGAAGACGGCCCCACACGTCAAGATCCCGGCCCGGCCCCGGCTCCGCCGACGGCCTGGTCGTCACCGAGCCCAACAGCCGGTGCACCCGCCACGAGCTCGCCGAGGAGCACCGCCAGGCCGGCCCCTTCGGCTGACCGCGCTGGGCGACTCACCGGATACGGCCTCTCAGGTCTCGACACCGGAATTGCGGGCTCCGCCATAGCCCTGTGAGTCGGCTGCTGATGAGGTCGGCGGATGGCGATCCTCCCCCTCATCGCGCTCCTGACCCTCCTGTGCTTCGGGCTCGCGGCGTACGGCTTCGGGCGACTCGGACAGGCCGGGGTGCGCCGAGCCCACCGGCGGACCCGTCCGAAGTGCGCTGCCGCATACATCTGCCTGCGGCGGAACGGCGAAAGTCACACGCCCGACGGCACACCCGGCTTCGTCGGACCGGCCGTACTGGGCCTCGTCGCAACCGCTGCGGCCTGCCTGCTCCTGACCCACACGACAGGGCGACCTCCCTCCGGAGAACCCCCACGGCCTGACGGCGCACCACGAGGTCAGCCGGCGGAGACGATCCGGCCGGGCCTTCCGTCCTGGCCGATGGTCACCTCGTGGGATGCGCCGTCGCCGGTCGTCATACGAATCCGCTCAGGCCCGGTCCATACGGCTTCACTGCGTACGCCTCCGTCGAAGTCGTTCTCGAAGTCGCTTTCGAAGCAGTCGACGGTCCAACGGCGTTCCAGCGGTGGCCTTCCTTGCTGGACGTAGACGCACCACACCGGGTCGAAAAAGCCACGGTCGACCACCACCAGCCGGCCGCCGCTCCGAGGACCACGGCCACTGTCAGCAGCAGAAACGCGGACGGTCTGCGATATCGCGTGTAGTCCATGATCCCCCGAGCGTTGTGGATCACGCAGCCTGGGAGGGAGAACGGGCAGAGGCCAGGAGAGCCTCGTCGTGGCTCCGGTGCCGCCGAGTGCTGTGGCGACAAAGGAGAATCCTTTTCTCATGGAATGCGGCATTCGGGTGACGTTTGACGAGTGACGTACTTCACCGTACCTAAGATCAACTTTCGTGACAGACAGTCAACACACACGGGACGGCCGGGAGTCGGCGGACGTCGTCATCCTCGGGGCCGGTCCCGCCGGGCTCGTGCTCGGCAACCTCTTACTGCGCAGCGGAATCGACTGCGTGGTCCTCGAACGCACCGCACGTGACCACGTCCTGAACCGGGCCCGGGCCGGGTTCCTCGCCGCTCACACCGTGCGCGTGCTGCGGCGCCACGGCCTCGACGAGGGGCTGCGGCGCCGGGGCAGCGAGCACGGCGTCTGCGAGTTCCGCACCGAGGACGGCCTCTTCCGGCTCGACTACCGGCAGCTCGGGAACGGCGAGCCCCACACCGTCTATCCCCAGCACGAACTCGTCGCCGACCTGCTGGCCGCGTACGTCGACTCCGGCGGCCGGATCCGCTTCGAGACCGAAGCGGTGCAGGTCGGCGACGCGGACGGCGCCCGGCCGTGGGTCGCGGCCCGGGAACCGGACGGTCTGACCGTACGGTGGCGGGCGAGGTACGTCGCCGCCTGCGACGGCCGCCACGGCGCCGGTCGGAAGTCGCTTCCGGACGAGGCCGTACGACACCACCGCGACCACGGGGTCTCCTGGCTGGGGCTCCTCGCCGAGGCACCCCCCAGCCTCGACGCCGTCGGCTACGCCACACACCCCCGTGGCTTCGCCGGGCACATGGCCCGGTCCGCCGACATCACCCGCTACTACCTCCAGTGCGAACGCGGCACCCCCGCCGACGACTGGAGCGAGGAGCGGATCTGGGACGAGCTCGACCTGCGGATGCGGAGCGCCGACCACGGCCCCCTCCGGCGCGGGCGGATCGTGCAGCGCGCCGTCGTCGACCTCGAGTCCGACGTGCTCGGCACGCTCCGGCACGGCTCCCTCTTCCTGGCCGGCGACGCCGCCGCGCTCATCAGCCCCTCCGCCGCGAAGGGCGCCAACCTCGCAGTCCTGGAGGCCGAGCTCCTCGCCGAGGCGCTCGCCGCCGACCTCCACCGCAGCGACTCCGAAGGACTCGCCCGCTACTCGGACCGGTGCCTGACGCACATCTGGCGTGCGCAGGAGTTCTCGCACTGGATGATCGGCCTGCTCCACGGCGCACCGCCGTTCCAGGAGGGGATGCGCCGCTCCCGCATGGAGTCGCTGCGGACGTCCCGTACCCACCAGGACTGGTTCGCCGAGCAGTACGTCGGCATCTGACCTCTTCCGCCCCTCCCCCACCACCGCGGTCCAAGGCCCCGGCTCCCGCAGCCGGGGCCCGCTCCCGCCCGCTCTTCTTCATCGAGGACCCCCACTGATGACCAGCCCTGCCCTCGCGAGCGCCCTCTCACCCGACGACGTCCGGCGCCTGCGCGCGACCGCCGAGTTCGTCCGGGAGCAGGAGACCTCCGTCCTGCTCTCCCGCGTACTGCCCGGCCTCGACGGCCCCGAACTGCGCGCGGTGGCCGACCGGTGCCGCTTCGCCCACGCCGCGCTCCTGGTCTTCCCCGCCGACCACCCCGGACTCCGCGCCGCGCTCGCCGCCTGCGGCCTCCCCGACGACGCCGCAGCCCAGCCCAGCGTCGTCGTACGCGACCGCCTGGCCGCCCGCCACGCACTCGACCCCGCCGATCTTGACGTAAGGATTCTCCGCCCCGCGGCGCACGGCCCCTCCGGCGAACGCCGCGCCGTCGAGGTGTTCGCCCTCGCGGTCCCGCCGGCCTCCGCCCTCTCCTCGCTCGCCGCGCACGAACGCGCCCACGACCACGAGGCCCACCTGGCCTTCGACGTGGACCGACCCGATCCCCTGCTCCTGCGCGGCCTCCGGGCCAGCCTCGCCCGCCACGGCGCGGTCGCCGACGGCGGCGGGTACAACCCGCACGAGGACGGCACCGTCTTCTACTTCGCCACCCCCGCGGAGACGAAGACCGACTACCGGCGCATGGAGCTGTACGCGCGCGGCGACCACCGGGACCTGCTCGCGGAGCACCTGGAGGAGCAGCGTTCGGGGGCGCCCGAGGGATCATCGGCCGGTACGCGTACGGGTACGGGCTCGCGTACGGATGCGGTCGCCGACCCCGACTCCCGCGCGGCGGAAACGCTCCTGCGTCTGCTGACCGGGGCCTGGACCACCCAGGCCCTCGCCACCTGCGCCGAGCTGCGACTGCCCGAGGCCCTCGGCACACGCGGCCCCCTCAGCGCCGAGCGGCTGGCGCACGCGGTCGGCGCGCGGCCGGACGCGCTGAGGACGCTGCTGCGCTATCTCGCCATGGTGGGGGTCGTGTCCGAGGAACGGGACGGGTTCCGGCTCACCGCCGCCGGCCGGCTCCTGCGCGAGGACGCCACCGGCTCGATGCGGCCCCTGGCGCTCATGTACGGCGGCCCGTTCTACCAGTCCTTCGCACACCTGGGCCACGCCGTGCGGACCGGCGAGCCGGGCTTCGAGCACCTCTACGGCGAGAACCACTTCGACCACTTCGCCCACGACCCCTGCCTCGCCACGACGTTCGACCGGTCCATGGCCGCCGGCTCCCGGATGTTCGACCCCCTGCCCGCACATCCCGTCCTCACGGCGGCGGCCGGCTCCCCCGTCCCCCGTACCGTGATCGACATCGCCGGCGGCACGGGCGAGCTCCTCGGCCGGGTCCTGGCCGCCCACTCCTCGCTGCGCGGGGTCCTCCTGGAACGGCCGCACGTCGTGGCCGCCGCGCGCGAGCGCCTGACCGCCGCCGGCGTCGGCGACCGATGCGACTACCGGGTCGGCGACTTCGCCGACGTACCGCCGGCCGGAGACGTGTACCTGCTCTCCCGCGTCCTGCACGACTGGGACGACGCACGGTGCCGCGACATCCTTCGGCACCTCGCGCGAGCGATGCCGTCCGACGCCGACCTCCTCGTCGTCGAACGCCTGCTGCCCGCCGACGCCACGCCTTCCCTCGCGACGGCGTGGGACCTGCACATGCTGTGCAACACCGGCGGCCGCGAGCGCGGAGCCGACGAGTACGCGCGACTGTTCGACGCGGCGGGCCTCGACCTCGTCGGGCAGCGCCCGCTCCCCCTCGACGCCCACGTCCTCCACGTGCGGAAACGCTGACGCCACCCGGCAGGGCGCACCGGCACGTCGTGCGCCCTGCCGGCCCGGGGCCCTCGGCCCGGTCGGTCGGTCGGCGGGACACCGGGTCGGGCGTGCCGTCGGTACGGCTCCTACTCGGGCAGGGGGCGGTCGTCGATGACGTGCTTCATGACGAGGGTGGACGTCAGGCGCTGGACCCCGGGCAGTCGGGCGAGCTGCCGGTCGTACAGCTCCTGGAACGCGGCCAGGTCGGCGGTCGCGACCCGCAGGAGGTAGTCGGGCTCGCCGAACAGCCGCTGGGCCTGGAGGACGTGCGGCACGGCGGACACGGCCTCTTCGAAGGCGGTGACCGTGTCGGCGTCCTCCCACCGGAGCGTGGCGAAGACGAGGGCCTCGAAGTTCAGGCCGACGGCGGCGGGGTCGACGACGGCGCGGTAGCCGCGGATGGCGCCCTCGCGTTCGAGGTCGCGCAGGCGGCGGTGGCAGGGCGAGACGCTGAGCTGCACACGGCCGGCCAGCTCGGTGATCGTCAGGCGGCCGTCGAGCTGCAGCTCGGTAAGAATCTTCCGGTCCATGGCGTCCATGACGAAGATTCTCCCCCACATCACGCGATCATGGGGTAAAGACGCAAACACCTTCGGGCTGATTCGGCCTAGCGTTCCCTCCAGAGCCTGAGAGTGTGTGAGAGGGAACGATCGATGGACACGACGACGCTGGCGGCCTTCCTCGCCGTGGACCTGCTGCTGGTGTTCACCCCGGGCGCGGACTGGGCCTACGCGATCTCCGCCGGTCTGCGGGGACGCTCGGTCGTCCCGGCCGTCACCGGGCTGATCGTCGGCCACACGGCGTACGCGCTCGTGGCCGTCGCGGGCCTGGCGGTGCTCGTGGCGAGCTCCCCGGCCGTGCTCACCGCGTTGACCATGGTGGGTGCCGGCTACCTGCTGTGGCTGGGCTGGGGCGTCCTGCGGCAGCCGGCCGTGCCGACGGCGGCTGCGGGAGGTGGAGCCGAGGCCTCCCGCCTGCGGGTCATGCTCAAGGGGGCAGGGATCAGCGGGCTGAACCCGAAGGCGCTGCTGCTGTACTTCTCGCTGTTCCCGCAGTTCATCGACTCCGCCACGGGTTGGCCGGTCGCCGCGCAGACCGGGCTGCTCAGCACGATGCACCTGACCGCCTGCGCGGTCGTCTACCTGTCCGTCGGAGTCCTGGCCCGCACGGTGCTGAGCACCCGGCCCACTGCTGCCCGGGCCGTCACCCGTGTCAGCGGTGCCATGATGATCGCCATCGGCGCGTTCCTGCTGGTGGAACGCCTTGCCGCGGCCGGCTGAGGAACCCGTACCGCTCCGCCCGCCCGTCCTCGGCCGGGCCCGGCGGTGCTGACGGGCCGGCTACGCCGTGCGGAAGAGGACCTTGTGCCGGCCGGAGAAGAGAGGGTCGGCCCGGGTGAGCCTGGCCTGGACACTCGCGCCCAGCTCGAGCTCGACACCGGAGGTGATCTTGCCCATCACGGCGGGTTCCGCCAGGTGCACCGTGCCTTCCTTCGGCTTGTCGTCCTCCGCGTCGGTGTTGATGACCGTACCGACGAAGATCTCGCCCTCCCGGTCCTTCAGCAGCGCGGCCTCGGCCAGGTCCACCGCGCGCCGGTCGGCCAGCTTCCCCTTCCCCCTCGCCATGTCGCACGGCAGGCACGGCAGGGCGTCGAGCACCCAGCCCGGCGGGTCCTCGCCGGCGCACGCGGCCACGCACAGCTCACCGGTGTAGCGGTCGAGGAGGCGCCGCAGCGGGGCCGTGGCGTAGGTGTACGGAGCCGCGATGGCCGCGTGGAGCGTGTGCTTCGGGATCCCGTGGTCGCGGAACGTGGCGTACTCCGCCTTGAGCAGCATGGCGGTGGCCTCGCTGAGGAAGGCCATCTGCTTCCGGTCGGCCGGGTCGAGGGAGTTGACCAGCGTGGCGTACGTGGCCTCGGGCTTCCACTCGATGCCCAGTTTCTTCGCGAGCCCTCGTACGCGCTCGACCTCGCCCTGGTCGGTCTGCGCCCTCTGGGTCCGCAGGATCCCGGTGCCGCTCTCCAGCATGATCCGGGCCGCGGCCATTCCGGTCATGAGGGAGATCTGCTCGTTCCAGCCCTCCACGGGCAGGGTCGCCACATAGCTCAGCCGAAACGATCCGTCCGTGAGGGTGAGCTCCTGGTCAGGCAGGTTCACCGCGACGCCACCGCGCTTGGCCTCGACGGCTTCCCGCAGCCTGCCGATCTCGCGCAGCAGGGCGACGGGTTCCGCAGCCGTGCCGGCATCGATGTCCCGCTGGACCGCGGCGTAGTCGAGCTTGGCCTTGCTGCGGACCTTGGCCCGGCTCACAGTCGAGGCGGTCACGTTGCCGTCGGAGTCGAGGTCGTGCTGCCACAGCAGGGCGGGGACGACCTGGTCCGGGAGCAGGCTGGCCGGTCCCTCGGAGATCAGGGGCGGATACAGGGGCACCTTGAGGTCGGGGAAGTACAGCGTCTCGATCCGGTCGCGTGCCTCGGCCTCCAACGCACTGCCGGGCTTGACGAAGGCCGTGACGTCGGCGATGGCGTAGTGCACGCGGTACCCGCCCCCGGGCCGCCGCTCCAGGTGCATCGCCTGGTCGAGATCCCGCGAGGTCGGCGGATCGATCGTGAACAACGGCAGATGAGTGGCGTCCTTCTCAGGCAGCTGGACGTGGTCCATCGCCTCCTGAGCGGCTTCCAGCACGTGCACGGGGAACTCCACGGAGGCCTTCAGCTCGGCCCGGATCTGTCGCAGGCCTTCGAGCAGGGCGTTCCGGGCTTCCGGGGACATACGCATCTGACCGCGTCGCATGCCCCGAGCGTAGGTCCGCTCCTTGGGAACAGCTCGCCGGACGAGTCCGGACGGAGGACGGGGAAAGCACAGCCGGTCCCTCAGAACCCCGGGGCGGGGGTGAAGCCCGGCCACCACGACGGCGCGCCGTCCCGGCCCCTTTGGTTCCGATGTGGATTTCCTCAAGACATCCGCACGCCTCTGATGTGGGTGCTTCGGGGAGGTCGGGCGGACGTGGAGCACGGCTCCGGCTCGGGGCAGTCGGTCAGGTGGGGCCCGGGCGTCCCGGGCTCGTCATGGCCGTGACGGTCAGCGGGCCCAGGGGGGTCCGCTGCAGTTCCGTGAAGCCGAGGTGGCGGTAGAGGGGGACGTTCGTGGGGTCGGCGGTGGTCAGGAAGATGCCCGCCGGGGCCGGTGTCGTCGCCAGCAGGTGGTCCAGGAGGAGGCGTCCGGCGCCGTGTCCCGCGCTGTCGGGGCGTACGCCGATGAATTCCAGGGTCCATGCGCCCGGCGGACACACGGTCTCGGCGTGCCGCAGATAGCGCAGGGTCCTCCCGAGGGCGGCGGGTCCGCACCTGAGGCCCGTTCGGGCCGCCCAGGCCGCGCGGGCCGGGATTCCGGGGGCCGCGCCCGGCGGTGTGAGGACCGCCGAGGCGACCTGCCGTCCGTCCGACGTCGCCGTGACCGCGTACCGGAGGGCACCGGGCAGGGTGGCGTGGGTCCGGAGGGTGGTGGTGAACCAGTGGGTCCTCACGGTCTGCGACGTACCGCAGATCCAGGAGAGGGCCGGTTCCCGGTGGAAGGCCGTTGCCAGGGTGCGGGCGCAGGCGGTGGGATCCGGTGTCGCGTCGAGCCTCCAGCGCGGGGTGGCCTCAGGCATGGCGTCGCCTCTCCAGGGGCGCCTCCGGGACGAGATGGCAGACGAGTAGTTTCAGGAAGAACAGCGGCGCGAACCAGGCGAGAACGTACGGCACGTCGAGCCAGTACAGATTGACCAGGACGGCGGCGGTCAGCGCGCTCATCGAGACCAGTCGCTTGAGGTGCAGCGGCGAGAACTCCACGACGGCCGCGCCCGTGAGCAGCAGTGCGGCATTGCCCAGCGTCCAGGGCCAGTCGCCGGACAGGACGACCAGGCCCACGGCCAGGAGATGGAGCATGTGCGCGGAGACGAACAGGAGCCGTGACCGCCGGGTGCCCGGGCCGGGCCGGTGGTACCAGCGCTTCGCCGCGTTCGTCGCGTTGGTGAGCACTCCGCCGATGAGGTCCAGTCCCGCCAGTGCGACCACCGCGCACTGCGGTCCCGACCACTCGCGCCAGGATCCGGATGCACGTATCCCTGCGAAGAGGAGCAGGGCGCACACGGCGAGGCCCGCGATCTCCACCGCCGTCTCGGAACGCGTCTTGCCCGGTCCCATGAACCGTTCGACGCGGCCCGCGAGTCCCGGCGGGGTCTTCGGTATGTCCCAGTCGATCTCGATGTCAGTGCGCATCGGCGTTCCCGTCGTCGGGGTGGGGTCCGGTCTCGGTCCACAATCCGCGGAGCAGACGCCAGAGTTGCGCTCCGTCGGTCTCGTGCGAGGCGGTGGGCACCGGTGCCGCCTTCATGCGGGCGACCGCCCAGCTGTCCGCGGTTCTGACGACCGCCGCGGTCACGGTCACCAGGAGCTCGCGGTCCACGTCGGTGCGGATCACGCCCAGCCGCTGACCGTCCGAGACCAGATCGTCGAACCACGTCAGCCACGGTCCGACCTCGCCACGTGTGTGCCCGATGGCCGCGTCGGCGAGGGCGAGGTCGTCCGGGTGGGCCTGCAGGTGTGCCGCGAGTGCGGAGGCGCCGGCGTCGAGGCGGGACCAGAAGTCGGCCTCGTCACGGGCCGCCGCCCAGGGGCCGAGCGCGCCGAGCAGCCGGCCGAGTACGCCGTCGAGCACGGCGGACAGCAGGTCCTCGCGCCCGTCGAAGTAGTGGTACGCCGCGGTCTTCGAGAAGCCGGCCGCCTCGATGATCTTGTTGTACGAGGCGGCTTCGGTGCCCTGCTCGGCGAAATGGCTGCGCGCGACGGCCAGGATCAGCTCCTGACGTTCGGCGGGTAGTCGATCGAAGCGAGGAAGAGGCATGCACTCATAGTACGTACCGATGGCGTGCACCACCAGTACACCTCGCCGGTTTTCCGCGTCCGCGGGTCCGTCGGTGAGGACGTACGAGGTCTCACTCACGCAGCAGATCGCCCCAGGTCTCAAAACGGTGGACCTCGGCCGCCACCACGCGATCACTTCTATCGTTGGACCTGCACACGGTGGGGTCGGCGGTGAGGCGGGCAGCGGAATGAACGAACAGCGAGTCGACTATGCGGCCGTGTTCCAGGCCCTTCCCGGCATGGTCGCCCTGCTCACGCCCGAGTTGGTGTACATCGACGTCAACGAGGACTTCGCACGGCTGGCCGGCCGTTCGCGCGAGCAGCTCGTCGGCCGCTACATCTTCGACGCGTTCCCCGAGAACCCCAACGACCCCGCCGCCGCGGGAATGCGCGAGACCGAGGCGTCGATGCTCCGCGTGGTCGCCACCGGCGAGCGCGACACCATGGCCCTGCTCCGCTACGACATCGAGGATTCCGAGCAGCCGGGCCACTGGCAGGAGCACTTCTGGAGCCCCGTCAACGCACCCGTGGTGGGCTCCGACGGGCAGGTGGCGATGATCGTGCACCGGGTGGAGGAGATCACCCCGCTCATCCGGGCCCGCGGCGGCCTGGGAGGCACCACCGAGGCGGCGCGGCTGGAGGCCGAACTGTACACGCGCTCCCGCGAGTTGCAGGAGGTCAACGAGCGCCTGCGCAAGGCACACGCCCGGGAGCGGAAGGTGGCTCTGGCCCTCCAGGCGGCGATGCTGCCCTCCCCCGGTCCCGTCGGCCACCACCGGGCCGCCGTGCGCTACCGCCCCGCGGTCGGCGGCCTCAACGTGTGCGGCGACTGGTACGACCTGGTCGGACTCCCCGGGGACCGCATGGCGGTGGCGGTGGGAGACGTCGTGGGCCACGGGCTCACCGCGGCCTGCGTCATGGGCCAGCTGCGCAGCGCGCTGAGCGCGGCCACGCTCGTCGCCGACGGCCCGGCCCAGGCACTCGACGCCCTCGGGCTCTACGCCCGCTCCGTCGAGGGCGCCGAGTCGACGACCGCGGCGACCGCCTTCATCGACTGGAGCAGCCACACCCTGACGTACAGCAGCGCGGGCCATCCTCCGCCCGCGCTGCTCTCCCCCGACGGCGACGTGATCTTCCTCGACCGGGCGACGGACCCGCCGCTCGGGGCCCGCCCGGACCACGTCGCCCGGCCCCAGGCGACCGCTTCCTTCGAGGAGGGCGCGACGCTGGTGCTGTACACCGACGGCCTGATCGAACGCCGTACGGAGGACATCGACGCCGGACTCGCGCGCCTCGCCGCCTCCCTCGGCCGGCATCGGCTCGACGATCCCGAGGCCCTGGCCGACACCCTCCTGGCGGACCTCCTGAACACCGACGAGAACTCGGACGACACGGCGCTGGTGGTCATCCGCCTGTGAGTCGCCGGACCTAGGGCGTGTTGCGAAAGTAGCGCCGGCCGCCCGAAGGGCGGGCCCGACGACGTCTGGTGCGTGCGATCGCAAGGCGGAGGGTCGCCCCGACTACTGGATGTATCGGGGTGATCCGACAACGCGGCGAGCGTGCGTGCCAGGCGCCGTCGGGCAGGCGGGACTTTCGCAACACGCCCTAGGAGCGCAGGAAGGCGCGTACGCCCCGGGAGACGGTGTCGTCGCCGAGGAGGTCGTTGTGGGCGAGGCAGCCGGCGGCGTTGTTGGTCGCGCCGGTCAGGTGCACGCTGCTGTCGGGGTTGATGACCTCGTCGCAGTTCGACCACCAGGTCGCGTAGCGCACGGCGCCGGGTGTCTCGTCGCCCGCCGCGAGACCCTTCTGGACGTAGGACCCGGGGGTCATGTCGCGGCAGGCCTGGTCCCACAGCGCGCAGGCCCATGCGGTGCCGGTGCCGTGGTTGGGGCCGGCGAGGGAGACCCAGTGGGCGACCGAGGCCTGACCGGCGGGGTCGTACTTCACGTACCAGCGGGTGACGAGGCTGCCGAAGGAGTGCGCGACGAGGTCGACGCGGCTCGCGCCGGTCTGCCGCTTGACGGACTCGACGTAGGCGGCGAGTTCGCCCGACAGGACCTCGTTCACCGACCGGTGCGTGTCGTATCCGAAGGAGAAGAGCTCGGCGTCGGTGTACCCCTCGGACGTGAGGTCCTCGCGCAGGCCGCCCCAGACGCCGGGGTCGGCGTTGTACCCGTGGACGAGGACGACCGGGGTACGGGCGACCGCGCTCCGCTCGGGCACCTGGGCCCGGACCGTGGCGGCGGGCACGAGCAAGGACATGGCGACGGCCAGCATCGGCACGGCGATCCCGGCCGCGGTCCGTGAACCGGGCTTCACCACACTTCCCCCTACGACGCGTTACGCACGAGTAGTCAGGAGCATGGTGGGGCCTCGGGGCCCGGATGAACAGCCTCGTGCGCAGCCCTCTCGGCCGACGGTCACCGCGCCGAGGACGACGGAGAGGGGAATCGCGGGCCCGAAGGCCGCCCGGTCAGGCGGCCTTCGGGCGCACGGGCGCCTTCCGCGTCGTCACCCCGGCGGCGACGAGCACCAGTCCCACCGCGACGATCCCGAGGTAGGCGGCGGTCGGAAGGTCGACGACCTTGTGGATCCAGCCCCACTCCGCGTCGAAGAAGGTCCGCGAGGTGAAGCTGACGACCCCCTGGGCCCCTACGACGTATCCGATGCTTTCGACGATGTATCCGATGGTTGTTCGCACGGATCAACCCTCTCGTGGCCGTGCCACAAGATCCTCCTCCTCAAGGCCGAAAGCACGGTAGGCCGAAGGACGGAGTCACCCGGATGCGGCTCCTCGGCCCGCCCGTGCCGAGTCCAGGACACGGTCGAGCGCCGCGCGGCCCGCGGGCCCCCAGGCCGGCTTGCCGCCCGGCAGACCCCGGTCCCCGGCGCGGCCCATGAGGATGAGGAAGAGGCTCTTCGCGGCAGCCAGCCCTCGTGCGCGCCGGACCATCGCCTCGTCCACGTGTCCGTACGCGTCGAGGAACCGTGCGTCCGCCCCGGCGGGAAGGAGCACCCAGGCGGCCGCGAGGTCGACGGCCGGGTCGCCGGCGCACATGTCGCCGAAGTCGACGACGCCCGAGAGCGTCCCGTCCGCGACGACGACGTTCGCCGGATGGAGGTCCCCGTGCAGCCATACCGGCGGGCCCTGCCAGTCGGGAGCAGCGACGGCCTCGGCCCAGACGTCCCGTACGTCGTTCTGGAGGTCGGCGAGGCCGCTGCCGGAGACGACCTCCTCGAGGCCCCTCTCGAATCCGTCCGAGAGCGTCCTGAGGGGCACGCCACGATCCTGGCTGACCGGTGCGTCCGCGGGCGCCTGCACATGGAGCGCCCTGAGGAAGCCCGCCAGGGTGTCGGCCGCACCCTGCCGGCTGACGGGGGTGCGGTCGGCCGGTTCGCCCGGGACCCAGGTCGCGACGGTCCACGGGCGCGGGAAGCGTGCGGACGGTTCCCCGATCCGTACGGGGGTCGGAATCGGGAGCGGCAGGCGCGGGGCCAGGTCGGGGAGCCACCGGTACTCCTTGCGCAGGAGGGACGGCGCACGCTCGGTGCGTGGCATGCGTACTGCCAACTCGTCGCCGAGGCGCCACAGTTGGTTGTCCCAGCCGCCTGCCACCTCCCGCAGGTCCAGTTCCGCGAGGTCCGGATGCTGCTCGCGTACCAGGTGACGTACCAGGTCCCCGTTGATCACGAAGTCGTCCATGAGGTCACTCAACCATCAGGGGCACGGGGCCGACCGTCGATGGCGCCGTTTTCCGAGCCCCCTCCGAACCGGTCGGAGGGGGCCCTGCGGAGTCTCTCAGGAGCCGAGGATCTTGCTCTTCTGCGCCGCGAACTCCTCCTCGGTCAGGATGCCCTGCTCCTTCAGCTCCCCGAGCTCCTTGAGCTGCTCGATCTTGCTGCTCATGTCGGGGGCCGCGGGAGCGGGCGGGGGCGCCGCGGCCGGGGGCGGTGCGTACTGCTCCGCCGGAGCCGGTTCCTGCTGGGCGGCCCAACGGCCCGCCTGGCGTCGCGAGACCCTGTTGGAGACGGCGGTCGCCGTCCCGGCCACCACTGCCGTGCGTGCCACACCTCGAAGAAGTCCTGGCATGTCGTTCCTCCTTGGCCCTGTTCGAATGATGCGCTGGTCCTCGGCCGTCCGGGGACGTCAGGCGGCGGCGGTGCCGCCCTCCTCCTCCACGGCGTCCAGCGAGGCCAGGAGCGCCTGCACGGGGATGCGCCCGCCGGCGACGAGCTGCGCACCGCCGCGCCGCAGCTCCCGTGCGAGGGGGGCGGCCCAGAGGTTCTCGTAGATCAGGATGCCGGCCGAATTGCCCGGTTCGAGGGCCGCGCCCGCCTCGTCGAGGTCGTCCTGTCCGAGCAGTCCGGACGAGGAGCCCTCGAACACGGTCAGGTCCAGCTCACCGTCGGCGTCGATGTCCCGCAGCTCCAGCGCGGTGACACTGCCGTCGGTGTCCTTCCGGACGAACGTGAGGTCGAGGACACGGACGATGCCCCTGTCGACCAGGTCGAGGAGCAGGGACAGCCCCTTGCCCGTCATGCGGTTGCCCGGGAACTCGATGACCAGGAAGTCGACCGGCCCCATGTCCTGGAATTCGTTGCTCATCACCGCTCCACACAGTCGGGAGGACAGCAGGGAGGACATGACCGAGCCCGAGCCCAACGTCGTCCCCGTCGCATGTCCACGGACGTGACCGGAGCCAGTCCTGGTCCCATTGCAGCATCGGGCGGAGGGCTTCGCACATTCACGCCGTCATCGGCGCTCTCGGAGCGCGCTGTCGACGCGGGCGACGAGCAGGGCGATGTCGTCGTCCGCGGAAGCCGGTACGAGGTGGGTGACCAGGCGGTCGCAGAGGGCGGGCAGGGACGGGACGGGCTCGGTGAGCAGGTCGGTCAGCTCGGTGAGGCGGGCGTCGATGTCGCTGCTCCGGGACTCGACCAGCCCGTCGGTGTACAGCACGAGGAGGCTGCCCTGGGGCAGGGTGAGCTCGGTGGTCGTGAAGGGGACGCCGCCGACGCCCAGCGGCAGGCCCGGCGGTACGTCGAGCAGGCGGACGACGCCGTCCGGGGAGACGGTCGCGGGGGGCGGGTGGCCGGCCCGTGTGATGCGGCAGCGGCCGGTGGCCGGGTCGACCACGATGCACAGGAACGTCGCCAGCATCGGCTCGGCGAGATCGTGCAGGGCGGCCTCCAGCTGGTAGAGCATGCCCTCGGGCGAGAGGTCGAGGCGGGCGAGGGCCCTGACGCTCGCGGAGAGCCGCCCCATCACCGCGGCGGCCGCCGTGCCGTGGCCCATCACGTCGCCGATGACGAGCACGGCCCTGCCGTCCTCCAGCGCGATGACGTCGTACCAGTCGCCGCCGACCTCGTTGACGTCGCTGGCGGGCAGGTACCGGTGGGCGACCTCGATCCCCGGCGGCGGCGTGATGTGCTGCGGCAGCATGCTGCGCTGCAGCACGGCGGCCGTGTCGTGTTCGCGGCGGTAGAGGCGGGCGTTGTCCACGCAGACCGCGGCGCGCGCCGCCAGTTCGCCGGCGAGGTCGACCTCGCCCTTGGTGAAGGGGCCGACGGCCCGGGTCCGGTAGAAGGTGGCCAGGCCCAGGACCACGCCCCGGGCGAGCAGCGGGGTCATCATGAACGAGTGCACTCCCAGCCCCAGCAGCTCCGCGGGGACGCTGGAGTGGGCGGCCGCCGACACGATGGCCTCCTCGTCGAACTCGCCCACGACGAAGGGACGGCGCTCGCCGAGCGCCCGGCTGTACGGCGCGTTCGCGGGAAAGACGAGTGTGCGTCCCAGGGGGGCGAGGACGGCCGTGACGGACGATCCCGCCAGCGGCGCCTTGGCCACCCGGCGCAGCGTGGCGCCACCCACCAGCCCGCCGCCGAGTTCGCCGTCGGCGGCGAGGGACTCCAGCACGTCGACGGTGACGGCGTCCGCGAGTTCGGGCACGGCGATGTCGGCGAGCTCCTGCGCGGTGCGTTCCAGGTCCAGGCTGGTGCCGATCTTCAGCGTGGCCTCGTTCACGAGGGCGAGGTGGCGCCGTCCCGCGTCGGCCTCCAGCTGTGCCTGCTGCTGGGCGGTGATGTCGATCAGGGTGGCGGCCAGCCCGATCGCGCGTCCGTCGGCGTCCTCCAGCCGGACGTACGACCCCGACCACACGTGGTCGTGGTCCGGGTCGGCCGGCGTGCGGCCCGTACGGCGGGAGTCCAGGACGGGTCTTCCCTCGTCCAGGGCCCGGCGCATCGCACGCTCCATGTCCGCGGCGTTGACGTCGGGCAGGATCTCGACGAGGCGGCGCCCGATGTGGGCGGCCTGCGACAGACCGTTCATCGCTTCGAGGGCCGGGTTGACGCGGAGGAAACGCAACTGCGTGTCGAGGACCGCGATGCCCACCGGGGAGCGGGAGAACAGCCCGTCCCACACCACCGACGAGCCGCGGATCCGTCGTGCGGCCTCCGCCTCCGCGGCGAACACCAGCACCGTCGTCCCGCCCCGGTGGCGGGCCGGCACGGGGCAGGCCCAGATCTCCAGGTCCAGCGGGCGCCCCTCGCGGTGCCAGGCGGTCACCGTGCCCATGACCCCGCGCCCCGTGGCGGCGCCCTCCCACAGCGAGCGGCCGAGACTGCGGTCCGCACCCGGGTGGAGCAGGTCGGCGATGTGCCGGCCGAGGACCTCGTGCGGGGTGTAGCCCAGCAGGTCCTCCGCCGCGTGGTCCCAGCGGACGATCGCCCCGTCCGCGCCGGTGGCGACCACGGCGACCTGCAGGGCTCCCAGCCAGCCGCCCGCGTCCCGGGCCGCGCCGGTGGTCACTTCGTCGAAGGGCACCTGCTCCATCGCCACCGCGATTCTTGTGCTGCGCACCCCTGGGCGGCTGTCGTCATCCTCAGTATGGGCGCGTGTCCGCGGTTCGTCGCGGCGACGAGCGCGGCCGCCACCGGCCGTGCGTCAATGAACGGGAGAGTCGATGAAGGAGAGGGCAGCATGGCGATTCAGCGGATGGACAACGTCGGCATCGTCGTCGAGGACTTGGACGCCGCCGTCGCGTTCTTCGTGGAACTCGGCATGGAGCTGGAGGGCCGGGCGGAGGTCGAAGGCCCCTTCGCCGACCGGTGCACCGGACTCGAAGGCGTCCGCTGCGACATCGCGATGGTCAGGACCCCCGACGGCCACAGTCGGCTGGAGCTGGCGCAGTACCGCAGCCCCGCGCCGATCGACGCGGGGCCGCGCAACCGGCCGCACAACATTCTGGGCACCCACCGCGTCATGTTCGCCGTCGACGACATCGAGGACACGGTTGATCGCCTCCGCCCTCACGGCGCCGAACTCGTCGGCGAGATCGCCCGGTTCGAGGACAGCTATCTGCTCTGCTATCTCCGCGGCCCGGACGGCATCATCGTCGGACTGGCCGAGGAGCTGCAGGGCTCACCCGCGGACGAGTAGCCCGGCGCCGGCGGGTCATTGGGGGGCGAGGAGGCAGAACTCGTTGCCCTCCGGGTCGGCCAGAACCCTCCAGTGGATCTCTGACTGGTCGATGCCGGGGTCCGTGGCGCCCAGGGTGCGCAGTCGGGCCTCCTCCTCCGCCAGGTCGTCACCGGGGTACGGGCGGACGTCGAGGTGGACGCGGTTCCACACGCTCTTGGCGTCGGGGGTGCGGACGAACTCCAGGTAGGGGCCGACGCCCTTGGCGGAACGCATGGTCGCGCTGTCGTCGGTGACCTCGAGGACCGTCCAGTCCATCGCCTCGCCCCAGAACCGTGCCATCTCCCGCGGGTCGCCGCAGTCGACCACGACCGCGGCGACCGGCCCGGTGTCCTGGTAGACCGGACGGGGCTCCAGTACGCAGAACTCGTTGCCCTCCGGGTCGGCCATGACCGTCCAGGGGACGTCACCCTGGCCCACGTCGGCGAGCGTCGCGCCGAGCTCCTTCAGGCGTGCGACCAGCTTCTCCTGGTGGGCGGTGGAGGTGGTGGCGAGATCCAGGTGCACCCGGTTCTTCACCGTCTTCGGTTCCGGGTGGGCGATGATGTCGATGCAGACGGCCGCGGGGTCGGGGTAGTCGAAGCCCACGGGTTCCAGGTTGGTGACGCCGGGCCCCTCGCTGTCGACGCCCCAGCCGAGCGCCTCCGCCCAGAACCGGCCGAGCGCCGCGTCGTCCCGGGCCTTCATGTTGATCTGTACGAGCCTTGTTGCCATGCCGCCGATCCTAGAAGCCCCTCACCGAGCGCTGCCCGCGGATTTCCGCGAGCCCGGGCCTCCCCCGGGGCGTCGTCGGCGCGGCCCGTAAGCTCGCGGGCGACGACGACGGGAGATCGGCATGTGGAAGCGGGTCCTGGACCGGGCCGGGATCAGGGAGCCGCGGCTGCGGAGGGACTACACCGAGCAGCGACGGGCCGTACGCAGGTTCGCGACGGCCGAGTACGCCGCCGCTCGGCTGCTGCTTCCCGCGCCGCTGGTGCCGCACGTCGTGGCCGCCGTCGCGTTCATGCACGACACCGACGACCGGATCGACCGCGGGGCGCGGGACGAACGCACGGCCGCGCTCGCGGAGTGGGGCGGCCTCGTGCACAAGGCCTTCGACGAAGGTGACTCCGGGCTGCCCGTGCTGCGTTGCCTGGTGCGCACCGCCGAGCGCCACCCGGAGGTGCGCGCCCACGTGGAGGAGTTCCTCAAGGGCTGCGAGCGGGAGGTCGCGTGGCGGAGCATCGCCGACGAGGAGGAACTGGAGCGGTACGTGGAGCAGTACTCGCTGCCCGCGCTGATGCTCACGGCCTGCCTCCTCGCGCCCGCGCAGGCCGGGGCACGGGCCGTGTTCACCGGCGGCTGCCACCAGCTCATCCGTGCCATGCAGCGCTTCGACTTCCTGGAGGATCTCTCCGAGGACGTGCGCGCGGGGCGTACCGGCGTACCCTCCGACGCGGTGGCGCGGCACGGCGCGGATCTCACCCGGCCCGACGGGGCCCTGGGCCGGCTCGTCGTGGAGCAGGCGGACCTGGCCGACTCCGACCTCTTGGCCGCCGCCTGCCTCACGGAGGTCGTGGATCCGTCGTACCGGCCTTTCCTGCGGGCCCTGATCGGCGTCCAGCACCTCCGTCTCGACGCCGTACGCCGCGCCGGTGCGTCCCTCGCGACACGGACCTCCGGCCCCCCGGCACCTGCGGCTGCCGCCCTGCTGCTCCGGGAGACGCTCGCACGGCCCCGGCGCCGGGCCGTCAGCTGAGACGCCGTCCCGGCAGGTCGCAGGCCCGCGAGGCGCTCTTCGAGCCGTGGTGACGTCGAGTCACGGATACCGACGTGCACCGCGCGACCGATGCCGAGCAGGCGTACGCGTCTCCTACGTCGACGTGGGGCGGCTCCTCAGATGCCGGTGGCGAGGGCTTCGTGCCGCCAGGCGTCGAGTTCTCGTCGCACCAGGTCGAGCTTCGCCTCGACGCGCTCGACCGCGTCCGCGCCCAGCTGCAGGCGCAGCGGCGGGTCCGTGGTCTCGGTGATGTCGACGACGGCCTTCGCCGCCTTCTCCGGATCGCCGGGCTGGCGGCCGTCGTTCCGGGTGAGCGCCTCGCGTACCGGGCCCGCGCCGGCGGCGTAGTCGGCGATGGAGGCCGGCTCGACCTGGATGCTGGAGCTGTGGAGGAAGTCGGTGCGGAAGCCGCCCGGCTCCACGATCGTGACGTGGATGCCCAGCGGGGCGAGCTCGCCGTGCAGCGCCTCGGAGATGCCTTCGAGGGCGAACTTCGAGGCTCCGTACAGGCCCACGCCCGGTGCGGTGGCGAAGCCGCCCACGGAGCCGATGTTGAGGACGTGCCCGGACCGCTGCGCACGCAGGGTCGGCAGGGTCGCCCGCAGGGTGTTCAGTACGCCGAACACGTTGACGTCGAAGAGGGCCCGGGCGGCCTTGTCGGAGACCTCCTCCACCGCGCCCACGAGCCCGTAGCCGGCGTTGTTGACCACGACGTCGATCCGGCCGAACGCGGCCAGGCCCGCCTCGACGGCGGCGGCCAGCTGTCCGGGTTCGGTCACGTCCGCGCTCACGGCCAGCAGCCTTTCGGGGCTGTCCGGGTACGCCCGCCGCACCGCCGCCGCGTCCCGCGCCGTGGCGATGACGCTGTGCCCACGTCCCAGCGCCTCCTGGGTGATCTTCGCGCCGAGCCCACGCGACGCACCGGTGACAAACCACACGCTCATGCTTTTCCCTGTTCCGTTCCGGTCGGCCCCGTCGGCCGACGGCTCGACGCTAGAAGCTAGAGTCGTGTCTAGATCAATAGCTGTGTGACGGGGGTCACTCATGGACCTGAGCATCGGCGAAGTGGCGCAGCGCAGCGGGCTCAGCGTCCACGCGCTGCGGTTCTACGAGCGGGAGGGCCTGTTCGCCAACCCGGTGCGCCGCCTGCCCAACGGCCGCCGGATCTACCACGAGGAAGACCTGGAGTGGCTGGCGATCTGCACGAAGCTGCGCTCCTCCGGCATGTCGTTGGCGACGATCCGGCAGTACATCGACCTGGCGCGCCAGGGCCCTGGCAACGAGCACGAGCGGCTCGAGCTGCTGCGCCGGCACGAGAGCCACGTGGAGGCGCAGATCCGGGAACTGCGCGAGACCTTGGACGTCATGCGGTACAAGGTGAGGATCTACGAGGAGCACCTCGCGCGCGGCGAGGCCGACCGTCTCTGGAATCCGTCCCGTTCGGACACCGCGGTGGCCGGCCCCCACCACGAGGACCAGGCGTCAGAGGGGGCGTGACTCCTCGGGCGCGCCCTCCGGCGGGCGCAGCCGGTCCAGCTCGTCGCCGATGGCTTCTCGGAGCACGTCGTGCCGCGGGCCGAGCCTGAAGCTCTCGTCGCTCCACCGGTCGCGCGGGTAGAGCCAGACGGGAAGACCGACCACATCGGCGGGCTCCCACTCGAACCGCGGCCACACATGCGCGTGCAGGTACGGGTCCGTGTTCCCCAGGATCTCCAGGTTGACCCGCCGGAAGGCGGGGTCCGCCTGTCGGCAGGCGCGTTCCACCGCCTCGCCGAGCCGGTCCATGTCGGACAGGAACGACAGCCGCTTCGTCCTGGGCAGGTCCGAAAGCCGCTGTACGTTCGGGTCGTCCACGAGGAGGACCGAGTACCCCGGCAGGAACTGCACGTCGCCTATCGCCGCGAACCCCGCCGTCAGCCTTCGCACGACGGTCGGGTTCTCACCTCTCAGAGCGGACCCGATCCGGTCCGTCCGTCAGTCACTGTTCATGGCCCGAACCTAACCGCGGGTGATCATGGGGAGGAACGGACGCCCTGGGCCCGCTCAGAACTGCTGGAGGTAGGTGTCACCGGCGTACCGGGCGATGGGCTCGGCGGGGCGGCACTGGTTGAACATCAGGTCGTAGAACGCCCTGGCCGTGGCCTTGTTCTTCTCCGGGTCGCTCATGGGGTCACGGTAGGTCCGGCGGCCGGGCTCGGCACGGTGAGTGTGGCCGTGCACGGGGGTGCCGGGTCCGGGCGGGGCGTCCGGTGGACCCGCGACCTGTACCCTCTTCCGGCCTTAGGTTAGGCTGACCTTGCCTGGCGTGCGAGTGTACGGTCGGCAGAGGACTCGACGGGCAGAGGTAGGGCGCAGGTGAGAGACGGTATCCGGGCTTGTGCGCGTCGTGCGCCCGCTGGGGCGGGACGTCCATGCGGCTGAGGTGCGTTCCGGGTGCCGGGCCGGGGTACGGGACGGGGCGTCGTGGATAAGATCGCGCTGACGGCCGGAGCCCTGTACGTGATCGTTCTGCTGCGCGCCGGAGGGACGTTCGCCGTCGGATGGCTCACCGGCGCCGGTGCCCGTCGCAGCAGGTTCGCCGGGCGGATCTCCTCGGCGAAGTTCCAGCGTGCCGAGCGGGCGATCCAGCGTTGGGGCGCGCCGGTGGTGGCCCTCTCCTTCCTGACCGTCGGTTTCCAGACCGCCGCGAACTTCCTCGCGGGCAGCATGCGCATGCCGTTGCCGCGTTACCTTCCGGCCCTGTTCCTGGGCGGAGCGGCCTGGGCGCTGATCTACGCGACGGCGGGGATCGGCGTGCTCGAAGTGCTGGGAAGGATCTTCGCCGAGCAGACGGCTCTCGGTGTCTCCGCCGTGGCCGGTCTGCTGCTCGCGGTGTGCGGGGCCGTGGTGTACCGCAAGCGGAGGGCGACGTCGCCCTCCGGGGACGGCGTGGCCGAGGAGTCGTAGGTCGCGGGGTTCCGACAGCGACCGAAACACACCGGTTCGACACTGCGGTTCGCGAGCGCGGCCCTGGACTCGGTCTCCGGCATCGCCTTCGGCACCGAGGCCGGAGCTCCGGAGCTCGTGGAGCGCGGGCGCCGCACCCTCGCCCGCCTGCGAGCAGGCACTCTCTGACCGCTCCTGGGCAGCCGACGGCCCGCCTTCGGTTGATCACCGGCCGAGTCGTCTCGGGTCGCGGCGTGCGGCGGATGGGGGAAGGGTGGGCTGGGCGCGACGAAAGGGAAGAGTCATGACCGAGAGCCGACCCGCGACGACGACCGATTCCGGCGCCCCGGTGGAGAGCGACGAGCATTCGCTCACCGTCGGGCCGGGAGGGCCGATCCTCCTCCAGGACGCCTACCTGATCGAGCAGATGGCGCAGTTCAACCGGGAGCGGATCCCGGAACGGCAGCCGCATGCCAAGGGCAGCGGCGCCTTCGGCCGTTTCGAGGTCACCCATGACGTCAGCCGGTACACCAGGGCGGCTCTCTTCCAGCCCGGCGCCCGCACCGACATGGTCGCCCGCTTCTCGACCGTGGCCGGTGAGCGCGGCAGCCCGGACACCTGGCGCGACCCGCGCGGCTTCGCGCTGAAGTTCTACACGTCCGAGGGCAACTACGACATGGTCGGCAACAACACGCCGGTCTTCTTCGTGAAGGACCCGATGAAGTTCCAGCACTTCATCCGGTCCCAGAAGCGGCGGGCGGACAGCAATCTGCGCGACCACGACATGCAGTGGGACTTCTGGACCCTGTCCCCCGAGTCCGCGCACCAGGTCACGTGGCTGATGGGCGACCGTGGCATCCCCCGTACCTGGCGCCACATGAACGGCTACACCTCGCACACGTACATGTGGATCAACGCGTCCGGGGAGCGGTTCTGGGTGAAGTACCACTTCAAGACCGACCAGGGCGTCGAGTTCCTCACGCAGGACGAGGCGGACCGGCTGGCCGGGGCCGACGCGGACTTCCACGTGCGGGACCTGTTCGAGCACATCCGGGACGGGGACTTCCCGTCCTGGACGCTGCACGTCCAGGTCATGCCGTACGAGGAGGCCGCCGGGTACCGGTTCAACCCCTTCGACCTCACCAAGGTCTGGCCGCACGGCGACTACCCCCTCATCCCCGTGGGCCGGATGACCCTCGACCGCAACCCGACCGACAACCACGCCGAGATCGAACAGGCGGCGTTCCAGCCGAACAACTTCGTCCCCGGCATCGGGCCCAGCCCCGACCGGATGCTCCTCGGCCGGCTCTTCTCCTACGCCGACGCCCACCGGGCGCGCATCGGCACGAACTACCAGCAGCTTCCCGTGAACGCGCCCGTCGTCGACGTCCACACGTACTCGAAGGACGGCGCGATGGCCTACCGAAAGACCTCCGACCCGGTCTACGCGCCGAACTCCCAGGGCGGACCGGCGGCCGACACCGAGCGGTACGGGACCCCGCCGGGCTGGGCGGCCGACGGGGAGATCACCCGGTCGGCCTACGTGTCCCACCCGGAGGACGACGACTGGGGCCAGCCCGGCACCCTCGTCCGCGAGGTCCTGGACGACGCGGCCCGCGACCGGCTCGTGGACAACGTGGTCGGCCACCTCCTCGACGGCGTGAGCGAGCCCGTCCTGGAGCGCGCCTTCACCTACTGGACGAACATCGACACCTCCCTCGGCAAGCGCATCACCGACGGCGTCCGGGAGCGGCAGAACGCCTAGGGCGTGTCGTTGGCGAGACGGCATGATCCCGGAACGTCCAGGGCGCCGCCCACCGAGGGAGCTGTGATGACCCTTGGCGTGTCCGAGGTCCGGGTGACGGGCGGGGTGTTGCGCGGGAGTCTGGAGGCGGGCGTCGCGGTGTTCCGTGGCATCCCGTTCGCCGAGCCACCGGTCGGCCCGCTGCGCTTCGCCGCTCCGCGGCCCGCGCGCGCGTGGGACGGCGTACGGCCGGCGGTGTCGTACGGCCCTCCCCCGCCGCAGGGCGGCCATTTCGGCATGGACGCGCTGGCGCAGGACTCGGCGGGCGACGACTGGCTCACCGTCAACGTCTGGTCGCCCGACCCGAGCCCCGCCGCCGGTCTGCCGGTGATGGTGTGGATCCAGGGCGGCGCCTACTCGATCGGCATGTCCGGCCTTCCCGAGTACGACGGCGGCCGCCTGGCGCGTGACGGTGTCGTCCTGGTGACGTTCAACTACCGCGTGGGGCTTGAGGGTTACGGGCAGATCGAGGGAGCGCCCGCCAACCGGGGCCTGCTGGACCAGGTCGCCGCTCTGGAGTGGGTACGCGACAACATCCGGGCCTTCGGCGGCGACCCGGGCCGTGTCACGGTCTTCGGCCAGTCGGCGGGTGCCGGGTCGGTCGCCGCCCTGCTGGCGACGGATCGCGCGGCGGGGCTCTTCGTCCGCGCCGTGGCGCAGAGCGTGCAGGGCACGTTCTTCTCGCCGGAGCTCGCCGCCGACATCGCGGCCGCCTGCGCCGCCGAGCTGGGACTGCGGCCCACGGTGGCCGACCTGTCCGGGGTGGAGCCCGCCCTGCTGGCCACCGCAGGTGACGCGGTCGGCACCGAGGCGGAGGGGCGGAGCGATCGGTGGGGTCCGGCCGCGCACCGGGCGATCCCCTTCAGCCCCGTCGTCGACGGTGACTCCCTGGCGGTCACTCCCTGGCAGGCCCTCGCTGCCGGCGCCGGACGGGACGTCGAGCTCCTCGTCGGCCACACCCGCGACGAGACGCGGCTGCTGGCCGCGCTCGACGGAGTGCTCGGCCAGGTCACACCGGAGCAGGCGGAGACCGCCCTGCGTGTCTTCGGGCCCGGTCCGGACGCCGCACGCCGTTACCGCGAGGCGTTCCCCGCCGCGGGTCCGGACGAGCTCTACGAGCTGGTCGCCTCCGACTGGCTGTTCCGCATGCCCTCCCTCCACCTCGCCGAGGCCCAGGTCGCCGCCGGCGGCCGGGCGCACGTCTACGAGCTGACCTGGTCCGCCCCGGGCATGGGCGCCGCACTCGGCGCCTGCCACGGCCTCGACGTCCCCCTGGTCTTCGGCAACCTGGACCGGGGCCGGACCGCGGCGCTGATCGGCGAGGGCCCGTCCGTGGAGGCGGAGGAGCTGTCCGCACGCATGCGGGCCGCGTGGACGGCGTTCGCCGCCCACGGTGACCCGGGCTGGCCCGCGTACGACACCAGGCGGCGCCTTGTGCGGCTCTTCGACGTCCGGCCCGGTGTCGCCGCCTACCCGGAGGAAGCCTCACGTCTGCTCTGGCAGGACCACACCTTCCGCGCGCTGCCGCTGCTGCAACAATGACGTCGTCATCGGGCCGGGCGCTCCTCGCGCCTCGGGCCTTCTGCTGTCGGAGGGGAACGCCATCATGGCGTGGATAGTGGGAACGGCTGTGTTCCTGGGGCTGGTGGTGGTCGCGCTGGGCATCGTCACGCTCAGGACGGGGTGGGTCGTGCCCACGGCACGCCGTCGCGTCGCCAGGCCCGAGCTGCACGGTCTGGGTGCGCTACTCGTGGGCACCTCCGTCGTGCTGCAGGGCCTCTTCTTCTTCCCGGTCCTGCCGGGCGTCTCCTGGGAGGCCCGCTTCTTCGGGGGGAACGCGCTCCTTCTGACCGGGCTGCTCCTGCTCGCCCTCAGCCAGCTGCTGCCGGTCCGCCGGAGCCAGGACCGCCCCGGCCCCTCGGTCTGAGGCCGGGCGCGGGGCCGGCGCCCGCCGCTGGGTGCGGGGGCGCCGGTGTTCTCGGTGGTCTCCTTGCCGGGCGGAAGCCCGTCAGCAGGGGTTGACGGTGAGCTTGAAGTTGGTCGTGTTGCGGATGTTCTCGGCGTTGTCCTGCATGCGCAGGCAGTTGAAGGTGGCCTCGCCGACGGCGGGGCCCTGGCCGGGTTCGGGCATCTCGTTGGCCCAGACGCCTATGCCGGACTTGGCGTTCCAGGCGTCGCCGCTGCGCTTCGCACCCGTGATCGAGATGTCCGTGAAGACGGTGTCCTTCACGGGGTTCTCGGGCTGCGAGCCCGTGTACTTCGTCTGGAACATGATGCCGCTGTACGTGGGGTCGACGATGTCCACGTGGCTGACCCGGATTCCCTGGAAGACCTTCGAGGCGGAGAAGATCCAGATGCCGGGGAACGCCTGGTTGCCCCAGAAGTGGCCGCCGGCCCGGACGATCGAGATGTTCTCGAAGTTCGTCGGGATCGTCCCGAAGCCGTTCATCGGATAGCCGAAGTCCAGCGACGAGACGGTGATGCCGGAGTAGACGAGGGTGTCGGCGATGTGGATGTTGCGGAAGGTGTTGTTGTAGCCGCCGTACACCGCGATGCCCGCGGCCCGCCAGGTGAGCGTGGTGGTCAGGTTCTCGTAGACGTTGTTCTTCATGTCCGCGCCGCCGGCGTCGATCGCCGAGAAGAGCGCGAAGCTGTCGTCGCCGGTCGCCCGGGCGTCGTTGTTGGAGACCAGGTTGTCGGTCGATCCGTTGGTCATGTTGACGCCGTCGGCGAACATGTTCCGGATCCGCGAGTTCTTGATCGTCATCCGGTCGGTGTTGGCGCCCCAGTAGAGGCACACCATGTGCTCGTTCCAGATGTCGTCGACGACGATGTCCGCGACGTTCTGGAAGTCGAAGACCTTGCCCGGACCGTCGATGCGGGTGACATAGTTGCCGAAGTAGGCGAAGCCCTTGAAGAGCGAGCCGTTCGCCGTGGCCTCGGCCCGGAAGCCGATGTCGGTGTTGTCCTGCGTGGTGGGCGCGTGGAACTTGGTGTACCAGGGGCCCGCACCGACGACCTTGACCGCCTTGCCGTACACCTGGAACTTGCTGGACGTCTGGTAGTCGCCCGGCGGCAGGTAGACGCCGACGAGCTTCCCGGTGGTGTCCATGCGGACCTTGTCGAGCGCGTTCTGCACGTCCTGGTGCGTGAGTCCGGCCGGCACGGTGTACGTGGCCGGGTCGGGGTTCGCGACCGGTGCGACCTGCTCCAGGTCGACGAAGTCGATCGCGTAGTGGGCGGCGGAGTTCGCGGCGTCCTTCTGGAGCCGGATCCTGCTGCCCGCGGGGATCGTCTCGCCGAACATCAGGTGCGCCTCGTCGTAGATGTGGCGCGGGGCGCCGGAGCCCGGGTCGTTGCCGGGGCCGGCCTCGGCTCCGTACAGCCAGGCGTACTTCGAGGTGAGGGGCAGGGCCTTCTTGAACACGCCGTCGACGTAGACGTTGATGCTGGAGTCGATCCCGCCGCCGCCCGGGGCGTCCGGGAGGGAGAAGCGGGTGACGAGGGTGTTGGTGGCGGCGCGGGTGGTGAACTCGACGTACTCGCCGGTCGCGTCCAGGGTGACGGCCTTGCGGCCGGACGCCTCTCCGGCGATGTCGCCGACGGTCCGGTTGGGTCCGACGACGCTCGCGCCGCCGCCTGCCGTGCCGTCCTCCGCCTCGTAGGTCGTGTACGGCATGTTCGCGCCACGTCCGACGAAGAGCGGTTGGGTCGCCGTGTTGTTCGCGCGCTTCACCGGCAGCTCGTTGGCGTCGGCGGCGAGGACCGTCCTGACGGTGTACGAGCCGTTCACGGCGGTCCATGTGCCCAGGCTGACCTGGGCCGAGGCTCCGGGTGCCAGTGCTCCGGTGTGGACGCCGGTCAGTGTTCTGACCACGCCGCCCTGGCTGTTGACCAGCTCCAGGGACACGCCGTGGTCGCCGCTCGTGGTGGGTTCGGTGCCCTGGTTCCTGACCGGGACCTTGAACGTGACGGCGTCGCCGGCGGTCGGGCTCGACGGGGTGGTCGTCACCGAGCCGGCGACGAGGTCGGCGCTCGCGACCGGCTTGACCACGAGCGCGGCCGGCCGGGTGTAGGTGTTGTCGGTCTCGTTCTGCTCCAGGACCTCGTTCGCCTCGTCCGCGACGGCGCCGAGCTCGTACGAGCCGGACGCGCGCACGCCGAGGGAGACGGGGACGGTCGCCTGCTGTCCGGCGGCGAGGGCAGGGACCTGGCCGGTCGCGACCTTGGTGCCGCCGAGGCGGACGGCGACCTTGCTCGCCGCCGCGGAGACCGCGCCGTCGTTGCGGACGGTGGCGGAGACGGTGATCTCGTCGTCCTCGTCGGGCGAGGCGGGCGTGGTGGTCAGTCCGGTGACGGTGAGGTCCGGGTTGGGCGCGGGGACGCCGACGACCTGGAACTCGGCGAGCTGCCCGGCCGGGGCTCCGGAGTTGGCCGTGAACCTGAGCTGGACGTCCGCCAGTCTCTTGGCCAGCGGGATGGTGACGGTGTTGCCGCTTGCCGGGTCGAAGGAGTAGCTCCTGGCCGCGATCTGGCCGGTGAATCCGGTGGCGTTCTGTTCGCGGCCGAGGACCTCGACGGTCTGGGTGCGGGCCTGCCAGGCCTGGGCCGGGTTGAGTTTGAGCACGAGTCTGTCGAGGTCGGCGTTGGCGCCGAGCTTGACCGTGAGCGTCTGCGGATAGCTGCCGCCCGCGCCCTCCCAGTAGGTGGCGGTGTCGTTGTCGTTGGCGTTCGCCGCGACGAAGGTGCCCGTCGTGGAGGACGCCTCGACGGGCTTGCCGACGGAGAGGTTGGAGCCGCCGCCGCTGCCGTTTCGGGTGACGGCCTGGGAGGCGACGGAGGTGTTGCCCGCCGCGTCCTTCGCCACCACGTGGTACGAGACGGTGGCGCTCGCCGGCTGGCTGTCGGTGTACGTGGTGACGTCGCCCGCGACGCTGCCGCGCAGGACGTTGTTCGCGTAGACGTCGTAGGCGGTGACGCCCTTGTTGTCGGTCGAGGCGTTCCAGGTGAGCTTGATCTGGCCGGTGGCGGGCTCGGTGTAGGCCAGGTTCGCGGGGGCGGTCGGCGCCTGGGTGTCTCCGGCCTCGCCGACACGGGTGACGGTGTTGCTGTCACCCGACTGGTTGCCCGCCGCGTCCTTCGCCCGGACCCGGTAGGAGACGGTCTGGTTGGCCGGCCGGTTGTCGGTGAAGGTCGTGACGTCGCCGGAGACCGTGGTGAGCAGGGTGTTGTCGGCGTAGATGTCGTACGCGGTGACGTCCTCGTTGTCGGTCGAGGCGTTCCAGGTGAGCTTGATCTGGCCGGTGGCGGGCTCGGTGTAGGCCAGGTTCGCGGGGGCGGTCGGCGCCTGGGTGTCCCCCGTGGCCGGGCCGTAGACCTCCAGTTCGGAGAGCTGGGCGGCGGGCTGCGCGGTGTTCGCGGTCACCAGGACGCGCACGTGGCGGGTCGTGGTGGAGTCCAGGGTGAGCGTGGCGGTGTTGTCGTTGCCCGCGTCGAAGGAGTACGCCCGGGAGGCCGACAGGTCGGTGAAGGCGGTGCCGTCGGTGCTGCCCTGGATCTTCAGGGTCTGGCTGCGGGCGCCCCAGCCGGCCGGGAGCCTGAGGACGACGCGGTTGACGGCCACGGTGGCGCCGAGGTCGGCCTGGAGCCACTGCGGCAGGGCGTTGTTGGCGCTCTCCCAGTAGCTGGCCCGGTTGCCGTCGTTGGCGTTGGGCGCGGCGTACACCTCGGTGTGGCTGCTGGCGGTCAGGGTCTTCCCGGCGGCGAGATTCGCCGAGGAGCCCTCGGCCGCGTGCACCTCCAGTTCGGAGAGCTGCGCCGCCTGCCAGCCGGTGTTGGCGGTGACGTGGACACGGACGTACCGGGTCAGGGCCGCCGGGAAGGCGATGGTGACCGTGTTGGCCGAGCCGGGGCTGAAGGTGTAGCCGGCCGCGCTCTTCAGGGTGCTGAAGCTGGTGCCGTCGGCGCTGCCCTGGATGGACAAAGTCTGGTTGCGGGTCTCCCAGCCGGCGGGCAGCTTCAGGACCACCTCGTCGATCCGGGTCGCCGTGCCGAGGTCGGCCTGGACCCACTGGGGCAGGCCGGCGCCGGCGCTCTCCCAGTACGAGCCCTGGTTTCCGTCGGTGATGTTGCCGGCGGAGTAGCCGGCCTGGGCGCTGCTGGAGGCGGCGGTGTCACCGAGTGCGATGTTGGGTCCGCCGGCCGCCTGGGCGGCCATCAGCGGGCCTCCCAGGGTCAGCAGGCTGGTCGCGATCGCGGCGCTCAGGCACCGTGATCGCCAGGTGGGGGTTCTCATCGTTCCTCGCTTCTCGGTCCCGCGCCCGCCCGGGAGTGCGGGCGGGCGCGGGACGGGGTGGTGGAAGGCGGGGGTGCGTCAGCCCTGGTTGAAGGTGAACTGCGTGCCGGGCTGGGAGCAGATGTCGCCCTTGGCCGAGTCGGTGACGGTGACGCCGGTCAGCGTGGCGCTGCCGCGTGCGCCGCTCATCGCGAGGATGCCGCAGCCGTTGAGCGACTTGTCGATGCGGACGTTCGTGACCTTGACGTTCGGCATGGCGCCGCCGCCGGTCTTGAACTGGATGCCGTCGTAGGTCGACTCGTGGATGTCGGTGTCCCGGATGGTGACGCCGGGGATGTCCGGGCCCTGCGCGAAGAGGGTGATGGCGCCGAACTCCTGGTCCTCGTTCCAGAAGGCACCGCCGGTGCGGTGGAGCGCGTTGTTGGCGATGAGGGTCTGTCCGGAGAAGGGCAGCGGGTCGTGGTCGGTGGCCAGCATGATGCCCGGGTAGTTCATGGTGTCGGCGACGACGTTGTTCTCGATGGTGTTGCCGTGACCGCCGTAGACGGCGATGCCGTTGGCGCGCCAGGGCAGCTGGACGGTGTTGTTGCGGAAGTGGTTGTCGTGCCCGACGTCCACCGAGGTGTCCTTGACGTACTTGCTGGCCCAGACGGCGAGGGCGTCGTCGCCGGTGTTGCGGAACGAGGAGTTGTAGACGGTGGAGTTGCGGGTGCCGTTGGCGAAGTTGACGCCGTCGGCGTAGGTGTTGCGGATCCGCATGCCGCTGAACTCCAGGCCGTCGCCCGGTCCCCACAGTTCGGGGATGTTGGAGTAGTCGCGGCCGACCCAGGCGCCGACGTTGGCGTGCTCGATCCAGACGTTGCTGATCTTGGTGTTCTGGCCGAAGCGTCCGTTGAGGCCGACACCGCCCTCGGCGTTGCCGTCACCGCCCCGGATGGTGCCGGAGCCGAAGATGGCGATGTCCGAGATCTTGGTGTTGTCGTCGATGTCGAAGCCGAAGTTGCCCTCGTGCGGGTGGTTGATGCCGTTGGCCAGGTGCGGCGGGGTCAGGGTGTAGAGCTGCGAGTGCCACATGCCGGCGCCGCGGATGGTGACGTCGCGGATGCCGACCTGGTTGTGGGTGCCGCGGTTCAGGGGGTCGTCGGTCAGGATCTTCTGCTCCTGGCGCCACTGTCCGGCCGGGATCCACACGCAGGGGATCTCGCCCTTCTGGTCCGCCGTGACGGCCCGCTGGATGGCGTCGGTGTCGTCGATGCCGTCGTTGGGGACGGCGCCGTACGCGGTGATCGACGCGCACTCCGCCGGCTTGGCGGCCGCCGGGGCGACCTGCTCCAGGTCGACGAGGTCGACGACGTAGAAGGCGGCGGTGTCGCCGGCGTCCCGCTGGAGGCGGAACTTCGTGCCGGCCGGGTAGGACTGGGTCAGCAGGGCGTGGGACTCGTCGAAGAGGCGCCGCGCGTCACCGCCCGGGGTGTTGGTGAGTCCCTCCGGCTGGTCGGTGGTGCCGTAGAGCCAGCTGTGCTTGGAGGAGAGCGTCAGCTTCCGCACGAACTGGCCGTCGGCGTAGAGGCTCAGGGTGGCCTCCTGTCCGCCGCCGCCGGGGGCGTCGGGGACGGAGTTGCGTACGACGACGGAGTTGGCGGCGTTGGTGGAGGTGAACTCCACGTAGTCGCCCGTGGTGTTGAGCCGTACCGACTCGCGGCCCGAGGACTCGGTGGCGAAGTTGGTGTGGCCGAAGGGGCGGGTGGAGTCGGTGGAGAGGAGGGAGCCGCGGTAGTTCGCGTCCTCGGCCTCGTACTCGGTGTACGGGACGGCGGCGCCGCGCCCGACCACGAGGGAGCGTGCGAAGACGTTGTTGTTCTCGTTGGTCTCGGTCACGGTGCCCGTGGCGTCGGCGGTGGCGGTCAGGGTGACGCCGCCGTTGGTGGCCGTCCAGGTGCCGGTGACGGCGACGGTGACGGTGTCCCCCGCCGCGACGGCCGGGGTGCTGCCCGACAGGGTGGTCGTGCCGACGGTCAGGCGGGTGGTGGTGCCGGCCGGGGCGGCGGACGTGCCGCGGTTCTTGACGGCGACCGTGAAGGAGACGGGCGCGCCGACGGCGGGCGTGGCCGGGTTGGGGGTGATGCCGGTGACCGTGAGGTCGGGGCCCGGTGTCTGGGTGACGTTCAGCTTGTTCGTCGCGGTGCGGCTGTTGTTGCCGTTGTCGAGCTCGGGCACGGTGTCGGTCGGGTCGACCGCGGCCGAGACGGTGTAGGAGCCCATCGGGCGCTTGCCGATGGGGACGTCCACGGTCGTGGCCTGTCCGGCGGCGAGCACGGGGACGGGGGCGGAGCCGGCGACGGTGCCCTCGGCGCTGACGGCGACCGTGCTCGCCGGGGCGGCTGCGGTGCCGGCGTTGCGGACGGTGGCCTTGGCGGTCACGTCGTCGGCCTCGGAGGGGGTGGCCGGTGTCCAGGTGAGTTCGTTGACGACGAGGTCGGGGGCGGGGGCGGCCCTGCCGAGGACCTGGATCTCCGCGACCTGGACGCCGGGGGCGCCGCTGTTGGAGAAGCCGGTCAGCCGCAGGTCGGCGACGCGGCCGGTCACCGGGACGGTGACGGTGTTCTGGCCGGTCGACGGGTGGAACGCGTAGTCGGCGCGCGCCTTGAGGGTGGTGAAGCCGGAGGCCGCCGAGGCGCGGCCCTGGATCTCCAGGGACTGGGTCCGGGGGCCCCACACGGCGTCGGGGTTGAGCTTGACGACGACGGCCTCGATGTCGGCGTCCGAGCCGAGCTTGACGGTGAGGCCGCCGGGGAAGCCCGCCGATTCCCAGTAGGTGGAGGTGTTGTCGTCGTTGGCGTTGGCGGCCGTGTAGTTCTGGGCCGTGGACGTCGCCTCGATCGGCTTGTTCCGCGCCAGGTCGGTGCCGGTAACCGGTGGCGGGTCGCCCGGGTCCCCGCCGCCCGTGGTGTCGCCGTAGATCTCCAGTTCGGAGAGCTGGGCGGCGTTCCATCCCGTGTTGGAGGCCACCTGGACCCGTACGAAGCGGGCCGTGGCGGTGGGCAGGTCGATGTTCACCGTGTTCGCGGCGGACGGGTCGAACGAGCGTGCCTGGCCGGCGGCGATCGTGCTGAACGAGCTGCCGTCGGCGCTGCCGAGGACGGCGAGGTTCTGGCTGCGTGCCTCCCAGCCGGTGGGCAGCTTGAGCGCGAGGCGGTCGAGCTCGACCTGGGCGCCGAGGTCGACCTGGACCCACTGCGGGAAGGAGCCCGACGGGCCTTCCCAGTAGCTCTGTTGGCTGCCGTCCGTGACGTGGGACGCGGGGTAGCCGGTGTGCGTGCCGCCGGCCGTTGCGGCTCTGCCGAGCGCGAGGTTGGCCTCGCCCGCCGCCTGCGCGGGAACGGGGAGCAGTCCTACGGAGATCAGGCCCGCTGTCAGCAGACCGACCCCCAACCGCCTGCTCGGATGTGTGCCTCTCATGGTGACCTCTCCGCGATGCGGGCACGGCCCATGGCCTGTCTCCGTCCCGGGCGCCCCTCACCGGAGGACGCGCAAGGGAGCTCGGAGGAGTTCGACAGGGTCACGCGCCTGGAGCCCGACATGGCTCCGACAAGGATCGAATGACGACTAGCCATGTTCTTGAGTAACTCTGTGGCTCATTTGCGCCGTCAGCCCGCAAGGTTTCTACTGGATGGCGACTTTGTCAACGGTTCCCGTCCGGTTGCAAACATCCGCCATCTCGCGGAAACGCCGACGGCACCGGTATCGCAGCCGCTCAGGGCGGTGACACCGGTGCCGTCGGGTGATGGCTCTTCAGTTGTCTTGTGGAGAAAGGCAGTTGGGCGCCGGGGGAGGAGGGACTCCGGGAGCGGGGGTCCGCCGGAGGATCAGCGCGCGGGTGGCGGGGCCGTCGAGCCGCGGACGACGAGCTCGGGCTCGAAGAGCAGCTCCCCGGGGTGGTGCTGGGTGCCCTGGATCTGCGCGATGAGCAGGTCGACGGCGGCGCGCCCCATGGCCTCGATGGGCTGGCGCACCGTCGACAGCGGCGGCTCCGTGCAGGTCATGAAGGCGGAGTCGTCGAAACCGACGACCGACACGTCCGCCGGGACCGAGAGGCCACGGCGCCGGGCGGCCCGGATCGCCCCGAGCGCCAGCGGGTCGCTGCCGCAGGCGATGCCGGTGGCGCCGCGCTCCAGGAGGCGCGCGGCGGCGGCCTGTCCGCCCTCCAGCGAGAAGATCGACCGCTCCACGAACGCGTCGTCCCACTCCGTGCCGGCCGCCTTGGCGGCCACCCGGGCGGCCTCGAGCTTGCGGCGTGAGGGCACGTGGTCCTCGGGTCCGAGCACGAGCCCGATCTTCTCGTGGCCCAGCGAGGCGAGGTGGCGCCAGGCCTGTTCGATGGCGACGGCATCGTCACAGGAGACGCAGGGGAAGTCGAGGCCCTCGATCGAGGCGTTGACGAGAACGACGGGGATGTTGCGCTCGGCCAGCCGGTAGTAGTGCTCGTGCGGGGCGTCGGCCTGCGCGAACAGACCGCCCGCGAAGACCATGCCCGAGACCTGCTGCTGGAGCAGCAGGTCCACGTAGTCGGCCTCGGAGACACCGCCCTTGGTCTGTGTGCAGAGCACCGGGGTGAGCCCCTGCTGAGCGAGCGCACCGCCGATGACCTCGGCGAACGCCGGGAAGATCGGGTTCTGCAGCTCCGGCAGGACGAGTCCGACGAGCCGCGCGCGCTCGCCCCGCAGCTGCGTCGGCCGTTCGTAGCCGAGCACGTCGAGCGCGGTCAGCACGGACTGCCGGGTCGCCTCCGAGACCCCGGGCTTGCCGTTGAGGACACGGCTCACCGTCGCCTCGCTGACCCCCACCTTCTTGGCCACTTGAGCAAGTCGTCGCGTCATACACGCAAGTCTAGCGCAAATAACGCAAGAGAATTGCGCCAATTCGACAGGGACAGCGGGCTACACGACGCAAGAGAGCGGACCCCGCGTCAGGGCCAGGGCGAGGGAGCCGGGGGTGCGACGACCGGCGGTCGGTCCTCGCAGGTGATGGTGTTCGGCAGCAGCCAGGGGGCCAGCCAGCCGCCGTCGTTGCCTCCCCGGTCGGTGAGCGCGAACTCGGAGCCCGTGGCGGGGAAGTTGAAGGAGCCGCAGTTGTTCACGCCGACGGCCCCGACGTTGCGGGCGTCGACGTTCTCGAAGGTGGCGGAGCCCGCCGTGCGGGCGCTGAGCACGGAGTTCCCGGTACCGTCCACCCGGATGTCCTTGAAGTGGACCTTCGGGACGGCGTAGCGGTCCTTCACCCCGTACTCGCTGACCAGCATGACCGCGTTGTGGGTCGAGTCGAGGTAGTGGTCCCCGGTGACCCGGACGTCGGCGTCGATCGAGCCGTCGAGGGCGTAGAACCAGAGGGCGCCGAGGCCGATCCTCCAGTTGAGGTCGAGGGTGCCGGCGCGGACGGTGGTGTTGTCGGTGAAGCGGAGGGTGCCGGTGAAGGGCTCGGCGCCGAAGCGGGCGCCGGCGTGGAGTCCGCTGCCCTCGCGGACGGGATCGGCGACGAGGTTGCCGGCGACGGTGGTGTCGGCTCCGCCGTAGACCGCGATGCCGTTGGCGAGGGTGGGTGACTGGACGGTGTTGCGGGCGACGGTGTTGCGGGCGTCGGCGGTCTTCTCCGACCACAGGGCGATGCCGTCGTCGCCGGTGTTGCGGACGAAGTTGTTCCGTACGAGCGAGTCGGTGACGCCGGTGTGGAGGTTGAGGGCGTCGGCGATCTGGTCGGTGATCACGTTGTTCGTGATCCGCACGTTCCGCATCGGACCGTCGAACCAGAGGCCGACCTTGGTGTGGCGGAGGTGGAGGCCGTCGATCGTGGAGTCGCTCATGGCGCCGCCGACGGCGTTGACCTGGTCGGTGTCGATGCGCTCCCGTACATCGCCCTCGACGGCGAAGCCCCTCAGGTGCACGTTGCGGCTGCCGCCCTCGGCTGCGGGCTTTCCGTAGAGGCCGACGCCGGTGTGCCGGGAGCCGTCCGGGGCGGGTTCGTCGAGGGTGACCTGGCGGCCCTTGAGGACGGTGTGCCAGTTGCCGGCGCCGACGATCGTGACGTCGTCGACGACGATGTGCCGGTCGACCCGGAAGGTGCCCGGCGGCAGGTAGACGGGCCGGTCGGTGCGGCGGGCGAGGGCGATGGCCCGCTCGATGGCGGGGACCGCGTCCCGGCGCCCGGTGGGGTCGGCGCCGAGGGCGCGGACGTCGACACCGCCGCGCTCGACGTGCGGCGGGGCGACGAGCTCGGTGTCGAGGAGGTCGATCACCGTCCAGGCGGCGGGGCTGCCGGTGGGCACCGTGAGCCGGACCTTCTCCCCGGCGCGGTGGGTCCTGCCGAGGTGGAGGCGCTGCTCGTCGTAGAAGTGCGTGGGCCGGAAGGGCTTCGGGAACTCGGGCGCGGGCGTGGTGGCGGCCGGGACGCAGGAGCACTCGGCGAGCCACCAGTCCGGGTGGAGCAGCCCGGCGCCGGGGTCGTTGGTGAACGGGTACTGGTTGTAGAGCCAGGAGTACTGGGAGGTCAGGGTCAGCGTGCGGCGGTGGCGTCCGTCGAGCGCGACGTCGAGGGGCGCGGTGATGCCGCCGCCTCCGGCCGCGTCCGGGATGCTGTAGCGGACGGTCAGGGCGTTGGCGGCGCGCGGCAGGGTGAACTCGACGTACTGCCCGGGGACGAGCCGGACCGCCTTCCGGCCGGAGGCCTCGGAGGGAAGGGTGTACGGGGTGCGGTCCGGGCCGATGACCGTGCCGGTGGTACGGGCGTTCTCCGCCTCCTGCTCGACGAAGGCGACCTCGGCACCCCGCCCGGCCACCAGCTCCGGGTCGAGGCCGGCGCGGGTGACGACGGGCCGGACGGGCTCCGGGCCCGCCGGTGCGGTGTGAGCGGCGGGCCCGGTGGTGGGGGCGGCGGCCGCGATGCCGCCGGCCACCTGCCCGAGGCAGAGGAGGGCGCAGGCGACGGCGGTGGCTCTCGCCCCGGTGCGCAGGCGTGGCGGGCGGACGTGACGGGGGATCATCTGAGCTCGCTTCTGTGGAAGGGAGGTCACGCGGCGGACGGGATGCGCGGCGGGGAGCGGCGGGCTCAGGCGCGCAGCCAGGCGGCGGTGTCCGGGGGGAGGGTGCCGCTGGGGTCGAGGGGACCGCTGGCGAGGAGGAGCGTGCGGTGGGCGGGGAGCCGTACGGAGCCGGCGGAGAGGTTGACGACGCAGGTCAGGCCGGAGTCGCGGGTGAAGGCGAGGACGCCGTCGGGGGCGGGGAGCCAGGTGAGCGTTCCGTCGCCGAAGCCGGGCTCCGCGCGGCGCAGCCCGAGGGCCGTGCGGTAGAGGGCGAGCATCGAGTCGGGGTCGGCGCTCTGCCGGTCGACGGCGTAGCGGGACCAGTCGGCCGGCTGCGGCAGCCAGGGCTCCGTACGCGTGTCGCCGCCGAAGCCGTAGGCAGGGGCCTCGGCCTCCCACGGGAGGGGGACGCGGCAGCCGTCGCGGCCCGGGTCGGTGCCGCCGGAGCGGAAGTGCATGGGGTCCTGGATGCGGTCCAGGGGGATGTCGGCCTCCGGGAGGCCCAGTTCCTCGCCCTGGTAGAGGTAGACGGAGCCGGGCAGGGCGAGCGTGAGGAGGGCGGCGGCGCGGGCGCGGCGGGTGCCGAGCTCCAGGTCGGCGGGGGTGCCGAACCGCTTGGTGGCGAAGTCGAAGGCGGTGTCGGCGCGGCCGTAGCGGGTGGCGGTGCGGGTCACGTCGTGGTTGCAGAGCACCCAGGTGGCGGGGGCGTGCACGGGGGCGTGCTCGGCGAGGGTGTCGTCGATCGTGCGACGGAGCCGGTCCGGTTCCCAGGGGCAGGCGAGGAAGTTGAAGTTGAAGGCGGTGTGGAGCTCGTCGGGGCGCAGGTAGCGGGCGAAGCGCTCGGCGTCGGGGAGCCAGACCTCGCCGACGAAGACGGCGCCGTACTCGTCGGCGATCGCCCGCCAGGAACGGTAGACGTCGTGGATCTCGTCGAGGTCGATGTACGGGTGGGGGTCGACGCCCTCGGTGAAGTCGCGGAGGTCCGGGTCCTTGGTGAGGAGGGCGGCGGAGTCGATGCGGACGCCGGCGACGCCGCGTTCGAACCAGAAGCGGAGGACCTCTTCGTGTTCGCGGCGGACGTCGGGGTGGGACCAGTTCAGGTCGGGCTGTTCCGGGGTGAAGAGGTGGAGGTACCACTCGCCGTCGGGGACGCGGGTCCAGGTGCTGCCGGAGAACTGGGAGGGCCAGTCGTTGGGCGGGAGTTCGCCGTGCTCGCCGCGGCCGGGGCGGAAGTGGAAGCGGTCGCGCGCGGGGCTGCCGGGGCCGGCGGCGAGCGCCTCCCGGAACCAGGTGTGCTGGTCGGAGACGTGGTTGGGGACGATGTCGACGATGACGCGGAGGCCGAGTTCGGCGGCCTCCGCGATGACCTTCTCGGCCTCGTCGAGGGTGCCGAAGGCGGGGTCGATGGCGCGGTAGTCGGCGACGTCGTAGCCGCCGTCGACCATCGGGGAGGCGTACCAGGGGGTGAACCAGACGGCATCGACGCCGAGCGCGGCGAGGTGAGGCAGTCTGGCCCGGACGCCCGCGAGGTCACCGGTGCCGTCCCCGTCGCCGTCGGCGAAGCTGCGCGGGTAGACCTGGTAGATGACGGCGTCGCGCCACCAGTCGGCGGTGCGGGTCGGGGTGGGGGCTGCCACGGGGTGTTCCTTTCGGGCAGGGGGAGTTCTTCTCGGGCAGGGAGGGGTCTTCACGGACCGGAAGGGGTTCTTCGCCGTCGTCCCTGAGCAGCGGGGACAGGATGGGCCCGGGACGACGGCGAAGGCTTCGGGGGAAGGGGCGGTGCGGGCTTCAGCCCTTGAGGCCGCCGGCGGTGAGACCGCCCATGATGTTGCGCTGGAAGACCAGGAAGACGAGGAGGGTCGGCAGCGAGGCGATGGTGAGGGCGGCGATGAGGACGTTCACCGGGACCCCGTTGGAGAGCGAGTAGATGCCCACGTTGAGGGTCTGCTTCGCCGGGTCGGGGAGGGTGAGCATCGGCCAGAGGAAGTCCTTCCAGACGCCGACGACCGCGAAGATCGACACCACGCCGAGGATCGGCCGGGAGATCGGCAGGACGATCGACCACAGGATCCGCGTCGGGCTCGCGCCGTCCATCGAGGCGGCGTCCAGGATCTCCTTCGGGACGGAGTCGAAGAACCGCTTCAGCAGGAAGATGTTGAAGGCGTTCGTGACCGAGGGCAGCCAGATCGCCCACGGCGTGTTCAGCAGGTTCCGTTCGACGACCGGCACGTCGAGGACGGTCAGGTACTGGGGCACGACCAGGACGGTCGCCGGGATCATCAGGGTGGCGAGCATCATCCCGAGGATCGCCTTGCCGAGCACCGGGCGCAGCTTGGACAGCGAGTAGGCCGCCGCCACGTCGAGGACGAGCTGGAAGGCCAGGGCTCCGAAGGCGTAGTAGAAGGTGTTGAACAGCAGCGAGGAGAGGTCCATGACCTCCCAGGCGCGGCTGTAGTTCTCGGGGGTGAAGCTCTCCGGCACCAGCGTCGGCGGGGTCCGGACGACCTCCTGGGTGTCCTTGAAGCCGCTGGAGACCAGCCAGTACAGGGGTCCGAGGAACACCAGGGTGAAGCCGCCGGTGACCAGGGCGAAGGCACTCCAGTACAGGCGCTTGCCGCGGGGCCTGGCGAGCACGGCCGGTGAGATGAGCGTACGTGTGGACATGCTGTTCTCCCGGGTCCTACGCGTCCTCGGAGCGGCTGAGCTTCACGTACGCGGCCGAGAATCCGGCGAGCAGTACGAGCAGGAGCAGGCCGAGGGCCGCCGCGGCGCCGTAGTTGTTGAAGTTGAAGGCGTACTGGTAGATGAGGTAGACGACGGTGGTCGTCGAGCCCTCGGGTCCGGCGCCGCCGGTGAGCAGGAAGGGTTCGACGAAGACCTGCATGGTCGCGATGATCTGCATGAGCAGCATCAGCGAGAGGATGAGGCGCGTCTGCGGGATGGTGACGTGCCAGATCTTGCGGAACAGGCCGGCGCCGTCGAGCTCGGCCGCCTCGTACAGCTCGCCCGGGATGCCCTGGAGCGCGGCGAGGTAGATCAGGGTCGCGCCGCCCATGTTCATCCAGGTCGAGGCGACGACGAGGGAGAACATCGCGATGTCGGCGTCCTGGAGCCACTGCTGCTCGGGCAGGTGGAGGAGGCCGAGCAGTTCGTTGAGGAGGCCGTAGCCCGGGTCGTACAGGTACTGGAAGAGCAGCACGGCGGCGACGGGCGGCAGCATCACCGGCAGGTAGACGAGGAGCCGCAGGTATCCCTTGCCGTGGTGGAACTCGTTGATCGTGAGCGCGAGGACGAAGGGCACGGCGAAGCCGAGGACGAGGGCGAGGGCGGTGAACCAGAGCGTGTTCCCCCAGGCCTGCCAGAAGGCGGGGTCGTTGAAGACGGTGGTGAAGTTGTCCAGTCCGACCCAGACCGTCCGGCCGCTCTCGGTCTTCTGGAAGGCCAGGAGGAACTCCCTGACCATCGGGTACCAGGAGAAGATCGCGAAACAGAGGACGGCTCCGATGAGGAACGCGTGGGCCGTCAGGTTGCGCCGCAGGTTCTTGGCGAACGCGCCGCCGGGGGCCGGGGGGCTCTCGCTGCGGGGCGTGGAGCGGCGTGGACGCGCCGTCTTGCTCGGGGTCAGGCTCGGGGCCGACATGCGTGCTCCTTGGTACGGGACTGCCGTGGCTGCTGGCTGGGGTGCCGGGCGGGGCGGGCCGTGGCTGACGCCCGCCCCGCCCGGTCCCGTCACTGGTTGGCCAGGACCTGGTTGACCTGCGTCTCGGCGGTCGAGAGGAGCTTGTCGACGTCGGCGTCCTTGTTGGTGAGGATGCCGGACATCACGTTGTCGAGGACCTTGTAGATCTCCTGGGCCTTCGGCGGCTCGGCCTTGCCGGGGACGGGGTCGGCCATGAAAGCCCTGAAGTTGGCGACGGGCATGGTGGCGCTGGCGGCGCGGCCGGCGTCGTCCGTCTTCTTCGACTCGTTCAGCCAGAAGTTCGGCTGCGGGAGGCCGACGGGCAGGCTGTCGGACTTGGCGCGGGACCAGTCGAACTGGCCCTTGCCGACGGTCAGGTTCTTGAAGTTGAGCCAGGCGATGCCGGCCTTGATCTTGTCGGGCGATATGCCCTTCTTGATCATGTAGTTGTTGCCGCCGGCGAGGGTGTTCTTGCCGCCGGGGATGGGGCCCATGCCGAAGTTCTCGTACGTGGCGCCGAGCTGCTGGACCATGTAGGTGATGTCGTCGGGGGCGGCGAGGAACATGCCGAGCTTGTCGGTGGCGATCTGCTTCTGGAGGTCGCCCCACTTCAGCAGCTGGGTCTTGCCCATGCTGTCGTCCTCCCAGCGCATGGCGCGGAGGTTCTTCGCGACCTGCTTGCCGAGGTCGTTGTTGAAGGCCGCCTTCTTGCCGCTCGTGTCGACGATGTCGCCGCCGAGGCTGTACAGCTGGGCGGTGAAGTGCCAGCCGCCGGTGTTGCCGGCGCTGTACTCGCCGAAGCCGGAGATGCCCTCGCCCAGGCCCGCGATCTTCTTCGCGGCGGCGCGGACCTCGTCCCAGGTCCGCGGCGGGGCGTCGGGGTCGAGCCCGGCGTCCTTGAAGAGCTTGCGGTTGATCAGCAGGCCCATCGTGTAGTTGCTCGTCGGCAGGCCGTACAGCTTGCCGTCCTGCTTGAGGGAGCCGAGGACGTCGGGGTCGATGTCCTTGAGCGCCGGGACGGTCTTGTCGCTGACGTACGCGGAGATGTCCTCGGCGCCGTCCTCCGAGAGGACCTGCGGCAGGTCGGTGAAGTAGGTGTAGAAGACGTCCGGCTGCGACTTGGCCTTGAGCATCGCGGTGAAGCGTGGCGGCTCCAGGCACTGGCCGGGGGTGGAGCGGCCCTCGATCGTGACGTTCGGGTACGTCTTGTTGAACGCGGCGACGTCCTCCTTCCACTCCTTCAGCTCGGCGGCCTTCGCCGCGGGCGGCATGCAGTCGATCGTGATCGACACCTTGGTCTTCGGGTCCAGCGGGGCGGAGGCGTCGGTCGGACCGTTCTGCTCGCTCTGCTGCGAAGCACCGTCACCGTCGTTGTCGCTGCTGCTCGTGCCGCAGGCGGCGAGCGCGGTCAGCGTCATCGCGGAGACGAGGGTGACCGCGCTGGCGCGGCGGGTACGGCGGAGCCTGGCACTTCTCATCGAGTGGTCCCCTTCGGGCAAGAACGTGGAGGTCGCCCCACCGACGGACGGCGTCTGCGTTGCGGGGCGCGGCACACTCAATCACCCTCAACAAGTGAACGCAAGATGTCGCGCCAATTTCGCAATTGCTCGACAAGCCAGTCCGCACTTGGCTCCCGACCAGCCACCACCCCACCTCCTGACGGCAGGGCCCGGACCGCCGATGCCCGCACGGGCACAGTGCATGGTCGCCCAGCCATCTCTGTTCTACGAGATCATGTGCAAGATTTGCGCGATCTCTTCAATTTCTTCCAGAACCCCGATACGTTGGCCCCCACGGCTCATCCGTACGCATGAGGGGACGGAACGGCTCGCGTCGTAGCCTGGTATCCGCCGCGGACGACCGGCGCGGCCTGGCGTCCTCGGGCAGGAGAGCAGCATGGACGGTTCCCTCTGGCTCGTCGTGGCCGTCGTTCTCGTGCTCGTGGTGGCGGGATGCGCGGCCGTACTGCTCTTCCGCGTCTTCCAGGCGCGCAGGCTGCTGCTGGACGCCGGTGTTCCGCTGCAGTCGAAGGCCCTGTTCTGGGCCGCGGTGGTCTACACCGTGTCACCGATCGACCTGATCCCGGATCCGGTCTACCTGGACGACATCGGCGTGCTCCTGATCGCCCTGAAGGCGCTGCACGCGGCGGCCGCCGGCAGCGGGGTGGGGCGCCCCGGCGATCTGCCCGGGAGCGCGGAGGCCTCCAGCGGCGGGGCGGCGAAGGTGCGTCCGCCTCGGTGAGGACGAGGCCTTCGCTCGGGCGGGGGCAGGCCCTCGCTCAGGACGGAAGGTTCTGTTCCGCCCAGACGACCTTGCCGGTCACCGTGCGGCAGGAGCCCCAGCGGCGGCACAGCATGTTGATGAGCTGAAGTCCTCGGCCGCCCTCGTCGCTGAGCTCCGCGTGCTGGATCTGGGGCAGGTCGGGGCCCGTGTCCGAGACCTCCACGACGAGACGGTCGCCCCGCAGCAACCGGAGGCTCCCGGGACCGTTCCCGTAGCGCAGGGCGTTGCCGACGAGTTCGGAGACGACGAGTTCGAAGACGTCGGCGAGCTCCTCCAGATCCCATGCGGCGAGCTGGTCCGTGACCAGGTTCCGGGCGACGGAGGCAGCGCGGCCCTCCTGCGGCAGCTGCCACTCGCGCACGGCGTCCGGGTCTTCCGGCAGGGTCGTCGCGACGAGGAGTACGGCCTCGTCGAAGCGGGCCGCGTCGGCGGGCGCGCACCCGATCAGGCCGCCGCTTTCGAGGGCCTCGGGGCCCAGTCCGCGCGCCGCGGAGAGCAGGCACTCCAGCTGGTCGTCGATGTCCGCGTGCCGTGACTTGACGAGACCGTCCGTGTACATGACCAGGTTGCCGCCCTTCGGCACCTTCAGGCGGACCGGGTCGTACGGGATCACCCCCGAACCGAGCGGCGCGCCCACGGGTACGTCCACGAACTCGGCGGAGCCCTGCCCGTCGAGGAGCAGCGGTGGCAGGTGTCCTGCGCTGGCCAGCGTGTACGTGGAGTCGGCCGGGTCGAACACGGCGCAGAGGAAGGTGGCGACCTGCTCGTCCTCCAGGTCACGAGTGGCGAGGTCCAGCCGGGCCAGTACGCGCTCCGGGGCCATGTCCAGGGTCATCAGGGTGCGGGCCACCGTCCGCAGCCGCCCCATCGTGGCCGCCGCGGGCAGCCCGTGGCCCATGACGTCGCCCACCATGAGCGCCGTACGTCCGCCGGGGAGGGCCATCACGTCGTACCAGTCCCCGCCCACGCCGTGGTGGGCCGACGAGGGCGCGTACTCGGCCCGCACGCTCAGCCCGGGCGTCACCGGGGTCGCGCGCGGCAGCAGGGCGCGCTGCAGGGAGACGACGTGCTCGCGCTCGCGCCCGTACAGCCGGGCGTTGTCGATGTAGACGGCGGCCTGGGAGGCCAGCTGCTCCGCCAGGGCGAGGTCGGTGGACGAGAACGGCGGCGTTCCGCGGCCGCGGACGAAGTCGGCGCTGCCGAGCAGCAGCCCGCGGGCGATCAGCGGTACGGCGAGGTAGCTGTGCACGCCGGCGGCCCGCATCTTCGCCGCCGCGCTCTCCGTCGGCGCGACCTTGAGGAAGTCGTCCCTCCTCATCCGGCTCACCAGCACGGACCTGCCCTGTCGCAGGCAGTAGCGGTGGAGCAGCGTCTCGTGCGCCTCCTCGACGCGCCCGGTGGTGGTGGTCTCGCCCACCGGGGTCGGCTCCAGGGAGGAGAGCTCCTCGACGGCGCACACCGCGGTGGCCCGCATGAGCGGGACGCCCGTGCCCGTCCATCGTGCGCCCTCCTCGCCCCGCAGGACGCTCTCCAGGATGTCGACGGCGGCGCCGTCGGCGAAGCGGGGCACGGTGAACTCGGCCAGCTCCTGGGCGGTGCGTTCCAGGTCGAGGGTGGTGCCGATCCGGGAAACGGCGGAGCTCAGCCAGGCCAGTCGGCCGCGCGTGGTGAGCCGGTCGAGAGGGACCTCGCCACCGCCCCGGGCGAGCCGCCTCCGGGCACCGGCAGGCCGGTGCGCCGCGGCGCCCTTTCCGGCCGTGACACGGCCGGGCAGACGTCGTCTCCCGTCACCGGCGTTCACTCTTTCGACCTCCAGACAGGAACTCGATGGCTGCTCGTGCCCAGCATGCACCCTTTTCCGGCCGCTTGGCTGACTCCGGCCGATCTTCCGGCCCCGGTCAGTCCAGGATGGTGGCGGCGCCCCGGCGCCGAAGATCGTCCAGCCCGTCCAGCATGGCCTGGATCTTCTCCTGGGAGTGCCCGGTCCACCCCTCCAGCTCCGACACCACGCGCACGGGCTCGCGCGTGCGGTAGGAGCGGGTGGGATTGCCCGGGAGCTTCTTGTCGGTCACGTTGGGGTCGTCCTCCAGGGCGCCGGTCGGCTCCACCACGTAGATCCGGCCCGGGCCGTCGCCGGCGGCGAGTTCGGCACCCCAGGCGGCGGCGTCCAGGGTCTCGGAGACGTAGACGTGCCGGGACACCCGTCCGGCCTCGAAGTTCGACGCGTGGCCCGCTCGCACCAGGTCCCCGGGAGCGAGGTCCGCCTTCGTCCCGTGGAGGAGGGTTCCCGCCTCGTGGACCTGGAAGGGGACGGGTTCACTGCTCATGGGTGCTCCGTGGGGGGTCGTCGGGCGCGGAGGCCGGGTGTGCCCGAGATATTGCCATTGCCACTGCCGATGTTGCTATCGCTGTGACTGCCGGTTTCTGTCTCGGCCTTGGTCTCGGCCTTGGTCTCGGCCTTGGTCTCGGCCTCTGTATCGGCCTCTGTATCGGCCTCGGCCTCGGTCTCGGTTTCCGCCGCGAGCCGTTCCAGGTCCGTCGCCAGGGAGGCCAGCCACGACACGGTCGCGTAATAGGCGCGCCCCGCGCCCGGCGGGTCGGTGGCCAGGGTGGCGACGGCCGTCGGGGCGTGCAGCCGCCCCGGTGTCTCCGCGGTGTCTCCGGTCGGGTCCATGCGGGCGGAGGTCAGCAGCATGCCCGCCGCGACCCGGTCGCCGGTACGGATGACGGAGGCCGAGGATTCGGGGCCCAGCGGCGGGATCACGACCGGCTCGGCCGGTACGAGCAGCCGGTCGGCGCCCCACAGCGTGTGGTGTCCGGCGATGAGCGCGGCCTGCCAGTCCCGGCAGACGGGCGCGGGGCCGGGGCCCCGGGGTTCGCTCTGGTACTGCGCGTACGCCGACTCCGCCATGACCAGGGCGTGCTGCAGGCTGCGGTGTCCCGGCGCCGTGACCACCGGCACGCGCCGCCCGCCCGCCGCGACCTGCGCCGTCGTGGCCACCACGATCTCCGCGGCGATCCGCAGCAGCACCGCGACCGACCGCCGCAGTTCGTCATGGGCGCCCCGCGGCCAGGCGAGCAGCCCGAAGACGGCGCCGATCGCGCTGCCGGCCAGGACGTCCAGCAGGCGGAACTCCGCGAGCTGCCAGGTGGCCGGTGCGAGCTGTGCGAAGACCAGCGCGATCACCACCGTGAACAGCGCCTGCGCCCAGCCGACGCCCTTCACCGGCCCCAGCGTGAAGGCGACCAGCATCAGCGGCGGGAGAGCCACCGCGTACACCTCGATGTCGGTGCCGACGACCGCGAGGAGCGTCGCGGCGACCAGCGCGCCGACGAGGGTGCCGGTCAGCGCCTTCCGTACCGTCGTCCGGGTCTCCCGCACCGTCGTCCGGGTCAGCGTCAGCGTCGCGAGCAGCACCCAGAAGCCGTGCGGGAGCGTGTCGATGCCCGCGATCAGCCGGGCCGCCGCCAGGGCCAGGCAGATGCGTACGGCGTTCTGGAAGAACACCGACCGGCCGCCCGCGTGGCCCGACAGCCGCCGCCACCACAGCAGAGGTGCCCGCTGCCGTGCGTACCAGAAGCGGCCCGGGGCCGGTGCGTCGGCCGCTCGGCCCCGTACGGCGATGTCGGCCGCCGTGGACATCGCGAGCGCCGCGTCCGCCACCTCCAGGAGCGCGGCGTCACGGCGCAGCGCGGCGGGAGAGCCGCCCTCGGCCGCCACCAGCGCCTGACGCGTCCGACGCAGGGCGGCGTGCGCCCGCCCGTCGGGCGCACGGCCCCGCAGGCGGGCTGCCGTTTCCCGCGCCACCTCCGCGACCGCCCGCAGCGGGTCCGGTCCCCCCGCGTCGGCTCCGTCGAGGGGCGGGACCGCGCCCGGAGGGGGCGGCGTCAGGACCGCCAGTCGCCCGAGCAGGGTGCGCGTCGCGAGGCCGGTGTGGGCGAGGGCCCGCTGCTGCAGCCCCGCTCCGGCCGGCCGTTCCGCCTCCGGGACCTGGGAGGAGCGGAGCTCCGTGCTCAGGGCCCGGGCGGTGCGCAGCTCGGTCTCCGGAAGCGTGTACGGGGCGCTGCGCAGCCGGTCCGCGCAGCGCGCGGCACCGTCGGCGGCCCGGGCGGCCCGCTCGCGGTAGGGCACGGCGGCCGGCTCGGGCAGCAGCGTCTCCTCCACGACGATCAGCAGGGCGAGACCGAGCGTCGCGCCCGCGAGCCGTTCGCCCAGCGAACCGGGGTCGTACGGGGGGAAGGACGGCAGGATGTACATGAGTTGCAGTCCCGTGGCCGCGCCCGCGAAGCGCGGCCCGCCGACGGCAGTGAAGGCCAGCGCGAAGCCGACGACCAGCATCCCGAGCACGGCGCTCCACGTCCGTACGGACAGGTAGGTGCCGAGCGTGATCAGCACCCAGCAGACCGGTAGGGCGGCCGTCAGTGTCCTGGCCCGCTGCCGCCCGGAGCCGGGGAGATGGGAGAGCCCGGCCATCGCGACGGCGCCGAACAGCGCGTACGTCGCCCCGACCGGCAGGTCGAAGGCGTAGAGCAGGACGTAGAACCCGGCCCCGGCGGCGATCGTGACGCGCAGCGCCCGGCGCGCCGCCGCCCGATAGGCGGGCGGCAGCCGTCGCGGGAACGGGCGACCCATGCCCTCAGGATCGCCCGCGCGGCGGCACCCGGCACGACGGGGAGGGCGGCCGAGCCCGGTGACGAGGACGCCGGAGCGTCGCACAGGCCGCCGGGGCGGCCGGTGGATCGCCGCAAAACCGTGTGGCCCTGCGGGCGGTCCCCGGGGCAGGCTGGGGCGCATGAACGAGTTGCGCGGCGCGAGTGTGGTCCTGCGCCCTTCCGGCCCCGGGGACGTCTCCGCCCTGGCGGCCATCCGGACCACCCCCGAGGTCAGGGCGCGGTGGCGCGGCGGGGACGACATGGCGGCGGAGGTGGCGGCCGACCTCGCGGATCCGGACACCCACTGCCTGACGGTGCTCCACCACGACCGGATCGTCGGAATGATCCAGTGGTACGCCGAGGAGGAACCGGACTACCGGCACGCCGGCATCGACCTGTTCCTCGACCCCTCGGTGCACGGGAAGGGCCTCGGCACCGACGCCGTCCGCACCCTCGCCCGCCATCTGGTCGACGACGTCGGCCACCACCGGCTCGTGATCGACCCGGCGGCCGACAACCTCGCCGCGATCCGCTGCTACGAGAAGGCGGGCTTCCGGCCCGTCGGCGTGATGCGGCAGTACGAGCGGGACGCGGACGGCGGCTGGCACGACGGGCTGCTCATGGACCTGCTGGCCTCCGAACTGGTGCGGTGATCCGTCAGTCCGGTCCGGCGGGGTCCAGGGTGAGGATCAGCAGGGTGACGTCGTCCTGGATCTTGGGGCTGAAGCCGCTCAGGTCGGCCCAGATCTCGTCGGGCAGCTGGTCCAGGCCGACTCCGGTCATACGGGCGAGACGCTCGACGAAGGGGTAGAAGGCACCGGACGCGTCCCGTGCCTCCAGGACTCCGTCCGAGGCCAGGAGCAGCCGGTCCCCGGGCAGCAGCGAGGCCGTGGCGGCGGTTCCCGGCATGACGCCGGCGAGGCCCAGTCCGAGGGGCGGTCCGGGGTCGACCTCCAGGGTGCTCACGGCTCCGCCGCGCAGCAGGATCGGCGGCGGGTGGCCGCAGGCCAGCATCCGGACCTCCCGTCCTTGCGGCGCGAAGTCCAGCAGGACGGCCGTGGCGAAGAGTTCCGCGTGCTCCGTGCGCGCCGAGTCGACGACGAGCCTGCGGTCCAGCCGCGCCGCGATCGCCTCCGCGTCCACGTCGTCCAGCACGGCCTCGCGGAACGCCCCCAGGACGGAGGCGACCGTCGCGACGGCCGACAGACCGTGCCCCTGTACGTCGCCGAGGACGGCCCGCACGCCGCGGGGTCCGGTCCGCACGTCGAAGAAGTCGCCGCCCACCAGGGTGCCGCGCTCGGCGGCGCGGTAGAGGCTCGCGCAGCGCACGGGCCCGACCCGGCGCCGTACGTCGGGGACGATGGCCCGCTGCGCCGTCTCGGCCACCGTGCGTTCCAGGTCGAGCTGCTCGTCCCGGCGCCCGCGGACGAAGGAGACGAAGACGCTCAGGGAGGCGACGAAACCCAGGGTGATGAGGTCGGTGTTCCCGGGGCGGTCGAGGTTGAAGACGGGAACGGTCAGCAGTGCGATCGTCGCGGCGCCGAGCAGGGCGGTGGCCCACGGTCCGTAGGCCAGGACGGCCAGCGGGGGCACCGCGCCGAGCAGGAAACCGATGTCGAGCGGGACGGAGTCGGTGACCGAGGCGACTGCGACGCCGACGAGCAGCAGCACGGGCAGGACCCGCACCCAGCGGGGCGGCGGGGCCCCGCTCAGCCAGCTCCGCCGGTGCGCGTCGGTCGCCGCCTTGTGTGCCTTGGCCACACCACCAGGCTCCTATGCCGGAGTGCGCCGCGCACGTCACGGCCGTCGCCGGGCCGGACCGGGGAGGCCGTACGCCGTGGGTCCGGCCGGACCGGGGAGGCCGTACGCCGTGGGTCCGGCGAGGATCACTCGACGCCGCGCCGAAGATCCTACTAAGCTGTACGGCGACATCGCGTGCCGGTCACCGACCGGGTGAGGCATGGAGGTGTCAGGAGATGCCTTCGGAGGCATTCCTTGTCAGTCGAGTTGAATCACACGATCGTTCACGCCCGGGACAACCGGGAGTCCGCGGAGTTCTTCGCGCAACTGCTGGACCTGGAGATCACCGCGGAGTGGGGACCGTTCATCGCGGTCGAACTGAGCAACGGCGTCACACTGGACTTCGCGACCATTCCCGCGGACAAGATCACCCCGCAGCACTACGCCTTCCTGATCTCGGAGGCGGAGTTCGACGCGGCCTACGCGCGCATCACGCGGGACGGCATCGAGCACTACGCCGACCCGCACCGGCAGCACCCCGGCGCCGTCAATCACCACGACGGCGGACGCGGGGTCTACTTCATGGACCCGGCCGGCCACGCCATGGAGCTCATCACCGTGCCCTACGGCGGCTGGCCGCCGGCACGCGCTGCCTGACCGCTTTCCGTCCGGCGCCTGCCACGTCGGCCGACGCCCGCCGAGATCCGCTCGGCGGGCGTCGGCCTGCTCCCGGCAGTGCCTCCGCCCGGTGCGGCGAGAGTGCGTGCATGTCGTCGCGGAGCAGCGGGAGTTCGACGACAGGGCCTAGGGCGTGTTGCGAAAGTAGCGCCGGCCGCCCGAAGGGCGGGCCCGACGACGTCTGGTGCGTGCGATCGCAAGGCGGAGGGTCGCCCCGATACTGGATGTATCGGGGTGATCCCGACAACGCGGCGAGCGTGCGTGCCAGGCGCCGTCGGGCAGGCGGGACTTTCGCAACACGCCCTAGCGCTGCGCGGACGCTGCCGCCACGGCGACGATCGACCGCACCTGGGCGATGATGTCCAGCCGGTTCCGTACGAACTCCGGGTCGGTGACCGCGCCCGTCGCCGGGTCGGTGTTCCCCGGACCGAACTGGAGGACAGGCGTGTGCACATGGCCGCCGGGCAGCCGTGTCAGGCCGAGGCGGTCGCGCAGCAGGGTGGCCCGGTAGGCGATCTCGTTGGACAGGTAGTTCCCGCCGCCGCCCGCCCGGGCCGCGGAGCCGGGCGTGGGTCCGTCGGGGCGGACCACGGGAGTGTCCGCACCGGCCGGCAGTTCGGTCACCGACGTGTTGTCGTACACGGGGAACCGCCCGGTGGAGGCCGCCGTGATCGCCGTGTACGGCAGGGTCGTCGACGTCCACTGGGGCTGCGTGGCCGGATCGGCGACGGGCACGGTCTCCGTACGGGACAGGTTCTCGTTGTCGGGGAAGCCGCCGCGCCAGGCTCCGTTGGTCCGCTCGATGTCGAAGCGACCGGGCCGGCCCTGGCTCACGGTGGTGAAAAGGTCCAGCTTGGGCAGGTGCGGGCGCAGCGTCCGCTCGACCGTGCCGTCGGCGAAGTCCGCCCAGCGGACGGGGAAGACGGCCGTCTCGACCCGGGCGAGGGAGCCGTCGGCGGTGCGCAGCCAGGTGCCGTCCAGGGCGAGCGCCGTGGCTCCGGAGGGGTTGCTGATCCGGACGTCCCGGTCGAGCGTGAACGGGTCGAATCCGGTCAGCAGGATGCGCTTCACTCCCTTCCCGGCCGGGTGGCGGATCGAGTCCTGGCCTCGGGAGGAGCGTTCGAGCCGGTCGAGCAGCCGGGTCCTGCCCTCCTCGGTGATCCTGAAGTCGGGGTTCCAGGAGCGGAGCTCCCGGGTGAGCGCGAGGCGCGACCAGTACAGGGGCCGGTCGTCGTCCCGCGAGAGGTCGCCTCCCGCGCTCCCGCGGCCCTGGGCCCGGTCCACGGCCCGCCGCCAGAGTCCCGATCCGTACCGGGCGACCGTCCTCTCGGCCTCGGCGAAGGAGTCGGCGCCCGAGAGGGCGGCGGCGAACTCCGGCGCCAGGGAGGCGAATCCACTGCGCCTGAGGATCTCCTGGGGCGCGGCCCTGTCGAGCCGTGCCTCCTCGACGGAGACGGAGACGGTGGCCGTGTTCGTGTTCGTGTTCGTCCCTGTCGCCGAGGCCGCCGGGACGGCCAGGGCCAGGGAAGCGGCGACGAGGGGGAAGGCGAGAGCGCTGCGTATCGAGGTCACCGGAGTCCTTTCGCACGGAAATGACGCTTCGTCACAAGTGTTCATTCGCAAAGGAACTCATGCTACGGCGCACCGGCCACGCCTGCCCCGGAAACCACCGCGCTCCGACGTCATGGCCGCGCCGGCGGTCGAGCGAGGGCTCCTCCCCCGAGCCCGGTGGGGCCGTTGTCACCGGGGGCGGCTACGTTGCCTCTCGGCACGGAGGCGAGTGGGAGCAGGGAGCGGTCATGGTCGTCGAGGTGGGGTACGCGCGGGCGTGGGACCTGGAGGACCGGGCGCCCTGGGGGCCGATGTCGGTGGCGGAGGCGCGTGAACGGGATGCCGCCGGGCTGCCCTACGTGGTCGTGTACCGGACGGAGGGCCGGGAGGCTCCGCTGGAGGTACGGCTCGTCTCGTGGCGGGACCACCACGTCGGGCTGTGGGTCTACGACGCGCAAGGCCGCCGCACTCACGCGCTGGACCTGCGGCTGCTGGACGACCCTGCGCGGCTGCTGCACCGGCACACCGTCGCCTGGAGCTACACCGGCCCGGAGATGGCGGAATTCGACGAGGCGTGTCCGCGCGTCACCGTGGAGCTCTTCCCGGACGGACGGGGCAGTCGCACGGAGGAGCCCCGGGGCAGCCGGGGAGGTGCCTCCGTCACCGTGCCCAGGCTCGGCGACGACGAGCGCTGGACGGACCGGCCCGCCTTCGGGGAGTGGCCCCTGCTCTCGGCGCAGCTCCACGGGCTCACGGACCTCTCGGCCTTCGAGGTCACCGTGTTCACGGCGGCGACGGGGGCGACCCTGACGGCCGACGACGGCACCGGCGGCGCCCCGCCGGCCACCTGCTGGCGCCCGCCCCGCCCCGCGCAGCCCGGCCCGCTCACGGAGCTGTTCCGGCCCGGTGTGCGGGTGACCGACGGGTACCACCCCGAGATGACGGTCGTGGAGCCGCGCCGGATCGGGGTCCTGCCTGTGCCCAGCGGGCTGCTGGCCGTCTCCGGCCCGGACGACGACGGCGACGGCCCGCACATCACGGTCCCCGTCCCGCCGGGTGAGTACGTGCTGGAGGAGGCGCAGGCCCGCCACAGCTACCACTGCGAGTGGACGAACGGCCAGGTCACCCGTACGGACACCATGGCCGTCCGTGTGCTCGTCGGCGACGCACCCGCCGCGACCTGGGAGATGGCCGCCGGGCCCCACGACGACCCCCGTCTGCTCCCGGAGAACGGGATCTTCGGATTCACGACCGACGGTGCCACGGGCTGCTTCGCCGACGCCGGAGCCTGGCCGCCGCTCCTCACGCTCTACGAGAAGGTCCTGATCCAGGGAGACCCGGACCTGGATCAGGACGCGTACGAGCACATCGAGGACTCCATGTACCTGCTGCGTACCCGGGACCGGGCGTCCGGCGGCGAGCTGGTGGCCTTCGCGACGACCGGGGACGGCACCCATCCCGTCTGGGTCGGCCGGTCCGAAGCCGGCGAGGTGGTCGGCGTCGTGGTGCTGGTGGAAGGGATGCCGGAGCTGCTTCCGGAGGGCGAGGAGAGCCCTGGAGCCTGAGGGCGGGAGGGTGGCGGGCCGTGCAGCCGGCCGAGGAGACTCGCCGAGGAGGCTGCACGGCGTGAGGACGGCCACGTGCACGCGGCCGGGGTCAGGGGGCGATGAGGGCTACACCTGCTCGGCCTTCGCGGCCGCGGTGGTGTCGTCGAGGAAGCCGCCCGACTGGTGCTGCCACAGCTTCGCGTACGCGCCCTCCGCGGCGAGCAGTTCGTGGTGCGTACCCTGCTCGACGATGCGTCCGCTGTCGAGGACGACGAGCCGGTCCATGGTGGCGACCGTGCTGAGCCGGTGCGCGACGACGAGCGCGGTCCGCCCTTCCATGAGGCGCCAGAGCGCGTCCTGTACGAGGATCTCGCTCTCGGAGTCCAGGGCGCTGGTCGCCTCGTCGAGCAGCAGGATCGGTGCGTCGCGCAGGATCGCCCGCGCGAGGGCGACCCGCTGGCGCTGGCCCCCGGAGAGCTTCACTCCGCGCTCCCCCACCATCGTGTCGAAGCCGTCGGGCAGTATGTCGACGAACTCCGTGACGTGCGCCGCCTCGGCCGCGGAGCGGATCTCGGAGTCGGTGGCGTCCGGGCGGGCGAACGCGATGTTCTCCCGCAGCGTGCGGTGGAACATCGCCGGGTCCTGCGGCACGTAGGCGATCAGGCTGCGCAGTTCGGCCTGGCGCAGCCTGCTGATGTCCTGGCCGCCGATCGTGATCCGGCCCCCGTCGATGTCCGTCATCCGCAGCAGCAGCCGGGTGAGCGTGGTCTTGCCGCCGCCGGAGCGTCCGACGAATCCCACCTTCGCCCCGCTGGGCACGGCCAGTTCGAGGCCCTCGAAGAGCGGCTTCGAACCCGCGTGGGCGAAGGTCACCCGCTCGAAGCGCACGTCCGCGCCGTCGGAGAGGAGCGGCTCCGGCACGTCCGGGTCCCGTACGGTCGGCGAGGTCAGCAGCAGTTCGGTGAACTGCGCGGCCTCGGTCATGGAGCTTTCCAGACGGCGGTAGATCTGGTTGAACTCGAACATGATCCGTGTGGCGTTGGAGTAGTAGGTGAAGGCGACGACGACGGCCTCGACGCCGTGCTTCTGCGCGCCGAGCGAGAGCGCGAGGAACAGGCCGAGGACATTGGTCAGCACGGACATCGGTGCGATCAGGGTGTCGATGCGCAGGTTGCCGTAGTCCCACGAGCGCAGCATGAGGCGGCGCGATTCGGCGCAGCGGGCGCGGTGTTCGGCGGCCTCGCGGTCCTCGGCGGCGAACGAGCGGACCGTGTCCATGTTCATCAGGCTGTCGGCGACGTGGCCCGACACACGGGCGATCGCCTCCTCCCGCTCGTCGACGAGCGCCTGACGGCGACGGATCAGGGGACGTACGCAGAGGGACGTGACCGCGATCATCGTCAGGAGCCCGACGACGAGGAGGGGTTCGTACGTCCACAGCACCACCGACGCGAAGATCAGGGGTACGAACTTGCCCATCACCGAGAAGGTGAGGGTGTCCACGAACTCCTCGAAGCGCGAGGCGAAGCTCAGGACCCGCTTGGTCAGCGAGCCGGCGAAGTTGTCGTGGAAGAAGGCGGCGTCCTTGGCGAAGAGCGCGTCCATGCCGATGACGTACAGGTGCTCGATGCCGAGGGCGTCGAGACGGTTCAGACAGTGCAGACCGACCCGCCACAGCGCTTCGGCGAACAGCAGCACGCCGGCGAAGCCGAGGACGAAGGGCATCATCGGGCCGATGCCGCCGTCGGAGTCCCCCGAGATGCGGCCGACGACCTTGGCGACGATCAGGGGCCCGATGTAGAAGATTCCGATGTTGCCGAGTGCCGGAAGCAGCATGGCGGGCGCTGCCCACCATTTGAGCCGGGCCAGCTCCCGTCCGTAGAAACGGAGCGCGAGAAGCACCGAGCCTTTGCTCGGCGAACTCTTGCGCGATTCAGGCTTTCCCATATCAACCTTGCCTTTCCTGTCGAAGTGGACAGGAGGGGCATTTTTCCGTTTGCGAACTCGCGCCGTCCAAGGGTTTTACCGGCCTGCCCGTCGGTGGACTTCCATCGAGCCCCACAGGAACAACTGGTCTTGTTCATCAACTGAGTTCGCTTGAGCATGCTCGATTCGACCGATCTTCGTCTCAACGTCCGACAGGAGATTCGGATATCCGGATGAGCGACAGAAAGAACAGCCCCGCCTCCCTGTCGCGATGCGGACAGGCGAGGCGGGGCTGCGGGATCACGCTCCGGCGGATCAGTCGTCGGCGACCGACCGTCGGCCTCCGTACGAGGCGACCAGGGCGTCCGCCACGATCGCCGCGTCCGCCTCGGCGACGTCGGCCGGGTATTCCGGCAGCAGGTCGTCCCAGATGACCATCCACGACCCGTACAGCTGGGCCTGCCCCTCGGGGCGGGCGAAGAACCAGACGTGCAGGTGGGCGCCGCCGTCCCCGATCCGGTAGACGTGCGCCCGCGCGATGTGGGGCAGCGCCTGGACGTGGCGGGCGATGTGCGTGCTGAGCACGCCCAGTTCGGCCGCCATGTCGTCGGGGAGGTCCGCGAGGTCGAAGTGTTCGAGGGGATGCAGCATCAGGACGAGCGGCACACCGACGCGCTCGATCCGGGTGAGCCGCCAGCGGTCGTTGAACCAGATTCCTTCTTCCTTGCTGCGGCAGGAATCGCAGTCGGACGGGTCTTCGCCGTGCCGCGGAGGTTCGGGAAGGACCGGCGGGCGCAATGGCGCGACGCGCAGGCCGTCCGGCTCGAAGGGGCTGATCTCCCACCCCGTCATACGGGCCAGCGGAAGCCGCCGTTCGTGATCCGCGGCGGTGGCGGCGTGGTCGTGAAACTCTTGTGGTGTCAGGGCCATGATCGAAGACTACTGCTGATCGAGAGGGGCGAATCCGGGCCGGATTCCTCACGGGCCGGCCGGATTCCTCACGGGTCGGACGGGTTCCTCGGGGCGGCGCACACATCGGGGGCCGTGTGTCGCGTTCCGTGGACCGCGTTCCGTGTGCCGTGTTCCGTGTGCCGTGTTCCGTGTATCGCGGGCATATCGAGAATCGGATACGCCGTCGCTACCGTCCTCCGTGTCTCATGGTCTCATGAACGACTTCGACACCGGCGGCATCACGGCTTCGCCTCCGCCCCGCAGCACCCGCAGGATCCTTTTCCTCGGGGCGGCCGTCCTCGCCGTGGCGAGCGCCCTGTTCGCCGTACGCAGACCGCTGATGATGTCCGCTCCGGCGTGCGGGACCGGGCAGTGGGGCATCTGCTTCGGCACGTTCAACGGCGTGGTGCTCATGACGCTGGCCCTGGTGCCGCCGGCCTTGCTGGTGGTGTGGGCCCTGGCGCGCCGCCGACGCGCCGCCGGGGTCGCGCGGGCCTGGCGGAAGTCGCTGGCCGAGGTGGGCATGGTCCACGGGACGGCGCCGTTCGTGTGGATGACGATGATGCCGGGCGGTGGGGCCGGTGTCGTGCCTCCCCGGGTGAGCCTGGTCCCGCTGCGGGACCTGGTCACGATGGGGCCGATGGGTCTGGGCGGCAACCTGCTGGTCTTCGCGGCGCTCGGGTTCTTCGCCCCGGTACGGTTCGCGGCACTGGCGTCCGCGCCGCGGCTCCTGGCGCTCGGGGCGGGCTGCTCGGTCCTGATCGAGACCGCGCAGTACGTGCTGCGGCTCGACCGGGTGTCCTCCGTGGACGACGTACTGCTCAACGCCACCGGCGCCGTACTGGCCGGGCTGGCGTCGCGCCGGTGGTGGTCGCCTACCGGGACTCCTCATACGTCGCCGATACGTCCTGCTGCCTAGGCTGCGGGCATGCGCGTACTGATCGTGGAGGACGAGCCGTACCTGGCCGAGGCCGTCCGGGACGGCCTCCGGCTGGAGGCGATCGCCGCCGACATCGCCGGCGACGGCGACTCCGCCCTGGAACTACTCACCCTCAACTCCTACGACCTCGCGGTCCTCGACCGCGACATCCCGGGCCCCTCCGGCGACGAGGTCGCCCGGCGCATCGTCGCCTCCGGCAGCGGCATCCCGATCCTCATGCTCACCGCCGCCGACCGCATCGACGACAAGGCGTCCGGGTTCGAGCTCGGCGCCGACGACTACCTCACCAAACCGTTCGACCTGCGGGAGCTCGTCCTGCGGCTCAGGGCACTCGACCGCAGACGCGCGTACGCCCGGCCCCCGGTCCGTGAGATCGCGGGCCTGCGTCTCGACCCCTTCCGCCGGGAGGTCTACCGCGACGGCCGCTTCGTCGCGCTCACGCGCAAGCAGTTCGCGGTGCTCGACGTCCTGGTCGCCGCCGAGGGCGGGATCGTCAGCGCGGAAGAGCTGCTCGAACGGGCCTGGGACGGAAACGCCGACCCCTTCACCAACGCCGTCCGCATCACCGTCTCCGCCCTGCGCAAACGGCTCGGTGAGCCGTGGGCCATCGCGACGGTTCCGGGGGTCGGCTACCGCATCGCCACCGAGCCGGGCACCGGTGCCGCGGACAGCGCCAGTGCGGGTGCGGATGCGGGTGCCGGTTCCGGTGCCGATCCCCGGACCGGCGGCACGCGTGCGTAGACGACCCGGGCTCAGCGTCCGGCTGAGACTCACCCTCAGCTACGCCGGGTTCCTGACCGTCGCGGGCGCTCTCCTCATGGCCGTCGTGTGGGGCTTCCTGCTGCGCTACGTCCCCGACAACTCCCAAGGCCTCCTGGGCGTCTCCCCCAACCGCTACCTGCTCGTGCGCACCTTCGCCCCCGCCGCCGCCGCGGCCATGGCCTTCCTCCTCGTGCTCGGCCTCGTCGGGGGATGGTTCCTCGCCGGCCGGATGCTCGCCCCGCTCACCAGGATCACCGCCGCGGCGCGGACGGCGGGGCGGGGATCGCTCTCCCATCGGATCCGGATGGAAGGCCGGGAGGACGAGTTCCGCGAGCTCGCGGACGCCTTCGACACCATGCTCGAACAGCTCGCGTCTCACGTCGCCGAGCAGCAGCGGTTCGCCGCGAACGCCTCGCACGAGCTGCGCACGCCCCTGGCCATCTCCCGGACGCTGCTCGACGTCGCCCGCAGGGACCCCGCACGGGACCGCGACGAGCTCGTCGAACGACTCCAGGCCGTCAACACGCGCGCGATCGACCTCACCGAGGCGCTCCTCCTCCTCAGTCGCAGCGACCGGGGGAACGTCACCCGCGAGTACGTGGACCTCTCCCTCGTGGCCGAGGAGGCCGCCGAGACCCTGCTTCCCCTCGCCGAACAGCGCGGGATCACCCTCGACGTCACCGGCGGAGCGGCACCGGCCGGCGGCTCCGAGGAGCTCCTGCTGCGGATGGTGACCAACCTCGTCCAGAACGCGATCGTCCACAACCTCCCGACCGGCGGCACCGTGACGGTCCGCACCGGGACGCTGGGCGACACGAGCGTGATCCGCGTCGAGAACACGGGGCCGCCGCTCCCCTCGGAGCTGGTGCCGACTCTCACCGAACCCTTCCGGCGCGGAACGGACCGCGCGCGCACCGACGAACACGCCGGTGTCGGCCTCGGTCTCGCCATCGTGCACAGCGTCGTCCGCGCCCACCACGGCTCCCTCGACCTCGTCCCCGGCCCCTCGGGGGGACTTGTCGTCACGGTCCGCCTGCCCCACGACGGAGTCCGTCATACGATCGGATGATGATCACTTCTGTCACGCTCCACGCCGCCACGACACCGACCGCACCCGCTCTCGTGCTGCGCCCGTGGCGCGTCGAGGACGTCCCGGCCCTGGTCGAGTACTTCCGGGATCCCGGTATCCGCGGGTCGACGAACGTCTCGCTGGAGGCCGAGGAGGACGCGGTGTGGTGGGTGCGGGCCCACGAGGAGAAATGGGCGGCGGGTACGCGGTTCGGCTTCGCCGTCCTCGAATCCCCGGGCGACGACACGGCGACCGGGCAGGTGGTCGGCAACGTCGTCCTCAAGGACGTCGCGCCCGGCAAGCCCTCGGCCGAGGTCGGCTACTGGACAGCGGCACAGGCCCGCGGGCGCAGCGTGGCCCCCCGGGCCCTCGAAGCGCTCACCGCCTGGGCCCTGGAGACCTTCCGGCCCGAGGGACTGGAGCACCTGACGCTGCTCCACCAGGAGGACAACCTGGCGTCCTGCCGCGTCGCGGTGAAGTGCGGGTACGAGTTCGACAGCACCCTCCCCGCAGCGCCGCCCACCTACCCGCTCGACGGACACCTGCACATCCGGCACGCCACCGCCTGAGCCCGTCACGCCCCCCGGGCACCAGGCACCGGGCGAGATGTGAGGATGGGCGCTCACTCGACGAGCGCGTCGAGCTGCCCGAGGTGGGCGGGGCCGTCCCCGCCGTGTTGATCGGCTCCGACGGCGGCGGGATCCTGTACGCGCTCGGCGCGGACGGCGCCGTCCGGCGTTCGCTCCGCGCTTCCACGGACGGCGAGTTCGTCCGGATCACGAACGACCTCGGCGAGTTCCTCGACCTGTTGCGACGGTCGGTCCACCGCTTCAACGAGTCCGGGCAGCCGGGACTCGTGTAGGCCGCCTCGCCCGTGAGCACCACGGGCGAGGCGGCTGTCCGGCTGCCGACGGAGCTGGTCAGCACTTCACCCAGTAGCCCGGGGCGGTCTCCTTGAGGGTGCTGGAGGCCAGGACGTTCCACAGGCCGAGGTTCTGGTTCGAGCCGTTGGCATAGGCGTAGCCGCCCGACTGGTGGGCCCGGCCGGCCTGGGTGTGGGCGTAGTTGCTGGCCGTCACGCACACCGGGGAGGATCCCGTGGTGGTGGCATTGACCGTGCCGGACCGGGTGCCGACGGTCCCGGCGGCGTCGACCGCGGCCACGGCGTAGGAGTAGGTGGTGGCGGCGGTCAGGGCGGTGTCGGTGTACGTGGTGGACGTGACCGGAGCACTGTTGACCTTGGTTCCGTCGCGGTACACGTCGTACGAGGCCGCGCCCGCGACGGCGTTCCAGGACAGCGAGGCGCTCGTCTCCGTCGTCGCGGTGGCGGTGAGGCCGGTCGGGGCGGGCAGGCCGGCCGGGGGGTTCGCCGAGCCCGCGCCGAGCGCCCTGGCCATGTTGGTCACGGCCGTCATCTGCGGGCCGCTCTTCTGCGCGTAGTCGGCCGACTTGTACCCCCACCAGTCCCAGCAGCCACGGGGGTTGCCGGTCATCGTGGTGGCCTGCGGGTAGAGGACGATCATGTCGTTGGTGTCGGCGTACTCGTTGAGGTACGCCTTGTCCATGAGGGCGTTGCCGACCACACCGAAGTACTGGTAGCAGCCGTGGAGGGTGACCATCAGCTTGCAGGAGGCGCCGCTCTGGCAGGACTGGGGGACGTAGGCGAAGCCCTCGTTGCCCATGCTGATCGCGCCGGCGTTTCCGCCGGGGGCGTAGGCGCTCTGGTCGAACCGGACCAGCTTGCCGGTCAGGGCGGAGGTGCTCGCCGCGTTCACGCCGCCGAGCAGGTGGGTCAGCATGCCCCGCACCGGGTCGCCACCGCAGTTGTTGACGTACGGCGAGCTGGTGGAGGAGCAGGAGTTGGGGCCGAGCGGGCTGACCCAGGCGTGGCCCGCGGCGGACGTGTTGTCGTACACCACGTTCGCGCCGAAGTCGCGGTAGTAGCTCGCGAGGTCGTCGTTCACGGCCGCCTTGACGGTGGTGTCGTTGGTGCCGTGGAACAACCAGACCTTGTCGCCCGCCAGGTTGGCGACCGCGTCGACCTTTCCGGTCGCCGCCCGGTCGCGGGTCAACTGCTCCAGCTGGGCCGGGGTCTTGCGGGGCATGAAGGTGTCCATACACGCGTACTGGGCCGTGCTGACGCTGTTCTGGGCGCAGTCGTACGGGCCGGCCGAGAAGATGCCCGCGCCCTCGAAGACGTCGGAGTAGGCGACGTGCAGCTGGTTGGCCATGAACCCGCCGGACGAGAGCCCGCTGACGTAGGTCGCGCTGATGTCGTACTGCTGCAGCGCGCCCGGGGTCGGCGTGGGCACGGCCGCTGTCGCACCGCCGACCGTCGTCGCGGCGAGTCCGACGGCCGCCAGGCCGGCGACGAGGAGCCGTCCAACCTTCAGTTGCCCGAACCTCAGCTGCCCGAATTTCATCTGTCCGAATTTCATCTGTCCGGACGTCCGCTGTCCGGACTTTCGCTGTCCGATCCTCATGCGCATCTCCAGAAGGGGGAAGGGGGTGAGATGGCGACATCCTGATGAACGGCGGTGACTCCGGCCCACATGTCGGCCCACCACTTCCCCGGGCCGCAATGTGGCGCGCGTTGCCATAGAAACGACGAGTTCAGGACTTCGTCCTGGGCGTTCCTCGGGAGAGCTGGTGGAGGCGGAGCGCCAGGTGGAGCTCCAGGGCGCTGGACGGGGTGTTCCAGTCGGGGCCGAGGAGTTGGGCGACGCGGTCCAGGCGCTGGACGACGGTGTTCACGTGGACGTGCAGGGCGTCCTTGGCGCGGGCCAGACTCGATCCCTGGTCGTAGTAGGCGTGCAGGGTGCGGACGAGTTCCGTGCCGCGCTCGGTGTCGTAGGCGAGGACGGGGCCGAGGACACGGTCGACGTACGAGGCGATGTCGGCGCGGTCGCCGAGCAGGACGCCGATGAAGCCGAGCTCGGCGATGTCGGCGCCCTGGCCCGTACGTCCGAGGGAGTGGAGCGCGGTGAGGCTGCGCAGGGCCTCGGCGTGGAGCGCGGCGTGGTTCTCGGGGCCGGTGCCGGGGCCGGCCGCGCCCACGGTCACCGGTGCGCCGATGATCCGGGCGAGGTCGGCGGCGAGGTCGCGCGCGAGCGTGCCGGGCCGTTCGGAGAGGGCGAGCAGGACGGTGTTGCCGTGGCGGGTGCCGGCCAGGCCGCCGAGCCGACGGGCGGTGCGGGCGTTCTCCGCGGCGAGCCGGGGACGCAGGGCCGGTTCGCAGTCGAGTACGGCGACGGCGTGCGGGCGGGCGAGGTCGAGCCCGAGGCGTCGGGCGCGCAGGGTGAGGCTGCCCCCGTCCCAGTGCGCCGAGGAGGCCGGGCCGGCGAGGAGGTCGTCGAGGAGTTCGCCCCGTACGCGGTCCTCGGTCTCGGCGACCGAGCGGCGGATCAGGAGGAGCATGGCGGTGACGAGCGCCGCGCGTTCGAACAGCCGCCGGTCGGCCTCGGGGAGGTCCGCGCGGCCGGTCAGGACGATGCCGCCCAGTGGTTCGGCTCCGGCGAGGACGGCGCAGGTCCAGACGCCGTCGGCGTGGACCGCGCGGCCCTCGGTGTGGGAGGCGTCGAGGCTCGCGGGCGGTGGCGCCACCGGGTCGGTGCCGACCCGGGCCAGTTCGCTGCCGTCGGTGTCGTGGATGGCGACCCGCCGCCGAGGAGCGCCGCGATCTCGGCGGCGACCTCGTCGGTGCCGGCGCCGCGCAGGACCAGCTTGGACAGTCGGTCGTGGGCGTCGGAGGCCTGGTGGAGGGCCTTGCTGTGGGCGTGGGCCCGTGCGTTGGCGGCTTCGAGCCGGGCGAGCGCGGTACGGGTCTCCCCCAGCCGGCGGGCGCTGTCGATGGCGACGGCGGCGTGGTCGGCGAGCGAGCCGAGGAGGGCGATGGCGTCGGGGGTGAACTCGCGCGGGGTGCGGTCCGCCGCGAACAGGACGCCGATGATCTCCTCGCCCAGGCGCAGGGGGACGCCGAGGATGCCGCGCAGCCCTTCCTCGGACACCCCGTCGTCGATGGTGCCGGTGTGCCGGTAGCGGCGGTCGGCGTGGTAGTCCGTGCTGGCGTACGGGCGGGCGGTCTGCGCGACGAGGCCGCCCAGGCCCTCCCCCATCCCCAGGCGCAGCTGCTGGAAGGCCGCCGAGACGGAACCCTCGGTGACCCGCATGAACGTGTCGTGCGCGACCGGGTCGTTGAGTGTCAGGTAGGCGACGTCCGAGCCGAGCAGCGCCCGGGCCCGGCGGACGATCGCGCGCAGGACGGCGTCGAGGTCCCGCAGCCGGGCCAGGTCGCCGGCGGTGTCGAACAGCGCCACCAGTTCCGCCTCCCGGCGCCGGTACTGGTCGATCACCCGCCGCACCGAGAGGGCGACCTCGGTGGTCTCCTCGATCCACTCGACGTCCGCGGGGGCGGCGCCGCCGGCCCGCGAGCGCGCGGGTTCGAGTGCGAGCTCCTCGGCCGGGGAGTCGGCGGCGAGCAGGTCGAGCACACGGCGCGCGGCCGTCTCGGTGGGCGAAGGGGTTCGGGCATCGGCTCGACGACCGGCGGTCATGGGGCCTCCTCGCGGTCGTACGGGCAGGTGGTTCTGCGGTGGACGCGCCCGGTCCGTCGTCGTCACACCCATGACGACGACGGACCGGGCGGGCCACGGACGGGCCAGGGGGTGGCTTACGGGGCCCCGGCCGGGGACCCGTTGAGGCTGGGTGGGGGGTGCTAGGGCGTGTTGCGAAAGTAGCGCCGGCCGCCCGAAGGGCGGGCCCGACGGCGTCTGGTGCGTGCGATCGCAAGGCGGAGGGTCGCCCCGATACTGGATGTATCGGGGTGATCCCGACAACGCGGCGAGCGTGCGTGCCAGGCGCCGTCGGGCAGGCGGGACTTTCGCAACACGCCCTAGGCTCGGTCGCCCGCGGTGACCGCGGACGGCTCCTCGGCCTGTGTCTCGTCCCGTCCTCGGCTGAGGTCGCGGCCGAGGGTCTCCCTGGTGACGGCCACCGTGATGGTGGTGACCACGGCCGCCGCGCAGAGGTAGATGCTGATGGGCGTGGAGGTGCCGTAGTCCTTGAGGAGCTCCACCGCGATGATCGGGGCGAGGGCGCCGGCGAGGATGGAGGCGAGCTGTGAGCCCATGGAGGCCCCGGAGTAGCGGACCTTGGTGTCGAACATCTCGGAGATGAACGCGGCCTGCGGCCCGTACATCGCGCCGTGCAGCAGCAGGCCGGCGGTGACGGCCAGGACGATCACCACGAACGACTTCGAGTCGACGAGACCGAAGAAGACGAAGGCCCAGATCGCCATGCCCGCGGAGCCGATCAGGGTCACCGGGCGGCGGCCGATGCGGTCGGAGAGCGCGCCCCACAGCGGGATGGTGACGAAGTGGACGGCCGAGCCGATGAGGACGGCGTTCAGCGCGGTGCTCTTCGGCAGCTCCAGGTGAACCGTGACGTACACGAGGAGGAAGGAGGTGAGGATGTAGTACGAGATGTTCTCACCGAAGCGGGTGCCGATGGCCGAGAGCACCTCGCGCCAGCTCCGCCGGAACACCTCGACGACCGGGGCCTCCTCCTTGACGCCCGCGGCGGCGGCCGCCTCGGCCTTCGCCTGGGCCTCCAGGAAGACCGGGGACTCGGAGACCGAGACGCGGATCCACAGGCCGATCACCACGAGGAGACCGGACAGCAGGAACGGGATCCGCCAGCCCCAGGCCTGGAAGTCGGCCTCCGACTGGACGGCGGCCAGCAGCGCCAGGACGCCGGTGGCGAGCAGGTTGCCGCCCGGGGCGCCGGCCTGCGGCCACGAGGCCCAGAAGCCGCGGTGCCTGTCGCCGCCGTGCTCGGAGACGATGAGGACGGCGCCGCCCCACTCGCCGCCCAGGGCGAAGCCCTGGACCAGTCGCAGCACGGTCAGCAGGATCGGCGCCCAGACGCCGATGTTCTCGTACGTGGGCAGCAGGCCCATCGCGAAGGTGGCGCCGCCCATCATCAGGAGGCTCAGCACCAGGAGCTTCTTGCGTCCGACCTTGTCCCCGAAGTGCCCGAAGACGATGCCGCCGAGCGGTCGGGCGGCGAAACCGATGGCGTACGTGATGAAGGCGATCAGCGTGCCCACCAGGGGGTCGGCGCTGGGGAAGAACAGGGTGTTGAAGACGAGGGCGGCGGCGGAGCCGTACAGGAAGAAGTCGTACCACTCGATGGTGGTGCCGATCAGGCTCGCTCCGACGATGCGGCCGATGCCGCTTCTCGACTGGGTGGTGGCGTCAGACATGGATTCACCGGTTTCACGAACGGACGGGACGGGGGTGGTACGCGAAGGGGCGGGAGCGGTACGGGGGAAGGTGCGGGTCAGCCCGCGGTCCAGCCGCCGTCGAGCGGCAGGGAGGCACCTGTCAGGTAGCCGGAGTGCGGGCCGCACAGCCACAGCACGGCCGCGGCGACCTCCTCGGCCTCCAGGAGCCGCTTGACGGGCGAGCGGGCCAGCATCACGTTCGTCAGGACGTCGCCCTCGCTGATGCCGTGGGCGGCGGCCTGGTCGCGGACCTGGCCCTCGACCAGCGGCGTACGGACGTAGCCCGGGTTCACGCAGTTGCTGGTGACTCCGTGCGGGGCGCCTTCGAGCGCGGCGACCTTGCTCAGCCCCTCCAGGGCGTGCTTGGCGGTGACGTACGCGGACTTGAAGGCGCTCGCCCGCAGGCCGTGGACGCTGGAGACGTTGACGACACGGCCCCACCCGCGGGCGTACATGTGCGGCAGGGTCCTCCGCATCAGCAGGAACGGGGCGGTGACCATCACCTTCTGGATCAGCTCGAACCGGTCCGGCGGGAACTCCGTGAGCGGGGCGACGTGCTGGAGGCCCGCGTTGTTGACGAGGATGTCGATCTCGGCCGGCAGGAGGCCGATGGCGTCCGGGTCGGCGAGGTCGGCCACCTGCGCCCGGCCGCCGACGAGCTCGGCGACGGCCTTGGCCGAGTCGCCGTCCCGGTCGACCACGTGGACGAAGGCCCCTGCCTGCGCCAGGGCGAGGACGCAGGCCCGGCCGATGCCACTGCCGCCGCCCGTGACCAGTGCGGTGCGCCCGCTCAGCTCGGTCGCGGCAGCGGGTGACGGCAGCGGGTCCGGGGTGGGAAATGTATGCGTCATGGCCGGAAACAGTAGGGAGAGCCCGGGCCCTGACCCATGGATGCGCCCACCATAAAGAGAGGCAGATCCATAGGGACGACCACCATAGGAGGGCGGCACACGGAGGCACTGGTCGTGGCGGGACGGGACGGCGGTCAGGACCGGGAGCGGTGCAGGCGGTCAGGGCCGGGTGCCGGTGGGCTTCCGCGTGTCCAGGGAGCAGGTGTTCGCCAGGGTCACGGGGTCCTGGCCGGCGGGCAGGGCGACGGTGCCCGATACGGGCGGCCGCTGCCCCTTCCTCAGCCAGTCCTCCAGGGCCGTGAAGGCGGTGCGGTGGCACGGCGTGAGGGGCCTGAGCCGGTCCGGGAACGCGTCGACCAGGGAGTCCGCGTGGGTGCCGCCCTCGATGCGGTAGTAGCGGTGCAGCCCGCCGCGGCCCGCCTCGCGCACCATCCGCGCGTACACGTCGGAGTCCCGGCCGATGGGAAGCAGGGCGTCGAGCGTGCCGTGCAGGGTCATCAGGGGCTTGCCGATGCGTCCGGTCAGGGCGATCCGCTCGACCGCCCGCCGGACCTCGTCGGGGCGGGACGCGTAGTCGTAGTCGGCGTCGCAGCCGGGCGTGCCCGTGGCGCAGTACGGGGTGCCCGCCTCGGTCGCCCCGTCGTAGCCCGGGTCCAGCTCCTCGCGGTAGATGCGCTGGGTGAGGTCCCAGTAGACCTTGTGGTGGTACGGCCACAGGAACTCGGACCCGGCGGGGAACCCCGCGGCGTGCATCTCCGCGCGGGCCGCGTCCGCGCCCTCGCCGCCGGCGACGTATTTCGGGTAGGCGCGCAGGGTCGGGGGCAGGAAGTCCAGCAGGTTCGGGCCGTCGGCCCGCCAGAGGGTGCCCTCCCAGTCGACTCCCCCGTCGTAGAGCTCGGGGTGGTTCTCCAGCTGCCAGCGGACCAGGTAGCCGCCGTTGGACATGCCGGTGACCAGGGTGCGGGACGGCGGGCGGTGGTACCGCTGGGCGATCGTGGCACGGGCCGCACGGGTGAGCTCGGTGACCCGGTCGTTCCACTCGGCCATCGCGTCACCGGGGGCGTCGCCGTCCCGGTGGAAGGCGAGCCCGGTGTTGCCCTTGTCGGTGGCGGCGTACGCGTAACCGCGGGCGAGCACCCAGTCGGCGATGGCCCGGTCGTTGGCGTACTGCTCGCGGTTGCCGGGGGTGCCGGCGATCACGAGGCCGCCGTTCCACCGGTCGGGCATGCGGATGACGAACTGGGCGTCGTGCTTCCACCCGTGGTTGGTGTTGGTGGTGGAGGTGTCGGGGAAGTAGCCGTCGATCTGGATGCCGGGCACTCCGCTGGGGACGGCCAGGTCCTTGGGGGTGAGCCCCGCCCAGTCGGCCGGGTCGGTGTGGCCGGAGGCGACCGTTCCGGCCGTGGTCAGCTCGTCCAGGCAGGCGGCCTGCTGGTGTTCGGCGCCCGGCACCCGGAGGTGGGCCAGACGGGCGCAGTGGCCGCCGGACGCGGGCGGGGTAGCCGTGGCCGGGGCTGTGGTGAGGGTGAGTGCCGCCAGGGCGAGGGCCGCCGGCGCGCCATGCCGCCGGCGGCGTGGCGAGGAACGGAACGTGGGACGACGCATTGGTGTCTGCCTCCGAAGTCGTGGAACGGGCGTGGTGGAACGGGCGTGGTGGAACGGGACTCGCGGAGTCGGGCTCGTGGAGTCGGGCTCGTGGAGTCGGGCTCGTGGAGTCGGGCTCGTGGAGTCGGGCTCGTGGAGTCGGGCTCGTGGAGTCGGGCTCGTGGAGTCGGGCT